>KL370820.1:61234-98379 GCA_000701725.1 Erysipelotrichaceae bacterium NK3D112
GTCGATCCAGTCGACCCGGTAGACCCGGTCGATCCAGTTGATCCAGTCGATCCAGTTGATCCTGTAGATCCAGTCGATCCTGTAGACCCGGTAGATCCAGTTGATCCAGTCGATCCGGTGGAACCAGTGAAACCAGCAGATCCTGCAGTACCGGTTGATTCAGGTGATCATGCTGGTCCTGCGGATTCATCTGCTTCTGGTGACAAAGACGATTCTAATGCTTCTAAAGCTCCGGTAAGTTGGGTCAGTCCTGGCGGTCCAAATGATTCGGGCACTTTTGGTAATTCCGCCGGACCTAGTGATACAGGAAGTCGTGAATATATTGCAAGCAGCGCTGCTGACGCTGGAAATTCCGGTAATACTATAAAATTTATTAAGGATGAAAGTGCTTCAGATGAGCAATCGCAGGTATTGATAGCTGTGCCGAATAATGCGGAGACTAAAACTGAAACACTGACAAATCCGGTAAAAGATGAATTAAGCGCTGCTGATAAAGCCATCAATCACGCCGGACAGGTTTCGCGACGGAAAGAAACTCTGGTATTGGAAATG
The DNA here is from genome assembly GCA_000701725.1 of Erysipelotrichaceae bacterium NK3D112. Lineage (GTDB taxonomy): Bacteria > Bacillota_I > Bacilli_A > Erysipelotrichales > Erysipelotrichaceae > Bulleidia. The sequence goes on from KL370820.1 coordinate 61,787, forward strand.
GTTGTTGGTTTGAGTGAACTGATTATTCTGGGAGTTCTGTCCTTGATGATAGCTTCTGATTTGAGAATAATCAGATGGTACAGGAAAAAACTGAAGTCTTGATATGAGTATGTTTACTATTGTTATTATTGTACTTGCAGTATTGATAATCATTGCAGCAGGCATCCTTTACAAAACACGTAAAAGATTGAAAGAAATAGATGGTTTCAAGTCAATTCAGGAACCCGGGAAAGAGGATGATGGTGTAATTGATTCTTTTGGTGAATAGCGGAACAAGACCTAACGTGTATTTATAATCATTACTGGCAAGTATCTGTCCGCAATCAGGACGCATCGAATGATCTGATGGCTTGAGTTTAATCAGAATATTGTGCGAGTTGTCGGAAGTTTGGATAGATTCAATTGATTCGATCATATTGGGATCAATATTGAGCATATCCGTGATAAACTTTTCAATAGACAAAATGTCGCTCCTTTCTTCAATGGCTAGTGGTAAATCCATTGTAAGACAGGAGTTTTTTATTATGATGAAACCACACAGTGTTTAAAGCGTATCAACACAAAAAGAAAAGGTCATCAACACAAGGTTGATAACCACCCTTTAAACACAAACTGTTTAATGCTCGTCTATACAACAAAGCAATTTAAATGCCTAAAAGAAATTCCGCTTATGGAAACAGAGAGAAGAATGGCTCAACAGAACATTCAAGAAAATCACCATCCGAGGATATGCTTCTTTTGATCAGGCAGACTCCTATATGATTTGTTATGTTTTCTTCAGTTTTCTCAGACGCTATTCCGCCCTTGTATACAAGTCTCCGGTTATTCTGGATGAATTTGATGAATATGACCTTATACCTGATAAATGACTTAAGCTAATCCGGATCTCCGGCAAGTTTCACAGAAAGGATGTTCAGTCATAGACAATTGATACAAGATAACTATCGAATTTGTTTTCATCATGCCTTCTTTTCAATCAGGAAGGCTCTTTTTGTTCTGAATTATCAAAGATCTCTGGCATTGACAGTGTCAGTTCTGCTTTAAGCTTCATAATTACTCTTTCACCAGACTGCACAACTCTCGTTTTTTTTAGTTTTGACACATTCGATTTGGTCAATTTAATTGGTAAACCTGGGATGAAGAAGAACGTCTGTTACGCTTCACAACATGAAAAAAGCAGTTAACAACAATCGTGTTGAGCATGCATGAACGTTTTGATATTTTATTATTCAGCAAATATGTGGCGAAAAAAAGCGGTTGACTGATTTCTTTATTGCATACGGAAAGTGTAAAGTCATTGGCCGACACAAATATGCCTCATTTTTGACAAAACCAGTCATAAATGAGGCAATGAAGCCTTCTTTTTCCTGAGACCGGATTATTTGCTTCCAGAATCGCATATCAATTTTATAAAACACTAAAAAGTCGTAAGGACTTTCAATGGTTAGAAAGGATACAGGTGGTTGCCCTGGTCTGAGGCAATAATACTCATTATGTGCAAAAAGAAAAGTATGGACAAGTTCAGAATCAACACAGCTATTTTTCTGAATGTTATTTGTATGACCGGCCTATTTTATTTGTGCTGGACGACGTTCTATAACAATAGTCTGCAGGTCCCTTTTTCATATATGGGGAACGCACTGCTGCTGGTTTTATTCGGCGGGTGCTACTTTCTGTATCTTCTCTTATATGATGCGAATAAGATTTCGATAACCCGCGTTTCTGAACTGATCTATGATCAGGTGCTTTCACTGCTTCTCACAGATGTAATCGCATATATCGTGATTGTTCTTATTCACCGCAGTATTCAGAATGCATTGCCCCTTTTGATATGCTTTTGTGCACAGGGACTGGTAGGGGTGGCCTGGGCCCTTATTGTTCACAGATGGTATTTTGCAACACACAGTCCGAAAAAAACGGTTATCGTCTGGGATGTCCGCCAGGGTTTCAATGAACTGATCGAACAGTATGGTCTCGAAAAAAGATATCGGGTTATAAGAGTTATCAGAGCAAAGACTTGTATTGAAGATCTTCAGAAGAATCTGAAAGGTATGGAAGCTGTATTCCTAAGCGGTGTTCACAGCAGCGACCGTAATCAGATCGTTAAATACTGCGTTCTCAATAATATTGATGCATACGTTATTCCCCGCATCGGTGACACAATCATGAGCAGTGCCAAACCGCTTCATCTGTTCCATCTGCCAATGCTGAAAATCATGAGATACAGTCCTTCCATGACATATCTGTTTGTAAAGCGCATAGCAGATATTCTGATTGCAGGAGCGGCTTTGATAATTCTGTCACCCATTCTGGTCATAACAAGTATTGCTATAAAACTTACGGATGGAGGAAGTGTTTTTTACCGGCAGTGCAGACTTACTCAGGACAGAAAAGAATTCATGATTCTGAAATTCCGCAGTATGCGTATGGATGCTGAAAAAGACGGTGTCGCAAGACTGTCAACAGGAACTGCAGATGACCGGATTACTCCAGTCGGCAAGATCATCCGTGCACTTCGTATCGATGAGCTGCCTCAGCTGATCAATATTATAAAAGGTGAAATGTCTATTGTAGGACCTCGTCCGGAACGTCCGGAGATTGCGGCAGAATATGAAAAAGTCATGCCCGAGTTCGCTCTTCGCCTGCAGGCAAAAGCAGGTCTTACCGGATATGCTCAGATATACGGCCGTTACAACACAACTCCTTATGACAAGCTGCTCATGGATCTGAACTACATGGCTAATCCGAGCCTCGCAGAGGATTTCAAGATCATCATGGGCACAATAAAAATCCTGTTCCTCCCTGAAAGCACTACAGGTGTCGAAGTCGGACAGACTACAGCACTTGAGGAGCCTCTTAGTGCAAATGGCAAAGTGTACAACTAGGTTTAGAGGAACTGGCAGGTAAAAATATGCATGTGTTGATTCATACAGATGAATACCGTCCTACCGCACAGGCGTGTACAAACAGAATGGTGTCAATTGCGGAAGCACTGATGGACGGAGGCGCACAGGTTACTGTCCTGTGCAGTGCTGCCAATCTGCACAATGGCAGCTTGCAGGATCATGCAGAGCGCATTATCTATGTTCCGGCATACCACATGAAGAAAAAGACAGCTGTATCAAGACTGCTTAATAATGCGACATTTGCAATATCATCGATTTTCTGTGCAATCAAAGCAGGGAAGGCGGATGTTGTGCTCACCACATCGCCGCCGCCGCTGATCAGTATGGCGGGCTGGCTGATTGCCAGGGCGAAAAGAGCTCTGCTTGTCTATGATGTCAGAGACATCTGGCCTGATGTGGCTGTTGAAATGGGTTCCTTCAGCAAAGGAAGTTTCTATGAAAGAACATTCCGGATGATTGCGCAATTTATGTATAAACATTCGGATCTGATCACGACTGTCTCTCCGGGAAAGGTGGAAAAAGTCCGGAATTATGTCCGGAGATATTCCCCTGACACTGAAAAGGTCATTCTGGCAGGGAATGGATTTGATGAGAAGATTCTTGATTCACAGTATTATGACGAAGTCGCCGCCAAATATGAATTCGGTCAAACATTCACATGTGTTTATATCGGCAACATCGGACTGGCCCAGGGGCTGGAGTCAGTTCTGCGTCTGGCAGAAGAAACGAAAGATAAAAATGTGCGTTTCCTGCTGTTTGGAAACGGTGCGGAAAAAGAACATCTTGCTAAGACCGCGGCAGAGAGGAATCTGGATAATGTTCATTTCTGCGGCCCGCTGCCAAAAGAGCACGTCTATACAGTGCTCAGCTGCGCAGATCTGAGCATCATTCCGCTCAAGAGCTCCAGGATGAAAGACAGTATTCCTACCAAGCTGTATGAGGCGCTTGGGGTCGGGTGTCCTGTTCTTCTGGTGGCGGAAGGAGATTCCTGTAAGGTTCTTGATGAAACAGGCTTTGGCAGGCACGTGTCACCGGATCATCCCGAGCAGCTCGGAGATGTTTTTAATGAGATTCTGAATGAATATGATCAGATTATTGCCCACAGAGAAGAAGCGAAGAATCATGTGAAAGCCAATTATTCACGGCAGAAAATATCTGCCGGGCTGGCAGCAAGACTTCAGAAAACACTTGCGGGCAGGTAATTATAGAGGGGGAATAACTATGATAAATGTAATTGGATTGGGATATATCGGGCTTCCTACAGCTCTGATGCTTGCGGCTCATGGATCAGAGGTTACAGGTACAGACCTGAATGAAAAACTTGTCAAAAAACTGCAGGCCGGCTTCGTTTCTTTCAAAGAGGACGGCCTTGAAGACCTGTTTCAGCAGGCAATGAAGAACGACATCAGATTTACAACAGAGTATCAGCGGGCTGATATGTATATCATATCGGTTCCCACACCATATGAAAAACGTAACAAGCGGATTGATCCTGTTTATGTTCAGACAGCTGTTGAGCGCGTGCTTGATGTTTGTCCTGAAGGAGCGGTGATTGTTATTGAGTCCACAATCTCCCCTGGTACAATTGACCGTTACATCCGTCCGCTGGTTGAAAAACGCGGATTTGTCACAGGCAAAGACGTTCATCTGGCTCATGCACCGGAACGGATCATCCCTGGAAATATGATCCATGAGCTCCTTTATAACAACAGAACGATCGGTGCTGATGATCCCGAAATAGCGGAAAGAGTAAAAAAGAGCTACAGCACTTTCTGTCAGGGTGAAATCGAGACAACAAGTATCCGTGCTGCGGAAATGACAAAAGTTGTTGAAAATACATTCCGTGCTGTCAATATTGCGTTCGCCAATGAACTTGCCAAGATCTGCCGATATGATGATATTGATGTCTATGAAATCATCCGTATCTGCAACAAGCATCCCCGTGTGAATATTCTGCAGCCAGGCCCCGGTGTCGGCGGTCATTGCATCAGCGTTGACCCCTGGTTTCTCGTCGGCGATTATCCTTTTATTGCAAAAGTAATCGATGAAGCTATGAGAACCAATGATGGCATGCCGGATTTTGTCCTGAACCGTATTCATGACATTATGGAAGAAAACGGTATTGAGGATGTTGACAGAGTGGGTCTGTATGGACTGACATATAAAGAAAATGTAGATGATATACGTGAATCACCGACATTGCAGCTTCTTGGAAGCCAGAAACGTCACCTCGCAAAGGGCCTGAAAGTATATGATCCTTTTATCACAGAGGATATTGTGCCGAATCAGTACCATGATCTGGACGCATTCCTGAATGATGTGGATCTTGTTGTCATCATGGTCAAACATTCAGAAATCTGCGAAATGCAGGAGAAGCTGAAAGGAAAGACTGTGCTGGACTGCCACAATGTCATCCGTCTGCCAGGGGTCTACCATATCTGATACTCTCCATCCCCAAAGAAGTTAACGAAAGGAACAGACAGGCAGTATGAAGAAAGTAATGATAGTGTTCGGGACCAGACCGGAAGCGATTAAAATGTGTCCTCTGGTGCTGGAACTGAGAAAGCATCCGCAGCTGAAAACCGTTGTCTGCGTAACTGGTCAGCACAGAAAGATGCTTGATATGGTACTTGAAACATTTCAGGTTGTTCCGGATTATGACTTATCTGTCATGAAAAGCCGGCAGACACTGTTTGATGTGACGCAGAACATTCTGCAGTCAATCCAGGAAATTCTGGAAAAAGAAAAGCCTGACCTTCTTCTGGTTCATGGCGATACTACAACCACATTTGCATCAGCACTGGCCTGCTATTATATGCAGATCCCGGTCGGTCATGTGGAAGCGGGTCTTCGTACGTATAACATTTACAGCCCGTATCCTGAAGAATTCAACCGGCAGGCTGTTTCAATCATCAGCAGCCTCAATTTTGCCCCGACGGAATGGGCGAAAAACAATCTGATCCGCGAGGGAAGGAATCCTTTGGATATATTTGTGACCGGCAATACAGCCATTGATGCCCTGAAAACGACAGTCCGCAGTGATTACAGTCATCCGGAACTGGAATGGGCGGCGGACAGCCGGCTGGTGCTGATTACAGCTCACAGGCGTGAAAATCTCGGAGAACCGATGAGGAATATGTTCCGCGCCATCAAACGGGTATTGAGAGAGAATCCGGATGTAAAGATGATCTATCCGATCCATCTCAATCCCGCAGTCCGGGAAACCGCTGCCGAAATCTTTGGAAACGAGGAACGTATTCGTCTGATCGAGCCGCTTGATGTCATGGATTTTCATAACTTTATGGCCCGCTGCTGCATGATTCTGACGGATTCAGGAGGCGTTCAGGAAGAAGCGCCGTCCCTGGGAAAACCGGTATTGGTCATGCGTGATACAACGGAGCGGCCGGAAGGAGTGGAAGCAGGAACGCTGAAACTGGTAGGAACAGAAGAGGAAACAATCTACAGAGAGTTCAGCAGGCTTCTGAGCGATGAACAAGAGTATCAGGCAATGTCAAAAGCAGCCAACCCTTACGGTGACGGCACAGCGAGCCGTCAGATCGTGGAGATCATTCAGGCAAAACTGTGCGGCGCACCGGAGAATGAATGTTGAAACGTGCTATGTATGGATTAATCGTATTCTGTGTCTGTTTCAGCTGCATGTGCGGCTGCACTTCCGGTACTGAAAATTCAGAAACCAGTGAAATCCCTGAAGAAACATCACAGCCGGAAACACCAGACACACACAGCGAACCTGAAGACAGTACGGAAAGCTTTACGACGTATATTACCCCGGAACAATTCGGTGCCAGGGGTGACGGCATTGCGGATGATACTGAAGCATTTGAAAAATGCATGAGCGATCCTGAAAAGAATGTTCTTCTTTCAGGAAAATATCTGATCACCGGAAACATCGAAGCAGCTTCAGAGAAATACTTTATGGCTGAAACTGATGATGGCAAAACCGGTGCTTCTGTGATCTGTGAACCGGTCAGTAACAGCAAAACACTGACCTTTAAAGACAATGTGACTTTTGAAAACATTGAATTCTACAGCACATTTGTGAGAAACGGACAGAGCCCGCATAAAGAGGTTTACGCACATACGAGCAATGTGGTATTTGTAGAAGTGTGGAATAAAAACGGCACCTTTAAAAACTGCACATTCACGAATGCGCTCATTGCGGTCCGGGGCAGGAAATCAGAAGCTTCTTCAGTTATTCCGCATAGTATAGCTGTCAGCGGCTGCACATTTACGGAATGCAAGATTCCGGTACAGGGCTACAGTGAGAATACTTTGGTAACGGGAAGCACATTCCTTAATGACGGTGATCTCTATGGCGGAGATCATTGTGTCTATATAGAGCGGTATGGCTGTAAAAGTCTGACAGTTCAGGATTGCCTGGTTGAAACAAAGAACAGTGAATCCGGTCATGCATTCCAGATTTACGGTGATCCGGGCCCGGATGATGTGATTCCTGATCTGCAGATCAGAAACTGTGAAATTTATGCCAACGGTATCACATCTTCCAGTGCTGCCAATGTGACAGTCGAAGACTGCAAATTCGTTGAACAATCCAGCGGCCAGTTCATTCTGATCGCCGAGAGCGGTTCCGCAGCAGTCCGCAATTGTGAGTTCCACCACGCATATGCATTCAGTTATGCAGATTCGTCCGTAAAACCCTATGCAGAAAACTGTGTGTTTGAACGGATGACTTCTCTTGGAGATGAGTGGTGCAATTTTCCATTTGAAAGTGTAAGATGCCAGTATATTAACTGGGGCGGCAATGTCCGTCTGCCAGACACCAGATTCACCGACTGCACATTCTCCTATACAGAGAGAGAAACATTGAACGGGCTGTATATCAGCAACCGTCAGGGATATACTGTTTATCTGAAAAACATCCGCTTTCAAAGCGGTTCTGACATTACGAACAACGAAAATGCTGTAAAAGAAAGTACTGGCTGCAGTACATTTGACTGAAGGAGCACGGATATGGATATTTTAATACGAAAAAACGGACAAACAGAAATGGATCTTTCAGCAGTTTTCCGGCTTCTTCTGAAAAAAATGTGGGTAATTATACTCGCTGCCCTGATTGGCGGAGCAGCATCCTATGTATATACAGACCGGGTTGTTTTGCCTACCTATGAGACATCTGTCGCTCTTTATGTTTCCAACACGGCAGAAGGCAATCAGGCACCTTCCATCACCACCAGCGACATGGCAGCTTCCATGATGCTGATGCAGACATGTTCGACAGTCATAAAAGAGGTTGAAACCCTTGAAACAGCAATAAAACTGAGCGGGCTTGATTACACTGCGCAGGAACTGCTGCAGATGGTACAGGTGGAAGGTGTTGAAAACACAAAGATCATGTACATCATCGTCAAGGCTCATAATGCGCAGGAGGCTGCTCTGATTGCAGATTCAATCGCCGAAATCACACCGGGAATCATGAAAGCAATCGAACCGGCTGGGTCCGTGAGAATTCTGAACCGGGCAAAGGTTCCGGATCGCAAATCTGAACCAAGCAACGCAAAAGCAGCTCTGATGGGAGTGGTAGGAGGAGCACTGCTCGCAATCATTCTGCTGATCCTGTCCGCAATGCTGAATACAGGGCTCAAAACAGCCGGGCAGCTGACTGCTCTCGGACTGCCTGTATTGGCAATTATGCCGCTGGAAGCAGGAAAACTGAAAGGAAATCTTGTCTACAGTCTGCCGGGCAGTCAATGCAAGAGCATTCTGTTTACTGAGTTTCCGCCTTGTGAAAATGATCCGTTTACCGCAGCTGAAGTGACAGGCGCTCTGGCAAATGACGGCTTCCGGGTACTGTTAATGGAGTGCAATCTCAATTATCCATGCCTGAAAAAGAAGCTGGAACTGAGGAAAGAACCAGGTCTGACTGATATTCTGATCGGAAAAGTGAAATTTGAGTCGGCTGTACAGAACTATAAAAAGAATGTGGATGTCATCACTGCAGGAACTGTTTCAGTCAATCCGGATAAACTGCTGGCTTCAGAGGAGATGGATAAGCTTCTCGATGCGGCAGGCTCGGAATATGACTATATTCTTCTCCTATCATCCGCAGAAAAAACAGATCCGGGCGTATTAAGACTGGCAGCCCGGGTTTCAGGCAATGTTCTGATCACAAGCAGAAAATCAACCCGGACAGCTGCCCTGAAAGATTATCTGAACAGTCTGCAGACAGCCGGCGCCAATGTACTTGGCACTGTGTTTTTTGACGGAAAGAAGCGCGCCGGATGATGGGAAAAGCAACGCTGTATTTTCATACAATCCGCACAATGAAGCTGTCACAGGTTACTCACAGGATCAGAAAAAAACTGGGACTGCGGTGCACAATCGGCTGCCGTGTGCAGAAACCGGCCGGTCAGGTACGGGCAATCACTGTGATTCCGGAACTGGATTTTGATCAGGTCTTTCTGAAGCGGTTTTCCTGCGATGATCTTCTGCAGAATAAGGTCACTTTTCTGCATGAATCTCAGATAATGGACTGGCAGGGCAGCTGGAAGATCCCGGATCAGTCAGATCTCTGGAATTTCAACCTGCATTATTTTGAGTATCTGTTTCCCCTGTGGAGCGCATTTTGTGAAACCGGAAACAGACAGTATCTGTATAAAGCGGAAGAGACAGTCCGGGGATGGATCATAGGCAATCCTCAGGCAAAAGGGGGAACAGGATGGTCCCCCTATACAATTGATCTGCGGCTGACCCACTGGCTGAGTTTTTACACTTACGCAAAGGAATCCCTTTCAGATGAACTGAAAAAAATGATGTATGCTTCGATCTATGATCAATACAGCTACCTGTCAGAACATATTGAAAAGGATATTCTGGGAAATCATTATTTTGAGGATCTCAAGACACTGGTCATATGCGCAGCATTCTTTGACGATAAAAAGATGCTGGAATGTGCCGTGAATGAACTGAAAAAGGAATGCAAAGAAGAGATACTGCCGGACGGCATGCATTTTGAACGCAGTCCGATGTATCACAAACTGGTTCTGGAAGGACTTATGAAAGCAGCTGCTGTACTCCGCGGCTGCGGTCACCCTGATGAAACCCTTGAAGGGTATATACAGCCGATGCTTGATGCCGCATGGTCTGTGGAAGAATCACTGGAACGCCTGCCGTTATTCAATGATTCCGGAGACAATGTTGCAAAGAGTCTGGATGCTCTGGTGAAAGCAGCGGCAGCGCACTTTGCGCTCAAGCCGGTTTACAGGTCATGTTTTCCCAACGCAGGCTTCTGGCTGTTCAGACAGGGAAAATGGAAACTGATCGTCGATGCCGGTGATCCGGGGCCATCCTATATTCCGGGGCACGTACATTGCGATGCATTGAGTTTTGAACTGTTCTGCAATGGCAGACCTGTTCTGGTGAATTGCGGAACTTATGCGTATCAGAGTCAGCTGCGCAGTTTCTTCCGGAGTACCCTGGCTCATAACACGGTATGTATTGACGGCACAGAACAATCTCAGTGCTGGGGTGTGTTCAGGGTCGCAAAACGCAGTTTTGTCCGGGCTGTTGAAGCGGATGATCATCATCTGAGTGCGGTAATGACAGATCAAGCTGGTCATCAGGTCACTAGAAGAATAGATTTTGCGGAGAATCTGACTGTTACGGATGAATCTGCGGGGCATACCCTAACGGCTGCGCTTCATTTTCTGAGGCCGCTGCAGACAGAATTCACAGCACAGTCAGTTCAGAAGAAAAATCAGCTGTACGCACCGGAATACGGTGCCTGCAGTGAGATTGAAGCTGATATATATGAGGGCAGCGGAAAGATTTCTGCCAGGATCATACTGGATCACGAGAGCGAGGAGAGAATATGAGCCATCGAGTGCTGTTTATCGGCCCGGTCGCTGAAAAGGGCGGCCCGGCGATCAAAAACCGGATCATGACTGAATATTTCCGGCGCTTTGCGGATCTGCGGATCCATAACACTTACGATAAGTCGGCAGCAGCCCGGCTTGGGGCAATCCGGGAAATTCTCTTCGCAAAAGAGGAGTACATGATTGTCGCTGTGAGCAGGAAAGGCAGGAATCTTCTGTATCCTTTCCTTTATTTACGTAATAAGCTTCGTAAAACACAGTATTGCTGTGTGGTGATCGGCGGTAATGTACTGAATTCGTTCCGCGTGAAGACCGCAATCCGTGCCATGCGTGAGGCGGATCTTGTCACGGTAGAAACAAAAGGTCTGAAAAAAGGAATGGAAGATACTTTCGGACTGAACAATGTTTCGCTGGTTCCTAACTATAAAGAAGGCATTGCCAGAAGAAGCTCCGGAAATCATGAAAAAGAGTTTCATCATGATCCGCTCCGCTTTCTGTTTCTCTCGAGCATGCGAAATGCGAAAGGTGTCAGAACCCTTCTGAAAGCATTCAGGCAGGTTATCGCGGAAGGGCTGCCAGCACAGCTGGATTATTATGGGCCGCTCCGGGATGACCTGGATCCTGACTTCCTCGCAGAACTTGAAAAGGAAACTGATATCCGTTATCTGGGAGAAGTAAAAAATGATCAGGTTCTTCCGACAATGGAATCATATGATGTGTTCGTTTTCCCAACGGAATATACAGGCGAAGGATTCCCTGCCGTGCTGGTGGAAGCGATGTCAGCCGGATTGCCTGTGATCTCTAGTGACATGAACGATAATCCCCAGATTATTGTTCATGGCAAAAACGGCTGGATTTATCCGCATGGTGATGCGGACAGTCTGGCACAGTGTATCCGCGCATGCATTCAGGACAGGGAGGCACTGGAACGCGTTTCGTCTGAAAACAGGAAGGAAGCCCTGCAGTATGATGCGGACGGAGTGCTTGAACGATTCCGGCAGGAGCTGAAGAACAGGGGGTGGCCGGTATGAAACGCGCACTGGTTTTCTATCTGTACGGCACCAAAAACGCCGGTGACATGGCAATCTGCACAGGCGCCGCTGAAATGCTGAAGAATCAGGGCTTCACGATCACAATGGTCAGCCGCTTCAGTGAGCATGAAAACGAGTATCTCCGCAGCAAGGAATATATTCAGAGCTACTATCCTGATATTCAGGTGATTCCGGGGCCGTTTTCATTCGAACGTAATTTTTCAAAGATCAGAAAGCTTGGCTCTTATGCGCAGGGCCTTCTGAAGATCACCGGTATTCTTCCGGAAAAAGAACTTAAAAAACTGATTGCGGAACATGACTGCATCTTCTTCAACGGCGGCAATCTTCTGCGGGGAAAAACAGCAGCAGATTATCTGCGCCTGGCGGCTCTTTTCTATCCGATCGAATTGGCGAAACGGATGGGCAAACCGGTCTGGTGCCTGCCGCAGTCATCAGCAGATGTCAGCAAAACCGGCAGATTTCTGCTGAGCAGATATCTGGACGGAATGAAAATGCTTTATGTGCGGGAGGAGCTTTCATACAACTATCTGAAATCACTTTTCCCGAAAGTGCCGTTTACAAAAAGCACTGATCTTGCCTTTTTCTGCAGTGATACGAACCAGGCGAAAAATATTTATACAGCAAAGTATGCAAAAATGCTGGAAAAAGGCAGCACAGCGCTGGTCCTGAGGGGGTCCGGAATCGGAGACATCGGACAGCTGGACAATGAAACACGGGACAGGCTTCTTGATGAAATGGAGCTGTATATCAAAGCACATCCTGAAAAACATTACTGGATTATCGTACAGACGCTCAAAGACCGGGATATCGCAAAGATGTTTTACGAAAAAGTCCGCGGAACCGCTGATATCCATATGATTGAAGATCATGATCCGCTGGTTCTGCGTGAGATTTACAGGCGCATGGAGCTGACTCTGACGATGAGACTGCATGCAGGCATTCTCTCCCTGTCAGCGCTGACGCCTGTCATTGGACTGTTCAGTGAAAAATGGGGCCTGAAGAATCCCGGTATTCTCAGCCATTACGGAATGCCTTATCTGATCGCGGAGAAAGACAGCCGCAATATCAACAGGGTGATTGAGGAAACACCGCCCGGAAACCCGGAAATGATTCAGGAAAGAATCGCATCTGAATTAAGGAAATTCCATATAACAGGAATGTAACGGAGATATAGATATGAAGACAAGAGTAGCGGTTGTTCTGCCGGATTTCCATTTCGGCGGCGCGCAGGTAATGGTTTCCAGACTGCTGTCACATATGAATCTCGATGAAGTTGATGCGGAAGTGATCGTCTGCGGTCAGGAAAAAGGCAATGATCTTGAACGGGCAATCACCCGCAAAGGAATTCCCATCTTCTTTCTGGGCAAGGCAAAAGGTTTTTCAACAAAGGCAATCACGGATCTGTTCCGCGAGCTGGACAGGTTTCGTCCGCAGATTATTCACACACATCTTTCCGCCTGCGTCTATTGTGCACCATGGGCAGCTGCGCGCAAAACGACAATGCTGCATACAGTACACAACATGCCGCAGTATGAACTGATCCGGCCGAAGCGTGCGCTCATGCAGATGCTCTACCGTCTCGGTATTGCCGTACCGGTAGGAATTTCCACTGAAATCAGGACATTGACAGAAGAGTACTATCACCCGAAAAAAAAGACAGAACTTGTTTATAACCCGGTGAATACAGAACAGTTTCACAGAGAGGAAAAAGACGGAAACAGACCGTTTACGGTGCTCAATGTCGGCCGTCTTTCCAGACAGAAAAACCAGCAGCTGCTGATCCGGGCATTCAGAAGTGTGCATGAAGCCAACCCTGATTCAGAGCTGATCATACTGGGTGAAGGTCCGCAGCGGGAGGAACTCGAGCAGCAGATCCGTGAAGAGAATCTGACCGGCTGTGTGCATCTGAAAGGAAGAATTGAGAATCCTGCCGGGTATTACGCCATGGCCGATGTCTTTGCATTGAGTTCTGAATACGAAGGACTTCCCCTCGTCCTTCTTGAGGCAATGGCTTCATCTCTGCCGGTTGTATCCACCAATGTCGGCGGAGTAAAAGATATTATAAAAGGAAACGGAATTCTGATTGAGAAGGGAAGTGAGGAGCAATTGAAAAATGCACTGATCCGTCTGATGGAGAATCCGCTTCTCAGGCAGGAAATGGGAAAAACCTCTTACGCAGAGGTACAGAAATATGATTCAGCAGTGATTGCGGATGAGTATGTGAAGCTTTACAGAAAATACGCACGTCAATAAACAGAAGGAAGGAGGAGTAACGGCAGGATGCATGAAGAGAGCAGCCAGGAAATCGGTATCGTAACGATCTGTCTTGGATTCTATTTTATGCTTATGGTATTTGATTCGATTCCTGCATTTGGAATCGGATCTCTTCTCCGTGTTTTTGTGATCCTGCCGGTCGGGGCGATACTCGCAATCAAAATGCGCAACCGTCTGCAGATCAACTCCCTGACAGTTCTGTTTACTGTTTATTGTCTGTTTCTGCTTTTCAGCTATGTTTATTCAATCAACAGAACAGAGACATTCAACCAGGTCAAAAGAATCATTTTCAATCTGTTTATTATTCTGACTACCGGCGGTATGTATGATTACAACAGCCGGGAAATTGACTTTCTGAAAAAAAGTCTGATGGTCGGCGGGGCCCTGACAATTCTTATGACTCTGCTCATGGCGGACTACAGCGCAGGAGGAAGACTGACGCTCAGTATTAACGGCAATGTACAGGACCAGAATTATCTGAACGGGTACATTTTCTATGCGTTTATTTATTTTCTGGAGGGCTTTCTGGAAGGAAAAAAACTACTGATGGTGCTGCCGGTAATCGGAATCATGGTCTTTACCCTGATGACAGGCTCCCGCGGCGCAATGGTGGCTTTGATCGGAATTGCCCTCGTTCAGGTATTCTGCCTACTCCGGAAGGAAAAAAGACTGCAGATCAGCACATTTTTACTGGTGGCAGCCGGAATCCTGCTGGTTATTTTTCTCTACGAACCGATCCTTTCGCTGCTGCCGGAAAGCGTGGCAGTGCGGTTTACACCTGAATATATCGCCGAACACGGGAGCACAGGCCGTGCACAGATCTGGAGTTATCTGCTCGGGCGTTTCAATGATTCAAATCTGTTCAGGATGCTGTTTGGATATGGGTTTGGCACTGTGGCATACCTCAATGAGTACAATCACCTGGTGGCACACAACCTGTGGATTGAACACCTGCTTGCTGTGGGTGTTCTTGGGGAATGTCTGTTTGTGGCAATGCAGATAGCCTTTATATGGGCTTCATGGAAGACACACGATGCATTTATCATCAGCGCATATGTCGGATATCTGATTATGATGATGTCGCTTTCTTTACTGACATATAAGCCGATATGGAACTGCATGACCATGATTCTAATCATTTCGCGGTATCACAGGAACATGCAGGCAGTATCCGGGGAGGTACTATGACAGAAAACAGACTGAATGAACAGCTTGAAACACTGCGTGCAAGCCGCAGAGAACAGGGCAGCACTGCTGTGCGCACCGCGGCTCTTGCTATGGAGAATCCGGATGTGATGGTGGACGTGATCGTGCCGGCTTACAATGTGGAGAAATACATCCGTCCCTGTATGGAGTCAATCCTGTCGCAGAAAACAGATTTTACATTCCATGTCATTGCTGTGGATGACGGCGGTGCCGACAGCACCGGTAAAATACTCGACGAATATAAGTCAGATCCCAGAGTGACGGTAATCCATCAGGAAAACAAAGGCTTGTCCGGGGCGAGAAACACTGCTCTTTTGAACAGTACCGGCAAATATGTGCTTTTCCTTGATTCGGATGATCTGCTGGCGCGCGACGCACTTTCGCATCTGGTGACGCTGGCAGAAAAAGAAAACGCACAGATCACCGCAGGCAGTTATAGCAATTTCCACCAATTCCGCTGGCTTGGAAAAAAACATGCGCAGAAAAGCGGGATTCTGATTCCGGAAAAAGATATGACGGGACATGCCTGGGGCAAATTATACCGCCGCACCCTTTTCGAAAAAGCACAGTTTCCGGAGGGTTACTGGTTTGAAGACAGTCTGATGCACCATATTGTATTTCCTCAGGCGGAAAAATGCGCCGGGACCGGGCAGACTGTCTGCCTGCGCAGATCGAATCCTGCGTCAATCACGCATACGGCAGCCGGAAACCCTAAGAGCATCGACACAGTATGGGTCACACTTCAGCTTATGAAGGACAGAACGGATCTGCAGATACCCTTCACCCGGAAATATTATGATTACCTTCTCGGACAGATCAGACTGAATCACATCCGTCTAAGAGGCCTTGGGTCAGAAATTCAGCAGGCTGCGTTTCTTGTTGTGGCCGATAGTATCTGTTCCGCTTTCACTGAGGAACATACAGAGCTGGAAGAGAACCGTAAAACGGAAGCGGCGGTCAGAGAAATGAATTACAGACTGTTTGCGGAGTCCCTGCCGGAAAACTGAGATGGTGATGGCATACTGCATCAGAGACATGAGTAAAAGCTGCTCTCATTGAGCGAATCGGATCGATTCATTTGCTTGCAAGAGATTGACAAATACAGCGGCTGTCAGAAAAATGTACAGAGTTAAAAGGAGGAATCTGCTTGGAAAAAGAAATTATTGTCAGCGTAATCTGCTGCGCTTATAACCAGGAAAAGTATATCGAGGATGCACTTGCCAGCTTTGTGATGCAGGAAACATCGTTTTCTTTTGAAGTGCTGGTAAGTGACGATGCATCCACAGATGGTACAGCGGATATTATCAGGAAATATGAAAGGGACTATCCTGAGATCATCCGTCCGGTTTATTTCAAGGAAAATCAGTACTCCAAGGGGAATCATCCGCAGGCCATACTGTGCAATATGGCACGTGGAAAGTATCTTGCGCTGTGTGAGGGGGACGATTACTGGATTTCCAAAGATAAACTCCAGAAACAGTTTGACGCCATGGAACAGCATCCTGAATGTGATATGTGCGCACACAGCGCTCTTATGGTCAGGGCTTCCGACCGCAAAACGATCGGTATGGTTGAGCCGAGAAAGGATGATGGAATTCTGACAATGGAGGAAGTTATTCTTGGCGGCGGCAATTACCTGGCGACGAATTCATTGTTTTGCCGGGCTGAACTGCAGCGCAATCCAGCCCGATTCGTTGTTGAATACTGCATTGATTACGCAATTCAGATGCATGGGGCCACGCGGGGCGGAATCTATTACCTGCATGAAACAATGTCTGCATACCGCCGCGGGGCAGAACAGTCCTGGACGCTCTATATGGAGAAAAACCAGGATGTGATGATCCGTCATATTCATATGATGATTGAAATGCTCAGAAAGGTTGATGAGGATACTGAGTACAGATTTTCTGAATCTATTGCGCAGGCAATCCGGAAGTATGAATTCCAGGCTGCCGGATATGAGAGCGATGCAAGAACGATATACAGCCGGAAATATGCGGACCTCAGAAAGGCTCTGACTCCAAAGAAACAGTTTATTCTGTTTCTTAAGTGCTTTGCACCATGGTCTCTGCGGTTGTGGCAGAAGGTAAAAAGGCACTGACGGAGAAAGTGAAATATGAGTAATAAAAAAGTTGTAACAAATTTTTTCTGGAGATTTGCGGAACGATGCGGAGCACAGCTGGTGACGTTTATAGTCTCCATCATTCTGGCAAGGCTTCTTGATCCGGAAGTCTACGGAACAATTGCGCTGGTCACAGTCTTCATCACAATCCTGAACGTCTTTATTGACAGCGGAATGGCTAATTCACTGATTCAGAAAAAGAATTCAGATGATCTTGATTTTTCAACCGTATTCTATTTCAACATCACTGTCTGCACGGCTCTTTATATCCTGATGTTTCTGGCGGCTCCGCTGATTGCGGCCTTTTATGAAATTCCGGAACTGACACCGGTTGTACGTGTTCTGAGTCTGACCTTGATCATTTCCGGCCTGAAGAATGTACAGCAGGCATATGTTTCAAAAACCATGCAGTTCAAACGGTTTTTCTTCGCTACACTTGGCGGGACAATCGGTGCTGCTGTTGTCGGTATTTTCATGGCTTACAAGGGAATGGGAATCTGGGCCCTTGTCGCACAGCAGCTGTTCAATACGACAGTTGATACACTGGTGCTTTGGATCACTGTACGCTGGAGACCAAAGCGGATGTTCAGTTTTGAACGTCTGAAAAGTCTTTTCGGATATGGCTGGAAACTGCTGGCTTCGGCGCTTCTCAATACGGTGTACAACAACATAAGACAGCTGATTATCGGAAAGCTTTATTCTTCCGCAGATCTTGCCTATTTCAACAGAGGCAAACAGTTCCCGAATCTGATCATCACAAATGTAAACACATCCATCGACAGTGTCCTGCTTCCGACAATGTCCCAGCAGCAGGATGATGTCTCGCGGGTCAAGAATATGACGCGGCGTGCGATCAAGACAAGCACATATATCATGGCGCCGCTGATGATCGGTCTGGCATGCTGTGCTGTACCGCTGATCAGCTGGCTGCTGACTGATAAATGGCTTCCGTCGGTTCCATTCATGCGGATCATGTGTGTGACATGTCTGTTCTATCCCATCCATACAGCCAATCTCAATGCGATCAAGGCAATGGGCAGAAGTGACATCTATCTGAAACTGGAAGTGATGAAAAAAGTGCTCGGCACTTTACTTCTTCTTGGAACCATGTGGTTTGGTGTTTACGCAATGGCTTACAGTCTGATTGTGGAAAGTCTGATCTCACAGGTCATCAACGCGTCACCGAATAAAAAACTGCTGGATTATGGATATGGGGAACAGCTGAAAGATATCATGCCGGGGATTCTGCTTTCATTGTTCATGGGCGCATGTATTCTTCCGATTACTCTTCTGAAAATGCCATCCATCGTGACAATCCTGCTTCAGGTTTTAGTCGGCGCGATTGTGTATATTGGCGGCTCGGCGGTTCTGAAGATCGAGGCGTTCGAGTATCTCTGGCGTGCTGCCAGCCCTGCCGTGCGGCGGCTGATGGGAAAACCATGATGAGGATGTCCATATGCGGCGTATTCTGATAATCTTTGCAGTTGTGGTCCTGGCATATGCAACTGTACAGATTGCCAGGCGCAGAAGCAGCCACAGAATGATCCTGACAGCTGTGACTGTCTGCTATACTGCAGGTTTTATCTATTTTACGTTTTTTTCCAGAGCGCCTGGTGACAGCCGGATCAATCTGGTTCCATTCTTTGCTTTCTCAGCTTCTCTGCGCTATCCGGTACACTTGGAAAACTTCCGGACGGCTCTGATGAGTGGAAACTGGGAACTGGTATTTACAACGTTCATGCCGATCAGAAACGCGATACTGAATATTTTCCTGTTTATTCCGTTTGGCTTCCTGCTGCCGGAATGGAAAAAACGGATGACTCCGGTTCAGGTACTGCTGGCTGGTTTTCTGACATCGTTAGCTGTTGAAATTATCCAGGTGACAACTGATTGCGGCTGGTTTGACGTGGACGATCTGATTTGCAACTTTATCGGCAATGTTTTAGGCATATTACTATATAAAGCCGGCACAGGAGCCGGCAGGGGGAACTTGATATGAGTGACAGGCCAATATTTGTAACAAAATCTTCACTGCCTACGTTTGAGGAGTATATGGAAGAGATCCGGGGGATATGGGATTCAAGCCGGCTGACGAATATGGGACCGAAACATGAAAAACTTCGTGCTCAGCTGAAGGATTATCTTCAAGTGGAATATCTTGATCTGCTCACGAACGGTCATATGGCACTTGAGATGACCCTTCAGGCAATGAACCTCAGAGGAGAAGTCATCACAACGCCGTTTACATTTATTTCCACGACACACGCCATCGTGCGCAATGGACTGGAGCCGGTTTTCTGCGATATTGATCCGACCGACTTTACTATTGATGTAACCAAACTGGAGTCACTGATCACGGACCGTACCACTGCGATTGTGCCGGTTCATGTTTACGGAAACGTCTGTCAGGTTGAAGAAATTGACCGGATTGCCAAAAAATACGGATTAAAAGTATTGTATGATGCGGCCCACGCTTTTGGCTGCACCTATAAAGGAATGGGTGTCGGAAACTTCGGTGACGCATCCTGCTTCAGTTTTCATGCGACCAAAGTTTTCAACACAGTTGAAGGCGGAGCTGTCAGCTATCATGATCTGGATCTTGGAATGCGGATTTATCAGCTTAAGAATTTCGGTATTTTGGATGAAGAAACAGTTGCCGGAATCGGTGCCAATGCTAAAATGAATGAAATGTGTGCGGCGATGGGACTGTGTAATCTGCGCCGGATCGATGAGAATATTAACCAGCGTAAAATGGTTGTATCTTGGTACCGCTCTTATCTTGAAAATGTACCCGGACTTCAGCTGAACCCGGTTCAGGAGAATGTACAGACGAATTATTCGTATTTTCCGGTAGTTGTTGACGAGAAAGCATTCGGCAGCAGCCGCAATGAAATTATGAAGGCACTTGCGATGCAGGATATTTATGCCAGAAAGTATTTCTATCCGCTGGCAAATGAAGTACATTGTTACAAGGGCAGATTCAATCCGGATCAGACTCCGGTAGCACGTCATATCAGCAGAAGAGTAATGACACTTCCGCTGTATCCTGATCTGCAGGAAGAAGATGTGAAACAGATCTGTGAAATAATACTTTCATGTAAAAAATAGGAGATTGTAAAAAAATGATACTTGGAATGATGCAGCCCTACTTTTTCCCCTATCTGGGATATTGGCAGCTAATGAATGCCGTAGATGAATATATCATTTACGATGATGTGAATTACATAAAAGGCGGGTGGATCAACCGCAACAGAATCAAAATTAACGGTGAACCAGCTTTACTGGGGATCAGTGTCCGCAAAGCCAGTCAGAACAGCCTGATCTGTGATCTGGAAGTGTCTATTTCGGATAAAGACAGAGATAACCTTATCAAGAAGCTCCAGGTTTCTTACGCAAAAGCGCCTTATAAAACAGATGTTGTGGAGCTGTTCGCAGACACGCTGAAGTGCGAATCAGCGAATCTGGCGGGATTCCTGGCATATTCCAACAGAAAAACAGCTGAATATCTGGGAATTCAGACACCGATTTACACAGCGTCGGAGCTGAAACTTGATCATACACACCATGCGCAGCAGAGAATTATTGATATCTGCAAAGCACGCGGATGCGATAAATATATCAATGCGATCGGGGGCAAAGAGCTGTACGACAAAGAAAGTTTTGAGCAGAACGGACTGGAACTGGGATTCCTCAGAATGGATCCCGACATTGTCTATCCGCAGGGGAAGGGAGAGTTTATCCCATCGCTGTCTATTCTTGATGTCATGATGTACAACAGCCGCGATGAGATTCAAAAACTGCTGGACAGATATACCCTGGAATAAAACTGTAATAAAGGCGATCAGGTTATGAAGAAAAAACTATTATTACTTGGCGCGGACAATTCCGCAGTGGATGCCATCAAATACGCGCATTCAAAAGGGATTTATACGATTGTAACCGACAACAGACCGCCTGCAGCATCAGAAGCAAAGCAGCTTTCAGATGAGCAATGGATGATCAATATCACAGAAATCGATGAATTGGATAAAAAGTGCAGAGAAGAAAAAATCACAGGTGTCTATGCGGGAAACCATGAATTCTGTCTGGATTGCTGCAAAAAACTCTGTGAGAGGCTGGGGCTGCCGTTCTATGCATCCGATGCAGGATGGCGGGCTTCCAGAGACAAGCTCTTTTATAAAGAAGTCTGCAGGGAGTGCGGCATCAGCACACCAAGATTATTTGAACTGGATGAATCGTTCCGCAAAGAAGATATCAGCAGGATTGATTATCCTGTGATTGTCAAGCCGTCAGATTCCTGTGCGCAGCAGGGGCTATCGCTGGTAACCTCTGTGGAAGATCTGAAGGAAGCGTTCAATTTAGCCCTGCAGTTTTCTGACAGTAAAAAAATTATCGTTGAAGAATATATCAGCGGAGATGAAGTGTTTATTTTCTGCTTTATTCATGACGGAATTGTCACATTGCTCGCAGTGTCGGAAGATATGGCTGCCACAGATATCAACGGCCGTCAGAATTTCGGGTTTGGCCTTCATAAAAGCCGGTACCTGCCGCTGATTAATGAAACGCTCATGCCGCGCTTACAGAAAGTGGCAGAAAAACTCGGATGCAGAGACGGCGCATGTGTAGTCCAGGGAATTTTCCGGGATAATGAGTTTTATAGTCTGGAGTTTGGATATCGGCTTGACGGGATCCGCTCCTGGCGTCATCTTTCCAAATCATGCGGTATCAATCAGCTTGAACTGATGGTTGATCTGGCACTGGGAATCAGACCGGATGAGAACATTTGGAATAACATGGTTCCCGAAGAAAACAGACGTTTGAGTATCGGCTATGTCATCTGGGCCAAACCCGGCAGGGTAGCCCGTGCTGAAGGGCAGGACATGCTTAATGAGCGCGATGATATCGTTATTCTGCTTGATAATTTTAAGGCCGGATCAGAAATACTCCCGAACGA
This sequence comes from Erysipelotrichaceae bacterium NK3D112, assembly GCA_000701725.1. Lineage (GTDB taxonomy): Bacteria > Bacillota_I > Bacilli_A > Erysipelotrichales > Erysipelotrichaceae > Bulleidia. Next base: position 84,154 of record KL370820.1, read on the forward strand.
TAATATGCGCTCCATTGCGTATGACATCACGATTTACGGAGATTCCTATGAGGATCTCAGCTGTAAGGTGAAAGAGATCAACCAATTCCTTCATCTGTATGATCCACAAGGCAGGGATCTTCTGATCTATCTTGATTTTTCTCTTTAAAACCGGAAAGGAAATGCAAAAATGCATCGGAAACTGAAGAAATTAGTATGCGCGGCATGTGTGACATTGTTTTTTGCTGGCTGTGCGACTCAGGAGAGCTCACAGAAAGAGTATCCTGTTATTGCGCCAACCATGACCGTGGATTTCACAGATCCGATCAGAGAAATGAAACCGGTTAACGGGATTAACAACGGTCCAAAATCCCACGCTGAAATACATGACGGAAATATCGGATGGGGCCTGGATAAGACTGAACTCTATCGTGACCTTGCAATTCCATATGTCCGCACGCATGATACGGAATACCCAAACGGAATGGATCGTTTTATCGATATACACTGCATATTCCCGGATCCTTCGAAGGATTCTGATGATGAATCTGCATATCACTTTGAATATACGGATCAGTACATAAAAAATATTGTGGATTCCGGGGCAGAGACTGTTTACAGACTCGGAGAATCAATTGCAGTCACGGCAGCTGATGCCATCTGGCAGTATCCTCCGGCAGATCCCGTTAAGTGGGCTGATGTGTGTGCACATATCGTCGCACACTATAACGACGGGTGGAACAATGGTTTTAAATATCAGATCAGGTACTGGGAAATCTGGAATGAACCGGATCAGGCCCGTCAGTGGATCGGCAATATGGAACAGTATTATGAATTGTACCGGATCACTGCAGCGCGGCTGAAAGAACAGTTTCCGGAAATCATGATCGGCGCCAGCGCTCCGGCATCTGTGACTGAAGATAATCTTCTGGCTTTTCTGAACGGTATACAGAAAGACAATCCCGGAACACCGATTGATTTTATTGACTGGCATATTTATACAGACGATCCATCGAAAATCTCTTCTAGAGCTTCAATGGTGCGCAGTGTACTGGATGAAAACGGCTATGAGTCAGTGCTCTCTTTCCTTGGCGAGTGGAACTATGTGGAAGACTGGGAAGATCTTGAAAGCACATGGAACACAATCAGTGGACATCGGATGGCTGCATTTTATGCAGCATGTCTGATGTCAATGCAGCAGTCATCAGTCGATGCGGCGATGTACTATGACGGATCACTGACTTTCGATTATGCACCATGGTGCGGCCTGTATGATGAGAAGGGCAGCCTGCTGCCCGGGTATTATGGTTTTCAGAAATTTTCAGAACTGAGAAAAACCGGCATGGAGGCAAAGATCACAGCCAGGACGGACTATTCCGAATACGGACTTTATGCATGCGCGGTATCCGGGACGGAAAAGGATATGCTTCTGATATCAAATCTCAATTCCCGGACTGTGCGCTTTCAGCTTAACTGCAATTCTTTACATCAAAATACAACACTTTTCCGGTTCAGCCCTGACAGTGTAAGCGGCTGGAGGAGGGAAAAGATTGATCTCTCGGACACGCTGGTGATTGAAATGGAACCTGAGGCACTTCTTTATCTGGAGGTTAAAGATTAATGGAAAAATTACTGTTTCTTGGAATTGACTCAACTACGGAGGATGCATTTCAATACGCAAAATCCAAGGGGATTTATACTGTTGTGGCGGATTATCTGGATGTAGGCAGTTCGCATATAAAAGCAGAAGCGAATCGATTCTGGCAAGTCGATGTAAAAGATCTGGATACACTGGAGCAGCTCTGCCGTGAAGAGAATATCACTGGTATTTACGCCGGAAGTCATGAGCTTTGCCTTGACAGTTGCAAAAGCTTATGTGAAAGACTGGGACTGCCTTTTTATGCGTCCGAAAAAGGATGGCAGGCAGCACGTGATAAAGAAATTTACAAAGAATATTGCTTGAAAGAAGGTCTTGATATACCTAAAAAATACTGGATTGGCGGATATCCTCCGGCAGAAGCGCTCAATAATATCTGTTTTCCGGTTATTGTAAAACCAATCGACGGATCCGCAAAAAGAGGATACTCGAAAGTTACCGGTATTGAAGAACTCTGGCCGGCCATTGAGCATGCGCTCGGGTTTTCAGAACGAAAAAGGATTATCGTTGAAGATTATATTGAAGGCAATGCGACTACTGTCACCTGTGTCATCCATCAGGACAGACTGACGCTGGTCGACGTATTGATTGATCTCTCTACCATAAACAACGGAAAGGAAAACTTCTGTTTTGGGATTCATAACAGTCAATATATTCAGGATATTATTAAGAATCTCATGCCGGCATATCAGCGGCTGGTCCGGGATCTGGAATGTAAAGAAGGAACTATATTTTTCCAGAGCATGCTCCGCGATGGAAAGTATTACCAGCTGGAGATCGGCTACCGCCTGGATGGAATCTGTTCCTGGAGACATATAGAAAAACATTCAGGTGTCAATCAGCTTAAATATATGGTGGATTTGGCTATGGGTAAAGTGGGCGATGAACATCTGCGCAGAACAGACGCTGTCGATCAGACAGATATCAATATTGCATATGTGATTTCAGGCAGACCCGGACTGATCAAAACGATTGCCGGCAAGGCAGAACTTCTGCGGCGGTCTGATGTTGTTGTACAGTTGGATCGTTTTCAGCCTGGAGATACCATACCGGATACTGATGATATGACTTCGATCGCTCTGATCATTGAAGTGTTCGGAAAAAATCATACAGAGATCGCAGGAAAGATCAAAGAGATCAATCAGATGATCCATTATTATGATGCGGAAGGAAATGACCTTCTTGTGCATCATGATAATCTTGAAGAAAAATGGCAGGCTATTATGCAGCTGAGGGAAGGGTAAACCCGGCACATAACAAATAAGGAAGACAGGAAGCAGTACAGCTGAAACCTGTCTTCTTTTCATGATGGACAGAAACTGCATGAGAATCAGAAAAGAATGCACGTTTACGCAGGGAAATCCCGCAGCAATCAACAGCTGGAAGTTTTTCTACTCATCTTTTCCATTAATTTCGTGAAAGAACAGATATAATCCTGTCTTTGACAGCACAACAGCGTAAAAACACGAGAAAGTGCCGATGAATACTGGCAAATTCTCGTGTTTTGGTTTTGCGGCGATATTGCGTAAATTATAGAGATCTCTCTTTTGTCTGCTTGATGACAGAACGGACAGAAGATTTTTTCATGATCTGGTAGTCAGTTCTGAAACCGAATTTACTGTGAAGATCATCTGTGAGATCAGTCCGTTTATAAGCCGGCTGATATCCGATCCCTTCGACTGCGAGCAGTTTCATGGAACGCAGTGCAGTGATAATCTGAGTGCTTGTATACTTATTTTCCAGCTTCTTTTCCAGCAGACGATAGATAAGCAATGAAAGATAGCAGATCAGAAAGTGTGCTCTGATTCTGTCTTCTCTTGATAAGTAGACCGGTCTGGCTTCAAAGTCTGTCTTCATGATCCGGAATGATTCTTCGATCTCCCATCTTCTTTCACTGACCGAAAGAATGTCTTTGACACTGTCGTCCACAAGATTGGTACATACCGCATAATAGCCGTCATACATCTTTTCTTCCGCAATTCTTTCCTCATTCAGTGAATACTGTGTCTGATCGGCTGCTTCTCCATTTTCAGTAACAGATACTTTCCTTACAAATCTTGCCGGATCATTCGGATTGCCATAGCTCTTTTTCTTAGCACCGTTTTCAACCATCTTCTCAGCTCTTTCAATCTGCTTTGAACGAACTGATCTCTGATATAAAGCGTATCTCGGAGAATAGGTGACAATCATCAATTGTCCCGGCACTTTCTTTGTGCCGTATGTCTCTTCTTTGTAGTAAAGATCATTGATGTGACTCTGCGGATCAGCTTTGATTTCAGTGATATCAACAGACTTTCCGTCTGAAAGCCGTCTCCAGTTCCTGTCATCCATGGCAGCGTTACGCTCATCAGCTTTCAGCTTCTTCAATGACTGGGTGACAATGAAGGCTCTGCCTTCGATATCGTTGAACAGACGGTTGTCATCAGAACCAAGACCTCCGTCAGTACATACAACAAATCTCTCAAAACCGAAGTTCCTTATAATGTCCTGTTCAAGAGGTTTCAAAGAAGGCTGCTCATTCTGGTTTCCCGGAAAGATATTAAATGCCAGGGGAATACCGTCCCCATCCATGAACAGTCCCATCTGAACAATGGGATTGGGTCTGTTCTCCTTACTCTTGCCGTATTTCCTGAAATCATCCTCTTCTTCAATCTCAAAGTAATAATTGGTGCAGTCAAAATAGAGAATCCTGTTATTTCTGCCCGCAACGAAATTACTGTTCTTATAGACTTCAGCCTGGATATAATCAGACTCTCCGGCCAGAACAGATAAAGCTCTGTAAACATCATGAAGTTCATACTTCGGAGGCTCCAGTAAAGACTGACAGAAGGAATAGGAAGATCTTTTACTTCCCGGATCAATAATACGGGCATAGATCAGATCAGAGAGAATGGCATCAAGACTGTATTTGAAAGCATATCTTCCGGAAATATTGCGGCAGATATTATCAAGCCGCAGATCGTAGTAAAGAGACTGGAGGAAGAGATAGCCGCAGGAGAACAGTCTTTCAACATCTTTATCAATGATCTGATTGGGATAATAATCAACGGAAATCTTCTCGTTGTTTTTCTTTTCCTCTTCTGTCATTTTTCTGGCTTGTTCTTTAGCCCAGGCAATGACTTCATCCCTGGACATATCCAGTTCAGCCATAAGGTCAGGGATCCTGCCAAGTTTTTTGACAGTGACAGTGGTCCTCTCCTTACCGGAAGGATTACCAGAAGCTTTTTTACCGCGGACATCACGGAGATAGAGATCTTTGATGATGTAAATAGAATCAACATTTTTAGCAGAAGGTCTGATAGAAATACGCATAAAGATCACCCTCTACTATTATATCATATCCAACGATAGCCTACGATAGATAAATGCAATATTTTTGACAAAAAATTTCAACAAAAAACGCGATGATTACTCGCGTTATTGAATATGGTTATTTTCAGAGGCTGTCAAACTCCCGTGCATGAGAATCAGAAAAGAATGCACGTTTACGCAGGGAAATCCCGCAGCAATCAACAGCTGGAAGTTTTTCTACTCATCTTTTCCATTAATTTCGTGAAAGAACAGATATAATGATTAAAGCTATGTAGTTTCCATAACATCTGAGATGTTTCTTTCATTATCGGAAGGGAGGCAATCCTGTGAAAAAAGCATTGCTGTCAAAACTCACAGAAGCGCTGACATCGGTCCTGCCGGTATTTGCCATCGTGCTGGTGCTTTCGTTTACACCTCTGGCACCGCTCAGCTGGCAGGAGCGGATTGTATTTACTGTCTGTGCGGTATTCCTGATGCTGGGAATCGCCCTGTTCAACCTTGGCGCGGATCTTGCGATGAGCCCGATCGGCCGCCATGTCGGCGAGGGACTTACCAAGTCGGGACGGATCAAGCTTCTGTTTGCGGCCTGTTTCCTGATGGGCGTACTGATTACCGTCGCGGAACCCGATCTCTCGGTTCTGGCCGGTCAGATCAGTGAAGTCGTCAAACCGATGGCGCTGATCTCAACGGTCGGCGTCGGTGTCGGTCTGTTCCTGGTGCTGGCTGTATTGCGCATTGTGACAAAAACGGACCTGACGGCGATGCTGCTGTTCTTCTATATGCTGCTGTTCTCCTTTGCATCATTGATGATTGCAAGGGGAGGGGAATCATTCCTGCCGCTGGCATTTGACTCAGGCGGAGTGACAACCGGACCGATTACCGTTCCGTTTATCATGGCACTGGGCATCGGTATCGCCCAGACCATCGGCGGCCGCAATGCCGGACAGAACTCATTCGGACTGATCGCGCTTTGTTCAGCCGGACCGATTCTGGCTGTGCTGATTCTGAGCCTTTCCGCTTCCGGTTCGATTCATTTCCCGCTTCCGGATTATTCCATGGAGTCCGGACTCGGATCTGCTTTCTGGCATCTGCTTCTGGAAACATGCGTTGATGTGGCCAAGTCACTGTTATTGATGGTCGGCTTCTTCGCAGTCTTGCAGAAGTTTGTGCTCCATCTGCCGAAGCAGAAGATTGTGCAGATTCTCTTCGGAATCGCATTCGCCTTTGTCGGCCTGGTGATGTTCCTGATGGCCGTCACCATCGGCTTCATGCCGGTCGGCTATAAGATCGGCTCTCAGATGGCTGCCGGTAATCCTGCTGTCCTGATCGGCTTCGCATTTATCATCGGTATGGTGGTTGTTCTGGCGGAACCGGCTGTACACGTTCTCAACCAGCAGGTAGAAGAAGTCACCAACGGTGCTGTTACCCAGAAACAGATGATGATCGCGCTCTCAGTCGGTGTCGGAACTTCCATCGGACTGTCCGTATTGAGACTTGTGCTTGGATTCTCACTGCTTTACTATCTGATTCCCGGATATCTGGTTTCACTTGGACTTTCATTCTTTGTCCCGAAACTCTATACGGCCATCGCATTTGACTCAGGCGGAGTTGCCAGCGGTCCTTTGACCAGCAGCTTCATCCTGCCGATGATGATCGGCGCCTGTGTGACATTGCGCGGTTCCAACGCGATCATGGATTTCGCATTTGGAGTTGTGGCAATGGTCGCAATGACACCGTTGATCACAATCCAGAGTCTTGGCTTCAGCAGTGTCGTATCCGCATTTGTCAAAGAAAAGAGAACTGTGCAGAAGATCCTCTCAGCGGACGATGCGCAGATTATCTACTTCGAGTAAGGAGGTTGGGATCCAATGGATGAAAAAAAGCAGAACCTGGAAGGCAATGTGGCTCCTCATAAATTAGTGATGCTGATAACGGTTGTTCAGAAAGGCAAAGGAACCTTCTTCGCGGACTTCATCAAATCGTTTGATGCCAACCTGCAGATCGCGGTTGTCGGCAGCGGAACGGCAGATTCAAATCTGGTTGAATTCCTCGGCCTGAAAGATAAACGGCGCAGTATCATCTTCAGTATTGTCCGCGAGGAGCGTGTCAATGAAATCATGGAGGCACTGGGAGAGCGTTTCCATACAGTCAATAACGATACAGGCATCTCATTCGCCGTACCGCTGTCCAGCGTGATCGGCAAACTGAGTTACGGATTCTTAAGCAATGATCAAAGGATGGTAAGCAAAAATGGCTGATAAAAAATACGAAGCGGTCTTCTGTGCCGTCAACGCAGGATTCTCTGACCATGTCATGTTCGCAGCCCGTAAGGCAGGAGCTGCCGGCGGAACGATTCTCAAAGGCAGAGGCACCACAACAACCGAAGCGGAAGAAATGTTCAATATCACAATCCAGCCGGAAAAAGAGGTTGTCATCATTCTGGTTCCGGCCGAGAAGAAGGATGAGGTTCTGCGGATGATTTATTCAAAGGCAGGCCTTGAAAGCGAAGCCCACGGCATTGCTTTCTCTGTTCCGGTAACTAGCGTGGTCGGACTGACGGATTTCAACAAAGAAGAAAAATAATATTTCAGCCGGAACGGAAAGATCATTCAGTTCCGGGCTGAACGGGATCGGCTTCATGCTGATCCTTTTTTTGACGGACGCAAATATCATCGGATCATATTTGAGCAGATTGTGCCGGATTTTGAAACCGTCAGTTTTGGCTGTAAGATACACTGTTCAAAATGTAAAATACCTGGATGCCGGGCTTCTTCAGAAAGAATATCTGCAGACATATCACCGCTGTCTGTCTGTTGCGGGTGCATACTGTTTGCCATGCAGGAAATCCCTCTGACTGTAGTATGATATGTTCATACATGATCATGCTTTTTCAGCGTGATTATGCGGAAAGGTGCGGGGATGTTTATGCGAAGAAGTCTTTTATCTGTATTGGCGCTGTCACTGGTTTCATATGTCTTCTTTTGCACAGTACGGGCGGAAGACAACGCGTCCGGCGGAGAAAAAACAGAACCGGTACCGGATACACTTGCAGAGGATCTCGGTTTCCAGACGGAAGTCTATTCCCAGGATTCTTTTGATCCGGACCGCAATACCGTTAATCTGCTCAATCATATGATTGTTCTTTCCGAAGAGATCGAACAGTCTCCAAACGGCAGACTGCTTGCGGAAGAGGTTTATTCTTCCCTGCATGAAAATATCCGTTTTGAAGCGGTGGATGCAAGTGTGAAAGCACAGCTGGACGGTTTTCTTGAAACAATCGGGTCCTTGCGGATGCTTGCCGGTAAGAAAGATAAGGCGGAAGAAATTCTCAGGCATAATCAGGCGCTTGTTCTGGATGCAGTTGTGGATGAACCTGTGGCTTTGCTGACATATGCCCGGCCCTTTGACTTAATTGACATCGCCGCGTCGGGATTCAATGGACCGCTGGATTCTTCACAGCTCTATACAGCATTTGAAAATCAGGTGGATCCGTATTATCTGCAGGAAGGAATGGCACTGCGGAAAGAAGAACATCAGCTGTTAAGTGAAAAACGAAATGAGCTGATCCAATACAGGAATGACTTTATAAAAAGCAGGAATCTGCCTGCGGAATATGCAATCGGGGAAGAAGCCGTAAATCTGTATGCCGAATGCAGAAACAATCGCAATGCATCACAGCGGATTCAGTTTCTCGAAGAAAACCGCGATACCTGGTCGCAATATCCGGGCTATTGGGCGCTGTATGCGCAAAGCTGCTTTGAAGCGGAAGAATATAAAAAATGTCTGGATAGTGTTTACCGGTATGAGCAGCTGAGCGGACATGTTTACATTAAGGATCATGTATACGCAGAGCTGATTCCTTCCGCCATTGGCGCGCTGATGGAAACGGTCAGTGTCACCGACAGAAGGGTCAAGGAGATTGCCCGGCTCAATGAACAGCTGATCCGCAATACAGAAACGGAAGACTGGGCGCTTCGCTATTTCGCTGCCCATGCATATCTTGAAATCAGCCGTGCCAGCGACAATCCCTATCTGAAACCGGTATATCTGAACAATGCGTATGTCATCATGAAGTCGGCAGTCACGTATCTTGCCGAAGAACAGAGAAACAGCAACCGTGCCTACATGCAGGAGATTGTTCCGGTTCTGGCACCTTCCGGTGCTTCCGCTGCAGAAAAAAAAGAGATCCGGGATTATAACCGGCTTTTGAAAGAAGACAGAAAAACAGCGCTTCCTCCGGTTTCAAAGGCATTGCTTGTCAGCGTGGATCTGCTGAATCCGCTCATGGAAAAAACCGGTGCGGATGAGAAGGAAAAACAGTCTGTGAATGAGATTCTTCATAAGAGCGGACAGCCGCTGTTTCTGAATGCGGTTTATGAAGGCCTGTACAAAGACGGACTGATTGCACAGCTGAGCGGGGACGCAGTCACATTCGACAAAAAGAAAGTCAGTGTGCCGGCAGAATATCTGTCAGGGGATTATGCGATTACGGTTACCGTTCATCATGGTGATCTGAAATACATATTCAACGACTGGACAGTTGATGAGATTGTAAGAGAAAACACAGACGACAGCAGCACCTTTACGGCAAGACTGACAAGTAAAGATAATTCACACTTCCGATATGGAGAAAACATGCAGGTAACGGTGGAAGTTATTCCCGTAACGGCAGTAGAATATGAGCCGGTAACGGTAATTTATCGGACTGTGCCTTCAAAGATATTCTTCTTCTTTGACTCCGTTAATCTGGAACTCATAAACTGAACAGAAAAAACTGCTGACCTTGAAAAAAGGCCGGCAGTTTTGGTCTGAGTGGGAATCAGTTGTTTCTCTTTTTTCTCGACACTGAGGCAGCCCTGTGGTTCAGCCAGACCCGGCTGTAACATACCAGGTGTGTTTTGCGGATGATCTCAGGCTAAACAATCCTGATATCAGAATAGAAAGTGAAACTGTCTGCCTCAAGGGAATAGTCTTCCACCTGCTCCATCGGGACTTCTTCGCCGTTGATGATCAGTTCCACCGGATCATTGAATCTGTAACCGGGACTTGCTTTGACTTTGCCGAATACAGTATAGGAACTGCCTGTTTCAACTCTGACACCCGAATAGTATTCAAGCGTATTGTATGTTTTCCAGTATGCTTCAGGTCTTTCCGTTCCATTGACATTGATTTTTTCAATATCATAATGATCGCTTTTTGAAATGATCTCAGGCACCGGCATCTGATCAAAACCGTCAGGATCACTGCATGTAATCAGTGTTCCGGCTTCGGGAACGATGATTGTCAGCTCAACCGTTTCAAGGGTTTCCAGTTTATCTTCACTTTCTTCAGAATCAGCATCATCTTCAATGATTTCTTTCAGTTCTTCCAGCATTAATAAGCCTCCTGTTTTACACAATATATATGATTTGTCCGTGACGTATGCACTTACTCTTTGACAAGATATCTGACCGGTACTTCCTTCGTCAAATAAACTCCATTCTGAGAAAGATAAAATCTGAATCCGTCTTCATGCATCTGCCGGCTTAAGACGGTATAGATGACCGGTCTGCCATGTCTTGAACCGACTTTGTATGCGGTGCCGGCATCTTTGCTTAAATGCACATACAGTCTTGTTTTTGGTTTCAGGCCTTGTGCGTCAATGGATGAGGTATATTTGAATCCGGTGCCATGGAATAAGACTTCAGGCGGAACCACTTCCTTAAGTTCCACATCGACCTGCATGGAATGTCCCTGATTGGCTCTGATCTTTGTATGGTCCTCATTGAATGAATATCTCTGCTTTTCATCTTCCGCAACGATCCGTTCCAGCAGTTTCAGATCCAATGGATGTGTTTTGTTCACTCCCTCAATCAGTGCATTCACATCCGCCCATCCGTGTTCGTCAAGTGCGATACCGATTGTTTCGGGCTTGTGCCTCAGGATGAGTGAAATATATTTGGATGTTCTTGTCATCAATCTGTCTTTTTCATGCATGCAGAATTCCTTTTCTTCATTCTGAACAGATTCAGAATCCGCCCACCTGAATACTGTCATCCATGGCTGTGATGATCTGTGACATACGGCTGTACAATTCCTGGTAGCCCGGACAGATGGAATCATTGAGCTGAGTAAAAGGATAGACTCCGATATCCAGCCACTGTACCGCTTCGCCATATGTCCAGTGCAGATCCGCCTTGACATCGGAAAGGGTGATTTCCGTCTTGTCGCCTTCCGTTCTCTTGTTTATGGTTACCGCTCCCATCATACCGACAAGTGAGTCATCGAACTGGGCGCTGATCAGGTTGCCCAATGCATAGAAACAGATTGTTTTATGACCGTTGATCCACTGCACCGGCTGGATCATATGAGGATGGTTGCCGATGATGATATCGCATCCGGCATCAGACAGCTCCTGCGCCAGCCAGATCTGATGATCATTGGGATAATCGGCATATTCGGTTCCCCAGTGGATTGCCATGATGACCACATCGGCCATTTCATCCGCTCTTCTGACCTGTTCAAGCATTTCATCCTCATAACCGTCATAGCTGTTGACCAGATATTCCTGACCTTCCGGCATGGGAATACCGTTGGTGCCGAATGTCCATGAAAGGAAAGCATAGGAAATACCATTGCATTCTCTGACGGAAATCTCATTCCGTTCATCCCATGACATATTTGTTCCTTCCATCAGAATTTCATCTTCATGGGCTTTCCAGAAATTGTACTGGCTTTCAAGTCCGGCAGCTCCCATATCCATCGAGTGGTTGGTTGCGGTGGATACCAGATCGAATCCTTCCTCAATCATATTTTCACCGAATTCCTGCGGTGAATTGAAAACCGGATAAGAGCTTAATCCCATTTCCGTACCGCCGAGAATAGTCTCCTGGTTGTAATAGGCAAGATCGTATTGTCCTGCGATTTCTCCAATGCGGTCCAGCATCGGTTTAAAGTCATATGTGCCGTCAGGCTGTGCCGCGTTCTCATAAACCGCGCCATGGATCAGGCCGTCGCCGACCATGAACAGTGTGAAGGAGGATTCCTCCACCTCGGGTGTTGGCACAGGTGTGGGCTCCGGCTCTTCTGAAACGGCCGGTAATTCTTCATCAGGTGTCTCTGTTGGCTGCGGCTCATTGACTGTTTCGCTGACCGTCTTTGCATTCCGATGTTTCCAGATGAAGACACCGCTGATCATGAGCGCTGCTGCCAAAACCGCTCCAATAATGATTTTGATTGATTTTTTCAGTTTCTTTCTGTGTGCCATGTTTGTTTTCCTCTTTTCAGGCAGAATGCTGTAAGTAATTGTTTTCCACCAGAATAGTGTACCAACACGGGCGGGAAAATGACACTAACGGAGAACTTTTTTCTGTGGGGATAACAGGACTTGAACCTGCACGTACGAGGCATCAGATCCTAAAACTTCAGAATGTGTAAGATCAGTGCCTGAAATAATCTTTTGAAACATGAATGCCGATAACTGGTGATCTTATGTGATGTCATGCTTTGACACCGCGTAAGGTCTTTTTGGCTTCAACTCGTAAGACTAAGTCATGGGAAATAGAAAATATCATAGATCTGTTTACTACCTGGATAGTAAAACCGATACGGAATAAATAGAATTTATATCCTGTTAGTCTGTACATCAGTTTCATACTGCTAATCTTCTGAAGCGTGGTGAGTTATATAAATACCGTGGATTTTGGTAAGTAAAAATCAGATCAAAGCATTCAGTAATCATACTAAGTTAGCAGTCGTAATCAATCTTCAAGGATTTATCTTTCTGAAAAAGGTTTGGATAGAAAGCATTTAGCAAATATCTATAATATAGACTTGAATTTCCAAAACGGAAATATATAATATGTACAAGGAGGTAGAAAGGAGAATGAATAGCGTAGGAGAGACTGTAAAAGAAATTCTGAAAAAAACTGGAAAAACGCAAGTGGATTTATGCGACATGACGGGCATTAAACCTGCAGCAATGTCTAAATATCTTTCAGGAGATAAAATTCCACGTACAGAAATTCTGATGAAAATTGCCAATGCTCTTGATATTTCACTGTATTCATTGCTTGGAAAAGATGAAGAGAAGTCTGCTTATGAGATTTGCCGTTCAGCGTTGCTAGCGCGTAGCGGCAACGAATTGACAGAAGAGGAAAGAAAGGATCTGATTAAATTGATTTTGGGAGATTAGGATGCGTTATAACTCAGAGGATTTTATTGTTGAAACGGTTGCTGACATTTACGAAGATCACTGTATAGGGAAATAAGGATTCGATCTTATCCAACTATGTAAAGATATGGGACATTTGGTTTTTCCCTATGACTCATTTTTGGCGGAAACAGAAGAGGATCGGGTCTATCTGCTTGAAAAACAAGATAAGGATGGATTTTCCTGGTACAATCCGAAATCGGAAAAATGTGAAATTTATTATAACAACAATATTAAGCCCTGGTTACGTCACAAGTTCACGATTCCTCACGAGTTAGGACATATTGAATTTGGACATGTTTTCGAGAAGAAAATTACAAATCGTATGCAGGAAGTTGCTGATGAGTTTGCACGGCAACTCTATATGCCTCAGATTATTCTGTTTAAGAAAAAAATACTTACGGTTCATGAAGTGATGTCAACATTCGATGTTACTGAAAGATATGCTGTCATAATTATTGACAGATTAGAAAACAGATTGAAGCATCATGGTACAGAGTTCTCTGAAAATGAGTATCGAATTCTAACCGCATTTGATTACAATCAGAGTCGTAATAAATAGGCTCTATGTAATAAAAAAAAAAACACCGGCATTATTGGCGTAATACCGGCACGTCATGTTGTTTGATCAACAACCGAGTATTGATATTTTAACATGACGACTATTAAAAATCCATCCGCCTGTGATGGGGAAAGGAGGTCGTCATGTTAACGATTGTTTTCGAATTACATATCGGATAGTTTCTTGAGACTGACTTAATAAGACCATTAAGCTGGTCTTCAGGAGGAACAGAAATTGAAAAAGTCTGTTCTTAAGAAACCGTCTGACATTAAAGATGTCTTTGGAGCTTTTCTGGTGGAAAACGCACAGTTTTCCAAAGGAAAGTACGATATGCCGGTGGTCAGATCGAATATCGATGAATTACCAACATCACTGTTCTCTTACCAAAAGGTAGGCAAGAAAAAACTGGAATTGCAGCCGAAGACTGCCTTGCACTTCTATGTTTATGACTATATTTTTGACGGAGAACACGGGGTATGGAACGCACTGATTCGCGGTACAGAGTTTGCCAGAGGATTCAACCTC
>JNJQ01000009.1 GCA_000701725.1 Erysipelotrichaceae bacterium NK3D112
GCGAAACAGGGAGACGGCAATGACAACATCTTCGATTTCAATTTTGAAGGTATGGAAGTCAAAGCCAATGATGTGATTTCCTTCATGATTTCACCGGATAACAACAACGCATGGGATGCAGGCAGACTCAGTGTCAGAATCAGTGAAGTCAAGGATGAAGAGCCTGCGGCAGAATACAAAGTCAGCTATGAATATGATCAGGAATATCCGCAGGCAGTCATGGATACACTGCCTTCGGATGATCAGACATACGCGGACGGTGCGGAAGTAACCGCAAAAGCACCTTCTTCCGCAACTGTGGAAGGTGAAAAAGACGGCAAAGCCGGTAAATGGGCATTCAATGGCTGGGATGCTGAGAAAAAGACAATCCAGGCAGCTGATGTCACATTCACCGGCAGCTGGACATTCACTGCTGATGAGGAACCTGCGGCAGAGTATTCCGTGAAGTATCAGTACGAAGGAACCTATCCGCAGGCGGTCATGGACACACTGCCTTCGGATGATCAGAAATACGCGGATGGCGCGGAGGTAACCGCAAAAGCACCTGCATCTGTATCTGTGGCAGGAGAAGTGAACGGCGAGCCGGGCACCTGGGATTTCCAAGGCTGGGACGCTGAAACCAAAACTGTACAGGCAGCTGATGTCACATTCACAGGCACATGGAAATTCACCGCAACCAGAACAAACAACACCGTTCTGAAAGACGATTTCAGTGGTACACAGGGCAAAAACGGCTGGTACTACGGTATGTGTGACTGGGATGGCGCAAACTTCGAACAGTTGCCTTATGATGCGGCGAATAACAGATATATGAACAACGGCGCCAAGCCTGAACTGAAGGCTGACTATGTTGAACCGGGCAGCGGCAGAAACGCAGCGTATAAGTGGGTTGCCGCAAGAGACGGCAAAATCAAACTCAGCGGTGAGTATGTGAAGTTCGAAAACAATAAAGATTCAGCAGCGAATGGAACATGTTTCAGGATCTTTATCAACGGTGAACAAAAGAAATGGTTCGGAGGTAATACACAGGGCAATTTCGCAGAAGAGCAAAAGATTGACATTAACGAAACATACGATGTCAAAATGGGCGATGAGATTATTATCGCGATTGACCCGGACGACAATGACAGCTATGACGGCGGCCGTCTCACTCTGACCATTTCTCCCAATTAATTCATGAACATGATATTCAGGCTGAATCCGGCGATGAACCGGGTTCAGTCTGGAAATCAGGATTGAAACCTGAACAGAACATCAAAAAACAGGTATGAGACAGATCAATTCATCTGTCATTCATACCTGTTTTCATATGAGTCAGAAGCCGCGGCTTTTCAGTTTCCGTTGTTCTTATGGAATATGGAATTCCAGCGCATTTTCACACGTGCCCAGAATTTCACTTCCTTCGGCACTGTTACACGGATCCCTTCCTCAAACATTAGCTGTCCGTCTTTTTCGATGCGGATCACACCGGTGACCTCACCGTCATTCAGGCCGGCACTGGCCTCATCGGCAAGCGTGCTGGTAATAACCGGCTCATTGCCTTTGCGCATGTCAAGGACAATGGAGCGGTCGGATGTGATATCCACGGTTTCATCATGATCGGAATAATGGATGGTCAGGGTATCAAGCACCTGTCCCTCTTCAACGATTACGGTCTTTTCATAATCATGGAGTCTTTCCAGCATGATGGAAGTTTCCGTGATATGTCCGGCGGAGTATATATCATCCTCATCACAATGCGCATTCACGCCGACGATCTTCATGCCGTTGAATTCCGCCCAATATGCCAAGCAATGTCCCGCCTCATAGGTGAAGCCTGTCTTCGATCCGATCAGATCCGGCAGGTCTGTGCCAAGCCGCTCGGCTGCGCTCCATGTGGTGGATTCCATTTCAATGCCGTCCGGATACCATTGCGTGGGTGAGGAGGTATACTCCTTTGCGGAGAATATCTGAGCGAATGTTTCATTCTGGATTGCATAGGCCAGCAGCGTCGCAATGTCGCGGGCGGTGGAGTAATGATTGTCATCATGCAGGCCGGTGCAGTTGGCAAAATGCGTGGAGGCCATGCCGATTTCAGCGGCCTTGGCGTTCATCATGTCAATGAAGCCTTCCATACTGCCTGCGCACCGGTAAGCCAGCGCATTTGAGGCATCCGCACCTGAAGGCAATGCGCTGCCGTACAGCAGATCGCGCACCGTCACCGTATCACCTGGAGCGTAACCGGCAATGGAGGCATTTGCCTCAATCAGTCCGGCGGTCACTTCCTCTGTGATCTCAACCGTTTCATCCGGATTGTCCAGATGTTCAATTGCCACAAGAACGGTCATGATTTTGGTCATCGATGCCGGATACATCCGCTCATCCGGATTCTTTTCGCAAAGGACCTGTCCGCTTTCACTGTCATAGACAAAGATATAATCGCTGCCCAGTCCCTCATAAATAGAAGGATCCGGCTCCTGCGCTTTGATATTGACTGCGGCCGGGATCATGCATAGCAGGCTGATCTGCGCGGCACACAGCATTCTGCTCAGTTTCTTTAATTCCATACGGCTGTATTTTACCCTGTTTTGCGGCACATGAATATTAAAATCAGTCGATTCTGATTTTCGTGATGTCATCGTATTTGTTGATGAAGTACCAGGAATAAAGCACATTCAGATAGTACTCCATACAGGCGTGGGAGGAGAAATTGGCATAGCGGCGGTATTTC
Organism: Erysipelotrichaceae bacterium NK3D112; assembly: GCA_000701725.1. Taxonomy (GTDB): domain Bacteria; phylum Bacillota_I; class Bacilli_A; order Erysipelotrichales; family Erysipelotrichaceae; genus Bulleidia. The sequence goes on from JNJQ01000009.1 coordinate 2,711, forward strand.
TTCTCCTTGTCGGGCAGATACAGAACCACATCGCTGAGCCGGGCGAGTTCGCCCGAGCGCAAGGAGGTCAGGGTGACGGATGGAACATGATTCTCTTTCAGAATCCGCGCGCATTGCAGGGTTGATTCGGTAACGCCGGAAAAGCTCAGCAGTAAACCGCAGTCCTTTTCCCCGAGGGTCTGGGCGAGATGGCTCTGTTCGCCATAGACGGGAGAACTTAAGAATTGATTGAAGCCTGCCCGCATCATTCTCGCCTGAAATGCCAGGCCTGAGACAAACGCGTCACCGACCCCGAAAATGACGACTCTTTCCGCATGCATCATCAGATTGCCGGCTTTTTCAAAATCATCTGCGGAAGCGGTGATCAGGCTACGAGCTTCTTTCAGTGATTCCTCGGTCAGTTTCTCCAGGCGCAGGGCGATATCGCTGATCCCGTCATTCTTGTGAAAGGGAATGTTGGCATCGATTTCATTGATCAGTTGCCGCTGCTGTTCCAGCTCGGCGGAGAAACGGATTTTGAATTCCTGGTAGCCGCTTAAGCCGATCCGTTTGCATAAGCGGATGATCGCCGCCGGGGATGTGTATGTGTCCCGGGCAAGTTCGGCAGCGCTGCGGCTGAGGATCCGGTCTTTTTTCTCGAGAATGTAATTGGAGATTTCTTTTTCGTTATGGGAAAAACCGTTCTGTTCTTCCAGCTGTCTTATGATTTTCATGAGTTCATTGTATGTGATATGAAATAAAATTTCATCTGTTTTGAAATGAACGGATTCAATTTTGAAAGTTCCTGCCAACTTGATCCGCGCGCATTGTTTTCGCTTTTGTGTTCCGATATATTTTTCTTGTCAATCAAAAGGAGAACAACATAATGGCAGAAAAGAAGCGTGTCAAAATCGTCACCATCGGCGGCGGTTCCAGCTACACTCCCGAACTTATGGAAGGCTTCATCAAGCGTTACGAGGAGCTTCCCATCCGTGAAATCTGGCTCTGTGATATTGAGGACGGAAAAGAAAAACTCGAAATCGTCGGCGCGATGGCGCAGCGCATGTGGGATGCCACACCGTATGATGTCAAGGTTCATCTGACTCTCGACCGCAGGGAAGCCCTGCCCGGTGCTGACTTTGTCACAACCCAGTTCCGTGTCGGTCTGCTCAATGCGAGAATCAAGGATGAGAGAATTCCGCTTTCCTACGGCATGCTCGGTCAGGAGACCAATGGCGCCGGCGGTATGTTCAAGGCATTCCGCACCATCCCCGTCATTCTCGGCATCATCGAGGATATGAAGGAATTATGCCCGGACGCATGGCTGATCAACTTCACCAATCCGTCCGGAATGGTTACCGAAGCCGCAATCAAATGGGGCGGCTGGAAGAAGACAGTCGGTCTTTGCAACGTGCCTGTCGGCGCACTGCTCAGAGAGCCTCCGCAGTTCGGTCTGACCGAAAGAGAATGCATTCACCAGTTCGCCGGTCTCAACCATTTCCACTGGCATAAGGTGTCTGATGCGCATGGCAACGATCTGACCGACAAGCTGATCGACAACATGTATGATCCGACCGTGGATGACGGCACTCCTGCCAACATCTTCGATGTCAAGTTCCTCAAGGAGCACCTCAAGCAGATCCAGCTGATTCCGTGCGGATATCACCGCTACTATTACATGCATGATGAAATGCTGAAGCATGCCATCGAGGAATTCAACACGGTCGGCACACGTGCCCAGCAGGTCAAGCAGACAGAAGCCGAACTGTTCGAGCTTTACAAGGATCCCAATCTGAATTACAAGCCGGAACAGCTCTCCAAGCGCGGCGGCGCCCACTATTCCGATGCGGCGTGCGAGTGCATCTGCTCCATTTACAACGACAAGAGAACACACATGGTCGTCTCCACCCAGAACAACGGCGCGATCTCTGATCTGCCGTATGACTGCATCGTTGAAATCTCCTCCATCATCACCGGCAGGGGACCGATGCCTCTGAACTGGGGCAGCTTCCATCCGAGTGAGAGAGGCTATGTCCAGCTGATGAAGGCAATGGAAGAGTGCGTCATTGAAGCAGCTATTACCGGCAACTACGGTCTTGCCCTGGCGGCGTTTGAAATGAACCCGCAGGTTGAACACGGACATGTTGCCCAGACCGTTCTCGATGAACTTCTGGTTGCCCATGAGAAATATCTGCCGCAGTTTGCGGAAAAGATTGCCGAACTCAAGGCGGCCGGCGTCTATCCGAAGGACGAGGTTGTCCAGGAACTTCTCAAGGAAGGCAAGTAATTGATCAATAACCGGGGATCATCCCCGGTTTTGAATCACAGGAAAAGAGTGAATCATGCCGTTTGAAATCAGTCACGACGTGTTGAAGAAATACGAAGGAAATGAAACCCGTGTCATCATTCCCGAAGGAATCCGGGAAATCGCTGACTATGCTTTTTATGGCGCCCATGCCATGGAATACATTTCCATTCCCTCTTCCGTAAAGGAAATCGGAACCAACGCGTTTTATGACTGTGCCAGCCTCAAGGAGGCGGTATTGCCTGATTCACTCTTTTATCTTGGCAGCGCCGCGTTCGGCAGATGCTTTGATCTGAAACGTGTATGGCTGCCCGATTCGCTGACCTCACTGCCGCGGATCGCTTTCTTTCAGTGCGAAAGACTGGAACAGATCCGTCTGCCCGAAACAATCACCCGCATCGGGCGGGCATGCTTTGAGAAATGCCGCAGCCTGCATGTGATCGTTCTGCCGGAAACACTGAGAATTCTCGAGGATAACGTGTTTGATGAATGCACGCAGCTGGAAGCCGTATTCCTTCCTGAAAACCTTGAGGAAATCGGAAACAATGTCTTCATCGGCTGTGAAAATCTCGCGGAGATCACCCTTGGCAAGAACGTCAGAAAGATCGGCACCGGTGCCTTTGAAACAGGCGGAAGCCTGAAGCTGAATGTGCCTGAGGGAACAGAGATCAGACCGCAGATGCTCGACAACCGCTGGAATATGGACTGGCGCACCGACACACCAAGCAGGCTGGATGAAAAGAAATATCTGCTTCATGATTCCTATATTCCCTCATTGCGGCTGAATGAGTGGAAGCCTTTGTCCAGGGTTGTGCTGGCTGTCAATTATCTGGAGACCTACCGCGGACCGCTGGAAAACTATGAAACATGGATTCGTGAACATACACAGGAGCTGCTTGAGATGATTGTCTCATCAAAGCGCTATGAGGCGCTTAACAAAGCCCTGGCAAACAATATTCTGGACGCGGACCTGGTACAGCCGTATCTGTACAGGATCAATGACCGCGACGAAAAGGCGAAGCTGCTTGAAATGAGCAGGAATCAGAAAAAGAAGGATGATCTTCTTTCCATGGATCTGGATGATCTGTTCTGAAAGGGGGTGAGCGGATATGGATGAGGAACTGATTCAGATCAGTGAGGAAATCTTTGCGTATATCAGAAGTCAGCTGACTTTTCATCTGCGCTTCATGGACCTCGCCCTGAACAATTATCAACTGATTCCCGACGCGCTGGAATACCGCTGTGACGGGAAGTTTTTCCATTATCCGCCGATCGCTCTGATCAAGACATTCCGGAACAATCCCAATGAGATGGTCAGAGGATATCTCCATGTTGTATTGCATTCGGTTTTCCAGCATCTTTATTTCTCGAAAAACCGCCGGATGTCACTCTGGAATCTGGCCGCGGATATCGCCGTTGAAAATGTGATCGAACAGCTCGGATTATCATGCGCGGAAACACCCGCCTCACAGGAAAAGCAAAGGCAGATCGCAAAGATCCGCGAGAAGATTCCGGTATTCACTGCTCAGAAGATCTACCATTATCTGGAAGATCTTGAAACCGATCAGATCAAACTGCTCGCACCGGTGTTTTATTTTGACAATCATGAATGCTGGTATGAAATCCGCGATTCCATCGGCACTTCCGAAACGCTCTATGGCGAAGAGAACCGCGATAATCCATCCGCTTCAGGCGGCAACCGCTTTGAAGGAGCCACCCATGACACAGGCGAATCACAGGAAGGGGAGGATCCCCATGCGTCTGAAGAAGAAATCCGGCAGATCCGCAACGCGCTGAAAGACTGGAAGGAAATCTCGGAAAAGATTGGAACTGATCTCGAAACATTCAACCGCGAGGAAGGCGAAAAGGCAGAAGCGCTGGTGCAGTCGCTCAAGGCGCTTCATAGGGAAAAATACAGCTACAGAACATTCCTGAGAAAGTTCATGAGTCCGGGTGAAAAGATGAAGATCTCGGATGAGGACTTCGATCTGATCTTTTACACATACGGACTGAATCTCTACCGCAATCTTCCCTTAATTGAGCCGCTGGAATACCAGGAGATGAACAACATCCGCGAGCTGGTGATTGCCATTGACACCTCCGGCTCGGTGCAGGGTGATATCGTGCAGGATTTTCTGCAGAAGACCTATAACATCTTTCAGGAAAAAGAGAGCTTCTTCTCCCATTTCCGCATTCACATCCTGCAATGCGACATGATGATCCGCGATACCGCCGTGATCACAACCATGGCGGAATTTGAAAAATACATCGAAACGATGGAAATCAAAGGACTTGGCGGAACGGACTTCCGGCCGGTGTTCAGCTATGTGAATGAACAGATTGAACAAAACGTGTTCCGAAGATTCGGAGGACTGCTTTATTTCACGGACGGCGACGGGGTTTATCCCAAATACCGTCCGTCATACCAATGCGCATTTCTGTTTCCCAAAGGAAACAAGGAAATCACCGTGCCGCCCTGGGCGATCAGATATTCACTGGAGGAGGACTGACCTATGCATATCAATGAAGCGAAAACACAGATCCGCAATGCGATCACAGCCTATTGCGCAAAAAATGCCAACGGAACACTGAAAATCCCGGCCCAGGCACAGCGTCCGGTATTCCTGGTCGGCGCGCCGGGCATCGGAAAAACCGCGATCGTTGAACAGATCGCTTCAGAGATGGATCTCGGCTTTGTCTCCTATTCAATGACCCACCACACAAGACAAAGCGCTCTCGGTCTTCCCTATATCGTGGAAAAGGAATACGGTGGAAAGAAATACAGTGTTTCCGAATACACGATGAGTGAAATCCTGGCCAGCGTCTATGATGAGATGGAACGAAGCGGCAGAAAGACAGGCATTCTCTTTCTGGATGAAATCAACTGCGTTTCCGAAACGCTTGCTCCGAGTATGCTGCAGTTTCTGCAGTATAAGACATTCGGCCGCCACCGTGTGCCGGAGGGCTGGATTGTCGTGACCGCGGGAAACCCGGCGGAATACAACGATTCGGTGCGTGAATTTGACATCGCGATGCTTGACCGTCTCAAGAAAATCGAAGTTGAGCCTGATTTTGAGGTTTGGAAGGAATTCGCCGTGAAAACCGGTGTCCATCCGTCCGTTCTTTCCTATCTTTCCATCAAGCCGCAGTATTTTTACAGAGTCAGCACCACCATTGACGGCAAGAGCTTTGTGACCGCAAGAAGCTGGGATGATCTTTCCAGGATGATCAGTGTCTATGAGGAAAACGGACTGGAAGTCGACCGCCATCTGATCAGCCAGTATGTGCAGGATGAACAGATTGCTTCCGACTATGCCAATTATTATGATCTCTACCGCAAATATCAGTCCGATTATCAGGTGGAACAGATCATTGACGGCACGGTGTCAGAAGACATCGTCAAACGTGCATCCGGTGCGAAGTTCGATGAGCGTCTTTCCCTGATCAGCCTGGTGCTCTCCTCGCTTGAGGATCAGATCTCTGAAACCCTGCGCTATGAGGAAAGCATGAAGGAAATCATTGCGGAAGTAAAAGGCAAGGATGCACCGTATCACGCGTTCATGAACGAAAGAGCATCATTCTGGAATGCGAAGTCGATGGAAACCGATACCCGCGCGAAAGTGGATAAGGCGCTCTGCACGAAAAAGATCTATGAGGAGCTCGCAAAAGTTCTTGAAGGCAGTGATACAAAAGAGACACTGAAAAAAGAACTCCAAAGCCGTCTGAATTCATTCAGAGAAATGAATCAGAAAGCGCAGAGTTCTCTGGATCATACATTCCGTTTCATGGAGAAGGCCTTTGCGGCGGGACAGGAGATGCTCATCCTCGTCTCTGAGCTGACCATTCGACCGGATATCGCGGAATACATCTATGCCCATGGCTGTGAGAAGTATTTTGAATACAATGACAAGCTGCTCTTTGAGGATCAGAAGAGCACCCTGAACAAGCGCATCGAGGATCTCAATCTGCTCTCAATGGAAGAGATTTAAAGATTTTCCGGATTGTAGCTGTAAGCTGACATCATGCCATAGGATGCCTCTTTGTATGCCAGCGGTTTTCCCGCGAATTCCATGACACATTCGCGTCCGTTGTCGGTATGATTCAGAATCTGATCAGTCAGAGCCAGCGTGTCCTTGAGATATTGCGCATTGAGCTGCACCGGCGACTGCCAGCGGTGTCCCGGATAGATTCTGAGATTCTTCATGTTTCCGAACCGTTCTGTCAGTTTCAACAGCTCCTGTCTGAATTCATGCAGGGGTGTGCATCCCTCAATCTGCATCCAGAACATTCCCGAACCGACGGCGTCTCCCGTAAAGAGGCGCCTGTTTTGTTCATCAAAGAGGACAATACTGCCCGGTGTATGGCCTTTGCAAAGAATGGTTTCCAGAGTGATTCCGCCAAGATCAAAAACATCCTTCTCATTGATTTCGGTAAACCATTCCCCGGGAAATTCCCCGCCGAACATATTCTGATAAAGCGGAAGGTCCGCCTCATGCATATATACCGGAACACCGGCCTCGTGGAACTGCCGCAGACCTCTTCCGGCATGATCGGGATGGCCGTGGGTGATGATCACTTCCAGAGGAAGATCCGTCAATCGTTTCACGGTATCATAAAGCGCTTCGCTCTCCTGGAGCGTGTCAATCAGAACGGCTTTGCGGCTGCCGGTCAGAAGGTAGGCATCCACATTCAGTCCGGGTTCTGCGGTTTCATTAATCTGGAACAGATCATAACGGATCTGTCCGACGGTAAGTCTGCTCATAACAGGAAACCTCCTTTTGAGTATCGTAACACAGTGGACAGATATGGTAAGATTGTTTCAATTCAGAAGAAGGAGTCATTTATGGAAAAAATCGCAAGTTTTACCGTGAATCACCTGGTGCTTGAACCGGGCGTATATGTTTCAAGAAAAGACCGTTTCCATGATACGGTCATCACTACATTCGATCTGCGTATGACCGCCCCGAACAAGGAGCCGGTCATGAACACGGCTGAGATTCATACCATTGAACATCTTGGCGCAACTTTTCTGAGAAACCATGCGCAGTGGAAGGACAGAACGGTCTATTTCGGCCCGATGGGATGCAGAACCGGATTCTATCTTCTGCTGGAAGGAGATCTGGATTCAAAGGATATCGTTGATCTGATGATTGAAATGTTCACATTCGTCCGTGACTTTGAGGGAGAGATTCCCGGCGCGAAGGCGGATGAGTGCGGCAATTATCTGGATCAGAATCTGCCCATGGCACACTGGCTGGCAGACCGGTATCTGGAAAAGACATTGAAATGCATTGATGAAAAACATCTGAATTATCAGGAGTGAGTTTATGAAAATCGGAATCATCGGCGCGATGGACGCCGAAATCGCATATATCCTTTCAAAGATGGAAGGAAAAAAGGAAACAGAAAAGGCAGGCCTTCTGTTCACAGAAGGCAACATCGGCACAACTGATGCGGTGGTTGTGAAATGCGGAGTGGGCAAGGTGAACGCGGCGCTCTGCACACAGATATTGATCGACTGCTTTGGGATCACCCATCTGCTCAATACCGGAATTGCCGGTTCTTTGAACAATGACATCAACATCGGCGATGTGGTTGTCTCCACGGATGCTGTCATGCATGATATGGATGCGGCGGTGTTCGGTTATGCGCCAGGCGAAACACCGGGTATGGGCGTGCAGAGTTTCGCGGCGGATGAGACACTCAGAAAGATCATCACCGATGCGATTCACAGAACCGCTCCGGATATTGCCGTGTTTGAAGGAAGGATCGCCACCGGTGATCAGTTCATTTCAGACAGCGCAGTCAAAGAGAGAATCCGCAGCGTGTTCCATGCGGAATGCACGGAAATGGAAGGGGCGGCGATTGCCCAGTGCGCATTTGTGAACAAAGTTCCGTTTGTGATTGTGCGCTATATTTCAGACAAGGCGGATGAGAGCACGCTTGTTCCCTATACTGAGTTCGAGGCGCAGGCGGCTGCCAATTCCGCCAAACTGACCGTTGACGCGATCGGTCATATCGGAAAGTGAAAGGCAGATGAGTTTCCAGAGCTTTGGAAAAACAGAAATCATGATTGCGGCGGCGCTGGCGCTGAGTGTTCTTGTTGCCATGGTGTTTTCAGCCGCCTTGAAATGGAACCGTGAGCGCACAAAGAAAAACCGGAATGCGCTGATCAGAAACGCGGCCGTATTTCTTTTCGCATGCATTCTTCTGCTTTCCGCGCTCTCATTGTCACAACCTGCGCCGCAGACGGAATACGCATTTGATCTGAATGCGGTTGAGGAATATACAGACAGCCCTTATACAGAGATCAATGGCAATCAGCCGTTTTTCACGGATGCGGAAAAGAAGCTTTCCTCCTTCGTGCAGTTCAGTGAACTCGATTCCCTCGGCAGATGCGGCGCGGCCATGGCCTTGCTCGATAAAACAATGATGCCCGAAGAGGAGCGCGGGGAAATTGATTCGGTGAAACCGAGCGGATATCATAACGCGGTTTATGAGGATCTGATTGAGGACGGTTTTCTTTACAACCGCTGCCATCTGATCGGTTTTCAGATGAGCGGGGAAAACGCCAATGAGAAAAACCTGATCACAGGCACAAGATATATGAACGTCGAAGGGATGGAACCCTTTGAAAATAAGACGGCATATTATCTTCGAAGAACCGGCAATCATGTCCTTTACCGGATCACCCCGGTGTTCGCCGGCAATGAGCTGGTATGCCGCGGTGTGCTCATGGAGGCTTATTCCGTTGAGGACAAAGGAAAGGGCATCAGTTACTGCATCTTCTGCTACAACGTGCAGCCGGGCATTGAAATTGATTACGCCACCGGTGAAAGCAGACGCGCTGAATGAAAAAAATGATCAAAATAATGAGTCAGTCGCCGCAAACCGGACTATAATAGCTGATGTTACAGGAGGAAGAATTCATATGAAAACATTCAAGGCAATGATCGCTGCGGCTGCACTTGTCACCATGGTCGGCTGCTCAGGCTCATCTGCAGCTTACAAGGCAGGCACATACACAGGCACAGCGGAAGGCCATAACGGCAATGTCAGCGTTGAGGTCACAGTATCCGATACAGCAATCACCGCTGTCAAGGTTACTGAGCAGGCTGAAACAGCCGGTATCGCGGATGGTGCTCTGAACACACTGCCCGATGCGATCGTCAAGGCAAATTCCGCAGAGGTTGATGCGGTTGCCGGCTGCACAGACACATCCGAGGCAATCAAGGAAGCCGTCAAGGCTGCTCTTGCCCAGGCAAAATAATCACCATTCATGCAAAACCGCACATCCTGCGGTTTTCTTTTTTGAAAAAACAGGTTTTTCAATGGGCAATCCCTGCCGCCTGTGGTATTCTTGACAATATGGAAAAATTCAGAATATTTGTGATCAATCCCGGCTCGACATCCACGAAGCTGGCGATGTATGAAAATGAGGATAAACAGTTTGAATGCGATGTCTTCCACGACTCGACCATTCTCAGAACCTTTCCGACTCTGAACGATCAGGTGGACTACCGTATGGAGGTCATCTTTCAGTTCCTGAAGGACAACGGCATTTCCCTTGAGGGAATTGATGCCATCGCGGCCAGAGGGGGAGGCTGCTATTCGGTTGTGAGCGGAACATATGAAATCAGTGATCTTCTGATCGCGGATGCCAGAGCGAACAAGGGCAATCTCTACCACGCTTCGCTGCTTGGCGTTCAGCTGGCAAAGCGGGTTCAGGAAATCTATGGCGGAAAGATGTATATGATCGATCCGACCTGCACCGATGAACTGCAGGATCTCGCCAGAATCACGGGTGTGAAAGGCTGTTACAGACATGCCGCATCCCATCCGCTCAATCTCAAGGCGGTATGCCGCAAATATGCGGAATCCATCGGAAAGAAGTATTCCGATCTCAATCTGATCGCATGTCATATTGACGGAGGCATTTCCGTCACTGCCCACCGCAAAGGCATGATGGTTGACGCCATTGACGGCGCCGGCGGCGAAGGCCCGTTTACCCCGACCCGTATGGGCGGTATGGCCGTGACCGATGTGCTGCGCTTCCTCTATGGAAAACCGGCGGAGGAAATCCGCAATCTGTGCTCCGTGACCGGAGGCTTCTCATCATGGTTTGGAACATCCAATTCCGATTATGTGCATTCCCTGGTGGAACAGAAGGATGAAAAAGCGGTCATGATCTGGAACGCGATGATTTACCGCATTGCCAAATGCATCGGTGAAATGTCCATGGTTCTGCATGGGGATGTGGATGCGATCCTTCTGACCGGCGGACTGATGCGTTTTGACGACATCCGTGAGCAGCTTGAGGAATACAGCGGCTGGGTCGCTCCGATTGCCGTATATCCCGGCGAATACGAAATGGAGGCACTTTCCAAAGGCGTTCTCCGTGTTCTCAAAGGCGAGGAAGAAGCGAAGATCTACAGCGGAAAGCCTGTCTGGGACGGCTTTGACTGGGATCAGGACTGAGTGAAAAGAATGACCGGTGTTTTCAGTGAAAACAAGCTGAAAATGCCGGTTTTTATTGATTTTCAGAGGGGTTTTATTGAAAAACGGATAGATTGGTAATATGTTGAAATTAAAGAAAGAAGGAGGAGGAAAAGCAATGGCAGCACCCAAACCGGTTATCACAAAGAAGTCTCTGGCTGATGATCTTGCGGAAAAGTACGGTCTGACAAAGAAAGATGCCGCTGCGGCGGTCAATGATATCTTTGACACACTGACTGATGCTTTGAAAAAGGGCGGTGAAGTTTCGATCAATGGGTTCGGCAAATTCACTGTTGTCAAAATGAAGGCCCGTAACGGTCTGAATCCTGCAACAGGTGAAAAGATCCGGATCAAAGCTTCCAAATCCCCCCGCTTCAAGGCTAGCAAGACACTCAAAGAAAAAGTGAAGTAACAATTCTGTAAAAAGGGAGATATTCACGTCTCCCTTTTCATTTGAAGAGGTCCCGTCCGGGACCTTTGTGTTATCTATGACGGCTGCGTAACAATCAGTGATTCAGTCAGTCAGTTTTCTGTATTGAGACCACGCAATCAATACGGCGATGATTGCCGAGCCCGCATCAGCGACGAAATGAGCAGCCGCAATGCCGGTGAATCCAAGCAGTGTATGCATGAGATAAAGCAGAGGAATCAGAAGCAGACCCTGACGCAGCACGGACACGAATGTCGCTCTTGCGGCATTGCCTGATGCCTGCAGGAAGTTGGTGCCGAGATAGAACAGGCCGATCACAGGTCCGGCTGCCAGCAGCCATACAACGATCTGCTCACCCATGGCGGCCGCCGCCGCGTCTTTGAGGAAGATGGAAATCAGGAAGTGTCTTGCGAATGTGCAGATCACCGTCGAAACTGCGCCGAAGGATACGGTCAGGATGATGAGCTTCTGCAGGATTTCCTTCAGACGGGCAGAGTTTTTCGCACCGTAGTTATAGGCCATCAGAGGCTGCGCACCCATGCAGATACCCATCTGGATCATCGTGATCAGCAGCATCACCTTGCCCGCAGCGCCGTTTGCGGCAAGTGCCATGGAGCCGTATTGACTTAACAGACGGTTGCCGAAGGTGGATGAGAAGCCGGAAAGGATACTGCTTAGGGCATTGGGCAGACCGATCATGAGAATGTGTACAAGCGCCTGCGGTTTTCTCATTGCAAGGGCGGGATTCAGAGTCAGGATTTCCGATTTTTTCAATACATAGATCAGGTAATACAGAGAAGCGACCATATTGCCCGCAACGGTGGCGGCCGCCGCGCCTGCGGTTCCCATGTGAAGACCGAGAATGAGAATCGGGTCAAGCACGATGTTTGTCAGGGTGCCGAAGAGGTTGCCGATGAAGCCATGCAGAATCGCACCTTCGGATCTCAATAATGAGGCAAAGCCGACACTGAACAGCATGAACGGAGCACCGGAAGCCAGAATGCGCATATAGGATTTCGCATATTCCCACATGTCAGGGGTGGCACCGAGAACACCGAGCATCTGATCCGAGAAGATGATCAGAAACGCTGCACCGAGAGTACCCGCGCATAAGCATGTCCATCCGCAGAGGCTTGAAAGAATGCGGGCGGTATCTTTATCACCGGCACCGAACACCCGCGCGATGGCGGAGCTGCCGCCGATGCCGATCATCGTTGCCAGGGCATTGAAGATTGAAAAGGCGGGGGTGACGACGGATATGGCACCGATCTGGGCATTGTTTCCGATCTGACCGATGAAATACATATCCGTCACGTTATATACCAGCATGATCAGGATCGTGAACACGCTGGGAATGGAAACGCTCAGGATTGCTTTCCACACCGGCGCATCGCGGAACAGTGATTCATTTGATTTCATTGGAGAATTCCTCCTGTAAATACACGTGTTTGTTTTGGCAACATGTGTTGCTTTTTTAGTATAATAAGTGCATGAACCGCATACAAGCAACAATCCGTCTGCAGGTGTCGGTTTTGTATGTATACGTTTTACGAAAGAACGGGAAGGAATGAAATATGAAAAGTGATCCCCGCGTCCGCTATACGCAAAGCGTGATTGAAAATGCATTGATCAGTCTGCTGAAAACCAAGCCGCTTGAAAAAATCACGGTGAAGGAAATCTGTGAAATGGCGATGATCAACCGCAGCACATTCTATAAGCATTATCAGGACTGCTATGATCTGGCTGAAAGGCTGAAGCAGCGTGCCATGCATGATTTTATGGAAACGCTGCAGGGAATGAAAGAAGGCGAGGCAACAGAGATGATCACCGCCCTGCTGGAAAAGATGAGAGAGAATTCCGACCTGTTCCACACGCTGGGCAGACATGAAGGGGAACAGAATTTCATCAATACGCTGGCAGTCAGCTGTTTTGCCTATATGAATGAGCAGATCGATGTGCTGAAGAAGATGGATCTCGATGAGAGCGGAAAGAAGATGGTCAGCTCCTATGTGACCGGAGGAAGCGCCGCTTTGATTGAATACTGGCTGCGCAGCGGGTGCACACAGCCTGCCCGTGAGATTGCCGCGATGATGATCTCCATGAGCAATGCGCTGATGCAGAATCTGCCTGAGTTCATTTGAATCAGGCTGCCTGCCCGGAAGCACAGACACCTTTCAAAACACGAAACAGATATATTATGGATACGGAAAAATGAAAAAGAGGAGGAATTGATCATGGATCCGAACACAGTCAAAAGAAACGATCTTCTTGCCCAGAAAGTCATCAAGGGCCTCCAATCCAGAAACATGACCGGCTATTATGTGCAGACAAAAGAGGAAGCTCTGAAACTGGCGCTTTCCCTGATTCCCGAAGGCAGCACCGTTACCATGGGCGGCGGTATGAGCGTTTATGAAACCGGACTGGTCAAAGCGCTCAAGGAAGGCAATTACAATTACATTGACCGTGAAGAGGCACAGGACAGAAGAGCTGCGATGCTGAAGGCATACGATGCGGATTTCTTCCTGGCCAGCACAAACGCCATCACTGATGACGGCGTGCTTGTCAATATTGACGGCAATGCCAACCGTGTGTCCGCGATTGCCTACGGTCCGAAGAAAGTATTGATGATTGTCGGTATGAACAAAGTATGCCCGGATGTCGATACCGCCATGAAGAGAGCCAGAAATGTGGCTGCCCCGATCAACAACCAGCGTTTCAGCAGCAATAATCCGTGCGTGAAAACCGGCGCATGTGCCAACTGCAAATCACCGGATACCATCTGCTGCCAGTTCCTGGTCACCAGATATTCAAAGCACACAGACAGAATCCATGTCATTCTCGTCAATGACAATCTCGGCTTCTGATTCAAAACATCCAAAGAAAACAAAACAGGGGACTGGCCTTATGGTCAGTCCCCTGAATCATTTAAACTGTTCTGGAATCAATCAGCCCTTGAGCTTCTTTACAAGCTCAGCCAGTGCTTCATCCTTGCAGTCACGGAAGAAATATTCATCGAAATTCTTACCGGCGAATGCGCCTTTGACAAGTTCCGGATCCAGATCGTTCAGAATGTCAGCCAGCGGTCTGAAGGCAGCTGCTCTGACACCGTCGAGGATCTTCTTGTTTCTCTGTTCGGGAACCACGCGCTCTTTCGGATAGCCGCCGCCGAAAGGCTCAGAGAAGAGCTTTTCGAAGATGTATTCGAGATTGAGTTCTCCGCCCCAGCCGAAGTTGAGTGCGAACGGAAGGGAAATGGCATTTCCATCATTGATCTGAGCGAATGTGTAGGCATCCAGCGGATGTTCAATGTGTCCGCAGATGACACCCGGGAAGGAATTGAGGGCGAGCATGGCGCCTTCACCTGTGCCGCAGCCTGTGACCACAAAGTCAGCTGCGCCGGAGTTCAGCAATACCGCCGCGAGAATGCCGTTCTGCACATAAGTCAGCTGAGCCTCATCGTCTGCGCTGTACATGCCGTAGTTGACAACCTCATAGCCTTTGGTGTCCGCAACCTTGCGCAGGGCAGTCTCAATCAGACTGTTTTTTGCGGCCTGTGAGTTTTCATTGATCAGTGCGATTTTCATATTGTTTTTTCTCTCTTTCTTTCATCTTTATTATACGGATGAGAATATGTCTGTTTCAAAACAGTTTATGGACAATCCGGATCATCAGGACAATCACAGCGTATCGTTTCATGTGTTTGGGCAGACTGTCTCATCCGGACTGCCGTCAGTGAATCCGCCAGCGCATCCTTAAGCGGATAGGGATGCTGTGCCGCCTTTTGAATCAATGCAAACCTGATTTTCCTGTATGTCATAACTTCACATCTGCGGAGCGAACAGTCTCAGCAGGGCAAGCATGAATTCGGCAAAAGGACCGACTCTGCTTTCCTCGAGGCTGATCTGATTGCACTTTTCACAGGCCTCCAGGAAATCCTGTTTGATATCGGCGATCTTTTTGGATCCGAAGAGATATGTTCCGTTTTCAAAATGCAGGTACAGACTGCGGTAATCGAGATTGACAGTGCCGACAGTGGCGGCTTTGTCATCCGACACAAACACTTTGGAATGGACGAAACCGGGCACATATTCAAAGATCTTCACACCGCCCTGGATCAGCTGGGTGTAATAGGATCTTGTGATTCTCCATACAAGCTTCTTGTCGGGAATGCCGGGCGTCATGATTCTCACATCCACGCCATGCTTTGCGGCGAGAATGAGCGCATTGATGAATTCCGTATCGATGATGAGATACGGTGTGTAGATGTAGCAGTAATCATTGGCCTGATTGAGAATGCCCATGTAGATGTTCTGGGCAGTGATTTCATCATCCAGCGGTGTTTCGCCATACGGGGCAATATATCCGTCCGCTTCCCCGGGCAGCGGCACCTCGGCGCGGAAGGCTTCGAAATTGACATCTTTGTCTTTGCTCAAAGCGTTCCAATGGGTCAGGAACATGACCGTATAAGACCATACCGCCTCACCCGTAATGCGGATGATATTGTCTTTCCAGTGACCGTGCTTGACCTTGACATTGATATATTCGTCAGCCAGATTGACACCGCCGCTGAAGGCGACTTTGCCGTCAATGACCATGATCTTGCGATGATCGCGGTGATTCATGATGATGCCGATAATCGGATTGATGCGGTTGAAGGAAATGCATTTGATGCCTTTTTCCTCAAGCGTTTCCGCATATTTCGCAGACAGTGTCATAAAGGAGCCGAGGTCATCATACATGACACGCACATCCAGACCGGCCTGCGCTTTCTGCTCAAGAATATCAAGCATCGTATTCCACATCCGGCCTTCCTCGATGATGAAGTACTCAAGGAAGATAAATTTTTCCGCTGTTCTCATTTCCTCCAGCATGACCGGCCAGCCGGCTTCACCGAGTCCGTAATAATCAAACCCTGTGTTTCTGTAGAAGGGGAAGCCTGCCTCTTTGGAAATATAATGGAACTGTCCTCTTTCTTCAGGATCGGATTCACTGAGTTCCTTCAGGACTTCCTCATCCTGATGATAGTATTTCTTTGCCTTGCCCGTGGAAACGATCAGGTTTTTATAGGTTCTTGAAGAGAGCATATTCGCACCCAGCAGCAGCCATAAAGCAGTGCCGGGAATCGGAAACATCATGATTCCGACAATCCACATCATGTCACTGGAAAGATGTCTGCTGTTTTTGATGATCATCAATACGATCACAACACTCAGAACGTGAAGCACGCCTTCGATCCATGCGGCCTGCTCACCAAACCATTTCATCAATGACCAGACGATGATCACTTCCAGAACAGCCATCAATGCCATAAAGGTTGTCCGGCTGAAGATTTTCTGCAGTATTTTCATGAACGCTTCCTCCTTTGGATGATTGAATTGAAAGAGAGTATGCACTCATTATAACAATCAGAATCGCTCAGTATTTCATAATTTGCCGCCATCGCTCAACAATGAAACAGATCATAATATACTAATTCCGTATCAGGTGCTATGAAACACAAATGCAGAATCACGGTGATGTCATTGTCTTTGAGTATCTTGACACAAAGGAAAAGAAGAGAGGATCAAGAAAGCAGAAGCTTGCCATGTGGAGACACAGGGATATCCAGAAGACAGCCGAGTCCTTAGCTCATAAATACGGCATGAGGATCTCTCATGTGAATGCATGGAACACATCAAAGCTTGCCCATGACGGCAGCGGAAATGTGAAACGAGGCAAAGCAGTGAAAGAAGGCACATCATACAATATGTGTCAGTTTGAAAGCGGAAAGATGTACAACTGTGATCTGAACGCAAGCTATAACATCGGCGCACGGTATTTCATCCGTGAGCTCTATAAAGAAACACCTGATCTTATGGCAGAAGTCCCTGGGATCGGGAGTGGAACCCGAAGGGTATTGGCTGATTTATGGCATATCGATGCCGTAATCAGCCGATATCCCGACATAAGTCTGGGTATTGTTAGTGATATCGGGTTGAACAGGCTTTGTACTGTTTCAGCTGGGTATTAACCGTATCAGTATTCAGACGGAAGTCTTTGGCACCGCAGGTGCCTTGGAAGCCACGTCTATAGTGCATGGCACTTAGGCGGGGAGAGTTCACCAGCAGCATATCCCCCTACCGCTTCCTTTCACGCATGTGCAGACGCTCTTTTATTTTTCGTAAGTTCAAGAATGACACCTCATAAAAGAAAGAAGAGGGAAGGATTTTTTTCCTTCTTTCCCGGATGTGTTCAGATCTGTTCCTCCATATGCTTCATATGAATCAGAACATAAGGAATTTCAAACAATAACATTGCCGTCCAGCCGATCCCGCTGGCAAAGGCAATGCTGCGGATGCCGGTTCTTGCGGCAAGCAGATAAGTGCCCAATGTGCGCAATGAGATCTGGATGAATGTGCAGAAGATCGTGACCGGAATTCTTCCCGCCCCGCGGCAGTATCCCTGGAAGCCGTTGGTCAGACCGGGCAGGGTGTAGATGAAGATCATGACGGAAAGATATGCCATTCCTTCCTGGATGACTTCGGCTGCCTCACTGCCTTTGACAAACAGGGAAAGCAGATATCTTCCCGAAAACAGGATCACGATGCCGATGAAGATGCCGTAGGCGATCTCCATGGCAATGCCGGTGAAGAAGCCTCTGCGGATCCGCTCCGGTTTTTTCGCGCCTCTGTTCTGGGCGATCAGGGTGGCGATGGAAGCGGCGATGGACTGTTCGGGAATCAATGCGAAGGAATCGATCCGGCTGACCGCGCTGAAGGCAGCGATGGTGGATACACCGAGCATGTTGACCTGCGACTGAATGAGAACTTTTCCGATCGGTTGCACCGCCTGCTGAAGCGCCGCCGGCAGACCGTAGCCCATGACTTTTTTCAGAATGGAGCGGTCGGTTGTCCATTCCTCTTTCCGGGGGACAAGCTCCTTCATTTCATTGAGCATGCAGCGGGCTGCCAGTGCCGCGGAGACAAGTTCCGCAAACACGGTGGTCAGGGCGCTGGTCACGATGCCAAGATGAAAGACACCCAGCAGAATCAGGTCGAGAATGATATTCATCACAGAACAGATTGCCAGAAAGCGAAGCGGCCGTTTGGAGTCACCGACACTTTTCATGGCTGCCGCTAATGCGTTATAAATAAAGGTAAAGGGAACCCCGAGAAAGGTGATCCGCATGTAGACTGTGCTCAATCCGTGAATTTCCGCGGGAACCGACAGCGCATCGCAGATCAAAGGGGTCAGAAGAATGCCGGGAATCATCACCGCAAAGCTCATGAGAATGCCGGCTTTCAGTATGGCGGACAGCGATTTGCGGAACGAGACCATATCCTTTGAACCGTAGCGCTCGCTCATGAAAACCCCGGCGCCGATACAAAGACCGGAAACACCGAGTATCACGAGATTCATGACCGGTGCCGCAATGCCTTCGGCGGCCAGCGCCTGTCTGCCGATGAACCTTCCGGCAATCATCGAGTCAGCCGCGTTGTATGCCAGCTGAAGCCAGTTGGTCAGAATCAAAGGCAGCGCATAGCGCCATAAATGTGAAAACAGTGAACCTTCCGTCATGTCACGCATAAGTGTGCTCCGTCATATGTGAATCATCTTATCACTGAATACCATCGAAATGAAAAAAGACACCTGTGAAAGATGTCTTCAGAGTTTCTTTGCCCAGCTGACTCTTCCTTCGGGCATCGGCTTTTCATAGAAACGCGCGGTTTTGTCGCGGTTCGTGTCGTTCCATTTGTCGAAGCCTTCCGGACTGATATGGGTACCGTAGGTGCAGTCCTCAAACACACACAGGCCATAGTCGCGCCACGGTCTTGCCAGATAGATGGATTTTTCATTCACGCCTTCTGTGCAGGTGAATGCGCAGTTATGGAAACGGAATCCTTCCGTCTGGGAAAGCGGATGGGCGGGAGCGGCCGCATAGCCGGTATATCTTGCGTCATATACGGAACGGATTTCACAGTTTTCAAACAGTGTTTCACCGCAGCCGAAAATGAAATCGACAGTACCTTCAATCAGACAGTTTTCAAAATACTGGCGGCAGTATTTTTTCTGTCTGAGGTCATCCGTGAGGAAACCGTCATAGCGTTCGATCAGATCATCGGGAAGGGGACCGAGGAAAAGCGTATCCTGGGTTGAGACAAGCCGGCAGTTTCTCATATGGAAGTCATCGCCATAAACCGTCAGGGCAACCTCCTGTCCTTTCGTTTCGGGATGTCCCGCATCATTGATGATGGTCAGATCCTCCATCGTGACGTGATCGCTGACCACTGCCACCGTCCAGGTGCGGAAAGTGTTGAACTCTTTTCCGTCATCGGCGATTTTCTGCGCATAGTCATCCCAGACGATTTTTGTCAGATCTCTTCCGGCCCCGCGGATGGTCAGGCCGGGTGTGCTGATCTTCAGTTTGAGCCGGAAAGTTCCCGGCGGAAGTTGAATAATTCCACCTGCTGGTGCATTCTCTAAATAATTTAATATGTCAACAGATGATGTCGGCATTTAATCACCTCCGTGAATTGCAGAATAAGTATAAATGATGTTGAGAATGAAAAATGGATGAAATCTTTTGAAATCAGAAATGTCCATGTTTTCGTTCATAACCTCCATGTACTTTACGGGGGGTGGGGCGATAATTAATTTAGTGAAATTTCCACAGCAGCAAAACTGTAAAAATCGAGGTTAATTCCCGTTTTTATTAAGCAAAGCAATGTAAGCGTTTACTGAGCGGGAAAATAACCCAAAGGCGGGAAAGCGATGAGAAGACAAAGGACATTTCAGGAATACAGAATGATCGATCTTTCGATCTTCGCTTTCATGCTTGTGGTTTGTGAATTTTTAGCTGTCAAAGCGGCGGATTCATGGTTCCCGGGCACGCCTTATACAGTTTCAGTCGCTGCGGCGATCACCAGTATTGTTTATATGCGCTGGGGATGGTGGGGCTGTTTCCATGCTTTTTTCGCGGGGACAGTCTTTTGCGCATCTCATGGCGCAGCTCTCTTTTCTTACTTTATATATTGCTTCGGAAATCTGTTTTCCGCCCTTGCGGTACCAATTCTGCTGAAGTACGGCAAGGAAAAAACACGGACCGGGATGTTCGGCCAGATCTTTCCGCTGCTGGTTCTTCTGCTGATGCAGTGCGGCAGAGCAATCGTGGCGCTGATCACTGGCGCATCTCTTGCGAGTGTGACAGGTTTCTTCACAACCGACAGTATCTCGATGCTGTTCACGTTTGTGGTCATCTGGGTAGCCAGAAGGCTTGATGGCGTATATGAAGATCAGAAACATTACTTGCTTCGCCTTTCCGATAAGGAGAAAGCAGAAAAGGAGGTTCATTATGAAGGCTAAGGCGGCAGATTTTCTCATTTTAGACAAAGAAACAGGGGTGTACAAGGTTGACCCCGAACAGGCGGTCCGCGATGACGTCGAAAAGCATTACTGGAAACATGTACTGCTGACAATCGCGAAGGACTGGCGTCTGTATCTGATGCTGATCCCGATGCTGCTTGTATTCCTGTTTTGGCGTTACTTCCCGATGTACGAGCTCTTGGGCTGTTTCAAGGTATCGGACAACGTGCTTCCGGTATCACAGCAGCTGTTCTCGGGATTCTCGTACTTCAAGCGTCTGCTGTTTGCAGGAGACGGCCTCTCCACTGACTTCTGGAGAGCGCTGAGAAACACATTCCTGCTCAGCTTCTATGGATTGTGCTTCGGTTTCCCGATTCCGATCATCCTGGCGTTGTTCTTCAACGAAGTTCGTTCCAACGGCGCAAGAAGCGTATTCCAGGTATTGACGTATCTGCCGAAGTTCATGTCCACCGTCGTCATGGCATCGCTCGTTACGATGCTTGTCAAGCAGGGTTCCCTGACAACAGGTATGGGTATTGTCAGTAAATTCCTGTCAAGTATTGGTCTGATCAGTTATGAATCGGCGAATGCGGGTCTTCTCAACAACCCTGCATACTTCCGTTCCATCTATCAGATCAGCGGCATCTGGGAAGGCGCAGGTTACGATTCCATCGTATTCTTCGCTGCTATCATCGCAATCTCACCGACCAGCTACGAGGCGGCACAGATTGACGGCGCGGACAAGTGGGCGCAGATGCGCTATGTTGTCCTGCCCTCCATTCTGTCAACCATCGTCATCATGCTGATCACGAGAATCGGTTCACTTCTGAATGTCGGTTATGAAAAAGTATTGCTGCTGTATAACGCAAAGACCTACGTCACTGCAGACGTCGTCTCCACCTTCGCTCACCGTAACGGTATGGGCACCGGCGCCGGAACAGGTATTGCTGCTGCAGCGGAAATGATGAACAACGTGATCGGTATGCTGCTGGTTATCGGTGCGAATACGATTGCCCGCAAAGCATCCAACACATCACTCTACTAATCACAGGGGGCTTCAATGAAAAGAAAACTTGAATTATCAGAACTGATTTTTAAGATTCTGAGCTACACAATGCTTTGCATTTTCGCTCTGTGCTGCCTGTATCCGTTCGTGTTCGCGGTCAGCGCCGCCATCAGCGGCAGATCCGCAGTAGAGTACGGTTCAGTTGTTCTGTTCCCGAAGGACATCCAGTTCGAGGCTTTCAAGAGAATGTTCGGCGACAACATGTTCTGGAATGCTTATTCCAACACATTGTTCCTGACATTGTTCGGTACTCTCTGGGCAATGTTCGTCGCTATTCTCGGTGCTTACGCATTATCCAAGAAGAGACTTCTCTTCAGAAAGTTCTTCAATTTCTTCCTGGTATTCACCATGTGGTTCTCTGCCGGTATCGTTCCGCAGTATCTGAACTACCTGGCTACCAAGGATGTATTCAACTCATTTGGCATCACGGATGACAAGTGGCTCGTCGTTATCGCCATGGGTATGGCGGCGATGAACATCATCCTGCTGAGAAACGCCTTCGAAGGTGTTCCTTCAGAAATTGAAGAGGCTGCGATCGTTGACGGCGCAAGCGAGCTTCAGGTCCTCAAGCAGGTTTACCTGCCGATGACAAAATCAACAATTGCGACAGTCGCGCTGTTCTTCGGTATCTCCAGATGGAACGGTTACTTCTGGGCAAGACAGATGATTTCAAACCAGAATGAACATCCGCTGCAGGTATTTATCCGCCTGCGTCTGGAACAGTTCACTGACGCGGAACAGATGGCCGGCTGGAATCAGCCTTACGCATCTGACTCGGTCATCTACGCATTGATCGTTTGCTCAATCGTACCGATTCTGATCATTTATCCGTTTATTCAGAAATACTTTGCAAAAGGTGTCAACGTGGGCGGTGTCAAGGAATAATTCCTTCACACCTGCGTTAATAAGAACAATTAATAAAAATTCATAAGGAAGGGAATATGAAACATTTCGAAAAAATTTCAAAAGTATTGCTTACTTCCGGTCTCGCTCTTGCCGTACTGACAGGCTGCGGACCTTCCATCAATGTTGAACCGGGAAGCGGCTCTGGAACACAGGGCGGCGGAACAAGCGGCGGCAGCACAGGCGATCTGTCATATGCTGAAGGCACAGTCCTCCGCATGGCTACAGGTTATAACTCCAAACAGACAGGTATCAGCTACGACCCGGATATCGCAGGCAACGGTGTCACACTTGCAGCCAACGGTGTCACATACAACACAGGCGACCTCAAGCCGACCTGGCAGGCAGTCGAGCAGATCCTCGGTGTTAAATTTGAAGACAAATATCAGGGCAACGGTTCAAGCGATGAATTCAATTACTGGAAAGAGCGTATGTCTGACATTGACATGGTTTCCGGTACAGCTGCTCTGTTAACAGCAAACGGCGAGGCAGGAAGCCTTGTCAATATCGCAGACTATCTCGACAGCATGCCTAACTTCAAGGCATATCTGGATGCCAACCCCATCGTCCGTCTCTCTATCACAGGTAACACAAGCACAGGCGCGATCTATTTCAGCCCGTACTTCGACGGTGTCAACGATATCGAGCGTATGCCGCTGATGCGTGTTGACTGGGTACAGAAGCTCCTCGATGGCGAAGGCGACTTCGCAGCTGACGCTAGCAAGAACATCAAGGCTCCGGTTTATGAACCTTATATGCCGACAAGCGGAAAAGTCGAAGTTGATGTAGTCAACCTCGAAGGCACAGCTGCTGAAAAGGTCACAAAGGACTATGACACAGCAGGTAACATCGTTGCCAACATGAACGCTGCAGGCGAAATCGACGGTGTCACAGCTGTCAACATGCTCCGTAAGTACATCGACGAAGCATATGGCGGATACTATGGAACAGACCGTTCCAACCTCTTCATCGGCCAGAATGCCGCTTGGGATGCTGACGAACTCGTTGCTCTGCTGCGCTGCGTTGTTGCCAACCCGCAGACACTCAACGGCACAGATTCCATCCAGGGTATGTTCTCAAGAGAAGAAAACAACAACTCCCGCCGCGTCGACCTGATCCGTTTCGCAGGCCACCTCTTCGGTGTTCGTGGTCTGGAATCCAGACAGGATTATCTCTATGTCGGTTCTGACGGAGCTCTCCATGATGCAAGACAGGAAGAAGACACATATAAGGCAGTTGAACGCCTCAACGCAATGCTCAAGGAAGGCCTCATCTCCGAGTCCTTCGCAAGCCAGGGCGATGAAAACTCCCAGAAGTATATGGAACAGGATCTCGGCTTCATGAGCTATGACTACAACCAGACACAGACCATCTTCAACAACAACCCGGATGTTCTGCAGGAAGGCGAAAAGTACATGGCAGTCATGATCCCGGTTGCCCGCTGGTATGACGGATCAAATGCAGACGGTGTCTACATGCACTTCACAGAGTCCTGGCGTTCAGTCAAGACTGATGGTTGGGGCATCTCCGTTGCAGGTGTCGGCAGCGATGAGAACAAGCTGCACGCAGCTCTCGCACTGATCGACTTCGCTTACTCTGACAGAGGCCAGGTTCTCATGAGCTATGGACCGGATGAATTCATCAAGACAAAGGCAGACGGCAGCTATGAGACATTCGACTTCAACGGCAAGCAGATGCCTGTCATCGCTGATGCAACTAAGGAAGACCTCTGGAAGTACACAAACGGCAACTATACAAACTTCGCAAGACAGTACCTCGGATCCACTCTGTCCTTCGTCAAGAACCAGGCATTTGAATATCAGTGCACAACTGAAGCAGGTCAGGAAGGCGCAGGCCACCTCTCCAAGGCTATCGCTCTCGGTGTCATCAAGCATCCTGAACTCGCAGTTGCTTCCAACAGCTGGTACACATCTGTTCCGACAGTTCTGCCGACAACTTCAGTTGAAAACGACAAGATCTCTGGCTACACAGAACTGACAGAGAAGTTCTCCGCACAGAAGGGCGGCGACAACCTCCTGGTCAACCTGATCGTCAGCGGTTATACAGATGCTTCCATGACAGATGCAGCTTCCGCAGCTGACACAGTCAAGAATGCATGGAACGGCGCTGCTTACCTCGGCATCAAGGAAGACGCCTGGAAGCGTGACGTTGAATTCTACAACAGCAACAAATAATTGATTCTTACTGACAGTCTTTCCGGGGAAATGAGAAATCATTTCTCCGGGAGGGCATCCATACATGAAACAGGGCCACAATCCCCGGTCCTGCGGAAAACATGTTCAAGGGGACAGAAAGGAGAGTATGGGCATCCGCTGAAAACAGCCTATGCCTATACGGGGTCATAATGTACAAAAAACAAATGACTATGCAGCGCATTTTATGCCTTGCTGCGGTTGTCGTAAGTGCAATCGTATTCGTTTATGCACTTGGAATCATGACCGATCTTTATGACGCTTTGTATGATACAATGCGCAATCCGGCTGATGTCTTCCAGACAGATGTTCCGGGTTCCATCGTTTATTACAACATGCAGGCATTCAATAAGGTTTTCCTCAACTACAGTATCGTGCTGATTTTAATCGCTGTTCTGCTGTTCATCACGAACACGCACAGCCGCAGAAGATACTACATCGGCAACTATGTTGCGACAGGCCTGTTTGCGGCAGCTTCAATCTATCTGTCAATCTTTGGCCACAGCTACATTGAAATCTTCAAGGGACAGTGGAAGCAGGTGGATTTCGCAGCGCTGAAAGCACATGCTGATATGTGGGGTACGCTTTATACAGAATCAACATTCTGGTTTGACATTCATTATCTTGTATTCGCGCTTCTTCTGATCGTGGCGGGTCTGCTTGTCTACAACGCAGTTCTGAAATACAAGCTGATGAAGGAAGAGGACCAGCTGGTTGAAGAGGGAAGGAGAGTACTGCAATGACGACACTCGATGAAAAAAGCATCGCCCGTGACCGGATGAGGTATATCAAAAATACCCAGTCCGCCAATCTTTGCTATCTTGGTATTCTCTTCAATGTTCTGTTCTTTGTAAATATCTACAAGTCAGACGTCGGAACATATTACTATGACGTTCTGATCGGTGTATCAATCGTTTACAACCTTCTTTTCCTTCTCGCAGCCTTCCTGGCTTCGGAAAGTGTAAAGAGCTACTCTAAGAACTATTCATACGTTTTATTCTTCCTTGGAATTATGCAGATTGTCCGTATCTTCATCATTCCGATGCGTGCCCATGGCGCAACAACCATCGTCAACAACGAAACCGTCAAGGTTATGGGCAACGGCCAGTTCTTCACAGTTGTGGTTTATTTGGTGCTTTCTGCTGTTGCAATTCTTGCGGCAGGATGGATCAACCTGAAGAAATGCAACGAACTGAACGCGCATCTGAAGGAAATCGGCGAGATCAAGTAGGAGACAGATTATGGCAGAGTTAAGCTTACAGCATATTGATAAAATATATGATAACAATGTACAGGCGGTCTTTGACTTTAATCTGGATGTCAAGGATGGTGAGCTGATTGTCCTGGTCGGTCCTTCCGGCTGCGGAAAATCAACAACCCTTCGTATGGTTGCGGGTCTTGAGGATATTTCCAACGGAAAGCTCCTGCTCGACGGCAAAGACATCACCAATGCGCCGGCTAAAGACAGAGACATGGCAATGGTCTTCCAGAGCTATGCCCTGTACGGACACATGACAATTTACGAAAACATGGCTTTCTCTCTGACACTGCGCAAAGAGAATCCCAATGTTATCCACAAAAAGGTTCTCGCCGCGGCGGAAGTCCTCGGTCTGACCAGTCAGCTGAACAAGAAACCTGCTCAGCTTTCAGGCGGACAGAGACAGCGTGTTGCGATGGGTCGTTCGATCGTCCGCAACCCGAAAGTCTTCCTCTTCGATGAACCGCTCTCCAACCTCGACGCCAAGCTGCGCGGTGCCACAAGACGTGAAATTCTGCTTCTCCACAAGAGACTGAATGCCACCATGATGTATGTCACTCATGACCAGACAGAAGCTCTGACTCTCGCAGACAGAATCGTATGTATGTCCATGGGTCATGTACAGCAGATCGGCACACCGCTTGAACTCTACGATTCACCGAACAACATCTTCGTCGCAAGCTTTATCGGCCTGCCGCCGATGAACTTCTTCGATGTCCGTGTTGACGGCGACAAGCTCAGCGGCAACGGCTTCCAGGTTTCCCTGAATGACGAGGAGAAATACACTCTGGCCGCATATCAGGGCAGAGAGATTGTCCTTGGCACACGTCCGGAAAATATCATCGTGGGCAAAGACGTTCCCGCAAGTGTCACAATGAACGAGAACCTCGGTATGAACACACTGGTACACGGCAATGTTGCCGGCAACCCGGCAGTCAAGGTCACAGCCAAGATCAAGGGCTGGACAGACTACAAGAACGGCGATGATGTTTCCTTCGAATTCACAAGAAAGCACTTCTTTGACAAGGAAACAACAAACGCTATCCGCGGAGGTGACAAATGAGCACGAAGAAACAGGGCGGCGGACTGAAAGAAGTCTGGAGAAAGATTATGGTCGCTCTCAAGCGCAGACCGTACAATATTCCGATGGTCGCACTGGTAATCACATTCCTGTATTACGCACTGCACCTCTCCACAATTTCCAATACAACCGCTAAGATTCAGGGCAGCGGAATGGGATTTGCAGGCTTCGTTACCATGCTGGTCTCAATGCTTTCCTATATGGTATTTATCAACACATTCCAGTACCGCAAGCCGGTCAACAAGCCGATGCTGGCACTGCTGATTGTGATGTTCGGAATCATCGCATTCGCTGATATTTACTATAGAAATCAGATCTTCGCTGCCATTCAGCGTCCGGTCAACCCGATCGTTGTCACGCAGAATACAATCTACATCGCCTATGCGGAGTATTATCTCCGTATCCATCTGATCCTGCTTGCGATCACACTTGTCCTGATCCTCACACTGCCGATTTATGCAAAGGCGCTGCGCAAGGTCAAGACTTCCATCGAAGTCGAGGACAACGGATCCCTGGGTGCGATCGATATTTCCGGCGACGAATAAAAATGACATGGTGCGGACAGTCTGGTATCAGACTGTCCCGCGCATGACAGATTGCAGGAGAATTCATGGCTAAGAAAAGGAAGCAGGTTAAACCCGAAATTGAAAAAGAAACAGATTATTATGATCTGAAAAAGGACGCGGTTCAGGCACTGGCTGAAGCGGATGAATCCAATTCCCCGGAGGTTTCCGAAGAGGAACTGAAGAAATACCGTTCCACGACAGGTCTCCATCTGGCGCCCTGGCTCAAGGCTGTTCTGATCAAATTCTGGTTTGCCGGAGCGGTGTGTTTCTTCTTTATATGGGGACTCGGCATTTACATGGCGGATGTGTATGACACACTGTTTGTGACCGGGATCGGTATGGGTATCGTCACCGATATCCTCACCAACAACGCGCTGCGCTTCATTGAACGCACAAGAGGCGAGAATGAACGCTTTATCATGGTGACAAAAAGAGGATATATCAGCTTCATACTGAACATTCTGTATGCATGGCTTGTCGTCTTCTTTGTCTACACACTGTACAACGTGATCAATCTCATGGCTGCGAATATCAGCGGGCAGCCGGACAAGGTCTTCCTGGGTGTTGAACCCATCCTGTTCGGACTGTTCTACCTCGGCTTTGATCTTCTGTTTATTGAAATCAAACACTTTATTATCAGTGTGCTGGAGAAATCCGGAAAACACACGAAGAACAGATGAATAGATTATGATTCGAACACTTTATACCGGAAGCAGCACAGCCTGCTTCGAAATACAGAATGATTCCCCCTATCATACGGCTGAAGAATATTCTGTCAGCCTTGAGGGAAGGGAAGTCTTCCGCGGTCAGACAAACGTATTCTCACTGTTTGATCTGACACCTGCAACCGAATATGAAGCCCGGATCAGTTTTCCGGACGGCGATCAGACCGTAAAGTTTGAAACAAAGTCCGAAAGCTGCTGTGTGGATGTCCATGCCTTCGGCGCAGCCGGTGACGGTGTTCATGATGACACTGCCGCTATCCAGACCGCGATCAATCTGCTTCCTGAAAACGGAAGACTGTATTTCCCTAAGGGAACATACCTTACACTGCCGCTCTCTCTGAGAAGTCATATGACTCTCGAATTCGGCAAAGACGCGGTTCTGCTCGGCTCAACGGAACGTGAAAAGTATCCCATTCTTCCCGGTGTCGTGACCGACTGCTATGGCAAGGAGATCCC
Organism: Erysipelotrichaceae bacterium NK3D112; assembly: GCA_000701725.1. GTDB lineage: Bacteria > Bacillota_I > Bacilli_A > Erysipelotrichales > Erysipelotrichaceae > Bulleidia. The sequence continues at coordinate 31,531 of JNJQ01000009.1, forward strand.
AGTGACCGGATTTGAAGGAATCGAACAGGATACATATCAGTCTCTGATTCACGGCTCGTATGTCGAGGATGTCCGCATCGTCGGACAGGGACGGATTGACGGCAACGCAATGAACGGTGACTGGTGGAAGGACTTCAACAACTTCCCCGCCAAACGTCCGCGGGCTGTATTTCTGAACCGCTGCAGAAACATCACACTTCACGGTGTCACTGTCGCCAACAGCGCATCGTGGCATATTCATCCGTATTTTTCACAGAATGTATCAATTCTCGACTGTTTCATCACAGCTCCGAAAGTATCCCCCAACACGGATGCGATCGATCCGGAAAGCTGTGATTACGTTGACATGATCGGCTGCCGTTTCTCAGTCGGCGATGACTGTATCGCTGTCAAATCCGGCAAGTTCGACATGGCAATGAAATACCATGTGCCGGCAGACCATTACACAGTGCGCAACTGTCTGATGGAATTCGGCCATGGCGCGCTCACCCTTGGAAGCGAACTGTCAGCGGGCATCAGAAATGTGACCGTGACACAGTGCCTGTTCCGTGAAACCGACCGCGGTCTGCGTATCAAATCCAGACGCGGAAGGGGTAAAGAGAGCATTATCACAAATGTGATTTTCGATAATATCCGCATGGAAAAGGTCAGGACACCGATCGTGATCAACATGTGGTACAACTGCGTTGATCCGGACAGATTTACGGAATATGTCTGGAGCAGGGAACACCTTCCTGTTGATGAGCGCACACCGCATCTTGGATTCTTTGAGTTCAAGAACATGGTATGCACAGACGCGGAAGTGGCGGCCTGCTACATTGACGGACTTCCTGAAAGTCCGATCGACCGGGTTGAACTTGAGAATATCTCCGTCAGCTTTGCGGAAGATGCCAAGCCGGGTGTTCCGGCGATGCAGAACTTCGCGGAAGAAAGATGCCGTCTCGGACTGTATCTGGACAATGTCCGCGAGATCTCCGTCAAAAATGTGCAGCTTTCCGGTGTTGAAGGGGAACATGTGATTGCGGATCATTACGAAACAATCAGTACTGAGGAATCAGAATGATGAACAATTACGAAAGAATCGACAGCTATGTTCTGAGGCTGGTTGAGGAATCCACACCGGAAAAGACGATGTGGAACCTTGAAAAGCTTCGCGAAGGCAAAAAAGGAACATGGAATTATATCGATGGCTGCATGCTCACCGCTTTGATGGAAATGACCCGCATCACAAAAGATGCCCGTTATGAAGCCTTTGCGGAGACGGTGGCAGACTATTATGTCCAGGATGACGGAACCATCCTGACCCTGGAAGCTGACAAGGCAAATCTTGATGACATCAATGAGGGCAGAGTTCTGTTTGAACTGTTTGAAAAGACAGGCAAGCAGACGTACCGACTGGCTGCGGACAGACTCTATCAGCAGCTGGAAGCTCAGCCCCGCACATACGAAGGAAACTTCTGGCATAAGGCAATTTATCCCAATCAGGTCTGGCTTGACGGTATCTATATGGCCCAGCCTTTCCGCGCAATGTATGAAAAATACTTCGGAGAGCATGACTACAGCGATATCGCAAAGCAGATCAGAACCGTGCATGAGCGCATGCTCGATGAGAAAACGGGATTGTATTTCCACGGATACGACGCATCCAAAACTGCCTTCTGGGCGGATCCGGAAACCGGATGTTCAAAGAACTTCTGGCTCAGGTCCCTCGGCTGGTTCGCAGTGGCGATGGCGGATCTTGCGGATATCATTCCCGAAGGCAGCGAAAGAGATGAACTGGTTCAGATCTTCGCGGATCTGATGAAGTCCATGCGCGGCTATATGGATGAGGAAACCGGAATGTACTGGCAGGTGCCGAACATGCCGGGCAGAGAAGGAAATTATCTTGAGACCAGCGGAAGCGCCATGATGGCCTACGCAATGCTCAAGGGAAGCCGTCTTGGCATTCTTCCTGCTGAATTCGCTGAAGCCGGCGAAAAAACCTTCAACGGAATTATGGCAAAATATCTGACTTTCACGGATGCCGGTATCAACCTGGGCGGAATCTGCCTGGTAGCCGGACTCGGTCCTGAAAATAACCGCCGCCGCGACGGTTCCTACGAGTATTACATCTCTGAACCTGTAGTGGAGAATGATGCGAAAGGTGTTGCGCCGTTTATTCTGGCATACACAGAAATCAAACATAAAGAGACATTGTGACCGCTCATGAACGACATTGTTTACGTTGGAAAACATGCATTGACACACACCGTTGAAAAGCATATGCATAACTATTGCGAACTGATCTACTGCACAGGCGGCAGTGGAGAGCTTGTGTTCGCAAACAAGACACTGGCATATGAAGAGGACAGTGTGGCGATCATTCCGCCCATGATTCCGCACAGGAATCACGGAATCGAAGGCTTTACCAACATACATTGTGTTATGAGCGATGTATCTCTCAGCTTCGCTGAGCCGGTGATCATCACCGGACTCAAGAACAGGCATCTCAGAAATGCGTTTGAAGCGCTGTTCTACTATTATTCGAGCGACCGCTCCGAATCCGCATCGCTGGTGTCGATCTATGCGCAGCTGATCATCGCTACCATTGAAACAATGGTCAGCACGGATGTATCCTTTACCGATATTGTGCGTCAGATCACCGATACGGTGCTGAAGAATTATCCGGATCCCGGATTTGATCTGAATGATTATCTGGCATCCTTCTCGTTCAGCACTGAGTATCTCAAGAAGATATTCAAGCATGAAATCGGTATGACGCCGAGACAGTTCCTGACTGAAACACGTCTGAACAACGCGGCCAAGATGCTTGGTTCACATGGCGCCAATCTGAATATTTCCGAAATCGCAAGACAGTGCGGTTACAATGATCCACTTTATTTCTCAAAGCTTTTCAAACGGAAATTCGGGGTCTCCCCGAAGAACTACGTCAGAGAGGAACCGGTGATCGGTGATTCTGACGGTACCAAAATTTACCAGTAAATGGTCTTCCTTAAAGTCATATAAAAATACGCTAGGAGGCGATATTCTATGGCATACATTACACTGAAAAATATCAATAAGATTTATCCGAACGGTTATCATGCAGTGCATGACTTCAATCTGGAGATCGAAAAGGGCGAATTCATCGTTTTCGTCGGTCCTTCCGGATGCGGAAAATCAACAACACTGCGTATGATTGCCGGTCTTGAGGATATTTCCAATGGTGATTTCCTGATCAACGGAAACCGCGCAAACGAGCTTGGCCCGCGTGAACGTGAGGTGGCGATGGTCTTCCAGAGCTATGCTCTGTATCCGCAGATGACAGTATTTGACAATATCGCCTTCGGTCTGACTCTGCAGGGTGTTGATGAAGAAGTCATCGAGGAAAAGGTCAAGAAAACAGCCGCGATTCTCGGTCTGACCGATTATCTCGACCGTCTGCCGAGAGCTCTTTCCGGCGGACAGAGACAGCGTGTCGCAATCGGACGTGCGATCATCCGTAAGGTCGGTATCTTCCTGATGGACGAACCGCTTTCCAACCTTGACGCGAAGCAGCGTGTCACCATGCGTTCCGAAATTGCGTCCATTCACCGTGAAACAGGCGCGACAACCATCTATGTCACACACGACCAGACCGAAGCGATGACTCTGGCAGACAGAATCGTCGTCATGAAGGACGGTTATGTGCAACAGATCGGCACACCGTACGAACTGTACTTCAACCCGGTCAATGTGTTCGTTGCCGGATTCATCGGCGAACCTCCGATGAACTTCATCCGCGGCAAAGTCAGCGGCGGAAAGATGGCATTCGGAAAGAATACCATCGATCTGACCAAGAAGATGGGCAAAAAGGCTGCTGATTACGAGGGCAAGGAAATTGTCTTCGGATTCCGTCCTGAAGCCATCGATCTGTTTGCGGAAGAGAATGCATACAAGATTGACGCGGATGTTGAGCTGACCGAAATGCTTGGCGACAATACCAACGTCTATATCACTTCCGGTGAGGAAAAGGCCATCCTCAAGGTTGACCCGCATGACACACCGGAAATTGATGAGCCGATCACTTTCTGCATCCCTTACGAGAGTGTTTATCTGTTCGATGCGGAAACTGAACAGCGCATCATGTAAAAAGGAGTTTTTATGGATATCCGTTATTCAGCCAGTCCCAACGACGTAAAAAGATATACAACCGAAGAGCTGCGCAATGAGTTCCTGATCACGGATCTTTATGTTCCGGACACGGTCAAGGCAACCTATTCGCACGTTGACAGAATGGTCATCCTCGGTATCATGCCTGTTCATGAGAAGGTTTCGATTGACAAGGGTATTGATATCTGGGCAAACTTCGGCACAGAGTATTTCCTGGAACGCCGTGAGGCCGGTGTCTTCAATCTCGGCGGCAAGGGCGCCATCACAGCGGACGGTGTCCGTTATGAGATGGGCTATGAGGACTGCCTCTATATCACCAAGGAAACAAAGGAAGTTTATTTCGAAAGCGCAGACCCGGAAAATCCCGCTAAGTTCTATCTTGCGTCCACACCGGCTCATAAGCCCTGCGTCACAAAATTCCTCTCCTTTGAAAATGCGAACCATCGTCCGACCGGTGATGTGAAGACAGCCAACAAGCGTGTCATCAACCAGTTCATCCATCCGGATGTGCTGGAGACATGCCAGCTTTCGATGGGCCTGACACAGCTTTCCGAAGGCAGTGTCTGGAACACAATGCCGAGCCATACACATGAGCGCCGTATGGAAGTCTACACATACTTTGAGATTCCCGAAGGCGAAGCTGTCATCCATCTGATGGGACAGCCGAAGGAAACAAGACACCTCGTCATGAAGAATTTTGACGCGGTCATCTCTCCTTCATGGTCCATCCACAGCGGATGCGGCACATCCAACTACACATTTATCTGGGCAATGGGCGGTGAGAACCAGGCCTTCGATGACATGGACAACCTCATGCCCACAGATCTTGAATAATCAAAAAAGACACAGAAATGCGGCAGCCGCTCTGAAACAGGCGGCGCCGCATTGAATGGAGGAAATTTATATGGATATGAATTCATTCCGTCTTGACGGCAAAGTTGCGCTGATTACCGGTGCGGTTTACGGAATCGGCTTCGCAATTGCGACCGCATATGCGGAAGCAGGCGCAAAGATCGTCTTCAACTGCCTCAGCGAAGACGCAAAGCAGAAAGCTCTCGACGCTTATCATGAACTCGGAATCGATGCCCGCGGCTATGTTGCGGACTGCACAAAGGAAGACGAAGTTCAGGCAATGGTCGCGGACATTGAAAAGGAACTCGGCCCTGTTGATATTCTCGTCAACAACGCCGGTATCATCAAGAGAATCCCGATGATTGAGATGAGCGCTGAAGACTTCCGCAAGGTTGTCGATGTTGACCTGAACGCTCCGTTCATCGTTTCAAAGGCAGTCATTCCCGGCATGATCAAAAAGGGACACGGCAAGATCATCAACATCTGCTCCATGATGTCTGAACTGGGCCGTGAGACTGTATCCGCTTATGCGGCAGCCAAGGGCGGTCTCAAGATGCTCACAAGAAACATCTGTTCTGAATACGGCGGAGCGAACATTCAGTGCAACGGCATCGGCCCGGGCTACATCGCAACACCGCAGACAGCACCGTTAAGAGAAAGACAGCCGGATGGCTCAAGACATCCGTTTGATCAGTTCATTATTGCAAAGACACCGGCAGCCCGCTGGGGAACAGCTGAAGACCTTCAGGGACCGGCAGTCTTCCTCGCTTCCGATGCATCGAATTTCGTAAACGGACACATTCTGTACGTTGACGGCGGAATTCTGGCATACATCGGCAAGCAGCCGTAATGAGACTGATTTCGTTTCATGCGTCTGACGCGGAAGTCCGCGGCATTCTGCAGGATGATTACGAAACCCTCAAAGCGCACAAGGTGCGTCCCGTGCTGATCATCTGCGCAGGCGGCGCCTACCGCTGGAGAAGTCCGCGGGAAAAAGATCCGGTTGCGTTCGAATTTCTGAGCATGGGATTCCAGGTATTCATCCTGGAATACTCATGCGGGGAAAAGGCAGCCGGCATGAGACCGCTGAAAGAACTGGCAGAGGCCGTCCGCACGGTGCGGAAAAACAGCACGGAATGGCATATTAATCCGCAGCAGATTGCGGTATTGGGCTTTTCAGCCGGCGGCCATCTCGCGGCGAGCCTTGGTGTTTACTGGAACGACCCAGAGATCGGCGGCGGTGAAGAAGTCAGACCCGACGCATTAATTCTGTGCTATCCGGTGATCAGCACAAAAGAATACGCCCACGAGGAGTCAGCGATGTGGGTCAGCGGCAATGATCCTCTCATGAGAGAGAAGATGCATCTGCCTGACCATATCACGGAAGATTTCCCGCCCGTATTCATGTGGCATGGCGGAGAGGATACAAGCGTTCCGCCCGAAAACAGCCTGATGCTGGCGGTGCAGCTGCGAAAGCACCATGTGCCGTTTGAATATCATCTATTTGAAACAGGCGTACACGGAATCTCCATGTGCACGCAGGAGGTCGAAACACCCGATGACGTATGCAGACAATGGGTGCCTCTTTGTAAAACATGGATCAGCCGTCAGTTCAGATACGTACCCTGACAAGAAAAGTGAAGGTACGTATGTATCTTCACTTTTTCAATATTGACAGGGAATGAAAGGAGAACCCCATTATGAAAAAATTAAATTATGAAGTACTGAGAGAGTCCGGCTATGACGGATACATTCTGGAAAAGGCTCCGGAAAAAGTACTTCAGTTCGGCGAAGGAAACTTCCTTCGCGCATTCGCAGATTATTGGTTTGATGTGTCCAACGAAAAGGCCGGATGGAACGGAAAGTGCGTTCTTGTCTGCCCGATCCAGGGCGGTCTGTCTGATCTGATCAATGAACAGGAAGGTCTTTACACCCTGTATCTGCGCGGCCGTGAAAACGGTGAGAAAGTTGACCGCAAGAGAGTGATTTCCGTCGTTTCAAGATGCCTCAATCCGTATCGTGACGCGGATTTTGACGCGATGATGGAAGTTGCCCGTTCCGCAGACCTCGAATATGTCGTTTCCAACACAACCGAGGCCGGTATTGTTTATGATCCCGCCTGCCAGCTGGCTGACAGACCCGCTTCCTCATTCCCTGGCAAACTGACCCAGGTTCTTCTGGAGCGCTTCAAGGCAGGACAGAAGGGTCTTGTGATCCTTTCCTGTGAGCTGATCGACAACAACGGCAAGGAACTTCTCAGATGCGTCAACCAGTATATTGACCAGTGGGAACTTTCCGATGAATTCCGCAAATATGTCAATGAAGACTGCCTCTTCTGCTCCACCCTGGTCGACCGTATCGTTCCGGGCCGTATCCGCGATCCGAAAGAGGTTGAACGTCTGGAACAGCTCCACGGCTATGCCGATCCGCTGCTTGATGTCGGTGAAGTCTTCGGTGTCTGGAATATCGAAGGACCGGCATGGCTGGAAGAAAAGCTGCCGTTCAAGAAGGCCGGACTCAACTGCCCGGTTGTACCGGATGTCACTCCTTACAAGAAGAGAAAGGTGCGCATCCTCAATGGCGCCCATACAGGATTCGTTCTCGGCGCTTATCTGGCCGGATTTGATATCGTGCGCGACTGCATGCAGAATGACACAGTTCTGAACTTCATGAACACAATGCTTTATGACGAAGTCATCCCGACCCTGCCGCTTGACAAGGATGATCTGATGAACTTCGCAAGAGCGGTCCAGGACCGTTTCAACAACCCGTTCGTCAACCATGAACTGATGAGCATTTCCCTCAACTCCACCTCCAAGTGGAGAGCACGTGATCTGCCCAGCCTGATTGAATACAAGGAAAAGACAGGCAAGCTGCCTGAATGCCTGACTGCAAGCTTCGCCGCTTACATGGCATTCTTCTCCAATGACATCCAGGAACTCAATGACAAGGGCCTTGTCTGCAGACGCGCTGCCGGCAATGACTATGTTGTCAGCGATGACCGCTTCGTTCTGGAATTCTACTATGAACACAGAAATGACACACCGGCAGAACTGACTCACGCTGTCATGAAGGATGAGCGTATGTGGGGCATGGATCTGACATCCATCGAAGGCTTCGAGGAAGCTGCCTGCGCATATCTGGAAGTCATCCGCAAGGAAGGCGCTCTTGCCGCATATGATCTGGCTCTGAAGAAGGGAGCTGCCAATGCTTGATTTCATCAAAATCAATGAGACCGACAATGTCGCGGTTGCCCTGCATCCGATTACAGCGGGAACCGTGTTTGAAGGTGTTGAAATCAAGGAGGATATTCCCCAGGGACACAAGGCTGCCCTGAGAACAATCCGCAAAGATGAAACCGTCATGAAATACGGTCTGCCGATCGGTCATGCGACTGCAGATATTGAACAGGGCCATTGGGTTCATACCCACAACATGGCCACCAATCTGTCCGGCGAGGTCGAATACACATACTGCCCGAAGAATGTTGTCCAGCAGCCGCTTGAGCCGCGCACATTCATGGGCTACCGCCGCAAGGACGGCAGAGCCGCGATCCGCAACGAGATCTGGATCATTCCGACTGTCGGCTGCGTCAATGACGTTGCCAAGACACTGGTCAGAGACAACCAGGATCTTGTTCAGGGCTCCATCGACGGCTTATATACATTCACACATCCGTTCGGTTGCTCACAGACCGGACATGACCATGCCCAGACCAGAAAGCTTCTGGCTTCCCTGGTCAGACATCCCAATGCCGGCGCTGTTCTGGTATTGAGCCTCGGATGTGAAAACCTGACTCATGAGCAGTTCCTTTCCGAACTTGGCGAATATGATGAGAAGCGCGTGAAGTTCCTGACCTGCCAGGCGGTTGAGGATGAATTCGAAGCCGGCAGAAAGCTGCTTGAAAAATGCGCGGAATACGCATCCCAGTTTGAGCGTGAGGAAATTCCGGTCAGCGAACTGGTAGTCGGTATGAAGTGCGGCGGCTCCGACGGACTTTCCGGCATCACCGCCAACCCGACTGTCGGCCGTTTCTCCGATATGATGACGGCGATGGGCGGCACCACAATCCTGACCGAGGTTCCGGAAATGTTCGGCGCGGAAAGCTTCCTGCTTGACCGCTGCGTCAATGAGGCTGTCTTCAACAAAGCTTCAAAAATGCTCAACGGCTTCAAGGATTACTTCCTTTCCCATAACGAGGTTGTTTATGACAACCCGTCCCCGGGCAACAAGCAGGGCGGCATCACAACGCTTGAGGACAAATCATGCGGCTGCGTCCAGAAGGGCGGCAGCGCACCGATCGCCGATGTCATCGGCTATGCCGAAACAGTCAAGACCAAGGGTCTCAACCTGCTCTACGGTCCGGGCAATGACCTGGTATCCGCTACCGCTCTGACAGCGGCAGGCGCACATATGATTCTGTTTACAACCGGTCGCGGAACACCGTTCGGCGCACCGGCACCCACTTTGAAAATCGCAACAAACACACCGCTTGCGACCAAGAAGGCCAACTGGATTGACTTCAATGCCGGCGCGGTCGCGGATGGAGAAAAGACACTCGATGAGGCAGGCGCGGATCTTCTGGATCTGGTTGTCCGCACGGCATCCGGTGAGAAGACCTGCACAGAGCGCAAGGGCTTCCGTGAAATCTCCATCTTCAAAGACGGCGTTGTGCTCTGAGTATTGAAGGAGGAAAACAATGATGCAGCTGGGAATTCGCCTGCATGATGTCAACGCATCACTTTCTGAAGAATATCAGACATTGGAAAAGCGTGCGGAAAAGGCCCGTGAGGAAGGTTTCTCATGTGTGCATCTTGCTTATTCCAAAGTCATCAAAGGCTATACCTTCGACAACTGCGCGCTGACGGAAGGACTTGCCCGTTACACACGCAGAGTATTTGAAAAGGAAAATCTGGATGTGGCAGTGCTGGGATGCTATCTCAACCTTGCCCATCCGGATGCCGGTAAACTCAAGGAGATCCAGTCCCGCTATTACGGGAATATCCGGGTCGCCTCGCTGCTTGGCGCATCGGTTGTCGGAACCGAGACCGGTGCTCCGAATGCGGCATACAAAACCGACGCGAACACCCACTCCAAAGAAGCGCTGGAAACCTTTATCAAAGGACTTGCGCCGGTTGTGGAGTGCGCTGAAAAGTACGGTGTCTCAATGGCTATTGAGCCGGTCTGGAAACATATCGTTTACTCTCCGGAAAGGGCGAGAATCGTACTCGATGCGATCGGCAGCCGCAATCTGCGCATCATCTTTGATCCGGTGAATCTGCTCTGTGTTGAAAACATGGATCAAAGAGAAGAGATCTTTGCAAAGACCATTGAGCTGCTCGGTGATGATATCGCTGTGGTTCATCTCAAGGACTTTGTGCCGGAAGGAAATGATCTCACCAGCATCGCGGCCGGCACCGGCATGATGGATTACAGACAGATCCTGAAATTCGTGAAGGAAAGAAAACCCTTCATCCAGGCAACCCTTGAGAATACCAATAACGACAATGCGGTTGCGTCCAGACTTTATCTGGAGAATGTTTACAGAGAACTCTGAGCATGATCATTGCATAAACACGTTTTTTGCAATGTGAACCGCAATTATGACAATCGAAAACACACCGGAAATGATTGATTATGAAACAGGATCAATGACCGGATGTGAACGACCTGAAAAACTTAGACAGAAGAGAGGCGAATAAGGTTATGGAACATCATAATCCTCTGCTGAATATCAATCCAGGCAAGAAATTCATCACTTTCGGTGAAGTCATGATGAGACTGACACCGCCCAACTATGACAAGATCCGTGTGGCAACCACATTTGAAATCAGCTACGGCGGCTCGGAAGCCAACATTGCCCTGGCACTGGCAAACCTGAAGATTGACAGCACATTCTTCAGTGTTGTGCCGGACAATTCCCTGGGAAAGAGCGCGGTGCGTATGCTGCGAAGCAATGATGTGCACTGCACACCGGTGATTCTCTCCACACCAGAGCAGACCCCGACTCACAGAATGGGTGTCTATTATCTGGAAACCGGTTACGGAATCCGTCCGTCAAGAGTCACCTATGACCGCAAGCACAGCGCGATTTCCGAATTTGATTTCTCGGTAATTGATGAAAAACAGCTGCTGGAAGGCTATGACTGGCTCCATCTGTCCGGCATTACGCCGGCACTCAGCGAAAGCTGCCGTGAATTCATCCTGCGCCTGATGAAGGCTGCCAAGGAAATGGGGCTGACCGTCAGTTTTGACGGCAACTTCAGATCCAAGCTGTGGAGCTGGGAAGAAGCGAGAGACTATTGCACACAGTGTCTGCCTTATGTGGATGTGCTGTTCGGCATTGAACCGTATCATCTTTACAAGGATGACAATGATCCGTCCAAAGGTGACTGGAAGGACGGCCTGTCCATGCATCCGAGCTATGAGGATCAGGATGAGGTCTTCCAGAGATTCATCGAAAAATATCCGAATATCAAATGCATTGCCCGTCACGTCCGCTACGCGCACTCAGGCTCTGAGAACAGTCTGATGGCATACATGTGGTATGACGGACACACATTCGAAAGCAAAAAGTTCACGTTCAACATTCTGGACAGAGTCGGCGGCGGCGACGCGTTTGCCAGCGGACTGATTTATGCGATGATGAATAACTATAAACCGATGGACATGATCAATTTCGCGGTTGCGTCCAGTGTCATCAAGCATACAATCCATGGCGACGGCATGATCGTCGATGACGTTGAATCCATCCGGAACCTGATGAATATGAACTATGATATCAAGAGATAAGAGGTAAAAGAGAATGAAAGCATTTATGGACAGGAATTTCCTTCTGGAGACAGAAACCGCTCAGCATCTGTTCCACGATTACGCTGACAGCATGCCGCTGGTTGACTATCACTGCCACATCTCCCCGAAGGAAATCTACGAGGACAGGCGCTTCAACAACCTGGCGGAAGTATGGCTCGGCGGAAAGAATCCGGACGGAACTTATTTCGGCGACCACTACAAGTGGAGAGTCATGCGTTCCAACGGAACACCGGAAGATTACATCACCGGCGACAAGCCTGACTTTGAGCGTTTTATGAAATTCACGGAAGCACTGGAAATGGCCATCGGCAATCCGATGTATCACTGGTGCAACCTTGAACTGCACAAGTATTTCGGCATCGAGGAACCGCTGACTGTTGAATCAGCTGAAAGAATCTGGAACAAGTGCAATGACATGCTGAAGAATGATCCGGGAATGACCGTACGCGGACTGATCAAAAAGTCCAACGTCGCATTCATCGGCACAACCGATGATCCGGTTGATTCCCTGGAATGGCATAAGAAGATCAAGGAAGATCCGACCATCGAAGTGAAGGTTTGCCCTTCCTTCCGTCCTGACAAAGCCCTCAATATCCATAAGGAAGGCTTCGCGGAATATATCGGCCAGCTCGCAAAGAGCGTCGGCAAGGAATCCCTGAACTCCGCTGAGGAAGTCATTGACGCCCTCATCGAACGTCTGGAATTCTTCGCGGAAATGGGCTGCCGCGCAAGTGACCACGGTCTGGATTACATTCCGTTCCGCAAGACTGACATGGCAAAGATCAACGCAACCTTCTGCAAGGTCATGAAGGGTGAGGCGATCACTGTTGAAGAGGCTGAGGAATATCAGACAGCAGGTCTGCTCGCACTGGGCAAGGCATATCACCGCCTGAACATTGCCATGCAGCTGCACTATTCCTGCCACAGAAACGCAAATGAGCGTATGTACCGCAGACTCGGTCCGGATACCGGTTTCGATATGATCGCAACCAACACCTGCGGTGAGGATATCGCAAACTTCCTCTCCGAACTGGACAAGACAAACGAATGCCCCAAGACCATTCTCTATTCCCTGAATCCGGTTGACAATGAACTGCTTGGCACAATGCTGGGCTGCTTCCAGTCGGATGAGGTTCCGGGCAAGATCCAGCTCGGTTCCGCATGGTGGTTCAATGACACAAAGAGCGGAATGGAAGATCAGATGAGAGCACTGGCCAACCTCGGTCTGCTCGGCAACTTTGTCGGCATGCTCACAGACTCCCGTTCCTTCCTCTCCTATGCCCGCCATGATTATTTCCGCCGCATTATGTGCAACATGGTCGGCAACTGGGTTGAAAACGGAGAATATCCGAACATCGAATCATCCCTGAAGAAGATCGTTGAAGGCATCAGCTACACTAACGCAAAGCGCTACTTCGGTCTGTAATTCAAAATTGATCCCATCTGTGTGAATCCCGTCAGAAATGGCGGGATTTTTTTGCGTTTTCTTGTAAAGGGTTTCAGAAATTTCACAAATGAAAACGTTTTCCGCAAAATTTTCTGAAAATTATTTTCATAAATCCATTGCTTCTGTTTCGCGGATGCCTATAATAAACAGTGTCAGGAAAAAGTCCTGAGATCTGATCAGAAATACGGTGCCGAAACGAGGCACAATGAGTAAAAAGTGAATTGACGAAAGTCAGGAGGCAATATATGAACACACTTATGAGAGCAGCGGTTTTATTCGGAGAACCCGCGGAAAACAAAAATCTGAATGAAGAGTCAGTCTGGAACACAGTCTTATGGGCAATCCGTTCCATCGACAGAGACTGAGCCAGAACTGGATATATGAAACAGCGGCCTGACATGCGCAAAACCCGCATGAAAAGCCGTTTTTTTATTTCCCGGGGAATGCGATCATCAGTTTTGTACATTCTTTTTTCCTTTATTGCCATCCCAAAAGCATTGTGAAGTGAATACAATATATGTGAAACAACATGATTCACTCACATGTGAATCCCAGGAGGAAAACAGTGGCACTTACAATTATCAATGAGGCGAATCGCTGCCTTCAGTGCAAGGTACCGATGTGCCAGAAGGGATGCCCGATCAGCACCCCGATTCCGCAGATCATCGCGGAGTTCAAAGAAGGCAAGGTCATGGATGCCGGAAAACAGCTCTTCCAGAATAATCCGATGTCTGTTTTCTGCGCAATCGTCTGTGATCACCAGGCACAGTGCGCAGGTCATTGCGTTCTTGGCAGAAAGGGTACTCCGGTACATTTCTATAATATTGAAAAGTTTGTTTCCGATGCATATCTCGACAGAGTGAAATTTGAAAAGCCTGAAAAGAAGGGAAAGACAGTCGCTGTTCTCGGTGCCGGTCCTGCCGGCCTGACTGCTGCAGTCATCCTGGCACAGAACGGATATGATGTGACCATCTTTGATGACAATGAGCATATCGGCGGTATGCTCAGATACGGTATCCCTGAATTCAGACTGCCCAAGACAATCATCGACAGATACAAGAAACTTATGGACAAGCTGGATATCCAGTACAGACCGAATACTGCAATCGGTGCGGCTCTGACCATCGACAACCTGTTCCGTGACGGCTATGCGTCCGTCTTTGTCGGAACCGGTGTATGGAGACCGAAGACACTTGGAATCGAAGGTGAAAGCCTTCCGCATGTACACTTCGGTATTTCCTATCTGGCAACTCCGGATGCCTTCCAGCTTGGTGAAAATGTGGCGATCATCGGTATGGGCAACGTGGCAATGGACGTCGCAAGAACCGCACTCAGACATGGTGCACAGAATGTTACACTCTATGCAAGATCCAAGAGAATCGCTGCCAGCGAACATGAAATGGATTATGCAAAACTCGACGGTGCCCAGTTTGAATTCGGCCAGGCGATTGAAAAGATTGAACCGGAAGGACCGGTCTTCAAAGTGGCCATCTTCGATGAAAACGACAAGGTTATCGGCTATGAAGATGAGCTGAACCATGTCAAGGCTGACTCGGTCATTCTTGCCGTTTCACAGGCCCCTAAGAACAAGCTGATCCTGACAACGGCCGGACTGGAAGGCAATGAGAAAGGCCTTCTGATCACCGATGAAAACTGCATGTGCACCGTTCCGGGTGTGTTTGCGGCAGGTGATGTCGTCACAGGTTCCAATACTGTTGTGGCAGCTGCGGCTGAGGCAAAGAAAGCTGCTTATGCCATGATGGAATACATGGAAAATCATTGATCTGAATATGAAAATCCGGGAAGCATCTGCATCCCGGATTTTTTGCGGTTTATGTTTGTCTCTGACATCTCTATTCCCTGTTCATTTCCATTATGGCATTGCGGATGGTTCTGATCCGGCTGACGATCGAAGGATGATCATCTTCAAGGAATTCAAGGATGGGAGCCGGATTGACATCGATCAGTTCGTCACTGCCCATCTTTTTGAATGTTTCAATCAGCTCCTCACCATAGCCTTCCTTTACCGCATTGAGATCCGCCTCGGTTTCATTTCTTCTGGAAATGTAATTCGAGAAGACACCTGATACAAATGTGAGCGGAGTCAGTACCGCTGAAACATAAGAAAGCAGAAGGACATAATTGTTTACGGTGATGCCGTAGGACTGATTGATCTGCTGTGCAATCTCAGTGACAATGTGCGCGTGAGGCAGCAGGAATGTCATCAGAATCAGCAGGATGACAATCGTTGCGTATTCCAGATATTCCGGAAGAATCTTTTTATGCTTCAGATGTCCCGCTTCATGGGCTAGCACGGCAAGCAGCTCCCGCTCACTGTTTTCATCGAGATAATTGTCCGCGATTCCAAATGCCCTGTACCAGAGAATTCTGAGCATGTAGGCATTCTTGCTGTTGGATTTTTTCGATTCATCATAGATTTCAATCCGGCGGATCTTTCTCTTCGCACCTTTGGTCAGAGCCATGATTTTATCGCGCAGCTCACCCGGTTCAAGATCACGGTAGCTGTACTGCATGCGCTGAATGAAATAGGCGATGATGGAAACGGCAAAGATGAATACGGCACTGATCACAATGATTGCCCCGACCAGCAAAAACGAACGGCCGTATGTGAGCGGCTCAATGCCTGTCCAGGAAGGAAGCCTGTGCATGATGAAGATCACAAATCCATACAGAGCGGCTGACACGAACAGACTGGTGAATACGGAGATGCATTGATCCTTCCAGAAGCTCTTTCTGCTCATCCGGTTCAGTCCGTATTTCTCCTCGATCGTAAAGGTGGCGTAATAGGAGCGCGGTACGCTGAGCACAAAGGAAACAAGCTCACTGCTCAGAATCGTTGCCAGAACAATCAGATATTCGTTGCCCCGGCCAAGGATTTCCATCCATGCATAATAAGGTGAGTAGATGAAGAAGGCATTGGCCAGAATATTGGTGATTCTTGCGGCAATGAACAGCGGAAGATAATCATGTTCACGGTTCAGAAAATCCCGGTATTTTTCCGGTGTGTAAATGTCCCGCACTTCAGAAGGAATCGGTTTTTTCTGCTGTCTGTCCGTAATGATCCTGCGCCAGATGCGGTATGCATTCCCGCATAACAGCAGTCCGAACAGAAGATGTCTGTAAAACATATGATGAATCCTCCGTTATTCAGAGCTGATCAGCGATTTCACTCATGATCAGATCAAGGTAATCCTGTGAATCCAGCGCCATCGATGTGATGAAGGCATTCTTCTTTGGAATGACAACGCAATACTGACCGAATTTGCCGGATGCGTAAAAAGCATCTGCCTTTGAATTCAGCCAGAACTGATATCCATACTCAGGACCGCCGCCTTCCTGGATATGATTGCGGACTGCATCCGCCAGATAATCTTCCGGAACAATCTGCTTTCCGTTGTACATGCCATGGTTCAGCAGCATTCTTCCAAACGAGCTGATCTCATCGATGGTCACATACAGGCCGTTGGCCGCATGGATATGGCCTTTCGGACATCTGGTCCAGTCAACGCTTCTGATCCCTAGCGGCGCAAAGAATTTCTCATTCATATAATCCAGAAAATCACGTCCTGTTTTCTTTTCAGCCAGCACCGCCGCCATATAGGTGTTGAAGTTGGAGTAAAGAAAGCGTTCGCCGTTGGGATACGGGAAATTCTGCGCAAAGAAATAAGAAACCCAGTCCTGCGTCTCATAGCGGAGCGGATCATCGCCGAAGAACATGGCATGTTCCATACCGGAAGTCATTGTGAGCATATCCCTCAATGTCAGGTTTTTCAGGGAAGGGGAAAGATCATCCCGCTGATATTCCGCAAAGGAATCAATCAGTTTCTCATCCAGTGAAAGATATCCCTCGTCAATGGCAATGCCGATTCCGCAGGAGACAATGCTTTTGCATAGTGACCACGTGTTCAGTCTTGTCTTTGAATCCAGGCGGCTGTAATCCGCAAGTATTTCATCATGCTGAAACACCTGCATATAATTCAGAACAATACCGCGTTCCTTGATTCTTTCGAAAAATGAGTCAAACATGACAGCACCTCACATAATTAATACGTCACAGTCAGATTATATATGGAAATATGCCAGTCTGATCATGCATAATATTTCTGCAGGACAGACAGGAGAAATCATTTGCATTATATACAGCAGGATATCGAAAAAGTGCTGTTCACGGAGGAACAGCTGAGAACCAGGGTAAGGGAACTCGGGAAAATGATCGAGAAAGACTATGATGGTCAGAAACTCATCATCGTCGGCATCCTCAAAGGCACCGGCATCTTTATGAGCGATCTGATCCGGACCATTGAAATGCCCATCCGTACCGACTACATGGTTGTTTCAAGCTACGGCAATACCACGATCTCCTCAGGTATTGTCCGGATTATCAAAGACCTCGAAACCGACATCGCCGGCTGGAATATTCTGATTGTGGAGGATATTGTGGACACCGGCAGAACACTCAGCTATCTCAAGGAATATCTGCTTAACCGCGGCGCTAGCAGCGTGAAGATCTGCACATTGCTGGATAAGCCGGACCGCAGAGTGAAACCCGTGGATATTGATTACTGCGGATTTATCGCACCGGATGAATTCATTGTCGGCTATGGCATTGACTATGCGGAAAGGTACCGCAATATGCCGTTCATCGGCGTTCTGAAACGCTCGGTTTACGAATGAACTGAAAAACATCTGTAAAAGAATAAAGACAGCGGACTGATCTGCTGTCTTTTTCAACGGTTCATATGGCTGAGCATATTCTCAAAATCCTCGGTTTTCAGAAAGGAAGGAAGAATCTCATACATGGCCTGGGCCGCTTCCTTTGAGCTTAACGGGTATTTTCCCCTGATCCAGTCCTCATATATTTCAGCGGCTCCCGACGCAAACAGATGCAGCTGGAATTCCTCTTTCATGCTCATATGATTCATGCATTCATCCTGCGCATACAGGGAATGATATTCATAAAGGCAGCGGGCCGCGTCATAGCTGTAATCACGGATGAATGTGTATAAGGAGTTGGCGCCTTCACTGCGAAACAATGGCAGCAGCGGTTTCCAATAGCGGATTCCTTCCTCCAGCAGCAGTTCGAACAGATCTTTCATGGATGTGATTTTCCCCTGCTCAATATGTTTCTGAAGAAGGGAGGAGTAGTTGTAATTCATCACATCATATTTGTCTTTGAAATGCCGGTAGAATGTCGCTCTGGAAACCCCTGCTTTCTGCGCAATCTGAAAAACCGTGATTGCATCAAAATCACGGTGCGAAGCCAGCTGATTGAATGCGTTCAGAATCCGGTCTCTGGTATCCATATGAGACAGTTTAACAGAAGTGTCTCATTTAATAAAGATGTTTCCGGATTGCGGTTTTTTGCGGTTTTGTTCATTACTATAATTTCAGTAAAGAACCAATGGAGGACATCATCATGTTTCGTACCCCGCATGAATTGACTGAAGGCGAGAAAAAATGCCTTGAGGCGTATGAGCGCGAGAAGAGTCAGAAGCCCAGAAAAAATCTGATTAAACTTGTGCGTCATATCAACATGCTCAACCCGCTTCCCGATGAGAATTCATGGGAATACATTTTCTTTGACAGACAATTGACTGATGAACAGATCGATTTCGCACTGAAAATGAAACTGCGCCATCAATATACAATTCCCGAACTGGCCGAAAGGGAAAAGATGAGTGTGGAAGATACCGCGAAGATGGTCTATGACCTCTGCTATATCGGTCTTCTGGAGTATTGCAGCGCAAGGGATGAGGAGGATAAGGTTCAGCTGCCCGTCTTTGCACCAGGCACCATGGAAAGCACGGTCATGACAAAAGAGCGTACCGATGCCTATCCCGAAACCGCTCCCGCATTCCTGAATTATGTTCTGGATCTGCAAAAGAAGATCTCCGGCGCCAGCTTCATGGGAGCCGCTTTGATGCGTGCCATTCCGGTGGAAAGCGCGATCGTGAACAACACCCGCAAAATCAAATACGAGGAAGTCAGCTACTGGCTCGACAAAGCCGGCGACTCGATCGGCGTGGCACCTTGCGAATGCCGCAAATTAAGAAGAATGGTCGGTGAAGGAACTGCGGATCTTGAAGGCGAATGGTGCATCAACCTCGGCAATTATGCCGAATCCTGCATCCGTATGGGCAAGGCGAGAAGAATCACAAGAGAAGAGGCGGAAGCCAAGATTAAGCGGGCGGAGGAACTCGGTTATGTTCATCAGCTCTCCAATATCGACGGTCCCGACTTCTCCATCTTCATCTGCAACTGCCCGTGGGACACCTGCATGGCATTAAGAACAAGCTGGTGGACATCCTCGCCCGATCTTTCCAGGTCCAACTATACCGCAAGTGTTGATCCCAACAACTGCGTGGCCTGCGGCGGATGTGTGGAAGTATGCCCGCAGAATGCCGTTAAGCTCGGTGAAAAGCTCTGCACAAAGACACCGGTTAAAATCGAAGAGGCCAAGGTTGCCAGTGATTATGTCTTCATGCCGCCAAAACTCTGGGCAGGTCCCTCTTTCCTGACTGACAGAGAAAACGTGGTTCCTGAAACAGGCACTGCGCCTTGCAAGACCAACTGCCCGGCTCATATTGCCGTTCAGGGTTACCTCAAGATGGCAAATGAGGGCAGATACAGAGAAGCGCTCGCTCTGATCAAGAAGGAAAATCCGTTCCCCGCCATGTGCGGACGCGTGTGCGCCAGATTCTGCGAACAGGTCTGCACCAGAGGCGACATTGATTCGCCGGTCGCAATCGACGAGGTCAAGAAGTTCCTTGCCGATCTTGAACTCAAAGATGAAAACCGCTACATCCCTGAGAAGCGTTTCAACGAAGGCAAGAAGGTCGCCGTCATCGGTTCCGGTCCGGCCGGCCTTTCCGCAGCCTATTATCTGGCTGTCTGGGGACATGATGTGACCGTCTTTGAAAAAGAATCCAGACCCGGCGGTATGATGACATTCGGTATGCCGTCCTTCCGTCTTGACCGCAAGGTCGTGGAAGCGGAAATCGATGTGGTCAGACAGCTTGGCGTTGATATCCGCTGCAATGTTGAAGTCGGAAAAGATGTTACCCTCGATGACCTCAGAAAAGAAGGCTTTGCCGGATTCTATGTGGCAATCGGCGCCCAGGGCGGCAGAAAGCTCGGCATTGAAGGCGAAGACAGTGAAGGCGTGATTTCCGGTATCGACTTCTTACGCAATGTTTCCTTTGAAAAGATGGAGCACTTAAGCGGCAATGTCGTGGTTGTCGGTGGCGGCAACGTGGCAGTTGATGTGGCAAGAACCGCGGTCCGTTTCGGCGCTGAAAAGGTCACCATGCTGTGCCTGGAACAAAGAGATGAGATGCCCGCAAGTGAAGAGGAGGTTCTCGAGGCGCTTGAGGAAGGCATTGAACTGAAATGCGGATACGGTCCGAAGTTCATCACTGCCCAGGACGGCAAAGTGAAATCAATCACCTTCAAGGTCTGCACACGCGTCAAGGATGACGATGGCAGATTCAATCCTCAGTATGATGAGGACAATACAGTCACCCTGGATGCAGACTATGTTCTTTCCGCCATCGGTCAGTCCATCGAATGGGGAAACCTGCTGGAAGGTTCAAAGGTTGAACTCAACCGCAACAAGACCGCCAAAGCGGATTCCTGGACATACCAGACCGCGCAGGAGGATGTCTTCGTCGGCGGTGATGTCTATACCGGTCCAAGCTTTGCGATTTATGCCATCGCAGCCGGCAAGGAAGGCGCGGAATCCCTGCACAGATATGTCTGGGAAGGCCATTCCCTGACCCTTGGCAGAGTGAAGAGAGACAATTATCACTACATTGACAAGGACAATCTGGTCATTGCCAGCTATGACAGAGGCCAGCGTCAGGTTCCGGGCAAAGATCCTGAAAAGATCAGAACATTCTCCGATGAAAGATGCACATTCACCGAAGAACAGGTGAAGAAGGAAACCGCGAGATGTCTGTCATGCGGCGCTGCCAAGGTTGATCCGAAGCTCTGCATCGGCTGCGGCCTCTGCACACTCAAGTGCAATTTCGACGCCATCCATCTTGACCGCACGGCGGATGTCTGGGGCGTTCCTTATGAACAGCTGGTTCCGACTGTCATCAAGGAAGAGGCAAAGAAGATCGGCAGAATCGCCCTGCGCAAGATCAAAGGCTGATCATGCACGAGATCAGTGTTCTTTACAAAGCCGTGGAACTGGCCGAACAGACCGCAAAGGACAACGGAATCAGTCATCTTTCCTATATCACCCTGGAAGTCGGTGAACTTTCCGGCTACCTTCCCGTCTTCTTTGAAAAATACTTTCCGGTGGTCATCGAAAACAGACCGGTGTTCAAAGACTGTGAGCTGAAAATGATCATCGCAAGAGGAGAGGGCCTTTGCCTGGAATGCAATGCGATGTACAACATCATGGCCAATGAGGGAAAATGTCCCAAATGCGGGTCCCGCTATAAAAAGATTCTCGGCGGCCAGCAGTTCCTGCTAAAGGAAATCGGTTTTGAAGAAGAGAAAGAATAATTGAGAACAAGGACTGTATCATTCAACGGATACGGGCCTTTTTGCGGAAAACATGAGACCTGCTGTGTATGCATGGAAAATCATGGTAAGATTGTGCGGGAAAAACCAAACAGGAAGGAAGTGGCAATATGATCAACAAAGTCAGTGCAATCTTCGCCGATATCGACGGCACGCTCGTCAACAAGGGTGAAAACATCATGCCTGTTACAAAACAGGCGCTGGAAACACTGCACAGTCAGGGAGTCCTGCTCGGGCTTTCCACAGGCCGCAAGATCAACAACGGAATGTTTCAGAGGGCAAAGGACTGGGGACTATCCTTCCAGTTTGACATGATGATCGGTATGAACGGAGGGCAGCTCTGGGACAGATTCCATCCGGAGATTGAAAACTACTATCTCCTGAAAACAGAAACGATGAAAGAGATCATCGACAGAATGTCGCCGCTGGATCTCAATGTGATGATCTATGAGGATGAGCATATGGTCACTCTGCGTTTTGATGACATGATTGCGGCCTCCATGAAGCGCAACCATATGAAGGTGGTGGTCGCAGACGGCAACGCGGACCGTTTATGCGTCAATGACAATTACAATGTGCTCTTCCGCTTTGATCCGGAAAGAACAGAAGAAGTGGCCGCTTTTGCGGAAACACTCGCCTGTGAAAAATATCATGCCATCCTGACTTCACCCGGCATCATCGAATTCATGGATCCCCGCGTCAACAAGGGCATGGCGCTGCACAAGTTCAGTGAGCGCAACAATATTCCGGTTTGCGAAATCATGGCCTTCGGCGATATGGACAATGACAAGGAAATCCTCAAAGAGGCAGGCTGGGGTGTCTGTCTGCTTAACGGCAGCGACATTTCCAAATCCATGTCAGATGCAGTCACTGAATATCCCTGCACGGAAGACGGCATGGGCCGTTATCTTGCAAAATACGTTCTGAATCAGGGTTAAGGAATGTTTTAAAAGCCATCGCTCGATGAGCATTTTCAAGACAGTCAATCATGAAAAGATCAGCAGTACAGACTGTTTCAGGCTGATCCATTCTGCAAAGCGATACATACATAAAAAAAGTTCTTCGCGTGAAGAACTTTTTTGATCGGGATTTGATCAGATCCGGTCAACCTTGATCAGGTTGGTGTTTCCGGACTGTCCGGTGACACCGGCACCTGTAATGACCAGCTTGTCGCCTTTCTTCAGATTCATGGTATCCTGGGCAATCTTTCTTGCCATGTAGAAGAGGACATCCGTGGAAGGAACCACTTCGCACATCTTCGGAGTGACACCCCATGACAGGGCGAGGGAACGCCATGTCTTCTCGTTGGTGGTCAGACCGATGATGTCAACCGGTGAACGGAATCTGGAAACCATCTTGGCGATTCTGCCGCTCATGGTGCAGGCAACGATTGTTTCGGCATTGACATCCATTGCCATTGTGCATGTTGCATGGGAAATGGCGTCCATGTCATTTGTGATTTCGAAATCGCTGTTATAGAAACGCTTCTTGTAATTGATGGAGTTTTCGGCTGCCTCGGCGATCTTGGCCATTGCCTTGACGGCGAGCACCGGATAGGAGCCCGCTGCGGTTTCGCCGGATAACATGACAGCGCTTGTTCCGTCATAGACCGCGTTGGCAACGTCGCTGGTTTCAGCTCTGGTCGGACGCGGATTGTGAATCATGGATTCGAGCATTTCAGTGGCGGTGATGACGCGCTTGCCGATCATGCGGCAGCGGGAGATCAGATCCTTCTGGATGGCCGGCAGTTTTTCAAATGCGACCTCGACACCCATGTCGCCTCTGGCAACCATGATGCCGTCGCATTCCTGGCAGATTTCATCGATATTGTCATAACCGGACTGGTTTTCAATCTTGGCAATCAGCTCAACGGTGTCATCCTTGCCCAGTGACTTCAGCAGATTGTGAACATCCACGAGGTCCTGCCTGACGGATACGAAGGAGCAGGCAATGAAATCGATGTCATTCTGCACACCGAATGTGATATCGCTCTTATCCTGTTCGGACAGATATACCTGCTGCATGTGCTTGCCCGGGAAGCTCATGGATTTGCGGTTGGAAAGCTCACCGCCGGAGAGCACTTTTGTTTCGATGTTTGTGCCGTCGGTGGAGACAACCTCAAATTCGAGAAGGGCATTGTTAAGAAGAATCTTATCGCCGGCTTCAAGTTCATTGGCAAGATTCTTGTAGCTGACGGAAACGATGTTCTGATTGCCGGTGACCTCTTCGGTTGTGAAGGTGAATGTGTCGCCTTCCTCCAGCATGATCTTTCCGTTTTCAAATGTGCCGATACGGAATTCCGGACCCTTGGTATCAAGCATGATCGCAATCGGAAGGCCGAGTTCTTCTCTGACTTTCTTGATACGGTTGATTCTTTCGAGATGTTCCTCATGGGTGCCATGGGAAAAATTCAGTCTGGCGACATTCATGCCCGCCAGGCATAATTCCTTCAGTACTTCTTCAGACTCGCTGGCCGGTCCGATGGTGCATACGATTTTTGTTTTACGCATATCGTTTTTTCTCCTTTTTCATCCTTTGATGCAAACCACTAATATTATAAACGCTGAAACGTTTCATGAAACTGTGAACTGCGGAGATTTCATCAATTACACACGTATACCGCGAAAGCTGCCGTCCGTACGGAGTCTGCGAACCATGCATGAGTGAAATTCATATTATAATGAGTGCAGTGAGGAGATCATATCAATTATCGGAAAAGCAAAAAGAGGGAGGAATTCCGGATTGGATTCCTCCCTTTTTGAAATGTCTTATTCGTTCCAGAGACCGTTGGGTTTCAGGTACTTTTCGATCAGGTAGATGCCTGCGCCGCCTGCGAAGCAGTCCTGTTCGGTAACGTCATCGGCGATTGCCTTGGTTCCGTCTGAACCGTTGGCCAGACATACGCCCCAGCCGGCAGCTGTGAGCAGCGGATTGTCGTTTTCATTGTCGCCGAAGGCAATGACTTCATCCATGCTGATATTGTTTGCGGCTGCGATCTTTGCCAGACCTGTGCCTTTGGTTACGTTTTTGTCCATGACCTCAACCGTTCCGGGGAAGGTGCTGATGATCTGGAAACGGTCGCCGTAAACCGGTGTGAATTTTTCACGGATCAGCTTTTCCACATCCGGGGTTGTTCTGAAGAGAATCTTGTAGCAGGGTTTGGAGCAGAAGCCTTCGATATCGCCTGTGAAGTCATCAAACTTCCATCCGCGACGCTTCATCGAGGCGAACAGTTCACCCTTGATGTTCATGGCCGCGTGGTTGCCGCCGCCTTCGACATTGACGGAAACCTCATACTCATCCACGATCGGTTTCATGAAATAGAGGATTTCCTTCATGGTGTCCATGCTCATGAGGTCCATGTTCCATACATTGCCATGGAATCTGTCCCATAACATGCCGCCGTTCATACCGATCAGAAAGTCCATCGGATAAGAGAGACCCCATTCCGCTCCCTGATTGTAAAGCCTGTCATTGAGCTCGCGTCCTGTCGCAAGTCCGATCAGCACGCCGTTTTCATGCATGGCGTCAAATGCTTTTTTTGTGATTTCCGGAAGATCTCCGCCTTTTGCGGTCAGTGTCATATCAATATCTGCCGCGATTGCCTTAATTTTCTTGATCATATTTATTATCTCTCCGCATTCTGTATACTAATGAAATTCTGGTAATTTGCAATACATAAGGACAATAAAAGCAGAATTTTCCATATCTCGGAAGATTCTGCCATGCATACTCAAACTGTGCGTGAAACGGGCTCAGAACTGTGCCCAGGCTTTCAGCTGTTCATCGCTGACACTGGCCGCGAAACGCTTTGCGCCGGATACTTTCACACCGGTGATCGCTTCGATTCTTTCGCCTGCCTCAGTGCCGATATCGCTGGAGCCGCTGGTTGCGAAGAGAACGATTTTCTTTCCGCTGAAATCATAGGCGGCCGCAAATGTGTCGATGATGGAAGGCTCTCTGTACCACCATACCGGATAGCCGATGTAAACAACATCCGCATCCGCTACCGGCGCGTCATTGTCCGCGAGTGCCGGACGGCAGTCTTTGTCTGCCATTTCCACACTGCTTCTGGAAGCCTTTGTTGTCCAGTCGAGATCCGCTTTTGTATACGGAGTTTCAGGCTTGATCTGATAGAGTGTTCCGCCTGTGAGTGAAGCGATGCGCTTTGCAAGTTTTTCCGTGACGCCTGCACCGCTCGCTGTGAAATAAGCAACCAATACTGACATTTTTTCTCCTTTTCTGACTCTTCTATTTTAGTGTATCTGTCCTGACCGGGGCGGTTTATGCCCCGATGATCTGTGAAATGATTATTTCTGTTCCCAGCGCTTTTTCAGCAGGAAGGCGGCATCTTTGGGCTGACGGTTTCTGGTGAAGATGCCTTTTTTATTTCCGTTAAGCCGCATGATTCCTTCCGTGGTCTGGAAATCGGCGAAGTTCCATACGAGTTCGCCCTGCACAAAATCATAATCATCCATGACTCTGAAATTCATTTCATAATACTCATTCTGATATTCCTGGCTCCACATGACGGAGGGCAGTTTGTGTTCAGCGGCATATGTGTCCGCACCGAACTCGGTGAAAATCAGCGGCTTGTCTTTGCATATAAGTGCCCATTGATCCATCTCTTTGCGGAAAGCCATCTCAGCCTCAGGCAGATCGGGACCGCCCATGATATACCAGCCATAGTAGCGGTTGAGGGCGACAATGTCGCAAAGCTCTGCGCAGGTATCCTTGCCCGGTGTGCTGTTGACAAGCAGCGCGCCAGTCAGCGGACGCTTCTGCGGATCCAGTTCTCTTGCGAAATCAAAGAGTGGCTTGAAATAATCATGCGCCTCCTTGTAAGTGGTTTCGGGCTCATTGAAAATGGAGAATGCGATAACGGAAGGATGATTCTTATCACGTATGATCATCTCCTCCAGTGCGTTTCTGTGATTTGCCTGCAGCTGAGGAACGGTATCAGCCGTGAAGAAACGGGTGTCTTTTCCGCCTGCGCCGGCTGCCGCAAAGTTCATGAGTGAGCGCATCATGCCGACAGCGGGAACCTCGTCAATGATCAGGAAGCCTTCCTCATCCGCCATCTGATACCAATGTTCATCATAAGGATAATGGGAGGTGCGGAAACAGTTGGCATTGGTCCATTTCATCAGTTCGAAATCACGCTTTGCCAAAGCCGGAATAAACTGTCTGCCGACCACTTCGAAATCCTCATGTCTGCCATATCCTTTGAGATAGATTTCCTTACCGTTGAGCAGAATCTTGTTTCCTTTTACTTCAACGGTGCGGATGCCGATCTTTGCCGGGTATTTGTCAATGTTGTTTCCGGCCTCATCCACAATGCGGAATACGAGCGAATACAGATACGCATCTCTGACCTCCCAGAGACGGGCATTTTGGACATGAAGCACACCGCTTTTTCCTTCACACAATGCGACTTTCTGGCCGTCCCTGTCAAACAGTTCCGCAATGACCGGATGTTCACCGTCCGTGTATACGCGGTAAGTAATGTCAGCGTCATTGTTTTCCAAAGTGAAAGATGTGTCATAGTCACGGATGGATTCTTTTGGAATCCGCATCAGATGAACACTTCTCTGAATACCGGAATAATTATAGAAATCAAAATACGGAGCCGCGGTTTTTCTGCCGTCCATATGAGTCTTCACACTTCCGCAGGGGATGGATGTCTCATTCAGTTCATTGTTGACTCTGACACTGAGCAGGTTTCTGGCACCGTAATTGACAAGATCTGAAATATCCAGCGCGAACGGTGTGAATCCGCCTTCATGGCTGCCTGCCTTTACACCGTTGATATATACATCTGCACGGTGCGTGACGCCGGAGAATCTCAGAATCACTCTTGTTGAGCGGTCCTCATCCAGGAAGAACTTTGTTTCATACCAGAAGTCGCCGCAGTATTCACGCTTTTCCTTTTCGGTAAAGAGATCCGCAAAACTGGCAGGCACTGGCATGGAAAAAGCATCGGGAAGACCGTTCTGCCATTCATTTTTTTCACCGAGAACTTCCGGATCAAACCGCATCTTCCACATTCCGTCAAGCAACGTGTAATCTCTGGCGTCATTGCGCACAGGATAAAGTAATGATTGTTCCATTATGTTCACCTCGATTATCTTCTTCAATGATACATGACAATCATGTGTCAGGTGCACGTCTTTTGAAGTTCAGGTGAATTAATCCACTTTCTCTTTCGGCATTGATTTCAGATACAGCCGGAATGCATGAAAAAAGAGAGGCACATTATGCATAGAACATGTGCTTCTCTGTGTGTTTCAATCAGTTGTCAATGCCGCCGTTGGCCATCAGCTCCGCTTCCTGCACTTCCTGGATTTCGGGAATCAGCGAGAGCATCGGTCTTTCATTTTTGCCATGGAGAACACGGTCAACATAGTTCTTCGTGCACGCCCGTACCTGAGGTGAGAGGATCACCACACCGATCAGGTTCGGCAGCATCATCAGACCGTTGAATGTATCCGAGATATCCCAGGCAAGCTGCGCCTCAAGAACCGAACCGGCCAGAACGATCACGGCGAAGATCACGCGGTAAACCATAACCGCCTTTGTGCCGAAGAGATATTCAAAGGCTTTGGAACCGTAATGACTCCAGCCAAGCACGGTGGAGTAGGCGAATAAGAGAATCGCCACAGCCACAAACATCGCGCCGATCCGTCCGAACTGGTTGGAGAATGCCCATGAGACCAGGGAAGAGGAGCCGACCGCTTCCGCCTCTGCCGTTAACATGCCTGTTTTCAGATCAACCGCGCCGCTGGTGAGAATGACAAGCGAAGTCAGGGTGCAGACCACAACCGTGTCCGCGAAGACTTCGAAGATACCCCACATGCCCTGTCTGACCGGCTCCTTGACGTTGGAGCTGGAATGGACCATGACGGAGGAACCAAGACCTGCCTCATTGGAGAAGACACCGCGCTTCATACCCATTTTCATGGCTGACGCAATGCCTGCGCCGACGATGCCGCCGCCGACCGATTTCATCGCGAAAGCGCCTTTGAAGATGGAAACAAGCGCTGAAGGGATCACGTTGATATGCATGATCACGATGATCAGTGCTCCGGCAAGATAAAGGATAACCATAAACGGAACAAGTCTTTCCGTGAATGCCGCGACTCTTTTCAGACCGCCGACAATGACCGCACCGACCGCAAAGAACAGGAAGATGCCGGTGACAATCTTGGGCACGCCGAATGCGGTGTTAACGTTGGATACCATCGAGTTGACCTGGCTCATATTGCCGATGCCGAAGGAGGCGATGACACAGAAGATGGAGAACAGCAGTGCAAGCGCTGCACCGATTGTCTTCATGCCCGGCTTTGCGCCAAGACCGTCCTTGAGATAATACATGGCGCCGCCGCACCACTCACCATCGGAGTTCTTTCTGCGGTAAAGGATACCGAGGACGTTTTCAGAGTAGTTTGTCATCATTCCGAAGAATGCGATCAGGATCATCCAGAATACCGCGCCGGGTCCACCGACGGCGATCGCGCCTGCCACGCCGACGATATTGCCGGTGCCGACTGTTGCGGCAAGGGCAGTGCATAATGACTGGAACTGGGAAATCGTCCTGTCACCTGTATGCTTGGTAATATGTTCTTCTTTGAAGATGGCGCCGATGGTCTGTTTCCACCAGTGACTGAAATGCGTGATCTGGAACCATCCGGTCAGACATGTCATCAAAACACCGGTAAAGCCCAGCAATGCCAGTGCCGGCCATCCCCATATCTGAGAATTGAGCGCATCATTGATCGCTGTAATTGTCTCAATCATAAGAATCTTCCCCCTGCGGTGTGAAAACACCATGGGAACATTATAATGATAAACTGTTACACATTTCCACAGAAAATTTCACAGAAATTTCTGAAACAATTTACATTTTTAGCGTATAACGTAAAAAAACACCGGATGAGCGGTGTCTCAGACTGTTCAATATGAATTATTTGCAGAAGAATCCGGGCCTGGTCGCTTTGTATTCCGGATCGCCTTCCTTGTAAACGGGACCGTTTTCGAAGAACTGTCCGTCTACCAGCACTCTGTACATGATGATATCTCCATAGGGGATGGAACGGATCATCCGCTTGGTCAGCCGGACCACCTGATTGCCATCCATCTCCGTATCGACATTAAACTGCATCTCAATGGCACCGATCATGCCGAGATAGGTGTATTTCATACTGGTTTCCTTTTCCAGACGCTCGCGGATCTGATCGCGCAGAATCGGGGCGGATACGTTAATGGTTACCATTCAGGCCTCCTTATGCAGAAACTGACTGCCGAAAGCTATTCAATCACAGCCTGCCCGCAAAGAAAAGGAAAATGCATGCAAATTGCCCAAGATCAGCGCATTCAATGATAAGATGATTTTGTGCAACAGGGGGAGTCTTATGATACGTTGGGGAATCATCGGGGCCGGCAATATCGCGCACCGCTTCGCAAAAAGTCTTGAAAATGAACAGGACAGTGTTCTGTATGCCATCAGCGGCCGCAATGCGGAAAAGCTGAGCGCATTCGCAAAGGAGTTTCCGTGCGAAAAGCAATATGTCGGACATGATCTTCTGCTCAATGATGAAAATGTGGACGCGGTCTATGTCGCCCTGCCGCATGTCATGCACGCAGAGTGGGCAATGAAAGCACTGCAGCACCATATTCCGGTACTCTGCGAAAAGCCGGCGGCGGTCAATGAGGAACAGACACGTGAAATCGCGGCGTGCGCGAAACAGAATGACACCCTGTTTATGGAAGCGATGAAGTCTCGTTTTGTACCGGCTTATGAAAAACTCAGGGAAGTGCTTCAAAGCGGTGAGATCGGAGAGATCGAACGGGTTGAGACAAGCATGTGCTTTGTGCTGCCCATGGAATATTTCGGTAAATCCTACCATACCAAACCAGAGGGCGGGGGAGCTCTGCTGGATGGAGGCATCTATTGCGCAAGCCTGATTGAGGATCTTCTCAAAGGGGATCCGGAATACATCCAGACTTATGCCTCTTATTACAAAGGGGTGGACCTGTATGCGCACAGCACAATGAAATTTGAAAACGGCATTGCCGCTCTGGAGGCGGGCTTTGACAGAAACGCGCCGAAAAACGCGCTGATCAAAGGCACAAAGGGATCCGTCACAGTTGTGGATCTGCACCGTCCGCAGACCCTGATCATATACACTGAGGAAGGGGAAAGAACAGAGACAGTGCCATATGAATATGATGACTTCTATTCCCAGATCCATCACTTTGTGCAGCTTGTGAAAGAGGGTAAGAATGAAAGCCCCTTGATGCCTTATGAGGCAATGATCCGCGAAGCACGGATTCTTGACGGCATCCGTGCCCAGTTCACGGAATATGATGAAAGTGATCTCGCTGTGCTTGAGGCACAGGAGAAGGAGCTTTCAGCGGATTCATTCACCAACGCGGATGCGCTGGCGCTGGGCAATATCATCGCTCAAAAAGCGCTGGAATATGACCGTGGCGTCTCCATCCGGATTGACCGATGTGAAGATGATCTGACCATGTTCCTGTATATGATGGAAGGCAAGAATGAGCGCAACCTGAAATACATGGACGGCAAGAAGAAATGCGTTTATGACACCGGCCATTCCAGTGCATGGGCATGGCTGAAAAACACCCTGACAAAGGAATACGCGGACTGGTATGGCGATGGCGTGCATGCGTTAAGCGGCGGTGCTTTCCCGTTATATGTCAACGGAGAAATGAAGGCGGTGATCCAGGTGTCGGGACTTCATGAAGGCAAGGATCACGAACTGGTCGTCAGAAGCGTCAGCCAGTGGCTTGGCGAAAGACCGTATTCCCGTTTCACAAAAGTGCTTGGCTGAGTAAAAAAACATCAGAAAAATAAGAAGACTGGATCGCGTGATCCGGTCTTCTTGGCTATAAAGGGTTCAGTTTTTTCTGACCAGTGAAAACCAGTCGGTATCCTCGAATTCCGGGAAGACTTCGGTCACTGCCGAGAAACCTTCCGCGGTGGAGGGAATTTCGAGTTTATCCTTTTCATATTCATGAAGGCTGATCAGGGTCGGATGGTCTTTGAGCAGATCCCGGATTTTCTTCTCATCCGGACATAAGAGCACGCATTCCACAGGCGTATCAGTGACTTCTCTGACCGCGTTGAGGAAGAAGGTGCGGGCCTTTTTGCTGAGCAGTTGGGCCTCAAGGACCACGGTGTCATTATCAGATGCTTTTCTGATCGTGTTCATCAGAGCCTCGCGGCAGTAGAAATATGCGTTTTTAGCGATCTCCTCGAGTTCTTCATTGGTTTCCGCTGCATCTGCCGACTTTTTAAAAACATTGATATTCACGACTCTGGCGTCTTTGTGTTCTTTGCGGATATAGATGCTTTTTCCGGAAAAGGACGGGCCTGTGACAAATAAGATCTTCATATATTCCTCCTGATTGAATTTATGCGATCAGACTCTTTTCAATAATATCTGTTTCCCCGACACGGACCGGTTTCTTCTGTTCCGTGTCATACATGATGATGTCATAGTACGGCTGATCATGTTTGAACATCGGCCCCCATGGATGAACTTCTTTGATGGTGCCGAGCTTATGCTCATTCTGCCAATGGAAGAGCACCGCCTCGCCGCGTCTGAATTTGGGAACGCCGAGCATGGTTGCGGAGCCCATGATGGTTGAGCCGATCGGGATGATCCGCGAGAACACAACCGATATGCCCGGCACAACGTCGATATTGATGTGATAATGTCCGCTGTACCAGTGCTTGTATTTGATTGTGCTGTTGATCTGTTCCAGATATTCGGTCATTGCGTCAGCCGGGAATTCTCCCCGCTTGACGATGTCCTGGCAGGTAGTCGGCAGACAGTGGGTGATGATATAGTCCACCTGATTGCCGTGCTGTTTCAGGTTCTCAAGACCGTGATCCATCTCTTCACGGCTGGGGATCTCTTCAGGCCACCAGCTCTTTCCCTGCACGATTTCCGTGTCACCTTTGAGCGGACCGCGGTCGTGGGAGGAGGCACCGCCCATGACGAAGACGGAACTTCCTTCGATATCAAAGATTTCACCGCGCATCAGATGCATGACCTTATCCCTGATCACATGAACCTTTCCGCCATGCCATTCTTTTTCGGGATAGCCGTAAAGACGGGGGAAACATTCATGGTTGCCATCCGCAAACAGGGTGGTCCACGGCCGCTCATTCAGCCAGTCCAGCCATTTTTTCTCCTTGCGGATTTCTCTTTTGTAATTCCAGATCAGACCGAAATCACCGCAGATGATCAGATAATCGTTTTCCGTCATTGCGTCGGTGACCTGGTTTTCCAGCAGCTTGCGGATATCAATGCTGCCGTGGGTATCACCGGTAACGTAAATCATAATGGTTTATCCCGGTCACTTTTTCTGACCTGCCAGCCATTTGCGGTGGGAGACAAGCCTTGACACATACTGGAATCGTTCTTCGCCTTCAAAACAGATCAGACCGCCTTTTCCGTTTGCCAGAGCAAGCAGGTCCTCGGCGTCCTCAAGGAAATCCCGGGCACTCGGCTTGATGACGACTTTGAAGGGAATGATGTAAATCGGAATACTGTATTCACGTGTGTCAGACTGCACCTGGGGATGGATGTGCGGCAGTGCCATGGCGATATCCACCTCGGACTGTCTGTCATACAGCTGATAGAAAGGGATGAATTTAAACTGTACTTCGCCCTGGAGATTTTCTTTGATAGTTGCTTCGGCAAGGTGTCTGGAAAGGAATCCCGAAGCGAAACCCTCACCGCAGCAGATTGCAATTCTGATCATGGAAACACCTCTTTCACTTCCTTTATATTTTATGCATTTTCAGCGCGAAATAACATATGTAATACGTATTTTGCCAAACCCGGGCAAATCATTAAGATTGAAAAATTCAGATTCTGCAATTCTTAAAAACCAGTGTTTTATGCATTACATGCAATTTTTCCGATATAATGAAATCAATATTAAACAGGGAGGTTCATCATGTCAGAAAGACCACACTCCAGAAAGAGAAATGATTCCGGCAAAACCGGTGAAGTTAACCGCCGCGGCGAAGGACTCGGTAAAAAAAACCCGTCGGGAAACAGCGGCCGGGGTCAGAACGTCCAGGGCTCGGGATTGTTCGGCAGCGGAAAAAATGACGGATTTGATCTGGATGATGTCATGAAGATACTGAAATCATCTCAGTCGCACGGCCCGGAAAGAGCCGGCGGCGGATTTGATATCAGCGATCTTCTGAACGGACTGCAGTCAAACAGCACCCATGTGACAAACAACAACAATATCGATATCACCGATCTGATCAATCTGCTTCAGAACCAGGCCGGATCGGGCAGCGGCACCATCACCAATAACAACAATATTTCCATGGATGATCTGCTGAGTGCTTTGAACAACCAGAACAACTATGTTCACGGCAGCCAGCCCTCCCATGGATCAATCTCCCAGGTATCACAGGCACCGCAGACGCATTCCCAGCCGTCTTCACCTTCCGGCAATGCGGTTCCCCTGAATTCCGGTTCAAACAAGAGAAGAGGCGGCGGAAACGGATTCTTTTTCCTGCTGATCATTCTGCTTGTGCTGTTCTTTGTATTCGGCAGAGGCGGCTGCTCAGGAGGCGGCGGTTCCTCAACAATCAACACCAACACCAATACAAACACGAACACCAATGAAAACACAAATCCCAATGCCGGCGCAAACACGGCAAGTACATGGAATTACGGCACAGCCGTATCCCATGCCAACACCTATGTGGATGCTTCCTCAACAGCTGTAAACAATGAGGTTGCCAGCGGTTCGAGAAAGAAATACACGACGCTTGTGGGCAACGGCAATGATCAGGTCACCATGCTGGTGTACATGTGCGGAACCGATCTGGAATCCAATTACGGTATGGCTACCCAGGATCTGACCGAGATGGCTGCGGCAGTGCATTCCGACAAGATCAATATCATCGTTGAAACCGGCGGCACCAAGACATGGCGCAACCGTGCGGTCACAGCAGGCACAAACCAGATCTGGCGGGTTGTTGACAACGCGCTTGAGCCGCTTGAGTCAAATCTCGGCCGCAAGGCAATGACCGATCCTGCCACCCTGGCTGAATTCATCCGCTATGGCGCCGCGAACTATCCGGCCAACCGCTACATCCTTGTCTTCTGGGATCATGGCGGAGGATCCGTAACCGGCTACGGCTATGATGAACTTTATCCCAACGGCTCCATGCCGGTGGACAGAATCCAGGCTGCCCTCGAGGCAGGCGGCGTCAAGTTTGATATCATCGGCTTTGACGCATGTCTGATGGCAAATATGGAAACCGCGGTTGCGGTGGAACCTTACGGCGACTATCTGCTGGCTTCGGAAGAGACCGAGCCGGGCACAGGCTGGTATTACACGGACTGGCTGACTAAGTTCGCTGCCAACAGCTCCATGAGCTCGCTTGAAATCGGCCAGCTGGTCATCGATGACTTCTGCACAAAGAGACAGCAGGGCGCAAGCAGTGCCGACAAGAACACACTGTCCCTGATCGATCTGGCGGAATTCAAGAATACCGTTCCGAGTGCGATGAGCGCCTTTGCAAAGAAGATCAACAGCGATATTTCCAATAACAACTACCGCAATGTATCCGATGCCAGAAGCGCTGCCCGTGAATTCGGACAGTCCAACAAGCTGGATCAGATTGACCTGATTCACTTCTGCTCAACTCTGAACACAAGCGAAGCCAAGGCTCTGGTCAACACACTGAAGAGCTGCGTCAAATACAACCGCACCAAGAACATCACCAATGCGTACGGCATCTCAATCTACTTCCCTTACCGCCGTACCCAGATGGTCAATTTGCTGCTGAGCATTTACAACAACATCGGCTTTGATACCGATTATGCCAAGGCGGTCAGAAGCTTCGCATCCCTGGCAGCCAGCGGACAGGTTGTTTCCGGCAGCACCTCCAA
Source organism: Erysipelotrichaceae bacterium NK3D112 (assembly GCA_000701725.1). Classification (GTDB taxonomy): domain Bacteria; phylum Bacillota_I; class Bacilli_A; order Erysipelotrichales; family Erysipelotrichaceae; genus Bulleidia. Next base: position 67,285 of record JNJQ01000009.1, read on the forward strand.
CTCTTTGTACAACCTGCTTGGCGGCAGTGCTGTTTCCAACGGCACATCCTATGAATCGCTGGATCTTTCCTCACTGCTTGGCGGCGGCAGCGGCTCATCAGCTGTGCTGGATCAGCTGCTCGGCGGTTCCGGCTCCTATGATACCGGCATCCTGGATCTGTTCTCCGCACTCTATGGCAGAGCGCACATCGACAGTGAAGACCTCGTGCTCACTGAAAAGAACGGAAACAAGGTGCTCGCCCTGAGCGAGGATGACTGGTCTTTGATCCAGAGTGTCAAGCTCAATGTATGGGTTGACGATGATGGATCTTATGTCGATCTCGGTGCTGACAATATCTTCGAATTCGATGAGGACGGAGATCTTGTGGTCAGCTGCGACGGTATGTGGCTGGCGCTCAATGATCAGATTGTTCCGTATTACATGATGACGGATGAATATGTCAGCGAATCCGATTACAAGACAACCGGATATATCCCCGCGCTGCTCAACGGCAACGAGGTTCATCTGATTGTCGAATTCTCCGATGAATATGAAACAGGCAAGGTGCTTGGCGCCGAGGCTGTCTATGACATCAACACTGAAGGCAAGCTGATGCCGGTTCTTGAAGGCGATGTCATTGAATTCATCGCGGACTGCTACAACCCTGACGGAACATTCGATGATGCATATCTGCTCGGCGAACCCATCACCGTTGAACTCAACAGCGATGGCGAAGCGGATCTCACCATCTCCGATATGACTGTCAGTGCCGACAGACTGCTCTACGGTTATGAACTCACCGATGTTTACGGTGCTGTAAGATACACACCGTTTGAGGAGTACTTCCCCGGCTGATCAGAAATTCTGCGGACTGTGCCGTATGGCATGGTCCGCTTTTTTTATGAAAACCGCTGAAAACAATATGAAAAGAATTATGACATATGATCAGAATTGTTAAAAATGTTAATTCATGCATGGTTTATTCGGCGATAAATCGTTGTAATTTGAAATTGAACGTTTATAATCAATTCATCACAGACGAAAGGAGTGTTTTATGAACTGCATTCAGAAGACAGTCGGAAACATCATCCTGCCGGTTCACGGCTGTGATTTTAATGCGGCTTTGATGACAGCTGGCAATACGGAACGATAACGGATTCATCTGTTTTATGATTCAGAATGATCCGTTTTTTGTTTCAGTCATCTGACCGTGTTTTGAACCGGGAAAATAAATGGAGGAAAGAAAAATGAAAAAGCTTCTTACCGCTGCTTTATCCGCAATGATGGCTCTGTCCCTGACAGCCTGCGGCAGCAGCACACCTGCATCTGACAAAGAAGACGAAGCTCCCGCTGAAGAAGCCGCTGTTGAAACAAACGGCAAAATCGGCGTCATCCTCGTCGGCGATGAGAATGAAGGCTACACAGCTGCTCATATCGAAGGCATCAACAAGGCGGCTGCTGATCTCGGTATCGCGCCTGAAAACATCATGTGGAAATACATGATCGAAGAAAACCAGGCTTGTGCTGATGCGGCTGAGGACCTGGTTGACCAGGGTGCGACACTCGTCATCTCCAACTCCTACGGTCATCAGACATATATGCAGCAGGTCGCGGCTGAACACTCCGATGTCACATTCATTTCCATGACAGGTGACACAGCGGCCAACTCCGGTCTTGCCAACTTCAAGAACGCATTCAACCAGACATATCAGTCCCGTTACGTTTCCGGTATCGTCGGCGGCATGAAGCTCGCTGAACTCGTCGCAAACGGTGAGGTTTCCCCGGAAAAGACACCGGAAGCCTACACAGCTGACGGCGATATCAAGATCGGTTATGTCGGCGCATTCCCTTATGCAGAAGTTGTTTCCGGCTTCACAGCATTCTATCTCGGCGTCAAGGCAATCGTTCCGAACGTTCACATGATCGTTGAATACACAAGCTCCTGGGCTGACCAGGTTGCCGAAGGCACAACAGCTGAAAAGCTGATCGCAGACGGCTGCGTGATCATTTCCCAGCATGCGGACACAACCGGTGCTCCGAGCGCAATCCAGGCTGCCAATGACAGCGGCAAGCCCGTCTACTCCGTCGGCTACAACGTTTCCATGCTGGAAGTTGCTCCGAAGGCTGCTCTGACATCCGCTTCCAATGACTGGTCCGTATATTACAACTATGCATTCAAGCAGTGGCTTGACGGCAAGGCAATGGACATCCCGGCTGACTGGAGCGAAGGCTATGAGACAGGCGCTGTCAACATCACAGCTCTTGGCGAATCCTGCGCAGAAGGCACAGATGCCAAGGTTGCAGAAGTTGAAGCAGCTATCAAGGACGGCTCCCTCAACGTATTCGATGTCACAACATTCACAGTCGGCGGCAAGGCCCTGACAGAAGAGGACGGATGCGATCTTGACTTCGATGGAACAGCTGACATCTTCCCTGTTTCCAACGGCGCATTCCATGAGTCCGACACAAAGAACGGCATGCGTTCCGCTCCGTACTTCAGCTTCATCATCGACGGCATCGATTCCAACACAAACAACTGATCAGATACCGTTAAACAGATTTAAAAAAACAGGATTCAACAAGGGAAACCGCCTGAAGTGGCGGCTTCCCTTATGTCTTTTTTCAACAGGGAGGTATGGGAAGTATGGAAGACAGATCGGCTGTCCGTATGGAAAATGTGACCAAGCGCTTCGGCAGCGTCGTTGCCAATGATCACGTCAGCATGAATATCAACTACGGGGAAATTCTGTCCATTCTCGGTGAAAACGGTTCGGGAAAGACCACGCTCATGAACATGCTGGCGGGAATCTATTATCCGGATGAAGGCTATTTCTATGTCAACGGCAGGGAAGTGACAATCAAAAGTCCCCATGATGCGTATAACCTCGGCATCGGTATGATTCATCAGCACTTCAAGCTGATCGATGTTTTCACCGCCGCGGAGAATATCATCCTCGGCATTGAAGGCTCCCGCACCTATGATCTGAAACAGGTCAACGCCAAAGTGCGCGAGATCGCGGACCGCTATGGCTTTGACATTGATCCCGAGCAGAAAGTCTATGAGATGAGCGTTGCCCAGAAACAGACACTGGAAATCGTCAAGATTCTTTACCGCGGCGCGAACATCCTGATCCTTGATGAGCCGACGGCGGTTCTGACTCCCCAGGAGACAGAAAAACTCTTCGCGGTATTAAGAGCGATGAGAAGCGACGGCAAGGCGGTTGTTCTGATCACCCACAAACTGAATGAGGTGCTGGAACTTTCCGACCGTGTTTCCATTCTGCGCAAGGGACAGTACATCACAACCATTCCCACACCGGTGGCCACCGAACAGATCCTGACCGAGGCGATGGTCGGTGAAAAGGTGACACTGGATATCGACAGACCTGATCCCGTCAACCCGCAGAAGCGTCTGGAAGTCAGACATCTCACGGTTTACAGTGAAGAGCGCATCAAGGCGCTGGACGATGTGTCCTTTGATGTCAACAGCGGAGAAATCCTCGGTATTGCGGGTATTTCCGGCTGCGGACAGAAAGAACTGCTGGAAGCGATTGCCGGTCTTCAGAGAATCGAGGAGGGCGGCAGTGTGATCTATACCGATCCCAAGGGCAATACACAGGACCTTTCCGGCATGTCGGTGCGTGACATCCGCAACCTCGGCATTCATCTTTCCTTTGTCCCCGAGGACAGACTCGGAATGGGTCTGGTCGCTTCGATGGGCATGACGGAAAACATGATGCTCAAGGAATATGACAAGGGCCGCTCACCTTTCCTGAACCGTTCGGATTCCCAGAAGACAGCGGATGAGATCCAGAAGGAGCTCGACGTCGTGACGCCAAGCCTTGACACACCGGTCAGAAAGCTTTCCGGCGGAAACGTGCAGAAGGTTCTGGTCGGCCGTGAAATCGCGGCGGAGCCGGTGATCCTGATGACTGCATATGCGGTCAGAGGCCTGGATATTTCCAAATCCTATACGATTTACAATCTGCTCAGTGAGCAGAAGAAAAAAGGCGTGGCAGTCATTTATGTCGGTGAGGACCTGGATGTGCTGCTGGCCCTGGCGGACAGAATCCTTGTGTTGTGCGGCGGCAAAGCCAATGGCGTGCTTGATGCCCGCACGGTCACCAAGGAGGAAGTCGGCAGAAGAATGACAAACATGGTGAATGAGGAGGCGAAGGCATGAGAAACAAGTATGATAAACCGCATGACAGCCTGAAAGAGCCTCTGATTCATCTGGTCAGAAGAACCGATATTCCCGCGGCCAAAGCGTGGCTGATCCGCATCCTCTGTGTGCTTGCGGGCATGCTGGTATGCGCGCTCTTCATCATGAGCATCACCAGCCTCAATCCGGTTTCCGTTTTCGCCTCGATGTTCTCCGGCGCTTTCGGAACCGCCAGAAGAATCTGGCAGACACTCAAGGATATGGGATTGCTGCTGATTATCGCGGTCGGTCTGGCTCCAGCTTTCAAACTGCGTTTCTGGAATGTCGGCGCGGAAGGACAGATTCTGATTGGCGGCCTTGTTTCAGCGGCCTGGATGACCAATTTCGGCGGCAAGATTCCCAACGCGCTGCTGCTTATGCTGATGTTTGTGTCAGCGGTGATCGTCGGTGCCGTCTGGGGCTTGATTCCCGCTTACTTCAAGGCAAAATACAAAACCAACGAAACCCTGTTCACGCTGATGATGAACTATGTCGCGCTGCAGCTTGTTGAGTTCTGCGTGGACCTGTGGGACAAGAAACAGTCTCACTCCGTCGGTATCATCAACGGCGATACAAAGGCCGGCTGGATACCCGCCTTATTCGGACAGCAGTTCGCGCCGGTTGTGCTGATTGCGGCGATTCTGACTGCGGGAATGTATTTCTATATGAAAAATTCCAAGCAGGGATTTGAGATCAGTGTTGCCGGTGAAAGTGAAAACACGGCAAGATATGCGGGTATTTCGGTATCCAAAGTCATTATCCGCACGATGGCCATTTCCGCCGGTATCTGCGGTCTGGCCGGTTTCCTGGAAGTTGCCGGTATTTCCCATACCATTTCATCACTGACGGCAGGAGGCAGAGGCTTCACCGCGATCATCGTCGCATGGCTGGGAAAATTCAATCCGTTTGCGATGAGCCTGATCACCGCGGTTCTCGCATTCCTTTCCAGAGGCGCAACCCAGATCGCTTCCGATTTCAACTTCAATACCTATGCCAGTGAAATTCTGACCGGAATCATTCTGTTCTTTATCCTGGCAAGCGAGTTCTTCATCAATTACCGGCTGGTATTCCGTTCGAAGAAAGGAAAGGAGGCGCACTGATATGACGATGACTTCATTGCTGGCATGGATCAATGCGGCGATCACTTTCGGCACGATCATCATGCTCGGCTCAGTGGGCGAAATTCTGACTGAGAAGAGCGGCAACCTGAACCTCGGTGTGCCGGGTATCATGTATCTCGGCGCGATCGGCGCTTTGGCCGGTGCCTTCTTCTATGAAAACGGCAATCCCGCTCCCAACGGCGTCATCTCGATGTGCATTTCACTCTTATGCGCATTGATCGCTTCAGGTCTGGGCGGACTGCTGTACTGCTTCATGACCGTAACGCTCAGAGCCAACCAGAATGTCACCGGTCTGACCCTGACTATCTTCGGCAGCGGTGTTGCCAACTTCTTCGGCGGCTCCCTTGTCAAGCTCTCCGGCGGTGTCGGTCAGATCTCGGTCGCGGCGGCCTCCTCGGTCTACCGTGCACAGATCCCCGTTCTTTCCAAGAACTTCGGCATCTTCAGCACAATCTTCTTCAGCTATGGCTTCCTGACCTATACGGCGATCATCATCGCCTTATGCGCAGGATGGTTCCTGAAGAAAACAAGAGCAGGCCTCAATCTCAGAGCGGTCGGTGAAAACCCGGCGACGGCGGATGCGGCAGGCATCAATGTCACGAAGTACAAATATCTCGCCACAACCATCGGCGCCATGATTGAAGGTCTTGGCGGTGTCTATTACGTCATGGACTATATCAAGGGCACATGGGACACCGGCGGAGGCATTGAGGCGCTTGGCTGGCTGGCGGTGGCGCTGGTCATCTTCACCAGCTGGAAGCCGATCTCGGCAATCTGGGGATCCTTCGTGTTCGGATTATGCTACTGGGTATATCTTTATATTCCCGCAGGCATTTCACAGGTATTGGCAAAGGCGCTCGGCACGGCGAATCCTTCCCATATGCAGAATCTCTACAGAATGATTCCGTATCTTGTGACGATTGTCATTCTGATCATTGTTTCAAAACGAAAACGGCGGGAAAACCAGAACCCGCAGTCACTCGGCATCTCTTATTTCAGAGAGGAGAGGTGACAGGACTGTCAACGGCAGGGAATATCCCCGCCGTTTTTTCTGCCTTATCCCAATGGAAAAGCGTGCTAGAATAACCTTGAACAGGACAGTAAAGATTTCCAACAGATCCGAACGTCCTTATAAGGAGAAAAACTCCATGAACAATGCAATTCAGTATTTAAGAGAGTTCCATTTCGGGACCGTTGTTTTCCGTCTTGTTCTGGCCATGTTTTCCAGCGGAATCATCGGCTACGGCAGAACAAAACGCGCCAAAACAGCCGGCCTCAGAACATATATGTTGACGGGAATCGGGGCGGCAATGTCGATCCTGCTGGCATTGTATGAATATGAGATGATGAACAGCCTCTGGGCGGATACGGTTTCTTCCGTCGGACTGAAATTCGATGCCTCAAGGTTTTCAGCGGCGGTGATCGGCGGCATCGGTTTTCTGGCTGCCGGCTCAATCATCGGCACATCCCACCAGCAGGTCAAAGGTCTTACAACCGCAACCGGTCTTTTCGCCTCCGTCTGTATGGGCATTGCCTGCGGAGCGGGTTTCTATGAATGTGTCATCATCAGCTGTGTGCTGATCATGACCGCGCTGAATATCATGCAGCCGCTGGAAAGACAATATAAAAGAAGATGCCGCAATATCACGCTCTTTGTCGAGTTTGAAGACATCGAGAATGTTTCCGTGATTACCGATATGATCCGTTCGAAAAATGCCGAAATCCAGGAGATCGAGATTGAGCGGATGAAAAAGGAAGGGGATGCGTACCCATGCGCGATCCTGAACCTGCGCTTAAGCAAAGAACAGATGTCCCATTCGGATATGCTCTCTTCCATCGCTGAGCTGGACAGCGTCATCGCTATCGAGGAACTGATTTCTTAAGGGAGGTATGAAACGATGCTGCATATATTCGATTCAATCCGCGGAATCAGTTTCGCGGCGGTTCTGATCAAGCTGCTGCTTGCCTTTGCGATCGGGACAATCATCGGTCTTGAACGCTCTTATCACAATAAACCGGCAGGCTTCCGCACCCATATCCTGGTTGTGCTCGGCGCATCCATCGCCTCTTTGACCGGCATTTATCTCTATGTCGGACTGAATCTTCCCACAGATGTGTCCCGCATCGCGGCGGGCGTGGTTACCGGTCTTGGCTTCATCGGCGCCGGCACGATCATCGTTACCCGCAAACTGAAAGTGAAAGGTCTGACCACCGCGGCCGGCTTATGGACCTCAGGCCTGATCGGTCTGGCGGTCGGTTCCGGCTTCTATGAGGGCGGAATTCTCGGCACACTCATGGTGATTCTGGTTGAAACTTATTTCAATTCACTCCGCTCGAAAATCCGTCACGCACCGGAATTTGAAATTGCGCTGAGCTATTATCACCGCGAGGATCTGGACCGTGTCATGCGCTATTGCAAGGATCACAGCACCGTGATTACCGATCTGCGGATCACCGGGTCCAAGGACTCACAGACTGCGATGTACAATGCGCTGATCACACTGAAATCTGACAATGATCTTGATCAGGAGGAATTCGCATCACAGATCGAGCACATGAGCGGAATCATTTCGGCACAATTGATCTGAATACGAAAGTCATGCGCCATCTGCATGGCTTTTATATACGGTCAAAGTGTATGAAAGCTCAAAGCAATGTAGAATAATGGTTAGAATTCAGGGACAGACGGAAAGGGAATCTGATCATGGAAGAAACAATCATAACGGCGGGGTCTGTTTTCAATAGTGCCCCGGAAACATTTATCCAGAACAGCTTTTACCTGTATATCCGGAATGTGACAGCCGACCTGCAGGTTCTGAAGGCTGTCGGCGAACTGGTCAGTATGATGATTGAGGAGGATGCGAAAAAAGCCAATGCATGATTTCTGGTACAAACACGCGGACAATGAAACCTATATGGTGCAGTTTTACAAAGGCGATGACAAGAGGGTGGAAATCCCGGATTCCTATTACGGATGTCCGGTTTCCGTATTGATGGATGATATTTTCAAGAACCACACCGAAATCGAGGAGGTGATCCTGCCGGACACGCTCACCGACATCGGCGGTTTCGTGTTTGACGGCTGCACATCTTTGAAACAGATTGAACTTCCGTCCTCACTGCATACATTCTGGCAGTATGCCTTTGTCAGATCATCCTTTGAGGAACTGGTCATTCCTGAACATGTTAAGATCATTCCGCCGTTCTGTTTCAAGGACTGCCATCATCTGAAAAGGGTCACCTTCCTGGCGGATCAACTGAAAATCATGTCGAACGCATTTCTGGACTGTCATGAACTTGAGGAGGTTCATGTGCCTTCAGATCTGCAGGTGCATCCGCTGGCATTTAAAAATTGTACAAATACAAAAATCGTTAAGAAGCACTGAAGATAACTAACATACTGTCATCAAAGTTCCAACGCTGTCAATGACAAAAACGGTAATTGATTTATGAACCATAACGTCAATGCCATAATACAGTTAATGCATTACAATACGGATTTTGGTAACAACCTCTGCAGCATCCTGGATCGTCTGGGATGTTCCAGAAAAGATCTGGCGGATGTGACGGGCCTTTCCAGAGCGTCCATTTCCAGATACTGCAATTCCCAGCGCCTGCCACGGAATGAAGGGAGATCACTCGGACAGCTGATTGACGGTATTGTCAGTCTGGCTGAAAAACTCCAGGCAGATGGTCTTGACCGCAAAACGGTTGAAGACCTGCTCAGGGTAACTGATAAGAAAGATGATTTCGAAGTGATTCGGAACAATTTCAACCTGCTGACATCACAGCTGGATGTCAATTATCATAAGCTGGCCGGCTATCTGAATTATGACCCGTCCTTCCTGTCGCGGATCCGCTCAGGAACCCGCAGGCCGTATGATGTCGAACATTTCGTGCACGGTGTCGGAGAATATTGTGCAGAAAGGTGTTCCAATCCCGCTTTCAGGAAAAAGCTCTGTTCCCTGATCGGTGTCAGACAGGCAAAAACAGCTGACATCTCCTCTGAGGTCAGCACCTGGCTTCAGCAGAAACAGTGATTTCATTTGGATTCCGCTCAGTCCGGAATCCATTTTTCATGTATTCATGTATTATTGTTAATAGGAATAAACAGAAGGAGACATCATGGATAAGGAGCTGAAAAGCCAGCAGATGAGAAAGCTGGCACCTGAACTTGATCCGTTAAGAATCGGAACAGGCTGGAAGCCGGAGGAGTTATCACTTCCCCAGGTCATCATCGAAAGCACATTCGGTGATTCCCACCCGGGCAGCGGCCATCTGGACAAGCTGGTTGAAGCCGCCAGAAAAGGCGTGAAAGACGCGGGCGGTCATGGCGCCAGATACTATTGCACGGATATGTGCGACGGCGAAAGCCAGGGCACGGACGGAATCAACTATTCACTTGTCAGCCGTGAAATGATTGCCAACATGATCGAAATCCAGGCAAACGCGACACCGTTTGACGCGGGTGTGTTCATCGCAAGCTGCGATAAGGGAATGCCGGGCAACCTCATCGGTATGGCACGTGTGGACATTCCTTCGGTTGTTGTGACAGGCGGCACCATGTGCGCGGGACCTGAGCTGCTGACTCTTAACGAACTCGGCTATTACAGTGCGAGATATGAACGCGGTGAAATTTCAAAGGAAAGACTGGAATGGGCAAAGCGCAATGCATGCCCGGGCTGCGGAGCGTGCTCATTCATCGGCACCGCCTCAACCATGCAGATCATGGCGGAAGCACTCGGCCTTTCACTGCCCGGATCAGCTCTGCTTCCTGCCGACAGTCCGGATCTGAGTGATTACGCATACAGAGCGGGAAAGCGCGCCGTTGAACTGGCATATGAGGGTACAAAGCCTTCGGATATCGTGACTCTGGAAAGCTTCGAAAATGCGATCCTTGTCCATGCGGCAATTTCAGGCTCCACCAATTCCCTGCTGCATCTGCCGGCACTTGCCCATGAATTCGGCATTGAAATCGACGGTGACACCTTTGACAGACTGCACCGCGGCGCAAGATATCTTCTTGATCTGAGACCGACCGGAAAATGGCCGGCGGAAGTCTTCTATTATGCGGGCGGCGTGCCTGCCATCATGGAGGAGATCAAAGGACATCTCCACCTTGACGCAATGACCGTCACCGGAAAGACAGTCGGTGAAAATCTGCAAGAACTGAAACAGAACGGCTTCTATGAAAAGTGCCAGAAATGGCTGGACAGATTCAATGAGAAATACGGACTTTCCCTGACGAAAGAGGATATCATCCGTCCTTATGACAAGGCGATCGGCTGTGATGGCTCCATCGCTGTTCTCAAGGGAAACCTCGCTCCTGAAGGCGCGGTCATCAAGCACACCGCATGTCCGAAGGAAATGTTCAATGTCGTTCTGAACGCAAGACCGTTTGACTCCGAAGAGGAATGCCTTGATGCGGTTCTTCATCACAAGGTGAATCCGGGCGATGCCGTGTTTATCCGCTATGAAGGTCCGAAGGGTTCCGGCATGCCGGAAATGTTCTATACATCCGAAGCGATCAGCTCCGATCCCGAACTGGGCAGATCGATTGCCCTGATCACGGACGGCAGATTCTCCGGCGCCTCCACCGGCCCGGTAATCGGCCACTGTTCACCGGAAGCGATGAGCGGCGGACCGATCGCACTGGTTGAGGAAGGGGATCTGATTGAGATCAATATTCCCGAAAGAAAACTCAACATCATCGGTGTGAAGGGTGAAAGGAAAACGGCTGAGGAAATGGATGAAATTCTGAAAGAGAGAAAACAGAATTACATTCCTCATCATTCCAAATATAAAAAAGGCGCTCTGAGACTGTTTGCGGAACATGCCGCAAGCCCGATGAAAGGCGCATATCTCGATTTTGATGATTGATGAAGGGAAGCGGTGAAAGCCGCTTCCTTTTTATGCATTTGACGCTTCATCCGCACATTCTTCTGTTAAGATCGAAAAAAGGACACAGTATGATTCTGGATCTGATGACATTGCTGTTTTACGGTCTTCTGTTCTTTCATGGCAAAGAAGAAACACCTCTGAAACAGAATGAAAAGCCATGGTTAAGCAAAACGTGCGGACAGTGCATGAAAGGGTGGTTTTCCATTGCCATCATTTTTCATCATCTTTCCCAGCGCACGGGGGATGGTTATGTCTTCCGTCATTTTCTGTTTGCCGGTGTGTTCTGTGTCTCCTGCTTTCTTTTTTATTCAGGCTATGGCCTGATGAAAAGCTGTCTGTCAAAACCGGATTATGAAAAGCATTATCTGAGAAAAAGAATTCTTCCCGTGCTGGTTCCGTTTGTGATTTACAACATCATTTTATGGTTTGTATATCGTTATGAAGGAACAGTCTACAGCTTTGCGGATTTTATTTACGGCCTTTCACGCGGAGAGCCGATGGCGATCTTCTCCTGGTATGTATATTTCATTCTGCTGTTCTATGGAGTATTTTACGGATTGATGAAAATCTGCCGCAAAGATGCGAAAAAGATGATCCGCGGTGCAATCGTGTTCAATGTGATCTGGATTGTCTTCTGCTTTTTGCGGGGATTTGGCGTCTGGTGGTACAACACAGCCCATATCATCATATTCGGTATGTATTACGGTGCCTTTGAGGATCAGTGCGACGCATGGATCAGATCAAACCGCAGCCGGATTGTTCCGATATGCTCAATTGCTGTGCTGGTGTGTTCATGGCTGCCCTATGTCATTCCATGGTTCATCCAGCTGCCGGTATTTATCATCAGCACCGTCTGCTTCACATTATCGATGATCGCGTTACTGATGAAACGTATGCCGTGCAATCGTGCATTGATGTTTCTCGGCTCCGTCTCTTATGAGCTGTATCTGGTCCATGAGCTGTTCATCCTGCTGTTTCGGGGAAAGCATATATACATCGCCTCGGATACGCTGTGGATTGCGGCGGTGCTGATCTGTTCGCTCCTTGCAGCATACCTTTTCAAATGTATGCTTGCGCCTTTGAAAGTCCGCATTCGCAGGCAGAACGGCTGAAAACGATTTCAAAATTTTCAGAAAATGTGTTGACGCGTCTGAAAACTTCATGTAGGATAACGTCAATATCGAAATGCGAAGACGGGGAGAAAAGCTGAACCGGATGTATCACAAAGAGAGATGCCGTACGGTGCGAGGCATTGATGCAGATTCAGTACACTGGCCCCACAGCAGCGAGACTGAAAAGAAATGAGTAGGTCAAGCCGGAAGCTTTCCGTTAAAAAAAGCGCGGTTCGCCGTTGTCGGCCGACCGTATGAGGTGGCATACCAATGCAAAGAGAGTGGTACCGCGGAAGAAGATTGATCAGCTTTCGTCTCTCGGGACAGCAGTCCTGATGAAGATGAAGGCTTTTTTGATATCACAGGATTGAACAGTTGTACGCAGAATGAAATCGGGAGGGCAATTCATGAGTACAGTACGTATGAGCGATGTGACACTGAAACAGGAAGCAGGCAAGGCGCTTTCCTTCAAGGAGAAGGTGGAGCTTGTCAGACTTCTTGACAGACTGAAGACAGATGTCATTGAAATCGGAGTCATCGAACAGGAAAAGGCGGACAGTCTGTTCATCAAAACTGCCGCGGATGCCGTGACCCAGAGCACGCTTGCGGTTGAAACAGGCTGCGCGAAGGAAGATATTGACCGCACATGGAACGCGCTGAAGAATGCGCCTTCCGCCAGACTGCAGATCAACGTGCCGGTATCTCTGGTACAGATGGAATATCTCTATCATAAAAAACCGGAAGCGATGAAGCAGGATGTCATGGCGGCGGTCGCTTATGCGAAGACACTGTGCAGTGAAGTTGAATTCATTGCGTCGGATGCGGCCAGAAGCGAGCGTGATTTCCTTTATGACATCATCAATTCCGCAATTGAGGCGGGAGCGGATGTCATCACCATTGCCGATACGGCCGGTGAAAGCATGCCCGATGAATTCGCTGCATTTATCAAGGATGTCAAAGCCAATGTGCCGGCTTTGGAAAAGGTGATTCTCGGTGCGATGGTCACGGATGAGCTGACCATGGCCGATGCCTGTCTTGCACAGTCGATTCTCAGCGGTGTCAGGGAAGTCAAGGCTTCCATTTATCCGCAGAATACCGCTTCACTGAAAAACCTCGCTGCCATTATGGCAAAGAAGGGAAGCACCAAAGGCTTTACGATGAATGTGCGCTCCGTGGAAATGAAGCGTCTGTACGATCAGGCCGCCCGCATGTTCACGGAAACCCGTTCGAAGAATTCCCCCTTTGACAGCGGTGTCAGAGAGGATGTCAGCGGCAGGGTGTTCACAAAGAATGATGATCTTGCGGCAATTGTGAATGAGACCAAGAGACTCGGCTATGATCTTTCCGAAGAGGATCAGATCCGTGTGTATGTCGAATTCATGCGTCTGGCCGGCACAAAGGAAGTGATCACCTCACCGGAAATCGATGTGATCGTGGCTTCCTATGCGCTTCAGGTGCCGCCTGCTTATGCACTGGCGGAATATATCATCAACGCGTCCAATGTTTTCTCGGCAAGCGCCCATATCCGTCTTAAGAAAAACGGCGAGGTTATGGAAAGCGTTGCCCTTGGAGACGGTCCGGTCGATGCCTCATTCCTGGCGATTGAGCAGATTGCCGGCGTTCATTATGAGCTGGATGATTTCCAGATCAGAGCAGTCACGGAAGGACGTGAGGCGATGGGTGAGGCGTTAGTCAAACTCAGAGTCGGCGGAAAGATCTATTCCGGCCGCGGTCTTTCAACGGATATCATCGGCTCATCCATCAGCGCCTATATCAACGCGCTGAACAAGATTGTCTATGAGGAGGAAAATGAATGAAGCTCTCCTATTCAACCAGAGGATGGTATTCGCTCTCCTTCCAGGATTATGCGGATATCGCAAAGGAAATGAATTTTGCGGGATATGAGCTTTATGATCTTTTCAAGCATGAAGAATATTTCGCAAAGGGCGGACCGCTGGATCCCTATGCGGTGCGCTCCACCATGCGTTCACTTCGCGATGCGGGTGTGGAGATGGTCAACCTTGACACATCGCTCGATCTTGGCAGGGAAGGTTCCCTAGAAACCGCATTGTGGACGGTTCAGAAAGCCGGCTCCATGGGCGTCGGTTTTGTCAGCGCCGAAGCGATGAACGACAATGAGACGCTGATCAGGGAAAGTCTGAAGGAAATCCTCAAGGCTGCGAAAAAGGAAAATGTCGTTTTCCTGATGAAGACAAGAGGAATCTATGTCGATACGGAAAGGCTGAAAAACCTGCTTGATGAATTCGCCGATGACAGCCTTGGTGTTTTATGGGACATGCACCATCCGTTCAAGGATCACGGCGAGTCCCCTGACACGACGATCAAGAATCTCGGCGGCTATGTCAGATTGGTGCATATCCGCGACTATGGCGAGGATGGCGCCTATACCATCATGGGCGAAGGCCTTCTGCCGGTGAAAGAGATGATGCGCGCGCTTTCCTCGATTGACTATGACGGCTATGTTTCTCTGGAATGGAAGCCGGAATGGGTCAGGGATGTGCAGGATTACGCATTCATCTTCCCGCATTACATCAACTACATGAAACGGTTTGACAGGGACCGTTCCGAACGTTCCCATCTGTATCTGAACCATGACGGCACCGGTGAATATATCTGGAAGAAGGATGAGCTGATCAGTCTCACCTTCCCGCAGGTGCTCGACCGTCTGGTCGAGGAATTCCCCGATCAGTACTGTTTCAGGTACACAACCCTTGACTATACGAGAACCTATGAGGAATTCCGCGAGGATGTCGACAATTTTGCCAGAGCGCTGGTATCGCTCGGTGTCAGAGCGGGTTCCAAGGTTGCGATCTGGGCAACCAATGTTCCGGCATGGTATATCACCTTCTGGGCAACGACAAAGATCGGCGCGGTTCTGGTCACGGTCAATACCGCCTATAAGATTCACGAGGCGGAATATCTGTTCCGTCAGTCCGATACCCATACGCTGGTCATGATTGAATCAGCGCTGGATTCCAACTACCGCAATATCATCAATGAGATCTGTCCGGAAATTGAAAACTCCGTGCCCGGTGAACCGCTGCACTGCAAGCGTCTGCCGTTTTTACGCAATGTGATCACGGTCGGCTTCCGTCAGAAGGGCTCGCTCACATTCGAGGAGGCGATGGCCAGGGCAAATATGGTTCCCAAGGAACAGATCATTCATATGGCTTCGAAGGTGCGTGTGCACGATGTCTGCAACATGCAGTACACCTCCGGCACCACCGGCTTCCCCAAAGGCGTCATGTTAACCCACTACAATGTTGTGAACAACGGCAAGTGCATCGGCGACAGGATGGGGCTTTCCACCGCTGACCGCATGATGATCCAGGTGCCGATGTTCCACTGCTTCGGCATGGTTCTTTCCATGACAAGCTCCATGACCCATGGCGCGACGATGTCACCGATGCCTTATTTCAGCGCCAAGGCAAGTCTGGCATGCATCAACCAGGAAAGGATCACCTGTTTCAACGGTGTCCCGACCATGTTCATCGCCATGTTCAACCATCCCAATTACAGAAGCACGGACTTCTCCTATATGAGAACCGGCATCATGGCCGGCTCGGGCTGCCCGCCGGAATTGATGAAGCGGGCTGCGGATCCTGCGGAAATGAATATGAGAGGCATTGTCTCGGTCTATGGCCAGACAGAGTCCTCCCCGGGCTCTACCATGTCCGCATGGACCGATTCTCTTGAAGTGCGCACGGAAACGGTCGGCTATGCCTTCCCGCACGTGCAGTGCAAGATCATCGATCCCGAAACCGGTGAAGAGGTCGGACCCGGCGTCAACGGCGAATTCTGCTCCAGAGGCTACAACACGATGAAGGGCTATTACAAGATGCCCGATGCGACAGCGGAAACCGTGGACGCGGAAGGCTGGCTGCACTCCGGCGACATCGCGATGAAGGATGAGGACGGCAATTACTACATTACCGGCAGACTCAAGGACATGATCATCCGCGGCGGTGAGAACCTGTATCCCAAGGAGATTGAGGAATTCATCTACACCCATCCCGCAGTCAGGGATGTTCAGGTCATCGGTGTTCCCGACAAGCGCTATGGTGAAGAGGCTCTGGCCATGATCATCCTCAAGGAGCCCGGCAGCATCTCCATCGAGGAAATGCGCCAGTATATGGTCGAGCGTCTGGCCCGTCACAAGGTGCCCCGCTACATTGAATTCACCGATGCCTTCCCGATGAACGCGGCAGGTAAAATCCTCAAATACAAGATGCGCGAGGATGCGGTGAAACGGTACGGTCTGGATCAGCAGTGATTCAATGCGTTAAATTGTCAACGCGGTAAAGAAAATTGCGCCGGACTGATTGACAAACAAAAGAATCCGATGGTATCATGACAGCACTTTCATAAAAAACAAAAGCTTTGACGAAGACGTCAGGAAAGAACCTTCAGAAGCGAGCCGGGGATGGTGAAAGCCGGCAGGGGACAGCCGTAAAGACTATCACTTCCGAGCTGGATATACGAAAGGGAAACCGAGTAGATATGTCCCGGTCAGCACCGTTAAAAGCTCAGGGGTTGATGGACCCTGGTGAGTGGCCGCATGACTGCGGCAAATTGAGTGGTACCGCGGGTGATGTAATTCACACTCGTCTCAATCTGTTTGAGACGGGTGTTTTATTTTGTATAAAACAATGACGTCTCACGATCTCTGGAGGCAAAGGACATGCAAAGAGTCGAAAACGAACTGATGGAAACTGCACAGCGTATTCACGAAATGCGTGAAATCTCCGGTTTTACAGTCGAGGAAATGGCTGCGAAAACCGAGGTTACAGCGGAACAGTACCGCGAATACGAATCCGGTAAGGCGGACATGCCTTTTACATTCATTCACAAATGCGCATTGACCTTCAATGTCGGCATGAGTGATCTGCTCGAAGGAAGAAGTGCCAACCTTTCCTCCTATACGGTGACAAGAAAAGGCCATCTTCAGAACATGATCAAGGAAGACGGCATCCGCATCCAGAATATGGCGCCGATGTTCCGCAACAAGCTGGCCGAACCGTATTACGTGCAGTACGAATATGAGCCGGAGCTGCAGGACCAGCCGATTCATCTGACCAGACATGCGGGTCAGGAATTCGACTTTGTCATCAGCGGCAGACTCAAGGTGCAGATCGGCGACAACATTGAATATCTGAGCGAAGGCGACAGCATTTTCTATAACAGCTCCACGCCCCACGGCATGATCGCGGTGGATGGCCGTGAGTGTCTGTTCCTTGCCATGGTTGTCTCCGGCGGCGATACCCAGGAGAAGCTGATCCGCAACACCTTCATCCCTTCAAAGGACAAACGGCCTCTGGTCTGCGACAATTTCGTCGAAACGGTTGAGGATGAGGACGGCATGCTGCAGAAGATCACCTTCAAGAACGAGGACAAGTTCAACTTCGCCTTTGACGTTGTTGATGCGATTGCCAAGAAGGATCCCGAAAAGCTTGCGATGATCCATCTGGACAAGAATATGAAGGAAAGACGCTTCACATTCCGTGATATGAAGCGTGCCTCCAACCAGTGCGCCAACTATTTCAAGGCGCTCGGCATCCGCAAGGGCGACCGTGTCATGGTGGTGCTCAAGAGACATTACCAGTTCTGGTTCACATTCCTTGCCCTGCACAAGCTTGGCGCGATTGCCATCCCGGCGACCAGCCAGCTGCAGGCGCATGACTTCGAATATCGTTTCCTGTCCGCGGGAATCACCGCGATTGTGGCAACCACCGAGGACGATGTGCCCAATCAGGTTGACATGGCGCAAAGCAGATGCGGCACCCTGAAGACAAGAATTCTGGTCGGCGGCACCCGCGAGGGCTGGCAGGATTTCGATGATGAGTACAACCTCTACAGCACTCATTTCTACAGATCCTCCGAGACACCGTGCGGTGATGACACCCAGCTGATGTTCTTCACCAGCGGAACCACCGGCTATCCCAAGATCGCGGAACATTCCTGCAAATATGCGCTCGGTCATTTCATCACCGCCAAATACTGGCATGGTGTCTCTGACAACGGCCTGCATTTCACCATCTCCGATACAGGCTGGGGAAAGGCGTTATGGGGCAAGCTCTACGGCCAGTGGCTGCAGGAAGGCGCAGTCTTCACCTATGACTTTGAACGTTTCAAGGCAGCGGAAATTCTGCCGATGTTCGCGAAATACAACATCACCACATTCTGTGCTCCGCCCACCATTCTGAGAATGCTGATCAAGGAGGACATTTCCAAATACGATCTTTCCAGCGTTGTCCATATGACAACCGCCGGTGAGGCGCTCAACCCCGAGGTTTACCGCCAGTTCGAAAAATCAACCGGCCTGAAAATCATGGAAGGCTTCGGCCAGACCGAATGCACGCTGGCAATCGCCAACCTGCTTGGCAGCTCGGCAAAACTCGGTTCCATGGGTAAGCCGACACCGCTTTACAAGATCGAGCTTCTCGACAGAGACGGCAACCAGGTTCCCGATGGTGAACCGGGTGAAATCTGTATCAATACCAAAGAAGGTGTTCCGTGCGGACTCTTCAAGGGCTATTACCGCAACGAGGACGCGACAGAGTCCGTATGGCATGACGGCTATTACCACACAGGCGATGAGGCCTGGCGTGATGAGGACGGTTATTTCTGGTATGTCGGCAGGGTTGATGATGTCATCAAGTCCAGCGGCTACCGCATCGGCCCGTTCGAGATTGAAAGCGTCATCATGGAACTTCCGTATGTGCTTGAATGCGGCGTCAGCGCCGAACCGGATGAGGTCAGAGGCCAGGTGGTCAAGGCCAGCATCGTGCTTGTCAAAGGAGTTGAACCTTCTGAAGAACTCAAGAAGGAAATCCAGAACTATGTCAAGCAGAACACCGCACCTTACAAATATCCGCGTATCGTGGTCTTCAAGGATCATCTGCCCAAGACGATCAGCGGCAAGATCCAGCGCAACAAGCTTTGATGAAAAGTTTTCATAAACGGTGTGTAAATTTGTTTCTGAAACTGACTTGTTTTGTGAAAAATCTGTTTGTTTCAATATGAGTATTTGGTATAATACCCGCAAGCGATGAAGGGGAGGAGTAATTCCCGGGCTGGATCTACAGAGAGTCTGCGTCAGGTGAAAGCAGACGGACAGCAGGAATGAAGTCGCCCCCGAGCAAGTATTTCTGAACATTGCAGTAGGAAATACCGTTCATACACGTTACGTATTTGAGAAGCAAGTCAAGGTGGTACCACGCTCAAGGCGTCCTTACATTGAGGATGCCTTTTGTTTTTTACCCCCTGAGAGATGAAAAACAGGAGATGCGCATGGAACAGATTACAGGATTGGATTACAAAATACAGGAAATGGCGGCCCGTATCCGCGAACTGCGTGAATCATCAGGCTACACGCCCGTTGAAATGGCCAGTGCCACCGGTGTGGATGTGGATGAATATCTTGCCTGCGAACAGGGAAAACAGGATCTGAACTTCACATTCATTTATAAGGTGGCGCTCAAATGCAGAGTCAACGTCACCGATATCATCGAGGGTGTCAGCCCGAACCTGCAGTCTTACGCACTCACCAGAGCCGGCGGGGCGCAGCGTGTCAGCCAGGCCCATGGCATGACCTATTACAATCTGGCATATGCCTTCCAGAACAGAATCGCGGAACCGCTGTATGTCAGAAGCGTCTTTGATGAAAGCGCGCAGTCCCGTGACATTGAGCTGACCAGCCATGACGGCCAGGAATGCGATATCGTCATCGAGGGCTACCTGAAAGTCCAGGTCGGCGAGCACAGCGAAATCCTCGGCCCCGGCGACAGCATTTATTACAACTCCGAAACACCGCACGGCATGATCGCGGTCGGCGGCAGCGACTGCGTGTTCTACGCAATCGTTCTCAACCCGGCCGGCGAACCGATCCCCGAACTGTCCGCGGCTCCGATTATCCAGGAATCCAAGGCGCAGATCGAGGACCGTGAGACACCCCGTGTATGGCAGAAATACATCGATGTCGAGGAGAATGACAACGGCACCCCGACTTCGATCAAATTCAAGAATATCGACCATTTCAACTTCGCCTTCGATCTGGTTGACGCGGTCGCGCGGCGTGAGCCTGAAAAGCTGGCGATGCTGCATGTGTCAAAGGATAAAACGGAAAGAAGATTCACCTTCCGCGATATCAAGCGCGCCTCCAGCCAGTGCGCCAACTATTTCAAGGCCCTCGGTATCAGAAGAGGCGACAAGGTCATGCTTGTTCTGAAGAGACACTACCAGTTCTGGTTTGCCATGCTGGGTCTCAACAAGCTTGGCGCAATTGCCATTCCGGCAACCAACCAGCTGCAGGAACATGACTTTGTATACCGCTTTGAAAAGGCGGGAATCAGCGCCATCATCGCCACCGCCGATGACGGTGTGCCCGAACAGGTTGATCTGGCATGTGAGAAATACGACGGTCTGAAATACAAGCTGATCGTCAACGGCCAGAGAGAAGGCTGGAAGAGCTTCGATGAGGATTATGTCATGTACAGCTCCCACTTCGCCCGCGGCGAGGACGCCCCGGGCGGAGAGGATCTGATGCTGATGTATTTCACCAGCGGAACCAGCGGCTATCCCAAGATCGCAGCCCATACCTATCAGTATCCGCTCGGTCATTTCCATACCGCCAGATACTGGCACACAGTGGATCCCAACGGACTTCACTTCACGATCAGCGACACCGGCTGGGCCAAGGCGATGTGGGGCAAGCTCTACGGACAGTGGCTTGCCGAAGGCGCCATCTTCACCTATGACTTCGACCGGTTCGACGCGGCGGATATCCTGCCGATGTTTGCGAAATATCAGATCACTACCTTCTGCGCACCGCCGACCATGTTAAGGATGATGGTGAAGCAGGACATTTCAAAATATGACTTCTCCAGCGTCAAGCATATGACAACCGCCGGCGAAGCGCTCAATCCGGAAGTTTACCGCCAGTTTGAAAAGGCGACCGGTTTGAGAATCATGGAAGGCTTCGGCCAGTCCGAATCCACGATGATCATCGGCAACCTGGTAGGTGCTCCCCATAAGATCGGCTCAATGGGCAAACCCGCTCCGATCTATGATGTCACCCTGGTTGATTCCAATGACGTTCCGGTACCGGTCGGTGAAACCGGCGAGATCGTCGTCAATATTTCCAAGGGCATGCCGCCCGGACTCGCAGTCTGCTATTACAGGGATGAAGAGGAAACCAAAGCGACATGGGTGGACGGCTGGTACCATACCGGCGATGTCGCCTGGAAGGATGAGGACGGTTTCTACTGGTATGTCGGCCGCAAGGATGATGTCATCAAATCCAGCGGCTACCGCATCGGCCCGTTCGAGATCGAAAGCATCATCATGGAGCTTCCGTATGTTCTTGAGTGCGGCGTCAGCGCAATGCCCGATGAGGTGCGCGGACAGATCGTCAAGGCTTCCATCGTGCTGGTTGAAGGCAAGGAGGGCAATGACGCGCTCGTGAAGGAGATTCAGAACTATGTCAAGTCCAGAACAGCTCCTTACAAATATCCGAGAGCCGTCGTCTTCCGCAAGGAGCTGCCCAAGACTGTCAGCGGAAAGATCAAGAGAAATGAACTATAAGAGAATCACATTGCTTGCCGGCCATTATGGCTCAGGCAAAACGAATATCGCGGTCAATATGGCGCTGGATCTGAAAAAGAGCCATGCCAATACCGCCATCGCGGACCTTGACATCGTCAACCCGTATTTCCGCACCCTCGACTCCAAAGCGGAGCTCGAAAGCGCGGGCATCCGGCTGATTGTGTCGCCGTACGCGAACTCCTCACTCGATATTCCGGCACTGCCCCAGGACATGTATGCGATCGTCGATGACACCTCGATGTATTCCATCATCGATGTCGGCGGAGATGACCGCGGCGCTCTGGCGCTTGGCAGATTGAGCGGTATGATCCGTGAAGAGAACAACTACGACATGTTCCTGGTCATCAACAAATACAGACCCCTGACCCCTGACGGACAGTCGGTAAAGGAAGTCAAGGACGAAATCGAAGCGGCCGGCCGGCTGAAATTCACCGGCATCATCAACAACTCCAACCTCGGTGCTGAAACCGATGCGCAGTGTGTTCTGAACTCTCTGGCTTTCGCCGAAGAGGTTTCACAAATCTGCGGACTGCCGATCATCGCGACATCGGTGGAGGAATCGCTGTACAATGAACTGAGTGGAAAAATCGGCAATCTCTTCCCGATGAAACTGCAGAAGAGACCGGTTGACTGAAAACATCGACACATTTCATACCGCAAGGAAAGGAAAGAGTAAATATGGCAAAAGTTACATTCAGAGAAGATGAGTGCAAAGGCTGCGGGCTTTGCGTCGACGCCTGCCCGAAAGGCATTCTCCAGCTGTCAAAGGACAAGATCAACAAGAAGGGACATCATCCTGCCGAGTGCGCAAAACCCGATGAATGCATCGGCTGCGCATCCTGCGCGATCATGTGCCCGGACTGCATTATCACGGTTGAAAGGTAAAAGGTGAACGAAGTGGCTGAAAAAGTTTTGATGAAGGGTAATGAAGCGATTGCCGAAGCCGCCATTCAGGCCGGCTGCCGGCATTACTTCGGCTACCCGATCACTCCGCAGACGGAAATCGCTGCATACATGGCAAAAAGAATGCCGAAGATTGGCGGAACATTCCTGCAGGCGGAAAGCGAAATCGCTGCCATCAACATGGTTTACGGCGTTGCCTCCGCAGGCAAGCGTGTCATGACATCCTCCTCCTCTCCGGGCATCTCGCTCAAGAGTGAAGGTCTTTCCTATCTGGCCGGCGCTGATCTGCCCGCCCTGGTAGTCAACGCCCAGCGCGGCGGACCCGGTCTCGGCGGCATCCAGCCTTCCCAGTCTGACTATTTCCAGGCAACCCGCGGCGGCGGACATGGTGACTATCATATGATCGTTCTGGCACCTAGCTCCGTTCAGGAAATGGCCCAGCTGACCATCAAGGGTTTCGAACTCGCTGATGAATACCGCATGACATCGATGATTCTTGCGGACGGCACCATCGGTCAGATGATGGAACCGGTATCCTTCGACTTTGATATCAAGGAAGCTCCGGCAAAGCCCTGGGCAACCACCGGCACAAAGATGGCAAGAGAACACAACGTCATCAACTCTCTTTATCTCAATCCCGAACTGCTTGAAAAGACAAATATCGAGCGTTACAAGAAGTATGAAATCATCGCCGAAAAGGAAGCGCTGGCGGAAGAATACCTGACTGAGGACGCGGACATTATCATCGCTGCCTTCGGCATTGCCGCACGTGTTTCCAGAAACGCCGTCAATGAGGCCCGTGCCCATGGCATCAAAGCAGGTCTCATCCGTCCCATCACCTTATGGCCGTTCCCGGAAAAGGTATTTGCGAAAGCGGCTGAACATGCGAAGCAGATCATCAGCGTCGAGCTCTCCATGGGCCAGATGATCGAGGATGTAAGACTCGCAACACAATGCAGGATCCCGGTATCCCTGTGCTACCGTGTCGGCGGTATGATTCCGACACCGGATCAGGTCTACCAGGCGATTGTTGAAGCCAGTGAGAAGGGAGGAAAATAAGATGATCGTATTTGAAAAACCGAAATCACTCACTGATGTTCCTCTGCACTACTGCCCGGGCTGCACCCATGGCATCGTTCACCGTCTGGTGGCGGAAGCCATTGATGAGCTTGGCATTGAGGGCAAAACCGTCGGTATCGCACCGGTCGGCTGCTCGGTAATGGCATATGACTACTTCAGCTGCGATATGATCGAGGCTGCCCACGGCCGTGCTCCGGCAGTGGCAACCGGTGTCAAGCGTTCCGATCCGGATAACCTGATCGTCTTCACTTATCAGGGAGATGGCGACCTGGCTTCCATCGGCACAGCGGAAACCGTTCACGCTGCGGCTAGAAATGAAAATATCACAGTTATCTTCATCAACAACGCGATTTACGGCATGACCGGCGGCCAGATGGCGCCGACCTCACTGCCCGGTCAGGTGACCCAGACTTCCCCGTACGGACGCGATGTCAAGGCATGCGGCTATCCGGTCAAGATCTGTGAAATGCTCTCCGAACTCGAAGGTCCGGAATATCTCGAAAGAGTCACCGTGAACAATGTCGCCAATGTGCGCAAGGCAAAGAAGGCGATCAAAAAGGCATTCCAGAACCAGATCGACGGCAAGGGCTTCTCACTGGTTGAGGTCATCAGCTCCTGCCCGACCAACTGGGGCATGACACCGAAGGAAGCGCTCAAGTGGATCGATGACAACATGATCCCTTACTATCCGCTCGGCGTATACAAAGACAGAAGCGCAGGCATTCTCGGCGGCGCAAAGAAGGAGGACTGAGTCATGGCGACAAAGGAATTCTTATTTGCCGGATTCGGCGGACAGGGTCTTCTTTTCTCCGGCAAGGTTCTCGCATACAAGGGACTGATTGAAGAGAAGAATGTCAGCTGGCTGCCTTCCTACGGCCCTGAGATGCGCGGCGGCACTGCCAACTGTTCCGTTATCATTTCCGATGAGCCGGTCGGCGCGCCGATCGTTCTCAATCCGGATGTATTGGTGGCGATGAATCTGCCTTCCCTTGACAAATATGAGAAAGCAGTCAGAAAGGGAGGCATCATCCTGGTTGACAGCTCGCTCATTTCCAGAAAAGTGGAACGCGACGATGTCGATGTCTACTACGTGCCGGCAACCCGTCTGGCCGATGAAAACGGCACAGGCCAGCTGGCCAATATGATTCTCATGGGAAAACTGCTGTCCGTACTGGATGAGTACAATGAGGAAACAGTTTCCGCAGCTCTTGAAAAGTGCATTTCCGCACGTCATGCGGACATGCTCGACTATAACCGCAAGGCAATGGAAACCGGCAGAAACTACGCCGGCTGAGAAAGCAGAGGAATAAGATCATGGAAATCAAAATCAACCGTATTGAAACACCGAAACAGCTTCCTGACAGCAGTTCACTCGGCTTTGGAAAGATCTTCACCGATCACATGTTCATCGCAGATTATTCCAAGGACGAAGGCTGGCATGATTACCGCATCGTTCCCTATGGAAACCTTTCCGTTTCCCCGGCCTGCACAGCATTCCATTACGGCACAGAAATCTTCGAAGGCTTAAAGGCTTACAGAAGACCGGATGGCGAAGTGCAGCTGTTCCGTCCGATCGAGAACGCACGCCGCATGAACCGCTCCGCTGAGCGTCTGTGCATGCCGCAGTTCCCGGAAGAGGATTTTGTCGAGGCAGTCAAGACACTGGTCAAGCTCGATGAAAGATGGGTTCCTTCCGATCCCGGCACATCCCTCTATATCCGTCCGTTCACCATCGGCAACGATGAAACACTCGGTGTCCATGCGGTCAACCATGCGACTTTCATCATCATTCTTTCCCCGGTAGGCTCCTATTACAAGGAAGGCCTCAACCCTGTTTCCATCATGATCGAGGATCAGGATGTCAGAGCGGTCAGAGGCGGCACAGGCGAAGCCAAGTGCGGCGGAAACTACGCAGCTTCCAACAGAGCCGGCGACAGAGCTGAGAAGAAGGGTTATTCCCAGGTTCTCTGGCTGGATGGCGTTGAAAGAAAGTACATCGAGGAAGTCGGTGCGATGAACGTCATGTTCAAGATCAACGGCACGGTTGTGACACCTGCGCTTTCCGGTTCCATCCTGCCGGGCATCACCCGCAAATCCATCATCGAAATCCTCAAGAAGGAAGGCTATCCGGTTGAGGAAAGACTTCTCTCCGTCGATGAGCTGGCAGCCGCGATGGCTGACGGTTCTCTCGAAGAGGCATGGGGATGCGGAACAGCCGCGGTTGTTTCCCCGATCGGCGAGCTGGTCTACAAGGATCAGGTCTACACCGTGAACAACAAGCAGATCGGTGAGCTGACCCAGCATCTCTATGACACACTGACATCAATTCAGTGGGGCAAGAGCGAAGACGTCTACAACTGGACAGTCAAAATCTAATGAAGCGAAAGGGTATGATCGTAACAGGTCATATCCTTTTTTCGGATTGTGAGATAATGGAAACAGAAAGAAGGTTTTTCACATGAGAAAAGATTTCGGAAAAGTCCCAATTTGCACTGCGTTGGTAAACAACGCTAATAACGGTATAATTAATTCGTTCTGGAAAGGGAACACCTAGGAACCTTTCAGGAATGAATTAATGCTAGGGCTTGGCGGTCCGTTAATTCATTCCTGAAAGATCCGACCGCCAAACTATGTGTAAATATGTGGACGACGCTTCCTCTTGGGGAAGCTCTTTGAAGTATCTTCCCTGGGATAAAACAGAGGAGAACTCCGTCTCAAGGAAGCTGATCAGTGCCACTGTCCACGAGTGGTACGATGCCAAACACAGATCTGTATCAGCAGAGGAAGTCACGCTG
>JNJQ01000010.1 GCA_000701725.1 Erysipelotrichaceae bacterium NK3D112
ATGTAATTCTTTCCTGCTTACAAGCCTCGCCTATAGTTCGCTAGAACTTAGGCGGGGTGATTGACATTAATGGTTCTCCTTTGGTTTCAATGTGATGAATCCGATCTCGGGATTGTTGTATAAGCGCGGAATTCTTCCGTCCGCCGATGCGAGTCCCCTTGATATATACATGAGGTGTCCGTTGAGATTATGGATGCCTTCGGAGTATTTCGGGAATATTCCCTGCTGGGGACCGTAGAGACCTTTATGAGTAAAGGGTATTCTCCATTGGCCGCCATGAACATGACCGCAGATGATCAGCGGATAATCCACTTTCCGATACAGCTCAATGTGATTGGGGCGGTGGGAGATCAGAATCCGGAAACAACCGTATTCAGCCAGCTCGTTGACATCCTCCGCATACAGCACAGGCTCTCTTCCCGAATCGCTTAAACCGGCGATGACGATATCCTCATTGAAGCGCTCTGATGAATTTTCCAGCACATGCACGCCCATCTGCCGCATGCGCTCTCGGAAGCTTTCCATTTCAGGCACATAGTTGTCATGGTTGCCGGAAGTGAAATAAACCGTTCTGCCTTTGAGGGCTTCCAGCAGTTCAAAGCTGGTCTCATATCTGCGCCCGGTATCAAAAAGATCGCCGGGAATCACAATGAAATCCGGATTTTCCTCATCGATGATTTTTTTGATTCTGCTCTGATTGCGTCCGAAAGGCCGGCAATGAACATCCGAAAGGACACAGATCGTTACCGGTGTATGGATATGTTCCGATTCGATGACATCCCTTCTGCGGTCGATTTTATAAGGAAGACCCGCCAGGAACACAACCGGAATCGCTGCCAGCACGCATTCAATCAGCATGGAATCATCATAGCACAAAAAAAGACCGTGACACGGGGTCAGGTCTTTCTTAAGATTCAGATGATATTGATCAGCAGCCATGGCTCTTCGGCAGCATCGCAGCGCCGACGATTCCCGGCTCTTCCAGCGCAGCCAGCACGAACGGTGTGTCGTGGACTGCTGTATGGGACATCGCTTTGTACTGCTCAATGACGCCCGGCAGGAACTTGTCAGCGGACTTCATCATACCGCCGCCAAGCACGAAGATATCCGGATCGCATACGCATGCGATGGTTGCAAAATACTGACCGAGGTCTCTTTCAAACTGCTCGACAGCAGCAATGGCAGCAGGATCGCCCTCTTCCGCCTTTTCAAACACGACACCGGTATGAGCGATGGTCTGACCGGATTCCTTTTCATACTTTCTCTTGAGGCCTGTGCCGGAAGCTTCGTTTTCGATGGCGCCGACATTGAGGTAGTTGATCTTCTCACGGTTGCGGTCAATGATGATGTTCGCAACTTCACCGCCGAATCCGTGCTTGCCGGAAACAGTCTTGCCATCCACGACGAGGCAGCCGCCGATACCGGTGGAAATGGTTGTATAGAAGACATAGTTGAGACCCTTACCCGCGCCGACCAGCGCTTCCGCAAGAGCTGCCACATTTGCGTCATTGTCGAGGAAGCACGGCATGCCGAATTCCTTCTTCATCTCATCCGCAAACGGATAGCCCGCGAAACCGGGGAGGTTTGTGGACAGAACCATGGAACCTGCTTTTGTATCAACCGGTCCCGGAACGCCGATGCCGATGCCGGAGCATTCTTTCCAGTCGGGGATTTCACGAACCAGTGATTTGATGTTTGCCATGACCTTCGCAGGGCCTTCCTGGCCATAGGACGGTCCCTTCACCTGAGCAAGAATCTGTCCGTCTTCTGTGATTTTTGCGACACGGACATTGGTTCCGCCAAGGTCGATACCGAGATAACTCTTCATAAAACAATGATCCTCCTTGAAATGATTATTCTCTCTGAATTCATTTTATATTCAGTGATTTTCAAAAGCAATAAATCTGTTCAGGCTTATGAGGGCTTGTGATGAGGATGATTCTGCTATAATGATTTCAATTATGACAGTGGGCACATCCAGAAGTGAAAAAACCAAATACCGCCTGGCGCAGGCGCTCAAGGAATGTCTGAAAACCACGCCTCTTGAGGAGATCACGATCAAGCAGCTTGTCTCCTCATGCGGTCTGACCAGACAGACTTTTTACCGTAATTTTGCGGATCTCAATGATCTTGTCCAGTGGTATTTCAATATCATTCTGGATGAATCGTTCAGGCAGTTAGGCTCCACGGAAACCGTCTATGACGGACTGGTGCGCAAATTCGAATACATCCATGAGGAACATCTGTATTTCTCCGCCGCCTTCCGTTCGGACCGGGAGAACAATCTCAGAGACCATGACTTCCGTATGATCCTGGATTTCTACCGCAATCTGATTCGCGAAAAGACGGGAAGCCTGCCTGATGACACAACCGATGCCCTGCTTGAAATGTATTGCCAGGCATCGGTGTATATGACCGTGAAGTGGGTGCTTTCCGGCATGCGTGAGAGCGAAAAGACGCTTGCCTCGCTGATGATCGAGGCCATGCCCGAAAAACTGCGCACGCTGTTTGTCAGACTGCAGCTGATCTGAAACTGAACGTTACAAATTTGTTTATGTGTAACGTCTTTTTTGTTTGCGGAAAGGTTACAATAAACTTGT
This sequence comes from Erysipelotrichaceae bacterium NK3D112, assembly GCA_000701725.1. Taxonomy (GTDB): domain Bacteria; phylum Bacillota_I; class Bacilli_A; order Erysipelotrichales; family Erysipelotrichaceae; genus Bulleidia. The sequence continues at coordinate 2,601 of JNJQ01000010.1, forward strand.
TAAAAAATTAACAGGAGGTTAAGCAAATGGCTAACAGATTCATCTTAAACGAAACATCCTACCATGGCGCAGGTGCCATCAAAGAGATCGTCACAGAGTTCAAGGCTCGCGGTTTCAAAAAGGCATTCGTCGCTTCAGACCCGGGTCTGATCCAGTTCGGCGTTACTGCCAAGGTTACAGATCTGCTTGATGAGGCTGGCATTGCTTATGAGATTTATTCCAACATTCAGCCCAACCCCACCATCGAAAACGTACAGACCGGTGTCAAGGCTTTCGCTGATGCAGGCGCTGACATGATCATCGCCATCGGCGGCGGTTCCTCCATGGACACATCCAAAGCTATCGGCATCATCAACACAAACCCTGAGTTCGCTGATGTCAGATCCCTCGAAGGCGTCGCTCCGACAAAGAATCCGTGCACTCCGATCTTCGCTGTTCCGACAACAGCCGGCACCGCTGCGGAAGTCACAATCAACTACGTTATCACCGATCCGGAAAACAAGAGAAAGTTCGTCTGTGTTGACGCTCATGACATTCCCGTCATCGCTTTCGTTGACCCGGATATGATGAACTCCATGCCCAAGGGCCTCACAGCCGCTACCGGTATGGACGCTCTGACACATGCGATCGAAGGCTACATCACAGCCGGCGCATGGGAGCTTTCCGATATGTTCCATATCAAGGCGATCCAGATCATCGCCAGAAGCCTGAGAGCTGCTGTTGAAAACGATCCGAAGGGCAGAGAAGACATGGCTCTTGCACAGTATGTCGCAGGTATGGGCTTCTCCAACGTCGGTCTTGGCGTTGACCACTCCATGGCTCACACACTGTCCGCTTACTACGGAATGCCTCACGGAAAGGCATGCGCTACCCTTCTGCCGACCGTTATGGCTTACAACGCTGAGTGCACAGGCGAGAAGTACAGAGACATCGCTGATGCGTTCGGAGTCGAAGGCGCATACACAATGCCGCTTGAGGAAGCACGCGCAGCCGCAGTCGCAGCCGTCAAGAAACTCGGTGAGGATGTCGGTATCGAAATGAGCCTCAAGGACGTTGTTCCGATGGAAGACGTCGACGCTCTTTCCGCTGACGCGCTCAAGGATGCCTGCACACCGGGCAACCCGAAGCCTGTCACAGTTGAGGACATCAAGGCAATGTTCCTCAGCCTGATGAAGTAATTCTTCAAAACAGCCTTATAAAAGGCGGATCATCACGGTCCGCCTTTTTTCAATCATCAGTTTTCAATCATATGGATGACGGCCGATGCGCTGATCGCGGCCGCTTTTTTTGCGAAGATTTCAAAGGAGACTTCCTCGGAATCATCCGCTTTGTCAGAGATCGCCCGGATAATCACAAACGGAATGTGATTCAGATGGCACACCTGGGCAATGGCAGCTCCTTCCATTTCAGCGCAATAGCCATTGAACTGTTCAATGATCCGTTTTTTCTGTTCCTTTGAGGCGATGAACTGATCGCCGGAACAGATTCTTCCTTCAAAGATGCCGGTGTCCGGTGAAACAGCCTTCACCGCTTCCGCCGCTTTTGCACGCAGGGTTTTGTCCGCCTCAAATGCGTAAAGACCTGTATAGGGAATCTCCCCTTTCGCAAAGCCGATCGCCGAGACATCGAAATCATGCTGGACGGCATCGGTGGAAATGACGATGTCGCCGATATTGATGTCATTGTTGAGGGAGCCTGCCACACCGGTGTTGACCACTGCGTTCACCCCGAACACACTGATGAGCATTTGTGCGCAGATACCGGCATTGACCTTGCCCATGCCGCACTGCACAACCACGGCCTCTTTGCCTTTGAGAGTGCCGCAGCAGAACTCCATGGAAGCGATTGTCTGCGTGTCCGTGATGTTCATCTGCTGTCTGATGGCGCTGACTTCATCTTCCATCGCGCCGATAATTCCGATTCTTGTGATTGTTTCCATATTAAAGTCCCCCTTTGTTCAGCCATTTTTCCCGTTTCAGACGGATCAGGAAGAAGATGCCGCGGCAGCTGAGCTCAATCGCCATGGCAATCCACACACCGGAAAGTCCGATTCTTTTTGAAAGAAACCAGGCAAGAGTCAGACGGATTCCCCACATGGAAATCAGATTGATGATGCCCGGCACAAACGTATCACCTGCACCTCTGAGTGCTCCTGTCACAACGATGCTCGCCGCAAACAGCGGTTCCGCCAGAAGCTCATATCGCAGCACATGCGCGCCAAGTTCCTGCACCTCTTTCACCGGTGTCAGAAACTGAAAGACATACGGACAGAAAACATACATGACGGCTCCGGTCAGCGTCATGACAGCAATGCCCGCAAACACGGTGATCCACGCGAACGAGCGGGTCAGATCCTTGCGTTTTGCGCCAAGCGACTGGCCGACAAGTGTCGTTGAAGCCTGCTGGATGCCAAAGCCCGGCATATAGCAGATCGATTCCGCGGTCACCGCAAAGGAATGGGCTGCGATGGCCGTTGTTCCAAGCGGGGCAATGATCATTGTCGATACGATCTGGGCAAGAGAAAGCGCTGAGCCTTCCAGAGCCATCGGCACACCGATCCGGCACGCCTTTGCCAATACATCCTTCTGCACGATCCAGCTGCTTTTTGAATTGGCGAAACAGAGAATTTGAGAGCGGAAGGCTGCCGCGTAAAACAGCAGAGCCGCACATACCAGCACCGCCAGCGATGTGCCAAGCTGTGCCCCAAGCACGCCCAGTCCGGCGCCATATACGGTAAAACTCATTCCCGCAAACGAGATCACGCGGGTGGGAAAGATCAGGAAGAAATTGAACACCACATCAAGCAGGCACATCAGTGACAGCATGATCGACGGTGTTTTCATATCGCCGCTGCATTGCAGCATATTCGCGCAAAGCCGGTTGAGCTGCCGCAAGGGCAGAAACATGCAGAAACATGCAAGATATGCGAAAGCATCTTTCCAGAGACTCTGTTCAGCTCCGAGCCAGCGCGGCAGTGAAGGCGCGATGGAAGCACCGATTGCCGCGATCAGAGAGGAAAACAGCAGAGTGAAACCGAGCGACTGTCTGAACAGCGAGGACGCCCGTCTGTTGTCGCCTGCTCCGACTGCATGGGCTGCCTGCACGGAAAAACCGCTAGCTGCGGCGCCGATGATTCCGCCCACCAGCCAGGTTGATGAGGAAACAAGACCGATTGAGGCGCTTGCCGAAGCGCCGAGCACCCCGACCATCGCCGCATCGATATACTGCATGATGATATCGGAAACCTGGGCGAGAATTCCCGGTACGGAAAGTCTTGCCACAATGGATATTTTTTCCTGAAGCGAGAAGGCATCCTGCTTCAGCATTCTTTCAGACAGATTAAACGCGGACATGGCTCACATTATAACATTCAAACACAGCTCTGATACACGCATACGCAACAAAAAAAAACGGGCTCCAGAGGAACCCGTGATCAGAGATCTTATCTGGATGCGATGACCCGCACAGCCGGTGCGGTCATGCCGGCTTTGCCGAAGGCAAGCACGACTTTCTGGGTAAGAGCTGCCTTTTCGGACAGATAATCCTCTTTGGCCACCCAGACACGCAGGCAAAGATCAACCGCGGTATCGGTGCCGCCGGCCACAATCGGTGAGGGTGCAGGATCCTTGAGAACCTTTTCATCCGCATCCGCAACGGCAGCCAGAACCTTCAGAGCCGCAGAAATGTCAGTGTCCTTGCCGACCGAGAAGGTCAGATCAAGACGTCTTGTCGGGTTGGCTGTCTGGTTGACGACATTGGCGCCCATCAGAGTGCCGTTGGGAACGGTGATCTTTGAGTTCTGGGCGGTTGTGATGACAGTGTAAAAGAGATTGATTGCACTGACAACGCCTTCAACGCCTGCCGCTTCCACATAATCACCGACATTGAACGGTCTCAGAATCATCAACATGATACCGCCGGCCACATTGGAAAGAGCTCCCTGAAGGGCCATGCCCACTGCGACGCCCGCAGACGCAAGAACCGCAATCACGGATGCCATCGGCACACCGAGAATACTGATGATGGAAATCACCAGGATAACAGTCAGAACAGCCTTGATGATATTGGTCACAAACAGTGCGACGGTCTGTTCAAGCTTCTTGAAACCCGGTGTCTTTTTGATTGCGCTGATAATGGCCTTGATGATCATTCTGCCGACGAACCATGCGATGATTGCCAATACGATCCGCAGGCCGCTGGTGGTGCCGAATTCAGTTAAAGTCCTGATAACATTCTCCATAAATAAATCCCCCTTTATCTTTAAAAAAATCATAGCACATGATCATGCAAGCAGATAAAAACCTCCGGAATTTTCACAATTCCCGGAGGTCTTTTCAGATGTTGGTTTCAGGGATTACGGACGTCCGAAGCCGCCTCCCATACCTCCGCCGGGACCCATGCCGCCGCCGGGACCCATGCCGCCCTGCATGCCGCCCATGCCGCCGCCCATCATGGAGTTGGTGATGGAGGTGATCTGCTGGCCGTTGACAGTCACGGTGCCGCCTGTCATTTCTGCGCCGTAATCATAGTCGAAGGCGAACTGTGCGGAGATGTTCACATTGCCGCCGCTGATATAAATATAGCCGTTGGCGTCAAGGGCGTCTGTGTCGCCTGCGCCCATGGTGACATCAAGATTGCCGCCGGTGATTTCAAGGGTCGGTGTGTATGTTGTTGTCTTGGCAGCCGCGTTGATGCCGTCATCGCTGGCGCTGACATCAATATCGCCGCCGTTGATCTGCACATAGGTGCCTTCAATACCTTCAGCAGCTGTTACGGTAATTGTGCCGCCGTCAATCTGAACAGCGAGATTTCCGTAGATGCCGTCATCGGAAGATTCGATATCAAATGTGCCGCCGCAGATGTAGACATAGCCGGTTGTCTGATCTTCATCATTTTCCGCATGGATACCGTCGGATGCACTGCTGATTGTGAAGTCACCATCGCTGATCCTGATCGAATCATTGGCCTCAAGAGCGTCGCCGTTTGCGTGAATCACATATGTGCCGCCTGTGATCTTCATATCGTCCTTGCATGTGATGCCGTTATCGACGGAGTTGACGTTCAGTGTGCCAAGACCGTTGAGAACCAGATCATCCTTGGAGAAGATCGCCGCGTCTGTATTGGTGTCGCCGTCGGCTGTGAATGTGCCGTTGACGGTCAGGGTGTTTTCTGTTTCTGTGGTTGTCACAAACACCTTGTCAGCGGATACGACATAGATTGCGGGCACACCGTCATTGGTGATGGATACACCGTTAAGCACGAGCTGAACCTTGGCGGTATCATCCGCTTCGACACGGATGGTGACATCTGTGACTGTTCCCGAGAATACATAGACACCTTCCTCAGTGATATTGACATCCTGTCCGCTGGTTAATGTGATGTATTGCGCATTTGTGAGATCCGCTGTCTGGGTCAGATCACGTTCGGTGAAGAAATCTGTGGCATCCAGCAGTCCGGATGATGTGACATCAGCGGTTGAGACAACTGTGTTCTGCGAAATGGTCTGAACCGCTGTCTCCTCCTTCTGTGTATCTTCTTCTGCTGTTTCGGTCTGCACCTCTGCCGCGGTTTCCTGTGACTGTTCCTGATCCGCCGCTGCTGTTTTGGCCGAGCATCCGGCTGCGGTTAACATGACAGCTGCCAGGAATGCAGCTGTATTCTTTTTCATCGTGAGAGTATTCATATAAACTCCTTTCTGCCTGTCTGCACGATTATAGTAATTGCCTTTTCTGAACAAAAGCTGAACACCGTCTGCACAATTGATGAAACCGAAACAAAAAGCGGAGATTTTTTTCTCCGCCTGATTGAATGATTAATAACCGAACATCAGCACCAGCAGACGCACACAGAATGCGCACAACCATGCGACCGCGCACTGCAGTACCACCATACCGGCTGCCCATGCGGAGCCGGATTCCCTTCTGACTGCCGCGATGGCTGCCACACAAGGTGTGTAAAGCAGACAGAAGACAAGCAGCACCACCGCTGTGGACATGCTCATGGCCGCCGCAAGACCGGCCGGATCGCCATAGAGAACAGTCAGCGTGGAAACAACGCTCTCCTTGGCAAGGAAACCGGAAATCAATGCGGTTGAAATTCTCCAGTCGCCCATGCCGAGCGGTTTGAGAATCGGTGCGATCATACCGGCAAGCGCTGCCAGCATGCTTTCTTCGGGATCACCGACCATGTTCAGGCCGAAGTCAAAGGTTCTTAAGAACCAGATGACAATCGTGCCGATGAAGATGACCGTGAAGGCTCTTTGCAGGAAGTCCTTTGCCTTGTCCCACATCAGACGCAGCACATTGCGCATGGCAGGCATGCGGTAATTGGGCAGTTCCATGACAAACGGAACCGGTTCACCCTTGAAGAAGGACTTTGAGATCAATGCCGCAAGAATACCGACAAGAATTCCCAGGAAATAAAGGGAGACCATGACCAGTCCGCCTTTGCCGGGGAAGAAGGTTGCGATGAAGAAACCGTATATGGGAAGCTTTGCCGAACAGCTCATGAACGGCGTCAGCATGATTGTCATTTTGCGGTCGCGCTCACTGGGCAGTGTGCGGGTTGCCATGACGGCGGGAACCGTACAGCCGAATCCCATTAACATCGGCACAATACTGCGTCCGGACAGACCGATCTTTCTCAAAAGCTTATCCATGACAAAGGCGATTCTTGCCATATATCCGCTGTCTTCCAGTAGCGAGAGGAAGAAGAACAGAATGACAATGACCGGCACAAAGCTCAATACGGAACCGACACCTGCGAAAATGCCTTCCACCACAAGCGAATGCACCGCTTCAGAAACACCGGCAGTGCTGAGCGCCGCGTCGACTTTCGCGGTCAGTGCGTCCACGCCGCTTTCAATCAGTCCCTGCAGCCAGCCGCCCGGGCCGTTGAAGGTCATCCAGAAGATCAGTGCCATGATCACGATGAACACCGGGATCGCCGTGAATCTTCCGGTCAGGATTTCATCGATTTTGCCGCTGCGCTTATGTTCGCGGCTTTCACGTGGATGGACAACAGTTTCATTGCACAGACGGCTGATGAAGAGATAGCGCATATCCGCCATCGCCGCGGCCCGGTCAAGGCCTCTTTCCTGTTCCATCTGGACAATGACTTTTTCAATCGCGTCCTTTTCGTTCTGATCCAGTTTCAGCGCTTCCGTGACAAGCGGATCATTCTCGATCAGTTTATTGGCCGCAAAACGCAGCGGAATACCTGCCGCTTCGGCATGGTCCTCGATCATGTACATGACGCTGTGAATGCAGCGGTGAACCGCTCCGCCGTGGTCGCTCTTTTCACAGAAGTCGTTACGGCCCGGTTTTTCATTGTATTTTGCAACATGGATGGCATGGGAAATCAGTTCATGGACACCCTGATTGCGGATCGCTGAAATCGGCACAACCGGCACCTGGAGAATGGCTTCCATCTCATTGATTCTGACATGCCCCCCATTGCCTTCCATCTCATCCATCATATTGAGGGCGACAACCATCGGAATGCCGAGCTCCATCAATTGCATGGTCAGATAAAGGTTTCTTTCAATATTGGTCGCATCAACAATGTTGATGATCGCGGTCGGTTTTTCATCCAGGATGAACTGTCTGGAAATAATCTCTTCACTGGAATAAGGCGACAGGGAATAAATACCCGGCAGGTCAATCACCTCGGTATCCGGATAGCCCTTGATCACACCGCTTTTGCGGTCAACCGTCACACCGGGGAAATTGCCGACATGCTGGTTGGAGCCGGTCAGCTGGTTGAACAGGGTTGTCTTGCCGCAGTTCTGATTGCCGGCCAGCGCAAAGACAAGCTTTCCGCTGTTCACCGCATGGGCATCATCATTCCGGTGTTCGTTGTTTTTCCACTCACCGATACCCGGATGGGTGATCTCCTTTTTCTTGCGGTCCGCCTCTTCTTTTTCAATCTGCGCTTCCGTGATTTTTGCGATATCGATCTTTTCCGCATCCTCCAGTCTCAGGGTCAGCTCATAATTGTGAAGTCTGAGTTCCATGGGGTCGCCCATCGGAGCCAGTTTCACACATGTGACATCGGCATCCGGAATCACGCCCATGTCAAGAAAGTGCTGGCGCAGGGCGCCTTCACCGCCGACTTTTATAATTTTCCCGCTTTCACCGGGTTTCAGATCTTTCAGTGTCATAGATTGCCTCTGTTTATATTCCCAATCAAACTCGCAAACAGTATTTTACAGGAGTTTGTCTTTTCTGTTAACAGCGTTCACAAAAAAAGAAACCGCGGAATCACGGGAATGAATCCGCAGTTTCAGAAAGAGAGTCTGTTATTTTGAAGCGTTTTCGCCGGCAATGCGTCCGAAGACAACGAAGTCAGCTACCGCGTTTCCGCCCAGACGGTTTCCGCCATGGACACCGCCGGTCACTTCGCCGGCCGCATAGAGGTTCTCAATGACATTGCCTTCTGTGCTGATCACTTCGGCATTGGTGTTGATCTTGACACCGCCCATGCAGTGGTGGATGCCCGGAGCGATCTGTACTGCATAATAAGGCGCGTGGGAGAGGTCTGTGATAACAGAGGTGATTGCCTCATGTTCAAACTCATCATCCTTCTGGGCAGCGACTGCAGCCTGCCACTTGGAGAATGTTTCTTCAAGTGTGCTTTCCTCGCAGCCGATCAGCTTGGCCAGATCTGCCAGTGTGTCGCACTGAACCATGTAGCCCTTGCTGTGATATTTTTCGACAACAGTGGACTCGTCAGCCATCTTCTGGTCAGCGATCAGCCATGCATAGCTGTCATCCTGTTCAGAGATACGTGCGGAGACATAGTCTCTTGTGTTCATTTCATCAGTGAAACGCTTGCCGTGCTTGTTGAGCAGGATCGCGCCGTCACCGCGCAGGGATTCGGAAATCAGAGCGCCGTCCTTCTGGACAACGGTCGGATGAACCTGGATCTGTTCCAGATCGACGAAGTCTGCACCGATATCTTCCAGCAGCGGAATCAGGTCGCCGGTGATGGTCGGCGCATTGGTGGAAACATAGCCTTCCAGATCCGGTCTGTATTTGACGATCATATCGGGGTTGGATCCGAAACCGCCGGTGGCGATGATGACTTTGTCAGCCAGAATCTTGATGGAGTTGCCTTCTGTTCCGGTTGCGTGCAGACCTGCAGCCTTGCCTTCATTGACAAGAACTCTGTCAACCTTGGCGCCATAGATAATCTCGATGCCAAGCTCTTCACATTTGGAAGTCAGATGTTCAACCAGATATGTGCCGACGGAGAGAATCTTTCCTTCTTCATTGACCGGACGGTGCTGACGCATTGCGGAAGCGCCGCCTGCCTGACCGACATTGCTTAACGGAGCACCGATGGAATCAAGCCAGTCGATGGCTGCGGAAGAATTGTCCGCCAGTGTTCTGACCAGATCCGGATTGTTCAGATCATGGCCGCCCTTCATGGTGTCGGCATAGTAGAGATCAGCGGAATCCTCGATTCCCTGTTCCTTCTGATAGTGTGTGTTAGCCGCATTCATACCGCCGGTCGCATAGCTGGAGTTGCCGCCGGAAACCGAGCCTTTTTCAAGAATGATGACTTTCTTGCCTGCCTGGGCTGCCGTGATGGCGGCTGTCATGCCTGCGCCGCCGGCACCGGCAATGACAATGTCAGTGGTCTTTTCAATGTCTTCAGCAGCTGCTTTGCCTGTATCCTGCGGTTCAAGCTTGGAAGGATCCGCACCTGCCTGGGTGAGGGCATCGTTGAGAGCGGTGAAGAAACCGCCGGATGTGACAGTCGCACCGGATACACCGTCAATGTTCGGAGACTGTGCCGCGATCACGTTTTCAACGAGTTTGGGCAGAGCTGCTCCACCGACTGTCGGTGTTTCGCCGTCAGCTGTATATTCGATGGATTCGATTTTGTCTTCAGTCAATGTAACGCTCAGATGGATCGGAGATGCGGAGCCGCCGAAGCCTTCCGCTTCCGCCTCGTAGGTGCCTGCCTTGAACAGCGCACCGGATGAAGAGTCCGGAGATGTTCCGGATGTGCCGCAGGCTGCCATGGACAGTGCCATCATGCCGGCCAGCGCAATTTTTGCAAAATTTTTCATTTCCCCTCCGTGATATTTTTATCACCTGTGTGCATTTGCGATGATAATTTTAACATTGCGTTATAGCTGTTTCAATCATCTGCTTGCTTTATAATTGTTTACAGGTGACAAATATGGACATTATTCAGAAAATCATCGGTTATGAGAATGAGCTGACCGATGCGGAAAGGAAAGTATACCGGACTGTGATCGACGATCCGGGCGTGGTGACCCGCTTCACCATCTCGCAGATTGCGATGATGGCGGACACCTCTGTCGCAGCTGTATTGCGCTTCTGCAAGCATCTCGGCTTCAGCGGATACAAGGATTTCCGTTCCGAAATCATGATCTGGCAGAGGCAGAACAGCGGAAAACGTGTTTCCGAAACGGATACCGTATCCTCCCTGGCGCACCTGTACAGTGAGGCAATCGGAGCCCTGAGCGCACTGGACCGCCGGGAACTGAATCAATTATGCAAAGACATCACGGAAGCAGATCGGGTGGTGATTCTTGGCCGTTACAGAACTTCAACCGCCGCTGAAAAGCTGCGCATGAATCTGATTGATCTCGGTCTGTCTGCGCTTTGCGGTACGAGTGTTCTGGATTTCCAGCATCTTCTTTACATCATTGATGAGCATACCGCCGTCATTATGTTTTCCACCACGGGTGAAATCACAGACCAGAAAGAGTTCCTTTCCCAGCTGGATGATCAGACGGAAAAGATCTGGCTGATCACACCTGCCGCCCGTGCGAAAATGAGCGACTATGCCACGCATACCATCGAACTGCCCAAAGTCCCTCTCAATCAGGTGTTCGCCGGATCGCAGACGGTGATGATGGCATTTGCGGATATACTGACCGCAGTGCTTTCCGAATACATCGGCAGATGAATATGGTGTTATAATTTCAGACAGGAGGAGTTCCATTATGTGCATTTTCTGCGATATCATCGATCATAAGATCCCGTCAGCCGTCGTCTATGAGGACGAAAAGGTTCTTGCCATCCTGGACATTTCCCAGGTGACTTACGGCCATACCCTTGTCATGCCGAAAAAACATGTCAGAAATATCATCGAAGCCGATGAGGAATCCGTACTGGCCTGTGTATCCGTCGCGAAGAAGCTGGCCGCACAGATCGTCAAAAACACCAAAGCAAACGGTGTCAATGTTCTGACAAACTGCGGTGAGGCAGCCGGACAGTCGGTTGACCATCTGCATTTCCATATCATTCCCCGCTATGATGAGAATGATGCCATTGAGCTGAAATTCAACGAATCCCCGAAGCAGGATCTCGCTGAAGTTCTCAAAACCGTCAAAGGCTAAGGCAAATGAAAAATCCTCAGACGAGGACAATGGCGTAAACCCAAAAATATGGGGATACGCCTTTTTTATTGCCAAAACGTCAAGTAAACGGTGAAAGTAGTAAAGGGTAATATTGATTATGAATCGTAAATAAACGATTATATAGGTGATAATGTAGTATAGGAAAGGAGGTCTGTATGTTCGTTAAAGTGGTTCCCAACAATAAAGGAAGGAAAAATACATCCTTTATCTATCTGACTGAGGCTTATCGTGAAAATGGAAAGGTTAAGCACCGTACCGTACGTAATCTTGGCTTGTTTGAGAATGACCAGGTTCCTTATATCAAAGCCGCCTTTGAGGATCCTAAACCTCGTCTCGTATACGATCAGAAGTAGTATAGTCTCATGAAGCTCAGACAGCTTCTTAAAACATTTTCTTCCATCATTCATTCAGAGGATTTATTTCCTTATGCACGTATCATCCCAACTTCCTTTACCAGAGAAGACGGCAAAATGCCACTTCGTTATCTGCTCACTTATCTGATATTCAGGCAGGGTCTGACTCTTTCTGAGGACATCTGCAGATTTTATCCGGACCTCAACAGTCTGAACCCCCCCAGTAAACAGGCGGTGTTAAAAAGAATGTCGATCCTGAATTATGATGTGTGGCATAAGATACAGCAGATGTTCCTGGAGAAAATCTACCTTCCTATGAAAAAGAAAACGATGCAGGGATATCTCCTCATCGCTGTTGACGGCACATTCGCAACATTTCCCAATCATCCTGTATTAGGAAACCTTTTCGGCAGAAAAACACATAATAAGGATCCCGAAAAGGATGGGCACAGTCCACCGCAGGCCAGGATTTCAGTCGCCTATGATGTTTTGAATAAAGTGATTCTTGATTTTCAGGTAGTGCATCAGGATATATCTGAGATCCCGCTGCTTTTCAAACATCTTGAGGTGCTGGAGGACGTTCTCAAGTGTTATAAGGTGATTATCCTGGCTGACCGGTATTATGGCTCGGCTGAGCTGTTTAAATACTGTGAGATGAAGGGATATAGATATTTAATCCGCGCCAAGAGGAATTTTTTCAAAAAGGAGCGTGCTGCAGTATGTCCGGAATGTAGGGATATAGTTCTCCGGATCCTGATTCACAAAATGTGGCGGAAACGGATCATCCGTGATTATATCCGCAGATATATTTCAATTTATCCGGTTATGCGTGTGAGACTGGTCAAAGGTCATTACGAGTATGATGAAGAATACATAACCTTCAGAAAGGAAAGAAAAATCATACATCATTCTCTGGATGCCGAGTACTTTACCAATCTTTCACCTGATGAATTTGACACAGAAGACATCATTCATATTTATCATGTGGAAAGATGGGATATTGAGACAGGTTATGGCACATTGAAGAATCTTCTTGATATTGAGCAACTGAATACTGCCAATCCAATCGCACTTACCAATGAGATTATGGCGAAAATCATATTCTCAAATATAGAAAATCTGATCCGCAATACTGCAGAAGAGAGGAATTGCCGGCCAGGTGAGCACTTGGTCAACAATAAGCATGTTATTGAGATGTGCCGTTCCTCATGGTTTGTCAGATCTTTCTTCAATGGAAGACTGAGTGCTGAGAAACTGAAAGAGCTGGTTCAGGAGTGTGCCCGAGTCAGGGTAATGATACGTGAAGGAAGACATTATAAGCGATGGGATAAATTCAGAATTACGGTTCACCAACCCCGCTACAGAATTGATGGAAGAAAGAATCCGCCCCTGAGAAAAACAAAGACTGGATTCACGACATCTAATCAGTAATCCAGTCCGTAGTATAGAGACGATGTCTCTCAAGCAAGTTAAGCATAGAACGATAAGCCGATAAGTTCAATCATCAATATCCATAATCAGTTCAGTTACTAACTGCTCAACTTTCTTTTGCGCTCTTCTGAAACATCTTTTTTTTATTTTCGGCGCTGATTAAAAAATGACGTAAACCGTTTTCCAGGTTTACGCCATTGGCCTCAGACGAGGATTTTTTTAATGCAATGATTTCAATACTTCTTCAATCTGTTCTGATGTGGCAAGACCTGAATGGAAGGCCGTGGCGCCTCCGCATGCCGTGCCAAGTTTCAGCGCATATGCATAATCGCCTGTTTTCAGATATCCGCCAAGGAATCCGGCCACCATCGAATCGCCTGCTCCGACCGAATTCACAACCGTTCCCTTCGCAACGCCGATTGTATGGACCTGATCATTCTCATCCACCAGAAGTGCGCCGTCCTTCGCCCGTGAAACAAGCACATTCACTGCCCCCTGCTGTCTGAGTTTCCGCGCACAGGCGATGATTTCATCATCTGTTCTCAATACGGTATCGAACATGTCGCCAAGCTCGATATTGTTCGGTTTGATCAGAAACGGATGATATTTCAGAATCTTCAGCAGCAGATCTTTTTCCGCATCCGCAACAACGCGCACATCGGGATCAAGGTTCTGAATGATCTGTTCATAAGTATCGGATGGCATGCATGATGGAATACTGCCGGAAAGAATCAGGATATCCCCTTTCTGAATGGCTCTGATCTTTTGCAGAAAGGATTCAAAATCAGCCGGTTCAATCAGCGGGCCCCTGCCGTTGATTTCAGTCTCTTCATCTGATTTCAGTTTGACATTGATTCTGGTAAATCCGTTTTCCACTTCGGTGAAATCCGTATGGATTCCCATGGAATCAAGACCTTCCTTCAAGGCCTTTCCGGTAAAGCCGGCAATGAAACCGAGGGCGGTGCTTTCAATGCCGAGTTCATTGAGAATGCAGGAGACATTGATGCCCTTGCCTCCGAAATAAATACTCTCGGTTTTGTTCCGGTTGATCTGTCCGGGTCTGAAATGATCCGTCTGGATCACATAATCCAATGCTGGATTCAATGTAACTGTATAAATCATCATGCCTCCATATATCAGATCCCTTTTGGATCATGTTCTTCCGCAATGCAGTATGATGCGCTGTATCCGGGAATATCCCGGATTTCTTCAAATGTGAAGGGCATCCGCTGATCCCCCTTCCATACCGAAGGATTCGCATCCGCATTCAATTGAATCCGGAAATCCTTCATTGACAGCAAAGTCCCTGTACCGGCTGCTTTGAGACAGCTTTCCTTAAGTGTCCATAAGCGGTAAAACAGGTCAGTTCTCTTTTCGTGATCCGCTTCTTTCATGATCAGCTCATATTCCGAAGGATGGAAAAAACGTTCTGCGATCTTCAGATCTGTTTTCCGTTTCTCCTGGATATCGCATCCGGTGCTTAACGCTCTGTTTTCCCCGTCTGATGAGAAAACACACATGGCCATTGTTCCGGAATGGGAAAGGCTGAAACGGAACTGATCCTTGATTTGCGGAAAATAAGGCTTTCCGTATTTCCCGTATGCGATTGTGTATTCCCCGCTGAGACCGCACGAATCGAGTGCCTTATTCAGAAGAATTCCCGCTCCCAGTGAAAGCATCCGGTCCTTCTGCAGTTTCATATTGTCGGGCGCTGCTCTGCGGTATGCGCTCATGCGTTCATAGTTTTCCGAAAAGCATTGCGGATCATTCAGATATGAGATGTTTTCGATGAGAACCTTTGCCATGTTCTCATTATAGTATTAATCCCGCTGATCTGTTTCGCGGCTCTTGAAAAATGAGGGGAAGCGCGTCAATAATGGAAAAAAGGAGCAGTTTTTATGAAGACCGGCACAAAGAGTATTTTCGATATCTTCCGTTCAAAATTCAAAGACGAACAGGTCAGAACCATCCCCGGCTATGATCCGGAAAAACATCAGCCGGTCATTCGTTCCTCAATCTGCACCGGCGAAAAAACCGCAGGCTACCGCGACCGCAAAGGCGGCGAATTCCATGAGGTTATGTTAATCATGGATGAGAATGATCTTGATGAATTCCGGAAGATGGTCGACACGGATGATATTCCTACAATTTATTGAAATGAAAAAATACCTGTCACAGGATCAGGACTGATCATCCGCTGCGGCAGGTATTCTTTTTTCATTGTGTTTTCTCAGAACGGAAGACTGTCATCATCGTCCATCCAGTCAGTGGACTGCTCGTCATCTTCATCATATGAGTCATGCAGACGATGCGCCAGCTCAAGCAAATGAATGATCAGAGGTTTTTCAATCATAATAATCCCATCATCATCCGGGTATGCATCCAAAATAACACCGCCGATTTCTTCCTCTTCCGCTGCCATTTTCAAAAGCTTCTTCGCCGATCCTTTATAAAGCGTGACACCATCCTGAAGTCTGCGGTCATTTGTTGAAAACAGTCCCAGGTAGTTTTTCTGTGTGTCCTGATCTTTTACCATCCGCATCTGCACTCTGCCGTTGTGTGAACCGCCGGAATCGCCTGCGAACCAGATCATTTCATCCCAGGCCGCAAGCAGTCCGAGTGCCGTGACAACATCAGTAAAATGATCATCTGTCGGATCAAGTTTGTATTTTGTCACCGTCATATGCAGATGGCGGATCAAAAAATCAAAGTCCTCATCCTCCTCGCCGAACAGACTGAGCTCCTCTTCCAGTTCCTGTTCATCCTTCTCATTTTCCGCATCAATCGTTTTTCTCAGTTTTTTTGCAAGAGCTTTCATTCCGGCATATTCAGCGAATTCCATTGCAGCGTAATAGAAAGGATAGTTATCATCATTGATTTCAGGCTCCTTTTTAAGGACTGCCTCCATAAACTGCTTTCCGTCTTTCTTTTTACGGTTGTAACGGTACGCATCGAGAAGCAGTCTTGCGGCTTCGTAGTTTGCAGGATTCTCTTCATAGACCTGTTTTGTATATGCAAGCATTTCATCGCTGCGGCCAAGTCCGTACAGCGCTTCGGCTTTGCCGCGGATAAGTTCATTCATCGTTTCCGGATCATTGTCAAACAGCTGTGCAAATTCATCCGTGATTCTCAGAAGTTCTTCGTATCGATTTTCATCAAGCAGCGCATCAACCAGATCTTCAGCGAAACCGTATCCGTCAAAAGCGGGATCCTGATCTTCCAGTTCTTCAAGTGTATCAGGAAGTCTGTTTTCCGCTTTCAGATTTTCACATATTCTTTTGAATTCCTCAAAAGCGCGGATCCACAGGGAAGAGCTTTCTCCTTCCGAGAGCCATGAAATGTCATCAGCTCTGTCATAAAGGCTGTTGAATTCCTTCCAGATACTGCCGGAATCATCATCTGTTTCATCCCGGGAAACAACCGCGGACAGATAATCGGTCTCCTCTTCCGGATCAATTGTATCGAATGTATTGCCGGCCTTTTCCAGTTCAAGATTCCAGGGCATATAAAAATCTCTTTCCTCATCATCTTCAGAAAGATCCATGGGCATTTCACCGTTTAACAATGCCCAATATCCGCCATGGTTATCTTCCCAGATGCCGCGTCCCTTGCCATCCAGAACGATGGCAGGCAGATCAGAATCAAATTCTTTTTCCGCTTTATAAATGCGGATTTCAAATTCCCAGTCATCACCATAATCGTATATAAAACGATATGTGTCACCGGGTTCCAGAATATTGTACTCACGCATCGGCAAGCCGGGACTGTCATCCCATTCCTCAAATTCTTCTCTGCTTTCAGTCCAGCATATCTGACCCTTGCGGAATTCATAGAGATGTCCTTCATTCATACGGAAGGTTTCACGGATGATCTGAGCAAACTCAGAAAGATTGAGATTGTGCGGAACATAAAGGACACGGTAAAGACGCTTTTTATCGTCCAGTCCGCTGATTCTGACTTTTCTGTATAGCATTGCGGTTCCTCCTGCTCTGTTGATTTCATTGTACAGAAAACTTACGAAAAGCAGTATGACGATTGACGGAAATGAAGACTGTTATGCTTTGTTTCCGCGGAACATGAATGCTCTGACCAGATTGATTCCGATCTTGTAAGGAAGCGGTCTGAGTGCTTTGTCCGCCTCTTTGAGTTTTGCGCGGATCGGAATGTTCTGTGGACAGTGCTGTTCACACTTTCCGCATTCAATGCATTGCGAAGCGAAGGCCGGTTCCTTTGTCAGGCCCACGGTCTGGGCAAACTGGAATCTGCCCTGATGTTTTGATTCGATGAACATCGTATTGTAGCTGCGGAAGATGCCGGGAATATCCACATTCTTCGGGCATGGCATGCAGTAGCGGCAGCCGGTGCAGCCGACCTTTTCATTTTCGTTGATCGCCTTTTTGACAGCTTCAAACACTTTGAAGTCTTCCTCTTTCAGACTGTGGGCGAAGGTTTCAGAAGCGACTCTGCAGTTCTCGTTTACCATCTCCATCGTGTTCATGCCGGAAAGAACCACGGTGACTTCGGGCTGATCATAAAGCCATCTCAATCCCCATTCCGCCGGACTCCATGCATGGGAACTCTCTGCCATAGCCTTTCTGGCGCCTTCCGGTAACATATTCACAAGCTTGCCGCCTCTGAGAGGCTCCATGATAATGACCGGTATACCCTTTTCATATGCGGCTTTCAGTCCGGCCCGGCCGGCCTGGCTGACTTCATCGAGATAGTTGTACTGGATCTGGCATACATCCCAGTCATAGTCATTGAGGATTTTCAGGAAATTATCGGTATTGCCGTGATATGAAAAGCCGATATTGCGGATGGCGCCGGATGCCTTCTTTTCTTCAATCCATTCCAGGATACCGACCGCTTTGAGTTTCTCCCACATGGCAACGTCGGTCATATGGTGCATGAGATAGTAATCCACATAATCCGTGCGCAGACGCTTGAGCTCCTCATTGAAATAACGGTCGAGGGCTTCTTTGTTTGAGATCAGATACTGGGGAAGTTTGGTGGCAATATGGATCTTTTCACGGATGCCGTTTTTTTCAAAGATCTCGCCGATGGCAGCCTCGCTGCCCGGATAAATATAAGCGGAATCAAAATAATTCACTCCCGCCTCATATGCGGCCATGATCTGTTTTTCGGCCTGTTCCATGTCAATCGCGTTTCCCTTTTTCGCAAAGCGCATGCAGCCAAAGCCGAGCACGGAAAGCGGATTGCTGCATTTATCATTTCTGTAGTGCATTGTCCATTATTCTCCTTTTCATAGAATACCATGCATGCACACTGTTCCGGCTGCTGATGATTGTGCTTTGTGAATTGTACGAAATTGTGTATCATAGTCATTGCGGAAATGAGGTATAAGCATGAAAATTGCAGTTACTTATGATAACGGAAATGTGTTCCAGCATTTCGGAAGAACTGAAAGTTTTAAATTATTCAATATTGAAAACAACGAAATCATCTCCTCTGAGATCATTTCAAACGGCGGTGTCGGCCATGAAGCCCTGGCAGGACTTCTCGCAGAGCATGACATTGACGTGCTGATCTGCGGCGGTCTTGGCGCCGGTGCCCAGGCTGCTCTTGCACAGGCAGACATTGAAGTATGCGCAGGTGCAGAGGGCGATGTCGATGAGGCAGTCATTTCCTGGCTCAAAGGCGAGCTCAAGGGATCCGATGCGCTCTGTGATCATCATGATCATGAACATGAGGAAGGTCATGAATGCGGCGGATGCCATGATGAGGAAGGATGCGGCGGATGCAGCGGATGTCATTCCGCTCCTCAGATTGACGGAAAGAATGTCGGCCGCAAGTGCACCGTTCATTACAGAGGTACCCTCAATGACGGAAGCCAGTTTGATTCCTCCTATGACCGTGGACAGCCGCTGGAATTCGTATGCGGTGCGGGCATGATGATCTTCGGCTTCGATAAAGCAGTCGCAGACATGGAACCCGGTGAAATCAAAGATGTTCATCTGATGCCGGAAGAAGCTTACGGATATGTCAATCCGGCAGCTGTCATGGAGATTGAAATCGCCGCCCTGCCCGGCTCCGAAAACCTGGAAGTCGGCCAGAGAGTAATGGTTTCCGACCAGATGGGCAGACGTTTCCCGGTCAAGGTCACAGCCAAGGATGACAAAAACATCACTCTTGATGCCAACCACGAAATGGCCGGCAAGGAACTCAACTTCACCATTGAACTGGTCAGCGTTGAATAATCCGTTTCATTAAAGTCCCGCAGAAGAAGCGGGACTTTTCATTTTACCGGCAGCCGCAATTGAGTCTCAGAACTCCCCGGAAGAAAAATTCCGCTAAAATTAGAACATGCTCTAGTATACGTTCTAATTTCGTGTTATATTGGTTCCGTAAAGGAGTGTGGATATGGACACCAACATCAGAAACAACGCAGCTTTCACCCCCGGCAGAATTGGAAACATGGAATTGAAGAACCGTCTGATTGTGCCGGCAATGGTCACAAACACATGCACACCGGATGGCATGCCGACAGAACGTTTCATTCA
Source organism: Erysipelotrichaceae bacterium NK3D112 (assembly GCA_000701725.1). Classification (GTDB taxonomy): domain Bacteria; phylum Bacillota_I; class Bacilli_A; order Erysipelotrichales; family Erysipelotrichaceae; genus Bulleidia. The sequence continues at coordinate 22,307 of JNJQ01000010.1, forward strand.
GTATCATGAGGAAAAAGCCAAAGGCGGATGGGGCCTGATCATCACCGAGGATTATGCCGTCACCCCTTACGCGGGCGGCTTCCGTGATCTTCCGGGTTTATGGAGCGATGAGCAGATTGCGGCGCATACCGCTTTTGTCGAAAGAATTCATCAGCTCGGCGCAAAGATTTGCTGCCAGATTTATCATGCGGGCAGACAGACCAACAGTAAAATCAACGGCGTGCAGTGCATGGCGCCTTCCCCTTACAAAGATCCCCCTTCATTTGAAAATCCGAAGGAAATGACGGAAGAGGACATTCACGATGTCATCCGTGCATATGCCGATGCGGCACTCAGAGCGAAAAAGTGCGGCTTTGACGCAGTTGAGGTTCATGGCGCCCATGGCTATCTGATCAACCAGTTCAACTCACCCTATTCCAACAAGAGATGCGATGAGTACGGCGGAACCACCTGGAACAGAACCAGATTCGGAAGAGAGGTCATCGAGGCTGTCCGTGAGGCGGTCGGCGAGGATTATCCCGTTCTCTTCAAACTGACTGTCAATGAATATGTGGCCGGCGGTCTTTCCATCAATGAAGGACGTGAAGTGGCAAGAATTTATGCAAAGGAGCCGATTGATGCGATCACCATCTCCCAGGGTGTCAACGCAACCGAATGGGCAGTTATTCCCCCTGCACATATTTCCGTGATCGGTTTCATCCAGAATGTGAAGGCATGCCGCGATGTCATTAAGGATATCCCGGTCATCGCCATCGGCAGAATCGTGAACTTCGATGTCGCCAACAATATCATCGAAGACGGCACCTGCGACTTTGTGGCTATGGGAAGAGCCTCCCTGGCTGATCCGCTGGCACCGAAGAAATACCTCGAAGGAAACAGAGACGATATTCAGCTTTGCATCGGCTGTGTACAGGGATGCCTCGGCAATCTGCGCAAGAACATTCCGATCCAGTGTCTGGTCAATCCGAGAACCGTCAAAGAATACTGCACCGACCTCACTCCTGCGCAGACACCGAAGAAAGTCACTGTTATCGGCGGCGGTATTGCCGGATGCGAAGCTGCCATGACAGCAGCGATGAAGGGCCATCATGTCACCCTTTACGAAGCTTCGGATCATCTGGGCGGCCAGTGGAAACTTGCGGCGGTGCCCACTGCCAAGCAGGATTTCACAACCCTGCTCATCTGGCTGAAGCGCCAGCTTGCAAAATACAATGTCACCATTCATCTGAATACTCCTTATTCTGCCGAAAAAGCGGAAGAGGAAAAACCGGATGTGATCGTCTATGCGTGCGGCAGCACTGAGCGTATGCTCAAGGGCAAAGGCCTTGAAGGTGAGAATATCTTCAAAGCACAGGAGATTCTCAGCGGCAGAAAGAATCTTACCGGCAATAAGGCTGTCGTCATCGGCGGCGGTTCCGTCGGTGTTGAAACAGCTGTTCATATGGCCCAGGACTTCAAGGATGTGACCATTCTGGAAGTCAGGGACAGAATTTCCGCGGACGGTGAATTCTCCAACAACCACTTCCTGTTCAAAGCCATGGATGAATATAAGGTTGATTCCTATGCAAAAGCTTTCTTTGAAAGCTATGAGAACGGAGTTGTGACATTCAGACAGAATGATGAAATCAAAAAGATTTACGATGTGACAGATATCGTCATCAGCATCGGTTCCGTTCCCAACACCGCGCTTGCGGACGAACTGAAAGCCAAAGGTTTCGATGTCAGGATTACCGGTGATTCCGAAAAGGTGAAACCCGGACTGAAGAATATCGAAGAAGCATATTTCCTCGGACTTTCCCTCTGAGAAACAGGCCGGCCTGAAAAATGGCCGGCTTTGCTTTATGCGCGGCTAAATGATAATATCAACAATACAGGAGGATCTGATGCATGTACGAAGATGAGCGACTGACTGAAAGCGGAAAGAAAACGCGTGAACTGATCTTCAGAACAGCGGTTGAAGTTCTGAAGAAAGAAGGCTATGACAAGCTGACCATCCGGAAAATCTGCGCTGCCTCCGGTACCAGCAACGGCAGTTTCTATCATTTTTTCAAAAACAAGGATGAGCTTCTCGCCTATTATTACAACATTTCCGCCGACCGGTTCATCGAGGAGCACATTGATGAAATGAACAATGCGAATCTGGCTGAGCAGATGATGATCACATACAGATACTACATCCGCTATTCAGCTGATTACGGTGTTGATTTCTGCATGAACTTCTTCAACGCGAAAAACCGCGCCATCGATCCGGCTTATATGTACAACGCTTTCTACGAGATTTCCCGGAAATATCTTCACCAGAAAGAAAGCGAACTCAAAGAAGGAAACGATGCGGACACCGTCGCCAAGGAGCTTTGCATTCTGGCCAAGGGCATCATCTTTGACTGGGCAACCGAGCGGGGATCCTACGATATCACCGTGACGGCTGACCGGATGTTCGCGGCTTATCTTGCCGGTGTCGTCAAACAGACTGACTGATCAGGAATGTGTATTCATCGCACATTCCTTTTTTATGCAGCTGAAAAAAAGCCCTGCCATTGAGCAGAGCTTCCGATGATTATTTATTTTGGATATCAATATCCCGGCACCGCATCCGACGTCAGATTCGTCTGTTCCCTGGACTCATCAATGAGCTGTCCGAGAATGTCGAGGAACTTGTCGACTTCCTCTTCGGTGTTGTAAATACCGAAGCTGACACGGATCATACCCGGTGTCTTCATGTCGATGCAGTTTTCAAATGTCTTTGCCTCCTCTTCGGAGATACCCATCAGACGCCATACATAAGGATGTGCGCAGAAGGCGCCGCGTCTTGTGGCAACACCCTTATCAGCCAGGTTGAGGGCAATGATATAGGAGTTGATATCAGTGAAGTTGAAGGAGACAACACCCACTCTGTCATCGAGGTTTTCATAATCGCCGTAAATAATGACATTGTCGAATTTCTTCAGGCCTTCGATCAATTTGGTATTGAGCTTCTTTTCATGTTCGGCAATCGCATCAAAGCCGATCTGTTCCAGCACATCCATGGCCTTTGACATACCGACCACACCCGCGTAGTTGGGAGAGCCCGCCTCATAGGACTCAGGTGAGAATTTATAGGAAACAGAACTGTCGGTAACGATTCTGACAATACCGCCGCCATAGAATTCCGGCATATGCTTGTCAAGAATATCCCACGGTCCGATCACGGCGCCGCCGCCGTACGGAGAATACATCTTATGCGCGGAGAAGACGAAGAAGTCAATGTCCTCCTCCGGTGTTTCACCCTTCATGGAGAACTGTCTGTGTGCGACAATCTGCGCACCGTCGACAATGATCATCGCGCCATGCGCATGAGCCATCTTTGCGACTCTGTGCACATCGGTGATATGGCCGGTGACGTTGGATGCAGCTGTCACACAGACATATTTGACCTTGCCTTCATTTTCTGTCAGAAGTCTTTCGATATCATCATAGATGACACGTCCCTGTTCATCGACCTCGGCATAGATCACATTGCAGCGCTCACGCCAGGGCAGATCGTTGGCATGGTGTTCCATGCGGGTTGCCAGAACCAGATCGTCCTCGCTCTCAACCAGCGCGCTTGCCAGTTTGTTGAGACCGTCGGTTGTGGAGTTGACATAGAAACATGTGTTGATATCCGGATCCGCATTGACAAACTTCATGACCCGCTGACGTGTTTCCATATAAATATCGGTGGAATGATTGGATTTGGCGGAAAAGCCGCGTCCGATCGATCCGTACATTTTCATCTCCTGCTCAACCGCATCCGCAACCGGCTGCATCGGCGGTGTTGTGGCCGCATTGTCAAAGTTGATTAACGGCGCGCTTGTGCCGTCAGCCAGTTCCACCGGCTCATTGACGCCGACCACATAATCGCGGATATTGTCAATTGTATAAACGGTTTCCTCTTCCGGCGTTTCCGGTGTTTCGCTTGATTCCGGTTCGGGTGTCGGCTCTGTGCCGCCTGAAGGCTGTGAACAGCCGATGCTCATGGTGCAGCAAAGAGCCAGAACGGGCAATGCACGCAGAAATTTTATTGATGCTTTGTTCATTAAAAATCCCTCCTTTTCGTTTTATGACAGCGGCGCACGGAAAAACATCCGCCGCTGATTTCCTTATGGTGATACGTTCTTCCGCTTTTTACGCGTCGTTTTCTCCTGAACTCATTGTATCTTAGTTCAGTTAAGAATATCCATCGTTGAGATATTAATTTATCTTGTTGTCTCACGAAAAAAGCATATCCGCTTCTGACAGATATGCTTAATGAGAGCCTACTTTCCCTTCGGATGCATTTCTCCTCTGACCATGGAGAAGGCGTCCATCGGATAGTTTTCAAGGTTTTCAAGAATACCGCGCTTGTCCGCATTGCCGAGGAGCTTGACTCTTGCACGCTTGACTTCCGCTTCCGCCGCATGCTTGGACGGTCCGCCGACACATCCGCCTTCGCAGATCATCGCTTCGATGAAGTCCTCAGGCAGTCTGCCCATGGACAGCAGCTTGACGCCGACCACACAGTCTTTTCCGCCGGTACACTTGCGCAGCTTGACATTGGCTGTATCCTGACCGCGTTCCTTCATGCATTCAAGAACCGCCGCTGCAACACCGCCGCTGCTGGAGAAGCCCTTTCCGTATACGGAGGCTTCTTGATAATTCTCTTCAACCGGTTCAAGTTCGATATCCTTCGACTTGAGCAGGGATGTCATCTCACCGAATGTCAGAACATAGTCCGCATTGCCTTCAATGCCCATTTCCTGGGATTCGCTCTTTTTCGCGATGCACGGGCCGATGAATACGGTCACGCAGTCCGGATGCTGGGACTTGAGGAATCTTGAGATGGCGCACATCGGGGAAACGATGGAGGACATATTCTTTTCGAAGACATCGGGATAATGTTTCATGAGAAGGTTGATAAATGCCGGGCAGCATGATGTTGTCATCTTGCGGCCTTCCTCAAGCGCTTCCGCCCATTCAGCCGATTCATAAGCTGCAGTCATATCGCCGCCAAGACCGACTTCAACCATGTCCTTGAATCCGACCTTTTTCAGTGCGGCGCGGATGGAAGCCATGGAGATGTTTTCGCCATACTGGCCTTCAATGGCCGGTGCGCACATCGCATAGACTTCTTTTCCGGCTTTGATCGCGCGGATGACATCCAGAACATGAACCTTGGAACCGATCGCTCCGAACGGACAGGAGTGAATGCACTGTCCGCAGCGGATGCACTTTTCCTCATCGATGACACAGATGCCGTATTCATCATAGGAAATCGCATCAACCGGGCACGGTCTCTTGCACGGACGGATCAGGTGGGCAATGGCGCCATACGGGCAGGCGTTGGCACACATGCCGCATTCCTTACATTTGTTCGGATCAATCTTTGCTCTGTTGTCGCCCATCGTAATCGCCCCGAAACGGCATGAATTCATACATGCCTTGCCAAGGCACAGACGGCAGTTGTCAGTGACGGTGTAAGAGGAAAGAGGGCATTCCTCACAGGCCGGCTCAATGACCTGGATGATATTGTTCGGGTGTTTGACAGGAGATGCATCCATATTGGAACCAAGACGCATTCTCCATCTGAGAATCTCCCTTTCCTTATAGACGCAGCATCTCCACGTCGCATGAGGACCGGGTGAAATTTCGTAAGCCAGCGCTTCCTTGTTTTCGTCGGTCAGCTCGTCCTTCCATTCCAGACGGGCCAGACCTTCCACAACGCGGTGTTTCAGCGCAACAGCGCCTTCATCATTTCTGATCATATTATCTCCTTCGTTTATTTTTTACATACTTCATGGATATTATACTGTTTCAAGTATTCCGATGGTATGGATATTTTCAACTTGGGCATATACATAATCCATTCTGGTCTCCTTATAAATGAACCGTTTTCTCAATCAGTCCGGGTTTTCTCAGAACTAAAAAAGGGAAGCGTTCAGCCTCCCTGATTCTATATTATGAAAGTTTCAGACGTTCAAATTCTTCTTCTGGCGCACCCACCTGCTGAAGAGCCGCCTTCATTTTTTCGTCAAACGGTGTGCAGTCGGTTTCTTTGATAAGATTGTTTTCCTGATTTGGATCATTATTCAGATCAAACAGCTGATTGCCCATTTTGTCAGCGAGCATATAGATCATCGCCGGCATCTTCATGACCGGCAGGCCGTTTGAGAAACGTCCCGGATTGGCAATCTCAACACTGCGCATCTGGACTTCGGAGAAATAGCCGCGGATGTTGGTGGGCATCATTGTGTATTCATAGACCTTCTGATCCTCATCACCCGTTTTCATATACACATACCGGCCGTCTGTCCAGCAGGTGAAACTGCCGTGAATACCGAACAGGACATGATCTTTGGGCTGCTCTCTGCCTTCGAGAACCGCCTTGATTGATCTGCCGTCTGTTTCACCTAGCGCCGAAGGATCAAATCCATAAAGTTCCATCAGCGTCGGGGCAAGATCGACGGTTGAGCACAGATGATCGCACTCTCCTCCTTCTGCCAGTCCCGGCACATGGAGGAAGAACGGCAGATGAACCAGTTCATCATAGCAGGGCGGGAAATTCTTGCCGAGGTATTCATGTTCGCCAAGCAGGAAGCCATGGTCTGTGTTGACAATCAGAGCGGTATCCTTCCACATGTCATTCTCATCCATGAAATCAAGAATCTTGCCCAGGCTTTCGTCGCACATGCTGATCAGAGCGGCGTATTCCTTATGGCAGTATTCCATGTCATCCTTGTATTCCTGCGGCAATGAGCCGTAGCGCGGCCAGAAGAGTGTCTCATCTTCCGGAAGGCCGTACATCTTTCTGAATTTTTCCGGCACATAGAACGGCTCATGCGGATCAAACGCCTCAATCTGCACAAACCAGTTATCCAGATCCCGGTGCTCACCCAGGAAGTTCAGTCCTGCCTCAAAAGTTCTGACACTGGACATTTCCGCCTGTGTCTGCTGTCTGGTCCGGTTGCGGTAATGCTGAACAACCGAAATGCCCTGCTTGTTGAGCGGATGGGTATGCTCAGGCATGTCAGCGGGCACATCCCTTGCCACATAACGGTCGCCTTCCTGTCCGCGGAAACCTTCCCATGAGGAGTAGCGGTTATGATATGTCGCGCCGCCATCCTCCCAATAGTGGGAGTGGTCCGTGATCAGATGGGTATAGATTCCGTTTTTGGCAAGGATCTCATACACGGATCTGTCAAACGGTTCCAGCGGTCCCCAGCCGCGGTGAAGGAAGTTATACTTTCCGGTATGAAGTTCTCTTCTTGCCGGCATGCAGGGAAGCGAGCCCGAGTAGAACTGATTAAACGTTGTGCAGTGTTCTCTCAGACGGTCGAAATTCGGTGTGCTGACCCAGTCATTTCCATAGTTTGAAAGATATTTGCGAGTCAGTGTATCAAACATAACCATGATTGTTCTCATGCTTTTTTTCTCCTTCCCTTGGAAGCGTCGTACAGCTGCATGGTGACAGATCTTTCCGTCACAGGCGCATACAGTCTGATTGTTTCAGTTTTTGTTTCAACGTACAATGTCATGATTTTTGCGGAAACGCTGCGGATGTCTTTGAGCTCGATCAGTTTCAGACCGAGCAGTGCTTTATGATCGCCTGCGATCATCAGTCTCACATTCAGGAACCATACCATTGCGATGGTGATGGCAACCAGGCATGCGGTGAACACATAGACCGAGCTGTCAATCGCCGCAAACAGCGACACCAGCGTCAGTCCGACTGTTCCGGAGATATTCAGCATGGAAAGCCAGTCGAATCTCAGCTTCACGCCTGTATCCTCATGATACAGTCTGAGAACGTTTTTCACCATAAGCACCCAGCTCACAACCAATAAGATTTTAAGACCGATGATCAGCAGGTTCATAGTTTTCTTCCTTTATTCTATCAGTTTGCGGAAGCGTCTGCCTGTTCCTGGGCAAGAAGCTTTCTGTCGTACTTTCTGATTGCCGGAATCATGATCAGCACACACAATACCGCGTTGACAAGGTAAACGAGGATTGCGCGGAAGTCCATTGTCTGTAAGAAGACCTTGATGATTGCCGGAACGGTGAACGGTACATCAACATACGGAATGTTCATGAGTCCCCACTTGCAGGCAAGGAACGGAATCGCACCGTTGAGTGCGAAGACGATCAGGTAAGGAACGAAGATGTCGAAGTTCAGGATCAGCGGCAGACCGAATGTGGTCGGCTCACCGATATTGAACAGCGCCGGTGCCAGGGAAACCTTGGAAACCGCCTTGAGCTGCTCGGACTTGGCGACAAGAATGACCGCGATGACAATGAAGAGAATACCCTGTGTTGTCCAGTTCTGGAATGCGGTGTTGAAGATGAAGGTCGGCTTGCCGCCGGCTGCGACTGCTTCAGCGTTGGCAACGAAGTTCTGAGCCAGAACAACATTGACGACCGCACCGGCGATGTTGTTGCCGTGCAGACCGAAGAACCAGAGAATACGGACGAGAATGCAGTAGATCAGAACAGCGGTCAGGGAATCGGTTGCGCTGAACAGCGGAGCAAACAGACTGTTGACGAATGCGCCGAGAGTTGTATTGAAATGAGCGAAAATCAGCTTGACTGCGAAGACAACTGCGACAGTGCCGACGGAGGAGAACATTTCTTCCAGCTGATTGGAGATGAACGGAGGAACGGAATCAGGCATCCTGATTTTGATACCGTGCTTCTTGAACCAGATATTCAGCTCAGGTACGCAATAGCCGATGATCAGAGCAGCCATCATACCCTTGGCTCCCCAGAAACCGATGTCAAGGCCACCGCCTTCGAGGAATGCGCACTGCATGCAGATATAAGAGAATACTGCGAGGACCATGTTGTTGACGATCGGTGCATTATCATGTTTGCACACAGCGTGAACCATACCGATTACGATATAGAAACCTGCTGCGTTGAGACCGATCTGATAGCCCATGTTGAGCCATGCCTGGTTGGCAGCTGCGAAAGCTCTCCAGGCGTCAACGATACCGCCGGAAGCGGTTGCGGGGAACGGAGGGATCATCAGCAGCATGAAGATGGAACCGATCATGGTTGCGTTCATACATGCGACGACACCTTCCTGCATGCACTTGACAAATTTGAAGTTGGTAAATGCGGAGATGGCCGGCATCAGTTTTTCCTGTACCCAGTTGTTTATGGATTCGCTTTTCATTGAATACCCCTTTCCTATCTTTCGTGAGAATTCATCCACAACTGCAGTATAATACACCGTGTTCGGTTTTGCAACACTAAAGCAGAAGAAAGTGATCATTTTTGAACAATTTAGCGAATTCAGAACATTTTATGTGTTCAATTTTGAACATTTGTTCTGTTTTTGATCTTTTTTTACAGATTTGATTTATGATTAATACATCAAACAGGTGAATCATATGTCAATTCTTGAAAACATCCGGGCATTGCTGCCTGACTTTTCCAAAAATGAGCGCAGACTCGCAGACCATGTTCTGAACTACCCTCTTGATCTGCAGAGATACAATGCAATGAACATCGCCGAAACATGCAATGTGTCGCGCAGCGCGGTGATCCGCTTCTGCCAGAAACTCGGTTTTACCGGATACGCAGATTTTCAAAGGGCAGTCCTGAGCGAACTGGAAAATGCGCCGCCTCAGACCATATCAGGCGGCAGCTGCGCGCTGGATATTTACAGATCATGTCTGATGGAGCTGCAGGAGAAAGCGGACATGAACACAATCGCCGCAGTCAGCGATCTCATCGTTCATTCAAAGCGCGTTCTCTGTTATGGCATTGACCATTCCGGCTACTCTGCCCGGCAGATGGCTTTCCGGCTCTTACGCAGCCGGATTGATGCGAGCTTTGTCGGTATATCAAGCGAATTCACTCCCTTTTCCAATGTCTTCGGTCCCGGCGACACGGTCATCGTCTTCTCCATTTCAGGACAGAAAACACTGGCGGAAGATCTGGAGCGCTTCCGTTCGCGGCGAGTCGGTGTGATCCTGTTCACAATGAACACCAACGCTTCCATCAAATCACTGGCTGATCATGTGATTCTATTGCCCAGCGCCGCCCATTCCAACAGCCCGCACCTGCTTGATGATATGATCTGTTTCCTGTATGGCATTGAGCTTGTTATTGAAGGCATTCACAAAAAACTGAAATCCGACTGAATCTGACTGAACATATCGAACGAAAAAAGATGGCATGTCCGTTTAGTTATTGCGGGCTGTGCCATCTTTTCATGTTCTTTGAGAATCAGATGATTCTTACGGTCTTATTTCTTTTTGCGGATGATATTGATGCCGTCTTTGAGCGCATTGGCCGCAATCTTTGCGCCGCGCACTGCCGCATAGGCACCGACATAGCCGAACTTGTCCTCGCATCTGACCATCTTCGATGCGCCGGGCAGATCTCTTTCCAGATGGATCGCATCAAATTCGCATCTCGTTGTGCAAAGACCGCAGCCGATACAGCGGTTCAGATCAACGACAGAACGTCCGCAGGAGAGGCATCTGGAAGCCTCTGTCTTCACCTGCTGTTCGGTGAACGGCAGTCTGTTGTCGGAGAAGGAAGTTCTCGGATTCACTTTGACATGGCCCGGAACCTGTCTGCCGGCATTGTCATAACCGTGGATGACAACCTCATCCTTGTTGAGTTCAATGAACTGTCTGAGATCTCTTGCGATGGTCAGGGTATGTCCCTTATGCACGGATCTGTGCATGGACTCGCAGCCCTGTCTGCCATCGGCAATCGCGTCGATCGCAAACTTCGCGCCATGGGCGATATCGCCGCCGGTGAAGATATCCTTTTCGCCGGTCGCGAATGTGATGGGATCATGACGGACGGTTCCGTTGGGATTGAGTTCAACGGCTGTGCCCTTGAGCAGATCTCCCCATACTGCGGACTGTCCGATTGCCATCAGGACATTTTCCGCATCAACGGTGATTGTCTCATTCTCATCATATTCCGGAGCAAATCTGTGGTTTTCATCATAGACGCGGGTGCACTTCTTGAAGACAACCGCTTTTGCCTTGCCGTTTTCGGTGAGGATTTCCTTCGGTCCCCAGCCATTGAGGATTTCAATGCCTTCCGCCTTTGCCTCATCGACTTCATCGCGGGCAGCGGGCATCTCATCAGCGCCTTCCAGACACAGCATTGTGACTTTGCCGTCTGTTGTGCGGATTGCCGTACGGGCAACGTCAACCGCGACATTGCCTCCGCCGACCACAACCACATCGCCATTCAGGCGCAGCTCATGGTTGAGGGAAACCTTCTTGAGGAAGGAGACACCGGATTCAACGCCTTCGGCATCTTCACCGGGAACATTTGCCTTGCGGCCGCCCTGAAGACCGATGGCCAGATAGAATGCCTTGTAGCCCTGCTCGCGCAGTTCGGGGATGGTGACATCCTTACCGATTTCAACACCGCATCTGAATTCGACGCCCATTTCTCTGAGCACTTCGATTTCCGCTTCCAGAACATCCTTTTCCAGACGGAAGGAAGGAATACCGAGGGTTAACATTCCGCCGGGTTTTTCCTCTTTTTCAAAAACAGTGACATCATAGCCTTTGGAACGCAGATAATAAGCGGCGCTCATGCCGGCAGGACCGGCACCGATGACTGCCATCTTATAGTCAGCGCCCCACATCTTGCCCTCATCATTTTCACAGACGGGGATATAGCGGTTTTCAGCCTTGAGTTCCTGGGCAGCGATGAACTTCTTGATTTCATCAATGGCGATCGGATCATCGATCATGCCGCGTGTGCAGGCGTCTTCACATCTGCGGTTGCAGATGGCGCCGCATACTGCCGGGAACGGGTTGTCCTGTTTGATCAGCTTCAGGGCATCCATGTAACGGCCTTCTTTTGCCATCTTCACATAGCCCTGTACAGCCAGGTGAGCCGGACATGCGGTCTTGCATGGCGCGGTACCTGTGTCATAGCAGTTGATCTTCGCATCTTCGCGGTAGTTGACATTCCACTTGTGCGGTCCCCATGCCTTTCCGTCAGGCAGTTCGCTCAGCGGATATTCCACTTCGCCATGAACTGTGCAGAGCTTCTGGCCGAGTTTTGCAGCACCGACCGGGCAGACTTCCACGCACTTGCCGCAGGCAACGCACTTTTCCGCATCCACATGGGCACGGTATGCGCTTCTGGACATGTTGGGTGTGTTGTAAAGCTGGGAAGTACGGATGGCATTGCACACGCCGGGTGCGCAGTTGCAGATACCGACGATCTTGTTTTCACCGTCAATGTTTGTAATCTGATGAACAAAGCCGTGACGTTCCGCGCGCTCAAAGATTTCAAGAGCTTCCTCATAGGAGATATAGCGTCCCATGCCGCGGTCGACGCAGTATTCAGCCATGTCGCCGACACCGACGCAGAATTCGCCGTTGACTTCGCCGCTTCCCTCGCCGCGCATTTCCTGCTGTTTGCGGCAGGTGCACTGGCCGACGGAATACTTGTCATACTTGCTTAACCAGTGGGAGATGTGTTCCACCGGAACGGATGTGTTCTCATGTTCAATCGCCTTTTCAACCGGGATGACATGCATGCCGACGCCATCGCCGCCGAGCGGAATCATCGGGGTGACGCCTTCCAGAGGCATCTGTGTCATCAGGTTGAAGAATGTGGCAATCTCGGGATGCTCATCGGTGAGCTTGTCATTCATCATCATGAACTCGGCAGAGCCGGGCACGAAGATCGGCACATTGTACTGCTTGTGATGATCCTCATTCTCACGGTTCATTTCGAGCACACCGACCCATAACAGATGATCAACCATCTTCTTGGTCTCTTCGACACTCATCTGGTTCATCTCCGCGAGCTTTTCAAGGTCATAGCTCACACGGGTCTTCTTGAAGTTGAGAAGGAACTTTGCCTCCTCCTTGGTCAGAACCGCATCCAGAGCCCAATACTCCGGATCATCGGTTTTCATGGTATTTGTGTATTTCACAAGATACCGGTCGGTGATCATTGTACCGAGCTTCAGAATCAGTTTTTCCTTTTCAGGATCGGCTGCCTTGTAGTCAGCAGCCTGTCTGAAATCACGGTCGTTGACCATCCGGTTCAGCTGGTCTTTCATTTATGTGTCCTCCATTCAAATGATCAGAAGAATCTTCCGATCAGGTCTCTCGAAGCGGCGCAGGTGTCTTCCATATCACCGAAGCTGATGATTTCACCGGCATAGTAGGTGTTCTGCTTTCCCTGCATCTCTTCCAGTCTGTCATACCATCCGGCTGCGTAGTCTTCCGGGGAAACATGCGGGCAATAATATGTTTCCTGCTCATACAGACGCTCCTTCACTTTGAAGCCGCATAAGCGCATGTCATCGAGCATGGCATTGATGGTATAGTCATAATCCGCATCCTTGGATCCCATATGGTTTCTCAGCGCATAGACAACGCACGGGCAGTCGCCGCCGAGATCTTCCCAGCGGTGGTAGTAAACCATTGCATGGCCGAGTCTTTCCGGAACCATATTGTCAAAGATGTATCCGCTGATGGTCGGTCCTTCATTCTTTTCAAATGTTGCGATGAAGTCGACATACTTCTCATGGATGATCTTCGAGAACAGTTCCTTTTCCTCTTCACGGGCATCCGCATAGTTTGCGAACCAGTCAAGCGGTGTTGTGACAATCAGCTTGTCGAATTCCTCGACTCTTACGCCGTCCTTATCTTTCAGTGTAACCTTGATGGTTCCTTCTTCGCCTTCCGCCGGTCTTTCAACCTTGACAACCTCTGTGTTCAGGATTGCCGGGTTGAGGAGCTTTTTGTTGGCAGCCTCATAGATGGACTGGGTTCCGTCCTTCCATGTCCAGAGGCGCATATTCACGAATTCAATCGCTGTGGTTGTATCCAGATACTTCATGACATAGGCAGCCGGAATCTCATCAAAGAAACCATAGCCGAAGGAAGTGTACGGGCCGATCCAGATCTTCATGACTTCCTCAACTCCGTTGAGTTTGCAGAACTCGCTGAACGGAAGCGCAAGATCTTTCAGATTCGGGTTGACGCCTTCAATCTGCAGCAGCGCATCATCGAGTCCCTTGGAAAGTCCCTGGTATTTTCCCTGGGCAATTCCGCGGTGTCCGTAGCAGTCATATCCCTTATATTTGGTATTCATGATCTCAACCAGCTTCTTCATCTGCTGCTTGAGCTTGATCAGATCCTTTGTCTTCTTCAAAGACGGATTCTTCTTGATGTCAAAAGGATAAATCTCCTGGCCGCTGGAATCGCGGTACATACGCCTCATGTTCGGTCCGTCATAGTGTCCGACGCCGCCGAATTTTTCAACCTCATGGACAGCGTGATAAGTGATCGCGCCCATGATCGCTCCGGTTTCAAAACTGCGCTCTTCGCCGTTGACCATGATCTTCGGGGAATAACTCTTTCCGCCGACCTTGTTCAGCTTTTCATAGATACGATAGTTCCTGTATCCCTTGAACTGCAGATACATGGCCGCAGAAATGCCCGCGGGTCCGCCGCCGATAATGCAGATCCGCTCATCAATATTTGTCATTATATTTCAGTCTCCTTCCTAAACTGTGGGCATAAACCATAATACATTTTACTACTTGATAATCATCTGTGACCACTGATTATTAATAATTTCACAAAGAAACATGCGTGCCCGCAATCCCCGGTGAAGAAGAAATCATACACACTTAACGAGCGGCTGAAATCTTTCCTGTAATCAGAATAAGAAGGACTTGAAAATGTCAGACACCAAACATGATCAGGAAGCGCTATTTTTCCGACATTCACTGAAGCTTAAGAAAACACAGACCGGAATCTGCGTTTTCTGTTTTCATGCAATGATATATGTTTTTCTGAAATTGCGGATCACGATACAGGCGATGAATGAGGACAATACCGCAGCCGAAACATTGGAAACCATCATGACAATGCCGACGCTGGCCTGTCCGAAATCCGTACAGTTCTGCAGAAACCAGAAGACCGGAATACGGAAGACAAACATTCTGGCTAGATTGATGATCAGGGTCAGCCTTGTTTCACCAAGACCATACAGCAATGCCATGACTGACGCATTGATGCCAAGGGGCACCGCAGGTGCCTTAGAAGCCTCGTCTATAGTGCAACGCACTTAGGCGAGGAGGTTCACTGCTGATTTTAAGCATAATCTGCAGCTTTTGAATGAATTGGTTTTTCTTAATCCATATTTCAGCAGCTCTGCATCGTTGTAAATATTTTCATTCATGTAAATACCAATTATATATTTTCTGTAAGCGCTTATCATTTTGGTTGACGTCACAATTCACTTATGCAAAAATGAATTCAATCAAACCGATGACGAAGAGTAAGTAAGTCTGAAACCGATCATGAGAGAGAGCTGCTGAGGGTGGAATAGCAGCATGAAACGGCAGACCGAATGGACTTCCGAGGGCGACCTGAACATGAACAGTAGGGAAGCCGGAGCCGGCCGCTCCGTAATCAAAAAGCCTGCATATGAATGTATGCAAGAGAGGACGTTTTGACGTCAAGCCGGGTGGCACCGCAGGATTCAGTCCTGTCCCAGCATTTGCGGGGATGGGACTTTTTCATTCCCGGGGAATAAGGAGGAAACAGACATGACAGACATTCCGTACAAAATCTACCTCGAAGAAACAGAACTTCCGAAAGCCTGGTACAACCTCAGAGCAGACATGATCAACAAGCCTGCTCCCCTTCTGAATCCGGGAACCGGCAAACCGATGACTGCCGAAGAACTCAGTGCCGTATTCTGCAGCGATCTTGTCGCCCAGGAACTTGATGAAACAACCGCATATATTGAAATCCCTCAGGAAATCCGTGATTTCTATAAAATGTACAGACCTGCACCGTTGGTTCGTGCATACTGCCTGGAAGAAAAGCTGAAGACACCTGCTAAGATTTATTACAAATTTGAAGGAAACAACACTTCCGGCAGCCATAAGCTCAACTCCGCAATTGCCCAGGCATATTATGCAAAAAAGCAGGGGCTCAAAGGCGTTACAACCGAAACCGGTGCCGGACAATGGGGAACAGCCCTCTCCATGGCATGCGCATACCTCGGTCTTGACTGCCGCGTATACATGGTCAAGGTTTCCTATGAACAGAAGCCGTTCCGCCGTGAAGTCATGCGCACATACGGTGCATCGGTGACCCCTTCCCCTTCGATGAATACGGAGGTCGGCAGAAAGATTCTTGCCGAGCATCCCGGCACGACGGGAAGTCTTGGCTGTGCGATTTCGGAAGCTGTTGAAGATGCCGTAACACATGAAGGATACAGATATGTTCTCGGCAGCGTTTTGAACCAGGTGCTTCTGCATCAGTCCGTCATCGGTCTTGAAACTAAAGCAGCTATGGAAAAATACGGAATCAAGCCGGATATCATCATCGGCTGTGCCGGCGGCGGCTCCAACCTCGGCGGACTGATCGCTCCGTTTATGGGAGAAAAACTCAGAGGCGAAGCAGATTACCATTTCATTGCGGTCGAGCCTGCATCCTGTCCAAGCTTCACCCGCGGAACATTCGCATATGATTTCTGCGATACAGGAATGATCTGCCCCCTGGCCAAGATGTATACCATTGGCTCCAGTTACATCCCCGCGCCAAACCATGCCGGCGGACTGCGCTTCCACGGTATGAGTCCTGTTCTTTCCCAGCTGTATCATGACGGTTACATGGAAGCACGTTCGGTTAAGCAGACAGATGTCTTTGAAGCTGCCGAATACTTTGCACGCTGTGAGGGCATTCTGCCGGCACCGGAAAGCTCCCATGCAATCAGAGCTGCGATTGATGAAGCGATTGCCTGCCGTGAAAGCGGTGAAGAAAAAACAATCCTCTTCGGTCTGACCGGAACCGGCTACTTCGACATGGTTGCATACGAAAAATTCCACAGCGGCGAAATGACAAACTACATTCCGAGTGATGAAGAACTCGCCGAATCCATCGCAAAGCTGCCGAAGGTCCCCGAGTGAACCCGGAATTCAGCTTCGGGATGAAAGTATTTGAAGTACCCGCAGCGCAAACTGCTGCACCTGAGATTTAAATCGAGTAGGAGGAACTAAGTAAAGGTTCCTCCTTTACTTAGCCCCGACCTCTCACACCACCGTACGTACCGTTCGGTATACGGCGGTTCAAAATTCAATAACAATGCACTAGCTGATAGTGGTCTGCTAATGAAAGCAGACCTTTTAAGTCAAGGATTCTCTTTGGAACCGCTCTGGTCATTATTCTGCTTTTGGCTATCGCCATACATCCTAGACGAGTATTGGCGTATCTATGCGCTCCCCATCTTGGAAACCCGAGTTTGACCAATGCATTTTCCCTGTTTTTCAGCGCTCCCGAACTCTGTTCCAGAACCGTTCCCAGCGGCATCCGGGTCAGCTTTTCCATACAGCGTTTGCGGATCTCGCCCAGCACCGCAAAAGTGGCTTTATGACTCGTGGCTGTGGATAAAGCATGGCAGACAACCCGGCCCAGCCAGAGAACCGCCATCACAAAGCATCTGACCAGATAGAATGAAACATTTTTCTGTCCGTTCATCAGTCCCTGAACGATACCGATGGCAACGAAATAAGGCGCCGCTGAAAATGCGACACCGATAATGGCCAGGATCACACTGAGAACATACTGTCCGCCATGATCTCATGTCTGTCCCAGCACCCATGCCATGGGTGAGGGGGCTTTCTGTTTTTCCTGCATAAGCAAACCTTCCTTTTACACAGTCAGTTAACAGGATGGCCTTTATGTTAACTGACCCAAAAATGAATACATCGCCTGTCCTTGCGCAAGAACAGACGGTGTGTAAAAGTTATCATTCGTTTTTTTAAAGCCCGGTCAGTTTCTTAAAGCCGGGAAGGAAGAACGCTTCAACTGTTTCCAGACATGCGAGCGCATCCTCCCGGGAGTAACAATGTGCAACCGGATCAAACAATGCCTTGATATAGGCATTCACCAGCATCTGCAGTTCCCTGCGGCTGATTTCCGGTACAGATTCATGACCGTTTCGGATACGCGGAAGATATGACCAGAATTCTTCCAGGCTCCTTTCCGCCATGGTATCGAGATAATTGCTGTATTTCGATCCCCGTGATTTTGCGATCAGCAGATAATATTCATCCATATGCGGATATACTGCCTCACGCATCATATCCACCCATGAATCCTGCCAGACAGCTTTTCCCTGTGAAAGGATGCTTTTATATCTGCTGACATGATCTTCCTGCCATTTTTCAATCCGCTGCACGGCAGGAGCGACCAGCTGATCAAACAGATCCTCTTTATCCGTGCAATGCCTGTATAATCCTGCGGCAGTCATGCCGCAGCGCTTTGCAATGGAACGCATGGAGGCTTTTTCAAAGCCGTATTTCATGAATTCATCCCGTGCCGCATCCATAACCTTGATATGCGTTAATGTTTTATCTCTTGGCATCGGGAGCACTCCTTCCTGAAGTTAGTTAATACTAACAAGCTAACATGATTGCGATTTGCCGTCAAGCCCAAAAGCGGAATGAACACATGTCTCATGAAACAGCAAACAGAAATTACAACAAAAACAAAAAGCACGGTTAACGACCCTGACGGGAAGATTAATTAACCGTACTTTCATTCACATCTTTCATATCAGCATCCGTACATGCGTACAGATCTGTTTCAAAGATGCTTAAGATTCCTTTTTTCAGAATTCCATCTTGAAGATGAATTTTGTGGATGTCTTTGCATCATCATCCGCACCGGCGAAGTTTGTATAAGTGTTTTCACCGTCTGCGATCAGATGCAGTCTTTCAATCACATCATCCATTTCGTCACCGAATATTTCAGTGAGTCTGTCGATGCCTTCCGCCTTGAACTGTTCCATACCGCTCAACAACGTGCTCACACCTTCATCGAGTGTGCCGATGCCCTGATCCAGTCTGTCCGCGCCGTCATAGAGTGTTTCAGCGCCTGTGTTCAGTGCGTCCGCGCCGTTATAAGCCTGAGTGATTCCATCGGAAAGGCTCTTTGCGCCTGCAGCCACTGCATCCGCGCCATCCGCAAGCTGTACAGCTCCGGTAGAAAGGGATTGCGCACCGGTTTTCAGTCTGCCTGTGTTGGCATCGAGTTCACCGATGCCGCTGTTCAGTGCACCGGCGCCTTCATCCAGTGCCTTCGCACCTGCGGAAAGACTCTTTGCGCCTTCATTCAATGTACCGGTACCGGCTGCCAGCTGTTTCGCACCTGCATCCAGTGTGCCTGCACCTGCGGAAAGCTGTTCCGTTCCGGCCGCCATCTCTTTTGTGCCGGCCTGCAGCTGTGACGCGCCGCTCTTTAATAAGCCGACTCCGCTTTTCTCATCATTGAGTGAGGCGGTTCCCTGCTTCAGCTGATCAAGACCGCTTGTCAGCTGTGTCAGGCCTTCACCGGCGGAAGTCTTCATTGACTCAGCGCCTTTTGACAGCGCCTCAATGCCTGCGCTCAGTGAATCCATGCCTGTGCTCAGCGTTGAAATACCGGTCTTGAGATCACCGGCACCGGTGCTCAGCTGTGAAGCACCGCCGTTGATTGTAGATGCCGCGGTAACAAAGCCGCTCATCGCGTCTGCGATACTCTTGGATGAAGCGGAATTCACTGCTGATGCGTGATCAAGGCTTCCGTCCGCACCATTCAGTGATGCCAGGATTGTATCAGCCTGTTCCTGTGTCAGTGTGCCTGCTGTGACAAGCGCCTCAATGCTTTCTCTGGCAGCCGCGATCTGTGTTTTCGCATCGCCCAGATCTGCTGTATCTGCCATAGCCGCACCGCTGAGCGCAGCTGAATTGTCACTCATTGACTGACTCAGAGCCTGAGCTCCGGCAGAAAGTTCCGTGAGATTTGTTTCAAGACTTTCCGCGCCTGTATATGCATTCTCAAGACCTGTCTTGATCTGTGAAGCGCCGGTGCCCGCATCAGAGATGCCTGCACTCAGCTGATCAATGCCGCCGCTCAGTTTTTCACTGAATTCACCGGCACCGCTCTGCACCTGGGCAAGGCCGTTATCCACTTGGGAAATACCGCCTGAAAGCTTTTCGATTCCCGCCGCCATGGAATCCGCGCCGGCGGAAAGACTTTCAGCACCCTCATGGAGTTTTGCGCTGTTTTCGCTGAGTGCGCCGGTTCCTTCGGAAAGCTGTTTCGCTCCGGTATTAACGGACTCTGAACCTGCGGACAGTTCTTCGGCGCCTGCCTTGAGGGAGGAGGTTCCGTCTTTCAGAGAATCACTGCCTGTCTTCAGACGGGCAATTCCGTCAACCGCACCGTTGATACCTGTTTCAAACTGTGCCGTGCCATCTTTCAGTGTGCCTGCGCCGGCGGAAAGAGAAGCAGTGCCGTCTTTGAGAGTCAGAGAACCGTTATTGATGGTAAACAGACCGTCTTTGAGTGAAAGTGTTCCCGCTTTCAGTGTGCCGGTGCCTTCGAGAAGCGCGCCGGAACCGTCTTTGAGGGCTGTGCTGCCATCCTTGAGCTGCTTTGTGCCGCTGACAAGCTGATCAGTGGCATCGGAAAGCTTTCTGATATCCTGTGTAAAGGATGTATCCAGCTGATTTCCTTCATAAAGGGAACTGATATCGCTGGTGGCCAGGCTCATGATCAGTGAGAGATCAAAGTCCTTTGCGTCCGCCTCCACTTCAATGGATTCGGGGATATCGATGTCTTCGAGCTTTTTATAAAGCTCATCATTTTCAGAAAGCGCCAGTGCGTCAATCAGACCGGGGAATGCCATGCCGATGACATATGAATTCTTTCCGTCATTGATCACTTTGCCGTTTGTGACAGTGATCTCTGAGAAATGTTCCGCCGGCAGCTGCATGCCGCTGATGACTGCGAAAGGCATCTTTGTCTGAATCTGTTTTCCGTTCAGACTGACTGTTGTCTCTGTTCTGTTTTCATAATCAAAGCGGATTTTCACATGACCGCTCTGTCCTTTGATTTCTTCGGGAGTGACTATCTTTCCGTCCAGTTCATAGGTGACATTGACAGCAACCGGAAGCTCTTCATCGGTTGTGCCCTGATAATAGATATCATTGCCATTGCTCTGCCATGTCAGTTCTTCACCATTCTGACTGAAGGTTTCCTCACCGCTCACATTTTCAATATTCTCAAGCGATGTGACATCTTTGAGCACATCCGCTTTCTTCACATTTTTCAGCCATTCGCTGACAACCACGTCATCCGGTTTTCCGGATGCATCGGTGACGATATATACTGTTTCATTCTTTTCTGTTTCGCCTGTTGTTTCTTCCGCATGTACCGCTGTCACATCAGGGACTGCAGCGATCATACAGCACGCAAGCAAAGATCCGATATATTTTTTCATGATCTGTTTCCTCCCTTAAACTTTTTGCGCAAGCGTAGTTTTCGTAATGATTCCGTCAAAAGCCACCAACACTGAGGGCAGCACCAGCAATACGCACAGCATTGAGATCAGAGCACCTCTGGACATCAATGTGCATAATGAGCTGATCATATCGATGTTGGAGTACATGCCGACACCGAATGTCGAAGCGAAGAATGCCAGTGCGCTGACCATGACGGATTTCGCACTTTCATTGACCGCATCCGTGACAGCTTTTCTGACCGGAACACCGGCTGTGCGGCTGCGTCTGTATTTTGTTGTGATCAGGATCGCATAGTCAACGGTTGAACCAAGCTGGATGGTGCCGATGACGATGGAAGCGATAAACGGAATCTTCGATCCCGTATATGCGGGAATGCCCATATTGATCATGATTCCGAACTCGATGACTGCCACCAGAAGCGCAGGCAGGGAAATGGAGCGGAACACGATCGCAATGATCAGGAAGATCACGCCGATGGATACGGTACTGACGGTATTGAAGTCATGGTCGGTGATTTCAATCAGGTCTTTTGTGCATGGCGCCTCACCGATCAGCATCGATTCCGGATCATAGGCTTTGGCGATTTCAGTCAGCTTTGCGACCTGATTGTTCACTGCTTCGGAAGCCACCTCATATTCCGATCCGATCAGCAGCAGCTGATAATTGTCACTGATCAGTGCGTCTTCCAGTTTTTCCGGTACGAATTCTTCGGGAATCAGCGGTCCTTTGACCGTGTTGAGTCCGAGCACGAATTTCACACCGTCTTCCTTTTTCATTTCATCCGCCATTTCCATGACCTTCTTTTCTTCAACACCTGCATCCATCAGAAGCATATGCGTGGAGTTCATGTTGAATTCTTCCTTCAGCTTTTCATTTGCCTGAATGGAAGCAAGGTCTCTTGGAAGTGAACTG
Organism: Erysipelotrichaceae bacterium NK3D112; assembly: GCA_000701725.1. GTDB lineage: Bacteria > Bacillota_I > Bacilli_A > Erysipelotrichales > Erysipelotrichaceae > Bulleidia. Next base: position 44,529 of record JNJQ01000010.1, read on the forward strand.
TCCAGGTTGTAATAAACCGGTGTGTTGCGGTATCCGTGGACAACCGGGATCAATAACAATGCGCAGAGTATCAATACAATCTTTTCATGACCGATACTGAATGTTGCGATGCCTTTGAGGTCAGGCAATAAGGCTTTGTGTTTTGTTTTTCTCAAAGGTTTGTCAAACACAAGGATCATTGCCGGCAGGACTGTCAGACAGCAGATCACACCGAGCAGTACGCCCTTGGCCATGACAATGCCAAGATCAAGACCGAGTGTGAAGCTCATGAAGCATAAGGCGATAAAACCTGCGATTGTCGTGACGGAAGAGCCGATCACGCTTGACATCGTGTCTTCGATCGCATGCGCCATCGCTTTTTCCTTGTCTTCGGTTTCCGCATATTTTTCATAGCTGTGCCATAGGAAGATCGAATAATCCATCGTCACGCCCAGCTGCAATACCGCAGCCAGTGCCTTTGTGACATAGGAGATCTGGCCCAGGAACAGATTGGAGCCGAGGTTGTAGACAATCGCGATTCCGATACTTGCCAGAAAGACAAACGGAATCAGCCAGCTGTCCATGGCAAGCATCAGGGTGATTGCGCATAGCACAACCGCCAGCAGCACATACAGCGGCGCCTCTGCTTCGGAAAGCGCCTGGGTATCAACGAGCACTGCCGTCATACCGCTTAAGAACACTCTTTCATCCGCAATCTTACGGATTTCTCTCACCGCATCCATGGTGCCTTCGGCGGAGGATGTGTCATCATACAGGATCATCAATAACGTCGCATCCCCGTGATTGAATGCCTCGTATAAATCCTTCGGCAGCATCTCCATCGGAACGGACGTGTCAAGCAGACTGTCATACCAGATGACATCCTTGACATGAGGAACATCCTGTATTTTTTCCTTCAGGGCACTTACCTCTTTCGGCTTCATATTCTCGCTGACAAGCATCGAGAATGCGCCGGTGCCGAAATCCTCCTTGAGGATATCCTGCCCTTTCATCGTGTCGATCTCTTTCGGAAGGTATGTCAGAAGATCGTAATTGATCTTTGTACTGATATAGCCAAGCACGGAAGGAATCAGCAATACCAGAGAGATGATCAGGATCATCATTCTCTTTTTTACAATCAATGAACTGATCTTTTTCATATTGCACTTCCTTTTTCGACCATTGGTCGATTTTTATTTTAATCTTTTTCGACCATTGGTCAAGTTTTTTGTGATATTATTTGTACAGAAAAAAAGAGGACTTATGAAAACGGACGGAAAAGCAGCTCTGAACAAACTGAGAAAAAGAACCTCCCTGATGGAAGCGGCTTTTGCGCTGTTTACCGAGGAAGGTTTTCAGAATACAACGATCGCCGATATCGCAAAAAGAGCCGGGATCGGAAAAGGCACATTCTATTTTTACTTCGAGGACAAATATGACATCCGCAACCGCATCATCATCGCCAAATCATATGAAATCCTCCACGAAGCTCTGAACAGTCTACCGGATCAGAATGACACTTTTGAAAACAAAGTGATCTATGTGGCAGACAGAATCATTGAAAAACTTGCGGCGGACAGGATTCTTCTGCGCTTCATCCATAAAAACCTGAGCTGGGCGATTCTTGAAAACAGTGCGGAGATGTCGGAAACATTCAATGATATTCTGAAGCAGGCGCAGCAGACAGCCTCCTATCGTGATGTTCATACCATGATGTATCTGATCATTGAGCTGATCAACGGAGCCTGTTATTCGGCAATCATCTATGACTCCCCTGAACCGATTGAGCAGCTGAAGCCGAAACTCTTTGACTCCGTACGCGCGGTGATGAAAGCTTTTGAAATCCCCGCAGAGCAGGCAGCTGTTTAACAATACTAAAAGCCGCATACAGATGTACGCGGCGATGAAAACCGTTTGTTCCGGTATCAGACAGGATATTCCCGCTGTGCCTCGGCACGGTTTTTTTCTTTCTGTTCAGCTGATTCACTGACCGTGAAATACGGGAAACGGGCTTTGACATTTCCTTCGGCAAACAATCCGAAGAAACATCCCGTGAATGTGCCTTTCATGACTTCCGTGGAAAGCAGCTGTGTGCTGCCGGTTCCGATCACTTCCGGATGTTCTTCATTGATTCCGGCACAGAATGTGTATTGATTTCTTTCGGCATGGATCTTCAGGATCACATGATCCGTATCAGGGAAGAAATGTTCTTCACTGACCATGCGCATGTCGGCTGCCCTGCGTCTGAGATAAACGTTCAGTCCGCCGTTCTGTGCAGAAACACATAAATCATAATGATGTTCATTGGTATGGAAGACACTCATTCCCGCAATTCCATCCGAAGTGAGTGTGACTTCTGTCTGACAATCAAGTTCCATCTGCGTCTGCCGCACACCGATGAACACCGGTGAAGCAGTATCATCCAGACTGACTGCGCTCCCTTCCAGAACAAGTCCATTTCCGAAATGATAATGTGACATGTCCGGATTTCTGAGCCATGACCAGCGCAGACTGACTGTTTCAAACGGATCGGTAAAGGCATTTTCAAATACGGTATATGATTCAGAACCTTCCTGTTCCATCAGGGCATGAATCTGTTCTTTGTTATTGATCAAAGGCCAACCGTCTTTCCAGGTCACTTCCGCCAGCATGGTCTCTCTTCCGATATGATGCAGCTGGGCTGCGGACGGTCTGACCGCATGGAAAACGGCATACCACTTTCCGTCATGTGTTTCCACAAGATCGGCGTGACCCGCGCACTGGAAAATACTCTTGTCATAATCACGGTGGGAGAGGATGGGATTGTACGGACAGCTTTCATAAGGGCCCCATATGGAAGTGCTTCTGGCAGCTGTCACCATATGGCCGTATTCCGTTCCCCCTTCGGAAATGATCAGATAATACATGCCGTCTTTTTTGTAAAAATGCGGGCCTTCCGGATTGCGGCCGCCTGTGCCGTACCAGATATATTTCTTCTCACTGAGAATCTTTCCGGTTTGCGGATTGATTTCAAACAGAACGATTCCCTGCTTTCCGGTTTCATCAAAACCGGTTCCGGCATACCAGACTTTTCCGTCATCATCGAAGAACAGGGTCGGATCAATTCCCATATGTTCAATGGGAACCGGTTCACTCCATTCCCCATGTATATCATCCGTCCACACGAAGAAATTGGGCGTGCCTTTGGGGAACCAGCAGACATTGGTGGTGATCATATAGAATCTGCCGTCATGTTCACGGATCGTCGGAGCAAAGACACCCGCGGAAGCCGGACAGTTCCCCAATTCCAGCTGGGATGCCCTGGTCAGCACATGGCCGGTCTGTTCCCATGAACAGAGATCTTTGCTGTGCCACAGGGGAACACCCGGGAAATATTCAAAGGAACTGTTGACAAGATAATAATCATCATTGACCCGGCATACGCTCGGATCCGGATAAAAACCGGGAATTACGGGATTCTGATATGACATGAGTATCCTCTTTTCTGTTTAAATGTCGAATTCTTTGATAAACGGATTTTTTTTTGAGCAGGGCTGCCATGCGGGCAGATCATCCCCGTTCCTGGTCTTCCTTGCCATAGATACCGAAGATCCATCTTCTGAATGTCAAAGGGAATCTGTTTGAGAATGTAGTGAAAAATAGATGAGAACCCCCGGATCAGATCCGGCCTGCGGATCTTCTGTCTGCATCTGTCTTTAAGCCAGCTGATTCTGAAGAATATAAAGTCTCTTGTTCATTTCCTCGATAGACCTGTACTGAAAAAGAATCCGGTGGATCTGAACAGACTCCTCAAAAGCCGCGAACTGTTGCGGATCGAACGGGATCAGACGATAGCCCTGGGAACGCTTTGACTCAATGACAGCGATGTTCTCATCTCTGAGGGCTCCGGCAAGCATGGCAATATCGCTCTTGATCGTGCGTACGGATGACATGGTCTTTTCTGCCAGCTGTTCAGACGAAACGAAAGTTTCCTGTGAATTCATCAGGGTATAAAGAATTGTAAGATGTCTGTTTTTCCCGATCCTCATATGCAGAATTATATAATGTCACTTCCCTGAAAATGAAATAATTATTCCATCAACGGAGGGAAACATGTCTGATAAAAAACCGATAAACGGATTCTGCATTCAAAAAAAATTCATCAAGGACGCTCTGATTGAACTGATGCGCACAAAAACAATCGACAGAATATCCATGTCTGGAGCTGTGCAAAACGGCCGATGTCAACCGAAATACCTTCTATGCGCATTATTCAACCCCGGAGGATGTCCTCAATGAGATTGAAAATGAACTCGTGGAAGAATTCCGGAAATTCATGAATATCTCTGAAGACAGTAGGTCCGCGGATGAATGCACAGATCCGATCTACTTTCTCAAAAAGAATAAAGATGTTCATGGCGTTCTGATCCGCAGCCGCAGCTCAAAGCTCAAGGATCTTCTCTACCGGATACGCCTGGATTATTACAAAGAGTATTATCAGAATCTGAATTTCAGATCCCCCTTCCTGGAAGAACAGGTTCTCCTTTACACATCTTCAGGCGCCACACAGATCTGTGAGGAGTGGGTCAACACCGGCTGTCAGGAACCGATCTCTGAAATTGAAGATATTCTGAACCAGCTGCGCCAGGCGTGTGTGGACGCTTTCAAGGACAGAGAGTATTAAAAGAAACCGGATGGCAGAGAATCAATCATCGATTTTCCCGTCATCCGGTTCCTGTATTTCACATTTTCATCCGGTAGGTTCCCCTGCCGGTTTTTTCAATGATTCCTTCATCCTGAAGGCTTTTCAGGATTCTGAGAAGCTGTCTTTTCGAACATTGAAGATACATTGACGCGGCATTGACGCCTTTCAGCGTTCTCTGATCCGTATGTTCCATGTAATAGATGGTTCTTTCCCGCAGATCATCCGGCTCAAGCAGCCAGGCAGTTACCAGTCTCAGCTTTTCTGTCACAGAACCAAGCAGGAAGTTCAGGAAAACAGGGTCCTTCTCCAATACATGCCGGTACTTTTTCAGATCAATGCCCAGACAGGTAACCTTCGAAGCCGCTTCAACGATATAAGCGGAAATCTCGTGGCTGGCAAATTCCACATCGCCGAGGACTGTGAATTCCTCCCCCTCAGCCAGCAATGCCAGGGATCCGCTGTCGCGGACATTATAAATCCGGATTATGCCGCTGACAGTAAAAAGAAGCCAGTCAATGGGATCCATTATATTATTGATGATCTCCCCTTTTGAAAACTCATACATTTCAAATTCAATCCGGTCCGGATCACTGAAAAGAGTCAGGATTTTCTGCTGTTTCAGATATTGATCTTTTCTTTTTCTGTTTTCAGTCTTTTTCATATCTATAGTGACATATGTCACCAATTATTATAGATGAAAATTGTAAAATTTACCCCGTGAGGTGGTTTTCATGAACAACGAAATTTTCGAAACAATGCCTGTACCCAAGGCATATATCAAACTGGCTCTGCCGGTCATGCTGAGCAGTGTGCTCATGCTTGTATACAATATGGCGGATACATATTTCATCGCAGCCACAGGCAATACCGATATCGTTGCGGCTGTTTCCTTATGTGCTCCTGTCTTCACATTCCTGATTGCCATCGGCGATATTCTGGGTCTTGGAGGAAGTTCCTTTATTTCCCGTCTGCTTGGTTCTAAAAAGAATGACGATGCCAGAAGGATTTCCGTCTTCTGTCTGTGCGGTTCCATCGTTCTCGGCCTGATCATCACACTGATTCTAATGATTGCGAAGAATCCCATCCTGAAACTGCTTGGCGCAGATCCGCATACAATCGGCTTCGCGTCTGACTATTACACATGGATCGCTCTTGGCGCATCCGTGATTATCTTCTCCCTTGTGCCGACAAATCTTCTGAGAACAGAAGGCCTGGCATCACTGGCAATGGTCGGTTCCATGATCGGATCCATCGTCAATATCATCCTTGATCCCATCTTTATCAGCGCTCTCGGAATGGGTGCGGCCGGTGCAGCCATTGCCACGGTCATCGGCAACATCTGTGCAGACATCTATTACATCTATGTGATTGTCTGCCGTTCAAAGTGCCTTTCCATTGACCCCAGAGGATTTACAATCAGCTCCGCTGAGACAAGAGAGGTTTTAAGAATCGGCCTTCCCTCCTCCATCACCAACATCATGCAGAGCCTCGGCGTCATCCTGCTGAACAACTTCTTACTGCCCTATGGCAATGACAAGATCGCGGCATTCGGGATTGTCTCCAAGATCACAATGATTGTCGTCATGATCATGGTGGCCTTCTCCTTCGGCGGCCAGCCTCTGTATGGTTATCTCTATGGTGCTGACAACAAGGACAGATTCCGCAAAGTCATGAAGTTTGCCTATATGCTGGTATGCGGGCTCGGTCTGGTTCTTTCCTGTTTGCTGTTCCTGCTGGCACCCGTGTTTGTAAGATTCTTCATTCAGGATGCATCCTTTGTGGAACTGGCTTCATCCATGTTAAGAACGATTCTCTGCGGTATGCCGTTTATCGGTTTCACCATGGTGACAACCTGTATCTTCCAGTCCACTGGCAAGGCTTCCGGCGCTCTGGCATTGAGCGCGGGCAGACAGGGATATATTTACGCATGTGCACTGTTTGTCTTATCCGCTTTATTTAAATATCCCGGTGTGATCGCAGCCCAGCCCGCGGCGGATGTACTTTGTTCCATTCTGGCATTTGTATTGCTGAAGGTCATGCTGAAGGATTTCATTCAGTAAATATCTGAAAAAGAGACCGCAGCGGAGGTCTCCAATTCATTCCATTCAGATTCCTGCCGAAGGAATCTGTTTTTTATTCTGACGAAAGCTTTTCCTGAACCAGGCTGTTCAGACTCATGTTTCTGGATACAGCTTCAATGAACAGACGTTTGTGGAGCTCCGGGGAGATCCGGATGTTAAAGCTTCCCTTGAAAGACTTCTCCGGTTCTTCACCCTTTTCTTCACATAATGCAAGGTATTCATCCACGGCCCGATGGAATTCTTTCCCTATGAAATAAATATAGTCATCACGATTCACAAAAACCATCTTTCAACAACATACCGCCGGATGTCTGCCGTGTTACTATTGAAACAGAACAAGAAGGAAACAGATTATGAGATACGCAATCATTAACGGATACATTCTCGACGGTACGGAAAATATGGAGCCGCTCCAAGGCAAAGTCATCCTGATCGACGGAAAAAAGATCATGGACATTGTTGATGAGGGAATTTCTCTCAACGGCTATGATGTGATCGACTTAAACGGTCAGTACGTCATGCCGGGCCTCATTAACATGCATGTACATCTGGCAGGCAATGGCAAACCGCAGAAGAAGCAGAGAGACAACACAAAGCTGGTGAATCTTCTTTTCTCCAATCCTGTCACCGCAGCCGTCGCATACAGAATGGTACGCAATTATGCACAAATCGCATTGATGAGCGGCCAGACAACCATCCGCACGGTCGGCGGTCTGAAAGATCTCGACACACGGGTGAGAGATGAAATCAATGCGGGCAAATACGCGGGTCCGAGAATCATCGCCTCCAATGAAGGCATTTCTGTTCCCCATGGCCATATGGCGGGATCGGTTGCCATCACAGCCGAAACCATTGAACAGGCAAAGGAACATATCGATTATCTGAAAGAGAAAAAGGCAGACTTTGTCAAACTGATGATCACCGGCGGTGTTCTTGACGCAAAGGCAAAAGGCGTTCCCGGAGAAATGAAGATGAAACCGGAAATGATCAAGGCAGCCTGTGACTATGCCCATGAAAAAGGCTTTATTGTGGCAGCTCATGTGGAAAGCAGCGAAGGTGTCAGAATTGCCCTTGAAAACGGTGTGGATTCGATTGAACACGGTGCCATGCCCGATGAGGAAATCATCCGTCTGTTCAAAGAAAGAAATGCATTTGTAACCACAACACTTTCACCTGCTCTACCATATGCACTGTTTGACCGCAGTGTTTCCAATGCTTCGGAAGTGGAACAGTACAACGGCAATATGGTTTTCGAAGGCATTATCGAATGCTCCAAAGCCGCACTGGCAAACGGAATTCCGGTTGCGCTTGGCAATGATGTCGGCTGTCCATGGGTGACACAGTATGACTTCTGGCGTGAATTATGCTATTTCCATAAATACACAGGTGTCTCAAACCGTTTCGCCCTGCATACAGCGACACAGATCAACGCAAGGCTTGCCGGCATCGGCGATATCACCGGCACGGTTGAAAAGGGAAAATGCGCAGATCTGATTGTCACGGAAAGCAATCCTCTGGATGATCTGAAAACTCTAAGGAATGTAAAGATGGTCATGGCAAAAGGAAAACTGATCGCAAATCCGAAAGTCAGACGCAATCAGACAGTCGACAGAGAACTGGATCAATACCTTTAACCGGTATTGTATAAGGTTCTGAACAATTGCATACCGAATTGAAAAGAAGCACTTCAAGGTTTCATCTGAAGTGCTTCTTTCATATTCAGTTCTGGTGATTTGCCAGGATGATTTCCGACAATTGAATGTTTGGATTGCGATAGCGGGCATCGGGATTCTTTTCCTGAAGAGCCGCATAGCCAATCGCCTTCTGCGGGCAGGCATGGATACAAGACATACAGCCAAAACAATTGCTGTAATCATATGCAGGTCTGCCGTCTTTGATGCGGATGCACCCTTTCGGGCATACACGTGTGCAGATTCCGCAGCCGATGCACTTATCCGAGACTTTGTATCTGGGCTTGTTGATGGAAGCACTGTAGTCAATCGCATGTGCCATATAGCCTTCATAGAAGTCAACTTCCTCTTTCGAGGCCGGCTGGATATATCGCTTTCTTTCATCCAGATCAGCCCTGATCATCGCAAGATGTTCATCAACCTTTTTCTCCGGATCCAGTTTTCTCTGTTCCTCAATATCGAAGACAGGCAGCGCATTATCCAGCATTTTGACAGTATTGAAGTAATCGATATGCAAGCCTGCTTTTTCAAAGAATTCCGCATTGCGTGCAGCGCATCCGCCATGATGCATGCCGTATGTCATGACAATATAGAAGTATTCTGTTTCAAATTCCGAATTCAGAATGAAGTCTTTGACCAGTACAGGCAGATCAAATTCAAACAGAGGACAGACAATCCCGATCCGGTCTACTTTGTAGTGTCTGTTTTCCTTCTTCATTTCCTGGGGAATGCTGTAAAGCTCATTGTCGAAATGTTTCGCGGCATAGAGACTGTTGCCGGTAGACGTAAAATAGAAGATCATTTTGCCCTCCTCATCTGCATTCCAGGATCAGCTCTTTGATTTCCTGACGGCTGAGCTCACGCACATTGGTCGTTGATACATTGCAGGTATCCGCGACTGCGGCTGCTGTCTCTTCACTGACTTCGATTCCCGCCTCGCCAAATGTTTCAGGCAGATTCAGACAGCGGATGAACTCACGCAGTTTTGCGATGCCCTCCTTCGCTGTTTCAAGCTCTGTTTTACCGGATGGATCCACGTCCATGACATTGACTGCAAAACGTGCAAAGACATCCGCGCCGTCTTCGACGATATGGTCATAGTAAACCGGCTGCAGGATTGCCAGCTGCACACCGTGGGTCGCATGTGTATATGCCGCCAGCATGTTTTCAATTCCGTGCGCCTGGAAGTCACCGGGTTTTCCTGTATAGAAACTGAAAGACTGGATCAGAGAGGAATCCCACATCAGATTGGAACGGATTTCCATGCTGTCGGGATCTTTCATCAGCGCTTTTCCGTTGCGGATGATATTCTTCATCAGGCTTTCGTTGATTTCATCCCAGACATTGGTTCCCCTGCCGAAATATGTTTCCATGCAATGACTCAGAGAATCATAGACACCCGGTGTGAAGACGCGCAGAGGCACAGACATCAGATAGGACGGATCCTCGATGACAAAATCAGCGTAGGGACCCACAAGTGTTTTCTTCTCATGTGTCTCTTCATTTGTGCACGCTCCGAGATGGTCCATCTCCGCACCGGCGCCGGAAATTGTCAGCACCACCGCGTATCTGCCCATTTTCTGCGGGAAGCGATGATGAATCACTTCCTCTTCCCATATATCCTCATCGATTTCAGCACCTGCCGCGATAATCTTTGTGCTGTCGACAACCGATCCGCCGCCAAGGGCAATGATCAGATCGATATTCTCTTTTTTATAAAGTGCGATCCCTTCCCTGATTTTCGCATATGACGGACTTGAGGCAACTCCGCCCAGTTCAAAAACCGTTTTGCCGCATTTCTCAAGCGTATTCTTCACTTCATCCAGAACACCGTTGCGTCTGACCGATCCGCCGCCATACACAATCATGATGTTCTTTCCGTACTTTTCCATTTCCTTCGGGAAATACTTCTTAACGCCGCCTTTTTCGAAATAGACTTTTACAGGCATGTGATAAATAAAGTTCTGCATCGCTGTTCACCTCTTTACAGTTACAGTATGCAGAACTTTTAATGAAATGTGAAATGCCTATATCAAATTATTTGCTATTCATATTTTGTATCTCAAGAAATGAAAGAAACTCACGCATAACCGGTCTGTAAACAGCAGCCTGTCTCCAGATCAAAGAGGCGCTCGACGTTCTTTTCGGACTGAACGGTATGAACACAAGACGGTCCGTGACATATTTTTCCGTTTCCAGACAGATTGTCACCCAGTCACTGATGACGGTCAGAATCATCACATTTCTTAACAATGTATATGCCGCTCCGATATGCCCTTTCGAGCCGGTCCATTCGCGGATGTCATTGCGCAGCCTCGCATTCTCAGGAACAATCAGTGTTTCCCCTCTCAGGTCTTCAACCGTGATGAATTCTTTTGAGGCAAGCCGGTGGCTGTTTCTGACAAGAACGCCCCATGATTCAGCCACTCCCGGATTAAACACCTCATATTTCATGGTGTCGACCGACTGGACTATATAACCGATGTCAACTGTTCCTTTATCAATGGCAGCGCAGATTTCCTCCGCGTTGCCTGAGTGGATATGAAACAGGACTTTCGGATGCAGTTCATGGAATTCTCTGATTCTTTCAGCAACCAGTTCAAACGATTCAATCTCTCCGGTCATTATGTACAGATCTCCCGCCAGTTCCCCCTGTTCAGTGCGGTCCGTTCTGGCTTTCGCATAAAGACTCATGATATCTTTCGCACTCTGCCTGAAGAGAATCCCGTCCTGCGTCAGGATGACTTTCTTGTTTGTCCGTACGAAAAGCTTTTTGCCGATTTCTTCTTCCAGATCGATCAGCTGTCTTGAGATTGTCGGCTGCGATACATGCAGAAGCTGTGCCGCATGGGAAATGTTTCCCTCATCTGCGACTGTAAGAAAATATTCCAGTACTCTCAGATCCATAGCTTTTTTCCTTCATCCGTTGCGGATCAGTTTCAATCAGAATTATTATAGCGGAATGTCCGGTGCTTCACGATAACTTCAATGCGACCAGACCGCAATCTGTCTTCACCCGGAAAAAGGCACAATCCTTCCGGGCTCTTTCCAGATTGGCTCAAAACCTTTTCCATCGAAAGAAAGGCATGGGAACATACGTCTCATGCCTTTTTGTTTGATTCCGGAACTGTCAGTTTTTAAATCGTTTCCGCCATCTGTCTGATCTTTTCCATGAAGTTCTCATCATGGTTGGTAACGAAACCGCCGTCTTCAAGTCCGAGATATCCCAGGAAATCCCCATCGAAAGAGAATCTCGCTCCGGTATACATATCCGGATCACCGGAGGCTAACAGCATAGCCGCTTTTTTCAGACTTTCCGGCGCTTTCGGATAGAGCGATGCGTAAAAACGGTCAATCACACATTTCAGCTGTCCGCTGATACCGTGATAGTAAATGGGTGAAGCCAGCACCAGCATTCCGGTGTCTTTCAGATGCGCATGGATTTCTTCCATGTCATCCTTCTGCACGCACCGCCCTTCGCCTTTGTTATGGCAGAATTCGCAGGCCAGACAGCCTTTGATGTTCTTTCTGCATACATCGATCACGGCAACTTCATGTCCCTTATTCTCTGCGGCTTCTTTGAATACGGAGATCATTGACGCGGTGATGCCGTTTGGTCGCGGACTTCCGTTTAATACCAGTACTTTCATTGTGTTCACCTCACCTGCTTCATACCGTTTTGCGGTATGGGTTCATTATTTCAGATATTCATTGAAGAAATCTGCGAGCTTATCAAAAGGAATCGCATTTTTGTTTCCGCCGTCATACAGATCTGTATGAGAAGCGCCTTCGATGACAAGCAGTTGCTTGTTATCTGTATACTTGCTGTCTTTGATCATGTTCTCATAGGCGTCTTTGCCGAAGTAGAAGGAATGCGCCTTGTCGCCATGCATGACCATGACCGCATTGCGGATTTCATTGGTGTACTGCAGAATCGGCTGATTCATGAAGCTTTCACATCCGGTCACATTCCAGCCGCCGTTTGAATTCAGCGATCTTGCATGATAGCCGCGCTTTGTTTTGTAATAGTCATAATAATCTTTTACAAAATAAGGAGCGTCTTCAGGCAGCGGATCGACAACACCGCCTCCCAGCTTGTATTCACCGTTTTTCAGATCTTCCAGACGCTGCGCGCACATTGCGGCACGCTTCTGATAACGTGCTTCCTCACTGTCTTCCGCATCGAAATAGCCTTTGGCATTGACACAGGTCATGTCATACATGGTGGAAGCGACTGTCGCCTTGATTCTTGTGTCAAGAGCTGCCGTATTCAGCGCCATTCCGCCCCATCCGCAGATGCCGATGATGCCGATGCGCTCAGGATCAACCAGTTCATTGAGCGAGAGAAAATCAACCGCCGCCATGAAATCTTCCGTATTGATATCAGGAGAAGCCATATAGCGCACATTGCCTCCGCTTTCTCCGGTAAAGGAAGCATCAAAGGCGATTGTCACAAAACCGCGCTCCGCCATGGTCTGCGCATAAAGACCTGAGCACTGTTCCTTCACAGCGCCGAAAGGGCCGCATACCGCGATCGCGGGGAGTTTGCCTTCTGCATTCACCGGCACATACATATCAGCTGCCAGGGTAATCCCGTAACGGTTGACGAATGTCACTTTGCAATGATTCACTTTGTCGCTCTTTTCAAATGTCTTGTCCCATTCCTGTGTCAGTTTCAGTTCTTCTTTCGCAATCATGATTTTCTTCCTTTCATCTGTCTTTCTTTTTCATCTGCCGGATCAGTCCGTCCAGGCAGTCTATCTGTTTCTGCACTCTGTGCAGATCATCCATCTTCTCACATCTGCATAAACGCAGATGATGGATCAGATCTTCTTCCATTCCCGCTTCCAGAAGGATGAAAGCCTTTTGCGCAGCCTGTCTTCCGCATCCCGCATGTTCCAGGGCGGCTGTTATGTTTTCAAGCTGATTTTCCATCCGCCATACTCTCTTTCTGTCCGCACTTCTGTTATAACGTGCGGAATATACATTTACGAATGGTAATAATGAATATCATGTTATTCTTATTGTGCATATCAACAAAAGAAGAGGAAAAACCATGGAAATCCGTAATTTACGCTATTTCCTCGCCGTTGCGCGTGAGGAAAACATGACCAGGGCAGCAGAACTGCTTCATGTCAGCCAGCCCACCCTCTCCAAAGCACTGAAGGCGCTGGAGGAAGAACTGGGCAAAAAACTCTTTGTCCGCCACAGTTTCAGCATAGCCCTGACAGAAGAAGGCGCTTTGTTAAGAGACCGGGCGGAAGATCTTGTTTCAATGGCAGACAAGATCGAAAAAGAGTTTCTGTCACTGGATGATATCACCGGCGGAGATCTGTATCTCGGACTTGCGGAATCCTATCAGATCAGACTTCTTGCAAGAGAACTGCGCATTCTCAAAGAACAATATCCCGGACTGAGCTATCACATCAGCAGCGGCGATACGGAACAGGTGACGGAAAAGCTGGACAAAGGATTGCTTGATTTCGCGGTCATCTGTGAAACACCCGATCCGAAGAAATATGAATCCTTTGAATTTCCCGAAAGAGATGTATGGGGACTGATCATGCCGGCGGATTCTCCGCTTGCAAAGAAAAAGAGCATCCGCCCGGAAGATCTGACCGGACTGCCTGTTTTCGGCTCCGAACAGGGCTGGAACAATGACATTAAAAAATGGGCGGGCGAATTCCATGATCAGTTTCATCTGGAAGGCTCATTCCGTCTTTCCTATAACGGCTCCATGTTTGTTAAGGAAGGTCTCGGATATCTTCTGACATTCGATCACATCGTCGATGTTTCAGAAGGAAACGGACTGGTGTTCAGACCGCTGTCTCCGAAACAGGAAGTAAAGCTGTATCTGATCCGCAACAGATTTCAGGCGCTGACTCCAATCGGCGAACGCTTCCGCAGACAGATCATGCATCATTTTCAGGTAAAGGAATCCTGATTCAGCTGAGCAAATCAGTGATTGTTCATTTCATCAGCTGTTCACCCTCAGACAGAAAAAGAGCCCTGCAGATTCTGCAAGGCTCTTGTTCTGTCTGATCACTTTCACAGGATGGAAAAGGATATTTCAAAGCACGGTCAGATGGTCATGCCCAGATAAACCAGAAATATAAATATCCGGTCATTACTGCAACCAGAGTGTATGGAACACCGATTCTCATAAACTCTGCGAATGACACCTGGTATCCTTCTTTTCTGAGCATTCCGACAGCTGCGATATTGGCAGATGCGCCGATCGGAGTAATGTTGCCGCCCAGGGTTGCACCAGACAGCAGACCGAAATACAGAAGATACGGTTCAATTCCAAGCGTGGCTGTTACAGCTGTCAGAACAGGCAGCATCGTTGCCACATAAGGAATATTGTCAACAAAGGCGGAGATTAACACGGAGCCCCAGACAACGATTGTGTATAACAGGAAGATATTGTTTCCGCCGAATTTAACGATCAGACCTGCAAAGTCATCAATGATGCCGACGTTTGTCAGTCCGCCGATGACGACAAACAGACCGGTCAGAAGTCCCAGTGTTTCAAAGTCCAGATTCTTCAAGGCTTCGGCGGTATTGTCCGCTTTTTTCACACGCATGAAATCAATCACGATCGTGGCAGCTGCCAGTACACAGCAGATAATGCCGTTGATCATGTCCGGAGTATCCGGGATGAATGAAGCCGTGATCAGAGCAGCCACCATGAGCAGCAGCATAACTGTCGGAAGATAGTCGGTGACTGGAGTTCTGCCTGTTGATGAAACCGGCGCAGTATCTTTGCGGAACAGATACATCATGACAGGAACAGTGGCAAGCGCGCCAAGCTCGACCGCGAAAAAGATTCCGGGTTTTCCGTTCATCCAGAAAAAATCCATGAAATTCATGTTCGCATAGTCGCCCAGCATGATGGATGTGGTATCTCCGACAAGCGTCGCGGCACCCTGAAGATTGGAAGATACCGCAATCGAAAGAATCATGCCAACAGGACTCATATTCAGCTTTTTGCAGATAGCCATACCCACCGGCGCAACCATGAGCACCGTGGCGACATTGTCGATGAATGCCGAGATGACACCGGCAAACAGAGACATCAGAATGGTAACCCACATGACGTTTTTGGCCTTTTCCAGAAGGATATCGGCCAGAAGATTCGGCATATGAGACTCAATGAAATAATAGACAATAATCATTGTTCCGGAGATCATCAGCAGAACATTCCAGTTGATTGTTGACATCAGATCTTTCCAGGGCAGAATGCCGGAAATCAGGAAGATCGCTGCCACACTCAGGGCATATAACGGCCTGTATTTGGGTTTTGCGATCATCAGAACATACATTAAAGCAAACAGAACCAAAGCGAAAATTTTCATTTTATTCCTCCAGTATGATGATTGAGATATCAGAACAGCAGGATATTCTTTCATGGCTGCTGCGTGCATCCGCTTAGACAATCCATTCCCAAAAGGGCAAAAAAAGACTTTCACCACAACCGCAGCCGTGGTAAAAGTCTTGCTGCTTCGAACAAATTCCGGGGATGAATCCCGTACTGACGAAATATGTTGCGCTTTCGCGTCAGCTACTCCCTGATACCATAAATTTTATATCGCCGAATCGCCATTTTTGTCAAGGATTACCGTCAGGCACAGTGATTTCAGCAGCTCATTGGCCGGTATCGGGATACTCATGTCTGATATCTCAAAACAGCTGATTACTGCCGGGTTTCGTCATCCCATTTGGCAAACAGTGAACACACACCTGTGCGATGATAGTATTCAATCAGCTTTTCCAAATCTTCTCTCGAAACATTCAGATACTCTGCCTGACAGTTCAGACATGAATACTTCCGTGCGCCGCGGTTGATTAATTTGCGGTAGAGCGCAATTTCATCCGTATGCAGACGGACGCCGCATTTCATGCAAAAGAAGTCAAGCATTGACCGGTTTCAATTTGCATCTGTAGATCCGGCAGGCATGGGCTTTGACGGATTCAATCATCATTTCCCTTCTTGTGCCGCATGCCTGTTCATTGATGCAGTCAAAGAGTTCCAGTTCAAATCCTGAACGGTAAGGCAGGCCGAGATCGAAGAAGTCGACTGCGATCGGCGCCAGTGCATCCCCCATATTGAAAAGGCACAATGCGATGTCACCGTTTGTCAGGAAGCGGGCAATCACGATGGATTCAGGAGCGTTGGAGGTGCAGTTCACAGTAAACGGCGCATTGCAGTCAGGATCCTGATTGATCGCGATCAATGATCTGTTCGTCAGAATTTTCTTTGCGGCTTCACTCATATTGCGCACATCGCATCCGATCATGAGCGGTGAGCGCATGAGTGCCCATAATGCGAAATGTGTCATATATTCATCATCACTGCATCCGCCGGCGCTGATATACTCGTTTCCGCCGTGTCCGTACATTCCGACCACCAGCATGTCCATGTCATTATGGCATCCCGGTCCGGAAAAGACCTGCTTATCCAGCTGTGACAGCGCAATTTCCTTAATTGAATTCCAGGAATCATTGATATCGCCGGTGGAGCGGAACAGATGTGCACCGGTTGTATGGATCCAGTTATGCACATTTTCAGTTCCCCACTGACAGGCGGAAAAGACAATATCCCTTCCGGAAGCGCATAATGCCAGATGCATTCTGCGATAGAGTGTTTCATCCTGCATATGCTGAGGCTTGAAACAATTGTCATATTTCAGATAATCCACACCCCACTCCGCAAATTGCTTCGCGTCTTCAAATTCATGTTCAAATGAGCCGGGATAATCCGCGCATGTGCGTGTTCCGCAGCAGCTGTACATTCCGAATTTAAAGCCTTTTTCATGCAGCGCATCAGACAGGGCTTTGATCCCGTGCGGAAATTTTTCGGGATCAGCGACCAGTCTTCCGTCTGCGTCTCTTTGTTTCAGACTCCAGCAGTCATCGATTACGATGTATTTATATCCTGCATCCAGAAGACCTTCTTTTTTCATTGCCTCCGCTGTTTCAAAAATCAGTTTCTCATCAATTTTGTCAGTAAATGTATTCCATGAGTTCCATCCCATGGGCGGCAGCATACATAATGATTTTTCGGACATAAGCACTCCTTTGCCAAGCTATTTTTGCTTCTGAAACTTTCTACTATTAATATAGCTTTCTGACAAATCTTATGCATAAAGAAAAGGAGATTTCTCTCCTGATGATTGACTTTCTGTCCTCCTGCGGCGGTTCAGCAGAAACTATGCGCCTTCCGCAGACAGCTGTACAGATTCAGGGTTTTCCTCATGACAGCCGGTCATTGTCTCTTCTTTTTCCGTGTGCGGACGAATAAAGTGATAAGCAGAATGACGATGATTATGCCGGCAATCGCAGCAGCGGCATAGTACCGGTTCACAAGAACTGCATCCGCTGATACATGAATCACCTCTTCGGTCTCAATTCTGTGTCCTCTGATCAGCAGACGATGTGTATTGATGCCATACGGTGTACAGGTCACCAATGTACAGTAGTCTTTTCCTTCTTCGATCTGAATCTCATCCAGTTCGGCAGGCAGTACTTTGCGGATCTGATCCACTTCATAAGTCAGTGTTTCATCCAGCACCTGCATCATAAAAGTATCTCCTTCACGGAGCTTATCAAGATCTGTAAACAGTCTTGCACTGGGAAGTCCTCTGTGTCCGGATAAAACACAATGCGTGCTTTCTCCCCCGACAGGCAGAGAGGTGCCCGGAATATGCCCGATCGCGATCTGGAGAACCGCTTCGTCGGTTGTATGATAAATCGGCAGTGTTATGCGGATCGATGGAATGTCGATATATCCCATGATTCCAGTCCCGGTCAAATCCAGAAGACTGTTGTATTCTTTCAATTCTTCTTCACTGAGATGATAGCGGTCATTGTCATAAAGCAGACGTTCATTATAGGCTGCCGCTTCGGCACGCATCTGATCAAAATCATCATGATCCATATTCTCAATCTGTTTGGCATAGCTTGCTATGGCTCTGGTGGCATGGAAAGAGTTCCACCAGTCCGCAACTGTCGGATATGTCAGCAGGATAATTCCTGCCGCAAGCATGACAATCAGAATGATATTGGTTATATTTCCGTTTTTCTTTTTCAATTCACTCATGGCTCATTTCTCAATACATGCAATCTGAATCACTTTCGACATACCTTCATCAAAGAGAATCAGTTTTGCATTCTGTACAATATCATCTTCATTGCCGATATAATCCACAATAAAGTCATAAACTTTTCCATTGACGTCGATGAAAGAAAGGTTCATTCCTTCGCGAATGGAATCAAACGGAATCCGGTCCGTTTCAATCACACCGTTTCCGGCTGTCACATTGCCTTCTTTCATTCTGGAAACAATGTCATTTCCCCATTGGTTCTGAACCGCAAATGCTATATCCGGTTCAGGAATCTCGATATATCCGACCAGGGAAAGTCCGTTTACTTCCAGCACAGGCATCTGTGTATCCAGATCCTGCTCAGAAAGAATGCCTCTGGATTTCGGCGGAATCATTTCTTTCAGACGATCCAGAGATACTTCCGCAGTCTCTTCCATTTCCTTCTCATTTTCGTAAGCATTGTAAAAAAGCCAGCTTCCTCTCCCCAGAGCAAACAGACCGGTCATAATCAGAATCACCGCAAAAAACTTCTTTTTCATTCAGCCCCTTTTTTACCGTAAATGGCCGTGATCATCACCACAGCCATTTTCTCTTATTTACTTTCTTTTCTTCCGGTTAACAGAAGATATCCCGCCAGCAATGCGCCGGCTCCTCCCAGACAGAGTCCGATCATCGGTGCCTTTGAAGTTCCCGGATCCGATGTATTCGGCGCATCTGTATAATTGCAAAGGATAAAGGTTGTCGCATTGTGGGAAATCCTTACTTTATAACCCAAAGGAATACTCACTTCCTGAACATACCATTCAGAACCATCATCCATTGCTTTCCATGTATAACACCAGTCATTGTCTTTATTCAAGACTACCGTTTCGTACACTACGCCATTTTTGATGATGTTCACCTTGATGCTCGGAGGCCTCTTTGTGCCATTGCCGTCTGCCCATTGCTTTATGACCTTATACTCAGTTTCTTTATTTCTGACCGGTTCTTTTTCCTGTTTGGGAACAATGGTGTAATCATAAATCCAATCTCCGGTTGTTTCATCCGCAGTAGGCATTGTCACAAACATCGGAATCGTGCGGCAGGTCCATCCATCGATTATGATCGGATCTGAAAGCATCAGGTATAATCCTGTTTCCAGTTCCGCTTTACAGCCGGATGTATATATAAGGCTTTTATAGGTTTTCAGTTTGTCACCGACCGCATAGGAACGCAATGTTTCAGCCAGCTCAGCCCATGTGTTCTGATCATGAATGTCATTGAGGATCACATTTTCTTCATACGGCCGGAATGTATCTGTCAACGTGAATTCCATATTCTCATTCACATCCGCCACCTTATAAAAATAGAAATGAGCGCCTTCTCCGGGATACCCTTCAATCGTGATTGTTCCGGTTCTTCCAGTCTCAACCGGTTCGGAAGCATGCACAGGAAGCAGCAACATGAAAAGAGAGAACATGCATATTGCCAATCTCAGATAACTTCTCTTCATCATTTCACTTCCTTTCTATCAATTCCATGCGGACGTTTCTCATAGAAAAGAAACAATCCTCTTTCCCATGAGAAACTCCCGCATGAGGGAGGGGAGGAAATCCTCCCTCTCTCATACAGTCAGTTCCAAATCATTTCTTATTCAGCCATTCTTCTTCTGGATACAAGCAGAATACCTGCTGCCGCAACCAGGATTGTACCGAAGACATAGAATAATGTTGTACCCATTCCGCCGGTGGAAGGAAGAGTGGAACCTTTCTTATTGACTACATTTCCTTCCGCAATACCCTCGGTTTTAATATGCGTACCATCTTCTGTTGCTTCAGTTGTGAACGTGAATCCAGCATCTTCCGGATCAACAGTCAGTGACTTCAGCTGAGGATCAGGAGATTCTGTATCGTATGTGGCTACGACTGTAAATGTGATGTCTTCAGCCTTGTTGTATCCGGCAGGAACAGTTGTTTCTACAAGCTTGTATTGACCGGCATCAGTGCCTTTGAATTCGAATTTCGTTACACCTGTGATTTCGTCGCCGATCTGAAGCCATCCATCAACTGCACCTTCTGTTCCTTCAGGAACTTTTTTATACAGTGTAAATCCAGCGCCTTCAAGCGGTGTTTTTCCATCTTCACCGACCTTGTTTGCCTTGATCTCATATGTGAATACAATTACTTTGTCTTCCGGAGTTGTACCCTTATCTCCATCCTGTTCACCGTTCGGATTATTTGTGTATTCAAGCTTGACTGTATTAGGGTTTCCTTCCGAACCGATTTTTGCCTTTGCATTTAATGTTGCAGAATAATCAACAACGAATTTGCTGTCTTTTGTTAAAGCGGGTTCTGTCCACTTTCTGAGATCTTCGCCGTCTTTCAGGGAAATTGTAATAACCTGTCCGCTTACAGCAACATTAAAATGGCTTGTTACATCTGTGTCGCCGACTTTGACTGTGATTGTATTTGCTGCAGGAGGAGTTAAGCCTTCAGAAAGAGTATCGATAAATGTGTAGACTTTATAAGTGTCATACTCTTCAAATGTGCTCGGAAGTGTTCCGGTGAGCTGATAAGGAATCGAATCGCCAATGTCATAGTCCGCTGCATCCTGCCAATCTGTTTCTTTACCGGTTGTATCATTCTTTTCCTTGACTTTCTTCTCAACAGAGGGGACAGAAGCTTTTTCGTTTACAGTAACATTCTTAACGACTTCAAGAATGTATCTTGTCTGTGAGCCTTCACCGGTAACTGCAGCTGTATCTTTAACCAGGTAATAACCAGCTGTAAGACCGGAAATTTCTCCTGAAGTGGCGTCTGCAGCGATTTCGCATGTTCCTTTGGGAGTTGTTAATGCAGCACTGATTGCATCTGCAATTTTCTGAGCACCTTCAGAATCAGATCCATAGTTTTTATCGCTGATTGCTCTTGCAACATCAGAAGCTGTTGCATCAGTATCAAGCTCAAACCCTATCTTATTTAATTCTGTGATTACTGTTGCCGGAGTAACGCCGTCACCCCATTGAATATCGGAAAGAACGTCTTTATCATCAACAGTTTCCAGTTTGCCTTTGAAGATCTGATAAGCACCATACGTATGTGCAGCCTTATCTGTTGAATTCTTGTTGATTGTAATTGTGTAAGTAGTTTCTTCTGCCATTGCTGTAACACCCGTTCCGAGCATCATGACAATAGCGATTACAGCTGTTAAGAGCTTTCTGAATAAATTCATGTTAATTTCCTTTCGTTAAATATGTAGTTGTTTTGGTTTGGTGTGAATCTTGAAGTTATAAGTATGTTGATCCTTCTGTGATCTCTTCAGATGTTCCTCCTTTCCGTGAAGGAGAACATCCTTTTTTCCGGATCCATGAACAGAGGCGGTGCTCCTCTGATGAAGTTTCCCCGAAGAATCTTTGAATAATCATGTATTACAAGGATTCTCATGAGGTATCCGCCTCACTTTCATGTTTCTTTTTGTTTATATACAAGAGCAGTGTGCCAATCAGTAATAAGATACCTGCTCCTGTGTATAAATGAATTCCTGGTCCGCCCGATTCAGGGAGTTCGTATGCTTCATCCGGTGTGTTCACGATGAAGCCGCCGTTATATGCTCCCTCATCAGATCCTTTGGAGTCTCTGGTATATACCGGCTGTTTAAAGCCGGAAACCCGTGCTTCTGAAATGTAGTATGTATATGCATTTCCTCTTGAATCAGCTGGATCAAGATTGCTGATCTCAAAACTGAAGTGTTCCGGATCTGTGACTTTCAGATCAGGCATTCCCTGTGTCTGAGAATGAATCACCTTATCTGCTTCAAGATCGGTATCCGCAATGACATATTCCGCATGCCAGCTGTCCGTTTTGGTATCTGTCTTCCGGTGGAGAGTTACTGTAATTCTCTGTCCTGCCGGCCACTCTGTAGTATCTCCATTCTGCGCATTCTGCCAGATCTTGCTGAAGGAGAATTTTGTGACCGAGTTCGTAATAATCAACGGATTATCTTCCGGTGCTTCAATCACACCTTCCTGATTATCAGAATATGTGACTGTAAATTTATACTGTTCCAATCCTGACATCTGCTCATTCACCGTATAGGTTAAATAGTACGGTTTGCCGTCGATTACCTCTTTGGTCGGCAGATTAGAGAAGACATATTTCCAATCATCACTTTCTGTCAAAGCAGCTGTCGCGTAGATTTCAGGCTCAGAAGAATTGCCTTCCCTGTCTGTTCTGATTACCATCAGGTCAACCATTATCTGGCTGGGGTACTGATTCAGTTCATCAGCAAACACCTTCTTTACTGCAATCGAAGTGTTTTTAGGGATCATTTTATTGGTGACGGTAATTGTGCCTGAAGTGACGCCTTCGCCTTCATCGGAATAAGATGTTGTATAATCATCCACTCTTTCTTCAACGACGGTGTACCTGATTTTATTGCCGTCAGCGTCATTTGCAGGAAGACGGTTCCAGATGTAACTCGGCCAGTTTCCGTGCTCATCCGCATTGATTGCGACCGGACCGCCGACTGTTTCCCTTGTTCCATCCGCATTGATCTTCCAAAGCTGGAGTCTGATACCGTCTTTAGGCCTTGTGTCAAACAGGTTGTCACTGTCTCCTTCCCATTCCTTGGTGGCTGAGATGGAGGTGTATTCCAGTTCAACATTTGTGACTGTCCACATCGTAAGGTTGGACATGGACGCAACCTTGATGCCATTTGCAAACTGTGCAGCATCGTCAAGCGCCCATGCCGCGTGCTTTCTGTTCAGCTGTTCTTCTTCCGACAGCAGCGACTGCGGCAGTTCAGCAGAATTCACATCGATGTGCTGGTATCCCACAAAGTAATGGTAATCTGTATTGCCGGTATAGTTTTCCGGTTCCTTGATTTCTTTCCATGCATAAAGTTTATGTTCACTTAAGCTTGTGAACTGGGTCGTGCCATTGACTCCTGTTACTGCCGGATTGCCAACCGGAACATACTCAATGATTTTGAACTGTTCCTTGACATCATTAATTTCGGTTTCTGTTCCGTTACCGGCAGATATGCGGTTCATCTTCTCAAGAAGATCATCCCAGTATTTCTGAGGATACTGTTCTTCAAGTGTCATATCCCCGATTTTCAATTTGCACTCATACAGCTGGAACTCCGCATTGGACAGATCACGGTTAATTTGATTCTCGTCAATTTTATGAAGGGACATTTCGATTCCTTCAACTTTGACACCGGCATCATTGCTCTGAATATTATGCTGTTCAGTGACTGTGGAGCTGTGGCTTCCGCCGCCTATTAAAGTGGCTGTATTTGTAAATGTGTCCTGCCCCTGAGCTCTGGCGATACATACATATGTAAGAATGTAATGCTTCTGATCAGGTATATTTCTGATTGCCAGCAATCTGGAATCATCGTTATATGATATGGACACATCCGGATCCTGACCGGCGACCGGATTGTCGCTGCTGTCAACTTCATGGATTTGGACACTTGATGTATCAAGATCCATATTTGTATCGATATAATCTGTCAGCGTCAGAGGATTGCCGGAGTTGATTTTATGTCCTTTCGGATTGATTTGAATTGAATATGTGATGTTTTTACTTCTGTTGCCGTCGCTATCCACAACAAATCCGCCCACATCCCGGGTATCATCCGATTTGGTCAGATAATCTTTAGAGGTAACGGTTACCTTATCTGTAGCTTCGAACTTGTCTCCATCTCCTGCTGTAATACTGACATGGTTTTCAAACGTTTCCGATCCGGATGCGGAGCTTGTAATCCGATCCCATTCTTCATCGGAAAGCTTTGTGTAATAGGTGACAGTTATTGTATGTTGATTCAATCCGAACTCCTGATTTCCCCACGCATTATGTGCAGCGATATCAACCGGTCCGATCTTGTTCGTTGCTTTATCGACAGATACGTTTACAGTATGGCTATAACCACGATCTGGGAAGTCAACCTTCAAAGAAGGATTCTCCGCTGTCTTTGTTTCGCTGTTCAGCAATGTCAGTCCCTGAGGAATCTGGTCCTCAAACAACACTCTGACCGGATCAGAATCCGTAAACTCCTTCTTGGTCGGGTTCAGCAATACTTTCCACTCCAGAATTCTTGTGTTTTCATCGTATGAGCCGTTTTTGATCAGATCGATTTCAGGATTCTCATATTTGGCTTCAGCGGATACAGGCTGTTCATCGTTCAGCCGGACAGTATTTTGCATTTTATGTCCGTCAATAATCTTAATCGGACTGTTGAATGCGAGATTGATATGAACCCTTTCATGCAGAACAGGGAATGTGAACTTCACCTGTTTCTTATCAACAAAATAGTCTCTGCCCGGTGTTAATACCGTCCCGTCATCGGTTGTTACAACCGCATTCGCAATATCAAAGTTTTTTCCATCTTCGACTTTCGTATAGTTAACACCCTGTTTTTGAGATTCGTAATAGATTCCGCTCCAATCCCAGAATTCACGCACTGATACATTTTCAATTGGATATGCCGAATCAGCTGTTTTTTCAACAATGATATTCCAGAAGAGTTTGCTGTTGTCCACATCCCAGTGATCAAACTCTTTTCTCACCTGGGGATCATGTTTAGGCTGCTTCGGGAATTCTACTGTCACATCCGTTTCCGCCGGATGACTCTCTACAGTAAATCTGTTCTTCACATGCTGGGTATCCTGGATTCCGGACTCATTTGCTTCATCTTCATTGATGATCTGCGTATCATATTCCACTATAATCGGACCGTTTCCGATATCCTGCGGCAGCCTATAGTTGAATACTCTTACATTGGATGCGCTGTTGTATTTTGAATCATCAAAGAAAGTCCACACAACGCCATCATCTGCCCATTGAGAGGATCCGACAGGCATTGTAAATGTTGTTCCGTCAGCTTTCGTTACAGTGATATTACCGACGAGCTTCTGCAGGTCTGTCATCTCATCATAGATGGTAATACCCGCCAGATTTTTATTCACATTGCCGAAGTTCAATTTGTAATGTACGGTTGAACCCATTTCAGCCGTAACCACATCCGAACCGTTCTGAGATACTTCCTTTTTTATCGGATACGGCTCAAACACACCGGTACGACTGGTACTGTCCTGCTGATTGCCGCCATAGCCTGTATTCGTGATATTGTGTTCACCGTAAAGATCGCTGGCTGTTGCCTGAGCCTGGCTGATAATCTTTGTTTGGTATGTGATCACAACAGGACCGTTGCCGGCATCGGAAGGCATATTGAAATTAAACAGTTCAACACGGTTATCACTGTATTGTTCGTCGTCCGTCCATTTGATTGCGCCAGGCGCATAATCACTCAGTTTCATCTGCTGGCCATTGCCAATCTGGATCATGATGTCTCCTTGCAGAATCTGCTGATCGCTCATCATGTCACGGATGTTGACACCGGCCATATTGGTATCCGTATCA
Source organism: Erysipelotrichaceae bacterium NK3D112 (assembly GCA_000701725.1). GTDB lineage: Bacteria > Bacillota_I > Bacilli_A > Erysipelotrichales > Erysipelotrichaceae > Bulleidia. The sequence continues at coordinate 70,476 of JNJQ01000010.1, forward strand.
CCGACTGTAAGCGTATATGTCAGAACAGTTTCGGGATCCCATTTTGCACGATCAGGATTTGCTGAAACAGTTTTATGAACCTCGTAATGCGGTTCTTTTTCATAAGTAACTGTTGTTGTCTTTGTGTCGCTTGTATTCTGACGGTGTTCCTGTGCAATATTGACCACATTTGTGCTCTCATAAACACCGTTTGCTTTTGCAGTTTCTGAATCAATCAGTTGTACAGAATAAGTGACTGTTACAGGACCGGTTCCCTGCGTACCATCCGGGAATGTGTAATCAAAGAGCTGCACCATGTTCTTGCTGTAGCTGTTATCCTTTGACCACGAATTGAACGGAACCTGAACAGACTGGCCGTTTCCATAATTCAAGGTAACTGTGTCCCCCTGCGGTATCACAACATCCGTCATATAGTCGGAAATATGGAAGCCGGATAACTGGGTTTTGTCATTTCCGTATGTGACTGTGTATATGACAGTGTCGCCGGGCTGATTATTTTCTGAACTGATTGTCTTAGTGACAGGGATCGGTTCACGCGGCTTGTCAATCTCAATGCTTGTTTTTCCGCCCGGAACGGTTTTATCTCCGTTCACTGTCCAGTCCGCTTTATTCGTCTCAGTTGTTTTGTCAGCTGTCATGGCTTTCAGCTGTGCTTCCGTTACTGTCGTTTCATAAGTTACCTGATAAGTTCCTTTTGCAACACCTTCTGTGCCAAGAGCAGCAGCCACATCAAAGCTGAAATTCTGACCGCTTTGCTCAATCGAAACCGCGGTGCCGTTAATTCTGACACTGGCCGCATCCAGAGTCTGCAGGCCGCTTAATGTATCATTGAATCTCAATGAATCAAGATCTGTATTGATGTTGATATTTGCAGTGTAATGAAGTGTATAGCTGCCGTCACTGTTCTGTGTTGAATAGACAGACTTTTTTCCTTCTTCCACCTGCTTCTTGTAATGAATCGGAATGACATCCGTTGTTCCGGGAAATCTATAAGTATATTCATCCTGATCGCCGAGTTCTGTCTCGTTGGTTTCCGCAGTCAGATCGAAGTATCCTGTGAAGGAGGTTTTTCCGTCAAAATATGAAGGATCCGTAAAGTTGAGGATGACTTTTCCATTTACAACTGAATATGTTCCAAGCCGCCTCGTCCCAACCGAAATAACACCGCTCGTTGAAGGATTGATCTCCAATGGAGCCTCGTTGATCACACTGCTTAAATCGTAAACGAGCTGGAAGTTACCATTGTAGGCATCGATCGCTCTGACCACATCTTCCTTAATCGAATATGTGAAATGCAGCTGGAATTTGGCATCACGGTCCTGTTCGTTCTGTGTCACAGATGAGCTGGTTGATACATGCAGACTGTTTGTGTTTGCCGGATCCGCGAGATCCCATACCCCCTGACCATCCGTTACATGCACAGTGAAAATCTGACCGTCTTTCATTGTGATTGTCAGTGTTTCTTCTGTATCAAACGGTTTCAGCGATTCAAGGATCCAGTCTTCTTTTCCGATCAATCCAAGCACCGGAGTCTGATGCGTGATGTTCAGAAGATCCGGATCTGTGAATTCGACATTTTCAATATTGGAGATGAATTCGGAAACTTCATTTTCATCTGTAACTCCAAGTTTTACAAGCAGACCTGAAAGAGGCACGGACTGTCCGCCTTTCATACTGCAGTAATAGGTTTCCCCGTTGACTTCATATTCAAAGTCCACGGTATAAGTGAGTACATAAACCGAAAAATGGTCTGTATCAAAAGTCAGCTGCTCTGCGTTGGTTCCTTCCGCCACCAGTGAGCCCGCACCCTCCTCATCAATATGGACAACCGATGATTCTTTTGCAGTATAGACCGGATCGGAACTCATGGTCACTGTAATCGGTCTGGAAGGCTGCACTTCCTCACCGTCGCACGTGAAGGTGATGTCGACTGCCTTGACGGCCACAATCTGTTTGTCTTCCACGGTTTCTTCAACCGTACTGAGGACTTCTGCATCCTCTACTTCTTTAACAGACATGACTGTCCCCTCAGGGAATGCGTCTTTGTCCGCAATCACGGTCACGCTGACCGATGTATCATGATTTTCAAATAAAACAGTTGCCTCTTCATGAATTTCCGGTTCTTCCGCCAAAACCTGTTCCGGCTCTTCAGGAACCTGTTCATTAACTTCGGATGATTCAGCTGTTTCCGCCTCTGCAGAAGCAGCTTCTTCCTTCGGCTTTGCATAGCAATTGTCTGTATGTGTATGTTCTTCTTTGCCGCAGGTCAGAATCTTTTCCACAGAGTCAAAGCATTCCGACGTATGCTGATGGGAAACCGCTTCGGGTTTATCGCATGTTAAAACCCTGTTCCCGTTTTCATCAGTTTCATAACAGTTATCATCATGTTTGTGTTCAGTGATTTCACGCCTACCGCAGATGATGTTTCCTTCCGCGTCATAGCACGAATCAGTATGGATGTGTTCTGCCGTCTCATCCAGAGTGCAGATCAGATTCCCGTCTTTGTCATAGCAGTTATCGTCATGATGATGGATGACCGCGTATTCGTCTTTATTGCAGATAAGCGATCTGTTCAATGTATAGCATTCATCTGAATGGATATGTTCTTCACTTTCTTCAAGATCACATGTCAGAATCCATTCTTCCTGATAGCAGGAATCTTCATGGAGATGATGCTTTCCCGCATATTCGCAATTGATGGATGCTGGTTTGAGTGTATAGCACTCATCAGTATGTTCATGTTCTTCCTGATCACAGACCAATTCGCCGGTAACAGCGATTGCCGGCATACTCATCATCAGGTTTGTGGCCAGAGAAACAACTAAAGCAAGACAGAGAATGATCAAAGCGCGGACCTTCCTGTCTTGCCTGTCTTTTGAATATTTGTCGTATTTTCTGTAGTACTGTTGTCGGTTCATTAAACTTGCTTCCTAATGGCTTCCGGGCGGCCAGATGCGGAATATAAGCTTTCCTGCAATCTGCTCCTCCGCTACACACCCGATGAGACTGTTCCGTGAATCCATCGATACCGATCTGTGATCCCCCATCACAAATATCTTTCCTTCCGGTACCTGGTAAGGAAGACGGATATTGCAATCACCCAGACTTCTTTCCTTCACGTAGGCATCTTCATCAAGTTGTACGGAATTGACATAGACATTGCCATCATCATCTATATCAACCCACTCCCCAGAAAGCGCGATAACACGCTTTACAAGTATGCGGTTGTTGTAATAGAACGCGATCAGATCCTTGTGATCGAATTCAGTTGTTTTAAGTGCGGCTACGATATCTCCTTCTTCAAGGGTCGGAGCCATCGATGTGCCATAGATTCTGAATACAGGCAGTACCATTGATGAAATCAATACAGCAACGGCAGCGACTGTAATCAGAATAAATACGGTACTTCTGATTGTACTGAAATATTTTTTCCTATACCTGAGCCGCTTCAGTTCTTTTTCAAGCTGAGCGGATGTCGGATAATCTCCCTGGGAAATCCTGCTTTTCTTTCTCATCTGGCTCTTTCAGGTCCTTCCGATCTCTTCAGCTTTTCTTCATTCATCCTTCCCTGACCTCAGGCTCAGAACATGAATCAGGGGATGAACCAGTAAATTCAAACGGATTGATCCGGACCGCAGCCGATTCTGCATATCATGCAGTTCGGGAAAGCGCTGTTTCTTTCAGCAGCAGTTTCTTCACGCTCAGTCCGCTTGCCGGAGAAGGAAGATCTTACACAAATCATCAAACAGGTTTGGCGAAATCGGATATATCCGTATTCCGGAGACCGGAACTCGTCAAAACTGCGCAGCAAAGATTCCCGTCAGTTTTTTACATAATTCTCGGATCATCTATCTTTGTCGCTTATTTGATTATATAACAACCAGGCAGTCCTGGATATAAAATAATGGATATATTCACCTAAACTGATGACTATTTTGGTGCCCAGAGTGTCAATCATGCGATTCTCCGGCAGAGATTGCCGGTTTTTTCCTTAGATCCGTAAACAAAAAGAAGGAATTCATGTCATACCGGATATGAGGTTCAATACCTTCCCAGCTTTTCCGCCAGTTTTTCTTTCATCTCAAGAACTTCCTGCAGTTCACGCTGTCTGCGTACTTCCAGTACTTTGATATTGCAGATGTATTCATTCGCTGCCCTCTGAACCTTTTCAAAAACGCCGTTCATCTCTAAAGCCGCATCTGCTATATTCCCCGCTTTACCAAGACGATACCATTTGGAATCAAGCTGTTTTTTAGTTTCGGCCAGCTCTGATTTCAGCTTTTCATTCTCTTTCGTCACTTCGCTAAGCAGCTCGATGAGTTCCTGGCGGCTCAGTTTTCTTAATTCTTTATCTTCCATATATGTAAATTTTGATTTGTGGTTTTTTGCCACTATCCTCTATTCTAGCACAGAACTCAGAAGATTGATAATCCGATATTCTCTGTTCACCCATTCAGTCATGTACTATCTTTCACTGTTACAGCAGACTCCGGTTTACCGGATTTTACTTTCGGGATAGTTACTGCACAAGTTATTAATCTTGCCGGTTGATGAAAATACTTTGATTCCAAGCAGAACCCGAAGTCTTTCAGTTTTTAAACATTATTTGTGCCGGTCAGATTCTGATTTCCGCAATGTGTTTTGCCTTCCGCATTGCATACAGCGGCTCCTGCATATAATTATCACCGAAGCATCTTCTCAGATATGCATCATAATTATTCGGAACCGGAAGATATGTATCTTCAAATCTGACATAACGGACCGGGAACAATTCCTCTTTTGTGTAATGATACGGCGGGAAGAAACCGTTCCACATCCAGGTCAGATCCAGACCGTAGTATTCAGAATGTTCCTGTCTTGCAAGTTTGGAATACCGATCCGCATTTTTCAGAAACTGCTTTTTGACGGCAACCGGATTGATATGGAACACATTGTCGAGAATGATTTCCTCGAGTGTGAGCGCATAATTGAACAGCTTGTATTGTAAACCTGTATGTCTGTGCAGACTGACATTGTCATAAATCAGCACATCCACAAAGAGGCCGTCGCTGCCGTCATAACCGGTGCAGCGGTTGGAAAGAAGCACATTCTTTTCTCTGATATATGTTCCCTTCATGCGGATCTTCGCACCGGGAATCAATACGTTATATCTTTCATCATTTTCAAAACACTGAATGATATATTTTTCCGGCAGATCTTTTTCCAGTGCTTCAAGGAATCTTCCGAAATCCTCTTTCAGGATTCCGATATCCGCATCGTCATCCCATGGTATGAAGCCATGATGGCGGATTGCGCCAAGAGCCGTTCCCGAATCGAGAAAATACGGAATGCTGTTTTTCCGCATCACTTCATCAATATCTTTTAACATGCTCAGCAGGTATTCCTGAACGTCTCTGACTGTAATGACTGAGCCGTCCGGAAAAGTTGCTATTTCATAATCGGCCATATTAACCTGTAAAAACCTCTTGCAGTCTAAGGCGCACAGCGGAAGATTGTTATTGTCCGCCGTAAATGCCATAAATACTTTTCTGCCGGCTATCTTATTCATCATCTGATCCGCAGCCGCAGACATTTCATCTTATGCACGGTTTACTGATCATGTCATCCGCTTCACTGTTCCGGACAATCTGATGAAACGTGCAGGAAGATTTGCTTCTTCAGATCCTTTATTGACAGACAAGACTACAGCTTGTAGTATAGAATTAGACTACACGATGTAGTCTCGGAGGTGCTGTCATGGAAATTCAGCTTGGTGCAGTTGAAAGCAGATTTGCGGATATGATCTGGGAAAATGAACCGGTCACGACTTCGCAGCTTGTAAAGCTGGCTGAAGATGCCTTCAGCTGGAAAAGAACGACCACGCATACAGTGATCAAAAGACTTTGCGAAAAAGGATTGTTTGTCAATAACAAAGGAGTGGTGACATCTTTGATTTCCAGAGACACACTGTATGCGATGCAAAGCAGAAAATATGTAGATGATTCTTTTGCGGGATCTCTTCCGGCATTTTTCGCCGCCTTCACAAACGGCAGAACCCTGAGCGTGGAAGAAGCGGAAGAAATCCGGAAAATGATCGATCAGGCGGTGGAACATGGCTGACGTGTTTCTGAAAGTGCTGGATATGAGTGTTTCCGGAATATGGATCATACTCATCATCCTTGCTTTACGCAGACTGACCGTGAAAATGCCGAAATGGATTCATGTTCTGTTATGGTGTCTGGCCTGGATCAGACTGATCATGCCGTTTACCCTCACAACGGAATACAGTCTGATGCCTTCACGGCAGGAAACACCCGTCAGTATCGTCTATACGGATGATACCGGGAATGACCCTGCCATATCCAATGAAACAGCAATCCACACAGAGATTGCAGAACCATCCATACCTGCAGAAACAAAAGAAGAAATAAAGGCGTTTGATCTTACGGAAGCTGGCACGATCATATGGATCATCGGCATGATCAGCTTATCAGGCTGGGTGCTGATACAGATCATCAGATACAGAAGAAAACTGGATGAATCTGTTCTGTGTGAAGAAAATGTCTATTTCTGTGACCGTATCGATTCACCGTTTGTCTTCGGCCTGATCAGGCCAAAGATCTATCTGCCTTCCTCATTGCCGGATGAAGACAGAAATCATGTTATCGCTCATGAGAAAGCGCATATTACGCGTCATGACCAGCTGCTCAAATGCGCCGGTTTTCTCGTATGCATCATCCATTGGTTCAATCCGTTTGTCTGGCTTGGATTCCATCTTTTCAGTGAGGATATGGAAGCCGCATGTGATGAAAAAGTAATACAGGGAATGAATCATGAAAGCAGAAAAGTATATGCAAAGTCGCTTCTGAACTGCAGTATCAGAAAAAAATATATACCGCTGTATCACAGCGCATTTGCGGAAAACGGCATAAAAAGCAGAATCAAAAGGATTCTCGAATATCATAAGCCTGCAAAATGGCTGAACATTGCCGGTGTGATCCTGTGCATGTTTACGGCAGGCTGCTTCATGACTCAACGGAAACAGGATCAGTTTGAACTGAATATCACAATTCCCGCGAATTCACCGGCAGGCATATATTATGCGGATGAGCAGGTCGCATCAGCTTCATCCCTGTTTCCGCTGAGTGCGCGCTATGATGAGGGGGATTCGGAAGTTGTTCTGACTCCTGCTGAACTTCATGACAATGGAGAAGTTTATTATCTGAACAAAACGGCGGCATTCTTTCCGTTGCGGACAGAACAGGGATATACGGTCACAATGCTGAATGAAAGCGGCAGTGAAATGTCTGTTGAATGTGACCATGCATATATCACACCGGGTCTTTCCGTCAAAATGAAAACAGAGCCGCACAGCTGGTATCGTGCGGGCATATACGCCGAAAACAATACAGATGAAGACCGCCATGTAAGTCTGCATATTTCCCGTGCAAAGGTAAGAATGGTTGACGGCTCCGGAGCATCTGTCATGATCAATGGGAGACTGTATCATCTCAAAGACACGGCACTTCCGCCGGCGCGTTCAGCTGCAGACGGAATGATTGTTTCTTCTGTTTCTTCAATGAATAATCCTTCAGAAAACAATCAGTCCAATTTCGGCAGCGGCTATGCTTACCAGATTGAAGATGATCATACTGTGATCATTCTGATTGAAGGTCAATGGTATACATTTGTGACGGACCAGGAAATAACCGATTATGTTCTGCCTGATGTTCCCAAAGAGGGAGATCCGATCTTCATCAATGCGTATGACGGATTCGTGAATGAGGATGTCTGGAATCAGTTTACAGAAAGAAGATGGGAAGGAAAGCCGGCGGATGTCATCGTTGCGAATTTCACGCACGAAGGAGATGTCATCTATACAACCGTACATTATGACGGCAGCTTGTATCATCTCACCATCGACAATACGCGTGATGCCTTCGGCGTACCGCAGATCGTTACCATGACGAAAAAATATATGTATTTTCTGGAACAGAAGAAAAACGAAGATTTCGGATATGCAAAGAAAGATGTGCTGTACATGTATGCATTGTTAAGCGATGAATTCTATGAGGAGATGACACCGGAAATCTATGAACAGCATCCGGATGAGATGTTTGTTCTGTGGTCCAGATCGGATGTTTTGGAATAACAGAGAAACAGAATTCGCGATACTGCTGTTCGTCAAAAAATCATTTTTCATCTTACAATCCGCAAACAGACGTAAACCCGTTCATACCGGGGATACGTCTGTTTCTTTTAAATACTGAAGCAGGAGATTCACGTCCGGTTTTCTGATGCCTGGTGATGCTGAGAAAGTTCACACATGCATAATAAAAAGACACCTCATTATCATTGTAATTAAGGCGTCTGTCACATTCATGTTAAGGGGGTATTTTTTTATACTTTAATTTATTTCGCCCCATTAAACACACTTTTATTCCCACTCAATAATGATTGAAAAATACCAACCCCAATGAAGCAAAACTAAACTTATAACAACTTACTGGGCCTCAGCGGACGAATACAACGTTTATTCTGAACATACAGAAGATCCTGTTTCTGCGATGAATCAGGATCTTTTCTCTTGCTAACCTACATACCGTACACGGATACGTATGGCAACCTGCAGGCGGTATAATAACTTCAAGGAAGCGTCTCATGAACGGTAAATACCAGCCCGGACAGAAAGTCTTTCTGACCGGAGGAAACAAGAACCTGATCAAGGAAGCTACCGTTCTGAAGTACACCGGAGGTTTCTATACGATCCACTTCGAAAATGGTGGAGGTATTAAAGTTAGAGAATCCAGGATCTACCCTTCTCGCAAAGAAGCTGAAGCAACGATCCTGAATAGAAAGAGATAGATAAATCGGGATTATACGGAGGGATTCATATGAAAAAGATTATAACAGCTATATTCGCCATCATAATTTGTTTATTTACGATGACAGGCTGCATGGAAAAATCCTTGCCAGATTTACCGAATGATGCTATTGAATTTGACATGGGAACATTTCATGATAGCGAACATGATGATGCATTGTTTGGCTCAATTGAGTACAGCGGCAGGGTTTATATTCCGTATGGCACTATTAATAATAGATACAACCAGAGCTACATCGATTCATGCATAGGATACATTATCCAAAATGAGCATAGTTCATCCGTCATTGATCCAGACAATACAAATCGAAGGATATATACACTGTCAGGAGATTCTGAACAAAACTTTTTGATGGATTTTGATGATACGATCAAACTCATGAATCAACCTACTTTCTTTAGAGCACTCGATACAAAAGGTGTAGAAATAGATATTCCAAGCTGCATTGATTCTCTTGGTTATGAGTTTTGGGAAGAATAACAAATTCCAGTTTGATAGTGTCTAAAGTTTATGAAAACTGAGACCTGTGCAGCCTGGTGGCAGAGTAATTCCGAGGCTGAAAGCAGGACTGACACTGTCAATGTTAGAGATCTTTGAAAATTCAGAACGAAAAGAACCTTCCTGAACAAAAAGAAGGCATGATGAAAATATCTTTGAGGATTAAATGGTGTTTGATGATTATGCCTGTGCAGCTTCCCTGTGAAACTTGCCGGACATCTGGATCAGTTTGAGCCATTTGTCAGGCATCAGGTCATATTCATCGAATTCATCCAGAATAACCGGAGGCTTGTATCCCAAAGAGGAATGACGTCTGAGAAAATTGAAGAAAGCCACATAGCAGACCATATAGGAGTTTGCCTGATCAAGAGAGGCATATCCGTTGGTCGGATGGTAGTTTTCCTTAAATGTTCTGTTGAGGCGTTCTTCTGTCTGCTTCCATGGACGGTATTTCCTTGATACATCGTCCATATTCTTTACACCTATGACCTGGTGAAGATCAAACTTGAAACCCTGCATTTCAAAGAAGAGCTGGGCAGCGTTATAGATCGGATTGCCATCAGTAATAAAGGTGAGATCATCGGGGTATTCAATGAACTTGCGCATGACATTCCACATGGAGATGACAGCGTTCTTAGTGTCTCTGTTTGAAAAGATGTAGTAGGAAGTGATGATCTTTTTGATGGGATCTGAGAAGAAGAAAACGTAATTGTTCTTTCCCATGACATGGACATAGGTTTCATCGCCTGCCTGTACATGAGAAAGGTCATAAGGATAGTAATCCACCATATCCTTGATCAGAGCAGCCACAGAATTGGAATAGTTGATGACGGTCTGATGAGAAATCCTGATTCCATGAACATCTCTCATGACATTGACAACCTTACGGGTGGACATGCCGTAATTGATGTAATAGGTCATGATCAGGCCCAGAGTATGCATATCAACATGGATCCTGGACAGATCAACCGATCCGGGGACCTGCTTACAATAAGAACGGATCTCATCCATGTTGAATTTGAATTCACGGTAGTGGTAATGATAACGGTACTGCTTCGATGAAGTGATCAGATCCAGATCATCACCGGCCTCCTTCTTTGCCTTCTTCTCTTTGTAGTAGGAACACCTTCTGCTTGGGCAGATATAGACAACATAGCCCTTACGGTCATGATGAGCGGAAAGCTTACTGTTGCAGTAAGGACAGTAGAAACCGCTGGTACCTCTGGGAGAGACCTTGTCAGTGAAAGTCTTCTTACAGACTTTGCATGCGTACTGACGTCTGCCGTTGTTCAGATAGATGTACTCATTTCCCGCACCGCAATGAGGACAGTTTCCCTCAAAGGCAAAATCCTCTCTGTGTTTAACAGGAAGGATATGATTCAGTGCGATCAGATCCTCGGCTTTGATCTGCTCAGGGACACCAGTTCTGATGATCGGAGGTGCATCGACAGTAAAGTCGGCATAAGGGATCATGGAATCGTTAGAAGACGATTTCTTCTTATGGGTATAGGAATGGATCATCTTAAGGAAAGGTTTCAGGAAGTCATTGAGATTCATCGCAGCCAAACATGCGGAATCAATGAGTTCAGAGAGTTCAGGATTGTTAATAAGATTTGCCAGATCTTCCGGGACATTCTGAATGAG
>JNJQ01000011.1 GCA_000701725.1 Erysipelotrichaceae bacterium NK3D112
GGACCGATGGAAGGCATTAACGTAAATCCAAAGAGCCTGAAAAGAAACTCTCACGGCGTAAGTAATTTCATCTATAACCGCAACCGGATTCTATGGGCTACCAGAAACAATCCTTCTATTCTTGCCATTCCGCGTTCCAAAGAAGAAATACACAATCACACTGGTAAAAAACGCGGTCCTTACAAGAAATCAAAATAACAATTCATTAATGAGTGCAAGCAGCTCTCCGCATAAAAAACCCGGAGAGTTTTTATTCACTCTCCAGGTCATTTTTCTACTGGTCCCCCGTGAGGTCCCCCATCAAATCCCCCATGAAATTTGACTAGCCCCCACGAAGTTTGGTTACCCGCTTTTTGAAATGACTGATTGTTGAGAAGATCAGCGCTGAACACGCGCGCCTGCGCCGCCCATGATCGCTTCAACTTCTTTTCTGTTTGCCATGGATGTGTCGCCCGGAGTTGTCATGGCCAGTGCGCCATGCGCTGCGCCATAGTTGACAGCCAGTTCAGGATCGCCGGTTGTCATTAAGCCGAACACAAGACCGCTCGCGAAGGAATCGCCGCCGCCGACACGGTCGAGGATTTCGAGACCGTCATAGCTCTTCGACATGTAGATTTCGCCGTCCGCATAGCACATTGCCTTCCAGTCGTTGACTGTTGCAGTCTTGACTGTACGCAGTGTTGTAGCGACTGCCTTCCAGTTCGGATATGTCTTGACAGCTTCGTTGAGCATCTTCTTGTAGCCGTCGAGGTTGAGTTCCTTGAGGTTCTCGTCGTTGCCTTCGATCTCGAAGCCGAGGCAGGCTGTGAAGTCTTCTTCATTACCGATCATGACATCGACATACTTGGCGATTTCACGGTTGACTTCCTGTGCCTTTTCCTTGCCGCCGATTGCGCTCCACATGGAAGGTCTGTAGTTGAGGTCGTAGGAAACAAGTGTTCCGTACTTCTTCGCTGTCTTGATGGCAGCGATGACTGTTTCGGAAGCCTGCTCGGAAAGAGCTGCGTAGATGCCGCCTGTATGGAGCCAGCGGACACCCAGTGTGCCGAAGATATATTCGAAGTCGAAATCTTCCGGAGTTGCCTTGGAGATGGCTGTGTTTGCACGGTCGGAGCAGCCGACTGCGCCGCGGATGCCGAAGCCGCGCTCTGTGAAGTTGATACCGTTGCGGCAGACTCTGCCGATACCGTCTGTCTCCATCCACTTGATCAGGGATGTGTCAACACCGCCCTGGCAGATGAAGTCTTCCATCAGGCGTCCGACCTCATTGTCAGCGAATGCTGTGATGACCGCAGTCTTCATGCCGAAGCACTTTCTGAGGCCTCTGACAACGTTGTATTCTCCGCCGCCTTCCCATGCACGGAAAGAACGGGCTGTTCTGATTCTTCCTTCTCCCGGATCAAGTCTCAGCATGACTTCGCCAAGGCTGACCGCATCAAATGTATATGTGCCTTCCGGCTTGAGTTCCAGTTTCATAATTAACCTCTGATCTCCTTGACCATCGCAGCCGCATCGGCTGTGATCTTCTTGATTTCATCGAACTGTCCGGCCTTGATCATATCGCCCTTGACCATCCATGTTCCGCCGCATGCCGCAATCTTGTCGCTCTCAAGATACGCTCTGAGATTCTTGAGGTTGACACCGCCTGTCGGCATGAACTTGACCATTGTGTAAGGTGCTGCCAGAGCCTTGATTGTGCTGAGGCCGCCATAGTTTTCAGCGGGGAAGAACTTGCAGACTGTGAGTCCTCTCTTGACTGCCTGGGCAACTTCACTCGGTGTGACTGTGCCGGGGTATACCGGGATGTTCTTGCTGATGCAGTAGTCAACGATTTCCGGATCAAAGCCCGGTGAAACAATGAACTTCGCACCTGCATTGACTGCACGGTCAACCTGCTCAACTGTCAGAACTGTGCCTGCACCGACGAGCATTTCAGGATAAGCTTCTGCCATGATGCGGATGGATTCTTCCGCTGCTGCTGTACGGAATGTGACTTCTGCAACTGCCAGACCGCCTTCAACGAGCGCCTTTGCAAGAGGCAGTGCATCTTTTGTGTCGTTGAGAACGACAACAGGTACTACACCGTAGGAGCCGATTTTCTGATTCATTTCTTCAAACATAATTTTCACCTTCTTCTGGCCGGACATGCCGTGCCCTATTATCTGAAAGCTGTTTCAGATGTCGAATTTATGATAGCACAGATCAATTGCCGATTCCGATTTGCCCCATGGACATTTCCGTCTTCTTCATGGCCTTTTCCGATATGCTTTCACCGTTTGAGGCTTTCAGAAAGTTTTTCAAGGCATGAATTAAACGCCTGAATAAGCGCTGAAACCGCCGTCGATCGGGAGTGTGACACCGGTGATGAAGGAAGCCGCGTCATTGTTGAGCAGGAACAGGACAGCTCCGCACAGTTCCTTCTCGCTGTCGCCGAAACGTCCCATCGGTGTGGCAGCCAGGATCTTGCCTGTACGGGCAGTCGGAGTTCCGTCCGGATTGAACAGAAGCGCCGCGTTCTGCTTTGTGGCAAAGAAGCCCGGTGCGATCGCGTTGACACGGATGCCGACCTTGGAGAAGTGAACTGCCAGCCATTGTGTGAAGTTGGAGACAGCCGCCTTTGCGCCGGAGTAAGCCGGGATCTTGGTCAGCGGGGTATATGCGTTCATGGATGAGATATTGAGGATGTTGCAGCCCTCGCGGCCGACCATCTGTCTGGCAAATGCCTGGGTGGGCAGAAGTGTGCCGACGAAGTTCAGGTTGAAGACGAATTCAACACCGCTCTTGTCGAGATCGAAGAAGCTCTTTGTGTCAGCTTCGATATCTCCGTTTTCGAAATATTCCTTGTCGGTGGTTGCTCTGGGGTTGTTTCCGCCTGCGCCATTGAGAAGGATATCGCAGGGTCCGAGATCATTGCATACCGCTTCGGCCACCGCATAGCAGTTGTCCTTGTCGAGAACGTTGCACTTGTAAGCCTTGGCAACGCCGCCCTCAGCGACGATTTCGTCCGCGAACTTCTGCGCAGCCTCTTCATTGAGGTCAAGCAGTGCAACCTTTGCGCCGGCTCTTGCCAGAACCTTTGCAAAGTAGGAACATAACACGCCGCCGGCGCCTGTAACGACCGCGGTCTTACCGCTGAGATCAGTATTGATAACATTCTTTTCCATTTTCTTTCACCTTCCTCTTAAAGTCCTCTTGTCTGACTCTTTTCAATTGCTTCCCATAAGCCGTTGATATATGCTGCGCCAAGCGCTCTGTCATAAAGACCGTAGCCCGGCATTGCGACCTCACCCCAGATCATTCTTCCGTGGTCAGGTCTGATCGGTCCGTCAAAGCCGATCTCATAGAGCGCCTTGACGATTTCATACATATCGAATGTTCCGTCGCTGGAAAGATGCGCAGCTTCCTCGAAGTTTGTCGGGGAATGGAAATACAGGTTTCTGACATGCGCGAAGTGGATTCTTCCCTTGAGGGAGCGGATCATATCGGGCAGATCGTTGTTCAGGTTTGTTCCGTAGGAGCCTGAGCAGAACGTGACACCGTTGTGCACATCGTCAACCGCATTCATCAGTCTCAGGATGTTTTCCTTGTTGATGATGATTCTCGGCAGACCGAATACGCTCCATGCGGGATCATCGGGATGGATTGCCATTTTGATGTCATATTCATTGCAGACAGGCATGATTGCCTTCAGGAAATAAACAAGGTTTTCGAAGAGCTTCTCGTTGTCAATGTCCTTGTAGAGTTCAAACAGCTCTTTGACCTTTGCCATTCTTTCCGGCTCCCAGCCCGGCATGACGGTGCCGTTCATATCGCCGGCGATGGAATCGAACATCTTTTCCGGATCCAGCGCGTCAACCGCTTCCTGTGTATAAGCCAGTACAGTGGAGCCGTCCGCTCTCTTTCTTGCCAGCTCGGTTCTTGTCCAGTCGAAGACAGGCATGAAATTATAGCAGACCAGATGGATGCCCTCTTCACCGAGGTTTCTCAGACATTCGATGTAAGTTGCGATGTCCTTATCCCTGTCCTTGGAGCCTGTCTTGATCGCGTCGGAAACATTGACGGACTCAATGCCTTCGATCTTCAATCCGGAAGCCTCGACCTCCTCTTTGAGCGCACGGATTTCCTCACGTGTCCAAAGGTCGCCGGGCTGTTTGTCATACAGCATTGTGATGACGCCGGTAACGCCCGGAATCTGTCTGATCTGTTCCAGAGTTACTGTGTCATGCTTGGAGCCGTACCATCTCAGTGTCATTTTCATAATTGATTTTCTCCTTTTTTGTACACTCTTATTCTGCAATGAAAGCGGTTGGATTTACATTGTGCAAATTGTCAAACGAATTGCAAATATTGTTGTATGATGAACTCATGAAGAAACAATACCGCTCAGAATTCAGCACCCGCCAGAATATGCGCAAAGAAGACTATGAAATCTTCTTTTACAGCGATTCCTATTTCCAAAGTGTCTCTGTGCACAAGCACGATTATTACGAATTTTATTTCCCGGTTTCGGGAAAGGTGGAAATGGAAATCCGCGGGAAAAGAACCCGTCTTGTTCCGTGCGATGCGGTGATTGTGCCGCCCGGAACCTCCCACCGTGCGATCACCGAAAACTCCGAAAAATCATACAGCCGCTATGTGTTCTGGATCAGCGCGGACTATCTCAGAGAGATTGCTGCGATCGTGCCGGGCATCAGCTATATCCGCACAAAAGCAGCCTCGCAGAAACAGAACATCTTTCATTTCAGCGAAAGTGAATACGCCCTGATTCAGTCAAAGATTCTCAGACTGATCGAGGAGGATCATTCCGATAAATACGCAGCCGAAGACTTCCGTCATATCTGCATCATGGATCTGCTGACGCTGATCAGCCGCTTCATTTATGAACATGACAATCCCCGGCCTGCCGAAAAAGGAAGCGACCAGATTCAGATGATGATTGATTTTATCGAAACCCATCTGGATGAGGAGCTGAGTCTGGAAAAACTGGGTGAACAGTTCTTCGTATCCAAATATCACATTGCCCATATCTTCAAAGACCGCACAGGCATGACTGTTCACAGATATATCCAGAAAAAACGTCTGGAACGCTGTGCCGATGACATCAAGTCAGGCAAATCGCTGAGCCAGATTCACCGGACATACGGATTCGGGGATTACTCCTCCTTCTTCCGTGCCTTCCGCAATGAGTACGGCGTTTCACCGAAAGAATACCAGTCGGTATATCTGCTCGATCCGCTTGTCAGAAACAGAGCGGATGAGAAAAAAGGAGGAGACTGATCATGGATCATGAAAGATTGAAGAGACTCATACGGCAGAACATCGATCTGTATCATAAAGGCTTCATGCTTCAGAGCAGCGTCGAATATCTGGATATGATCATCGCCGCCCATGAACTGAAAAAGCGCAATGATCCGGATGCGGATGAAATCATCCGGGAACTGAGCGGATTCATGATGGAAACCGATGGCGAACAGCCGCTTCATTATTCACTCTGGCTGGCCCTTTTTCCGCTGTATTCCATGCCTCTTTCCGATTTCCTGCAGAACTTTGCGGTCCATGCGCTAAGCGAAGACTATCAGCCTGAAACTGCCGTCAACGGCAGCTTTCATGACCGTCTGGAAACCGGGGTTTCACTGCCGATCAGCGCGCACAGTGAACTCATCCGTGAGGAAGTGAACAGATGCCTTGCCGAAAAGAATCAGGTCAGTGCAGCGCTTGAAAGATGGATGGCATATGAGAATGAGCTGACCCGCAGACGGAACAGCTTTGAGATCAAAGATGTGCTTTCTGTTTATTACGAATATGCCGCGCAGGTACTCAACATGGACGCGTTTGAACATGCCGGAGTCTCTGCGGAATGCGTCCTGAAGATTGACAAAGAAGGCAGTGTGAATGAAATCCCGCTGAAGATCACCCATGTTTACGATGACATGATCACCGCCCTTTCCATTGCTAAGCCGCTTCATCTTTACCGCATATTCAGAAATGAGCCGAAAGCGGAGTGTTACAGGCTGAGTGACAATGAATTCCGCGGCTTCCATGTGGGAAAGCTGCTGGCGGATGATGTTGAGATCAATGAAAACAGTATCCGCGCAAGGCTCATGGATCCCGCCGGCGGCCGCCATGATGTGAGCGGAATCATCACAAAGGATTATCACAACCGCATTTATGATACTGAAATCACATTTGAGGACGGTGCAAAGAAAAAAGCAGCGTTCCATCTGGCAAAGAGACATTTTGCCCTGATCGAACGCAGCGATGGATATTCGGATTTTCTGAAAGATTACAGGTAGTAAATCATCGTCAATAGAGGCATCGTTGCGATGCACATCAGTGTGGTGATCGTGTTAATCGCTGTTGCCGTGCCGGCATCCTGGTCATAAAGCTGCGCCATCTGGGTGACGGTGGAAGCACTTGGTGTCATCGTGGCCATCAGGCTGATGTAAAGAATGGTGACACCGTCCGCTGCGAAACGGCTGAAGCCGCTGTATTTCATAATCACAAGGATGATCATCGGAATGATGATCATTTTCAATATGGCAATGATCCAGATCCGCTTCCCTTTCACAATGGATTTCAGATCCGTTCCGGCCAGGATCATGCCGATCATGATCATTGAAACCGGTCCGATGACCGAGGCCATTGATTTCACCGTTCCGCCAAGAAGTGAAGGCAGATGCAGATGAAGCAGGAACATGATCATGCCGGCAACGCACGCAATCAAGTTGACATTGAGCAGGATCGCCTTGAAATCCGCGCCTGTTTTTCCCTGGATCAATGACTTGCCATGGGTCCAGATAATGAACTGCTGCACAACCATAAAGGCGCTTGCGTAAATCACCCATTCCTCACCAAGGATCGCGGTCACCAGAGGAATAATCAGATTGCCCGCATTGGAATAGATCAGGGACGCTTTTTCAACATTGGTGAAACGGAACACACGGCTGAGCGCATACACAATCACAAACAGAAGAACATGGATCATCAGACCGGACAGGATCGCCATGATGAAGCCGGCTGCCTTTTCAGCGGAGTATTCAATCTGAAAGGCATTGAGGATCGTGCACGGAGTGATCAGATAGACAAGCAGCACCGAAAGCGGCTTGGAGTCGGATGATTTCAATACATTCAGACGGACAAGCAGATATCCGCATAACATCATCAGAAACAGCTGAAAAATCTGCTGTGCGAGCAAAACCGCAACCATGGAAGTCCCTCCTCTGAAACATGTTCTGTTTTTCTTACGCGCATAATTCTAACGGTTTATGAAACACCATGCAAATAATATGTCAGCACACTGCCCGAAGCGCTTATTTTCCTTTTTATCAGTGGAGTTTCGACACTTTTGGGTATAGGATAGATAGGATTGAACCCAAAAGAAAGAGGTGAGTGTTTTGGACAGTAAAAACAGAGGATCCTTCTCATCCAAGCTCGGCTTTGTCCTTTCGGCAGCCGGGGCTTCGGTGGGACTTGGAAATATATGGAGATTCCCCTACCTTGCGGCAAGATACGGCGGCGGGGCATTCCTGCTTGTTTATATCATTCTCGCTTTGACCTTCGGCTATACGATGATCATCGCCGAGACCAGCATCGGGCGTTCCTGCCGCAAAAGTCCGGTCGGCGCGTTTGACTACTATGGCAAAAACAGCTTCATGAAAGCCGGCGGATGGCTCAATGCCATCATTCCGGTGCTGATTGTCCCCTACTATTCCGTGGTTGGCGGCTGGGTATGCAAGTATCTGTATGAATTCATCTGCGGCGATATGAATCAGCTGGTCGCGGACAATTATTTCTCAGATTTCATCAGCGGCGGATGGCAGGCGGAATTATGGTTTGTCATCTTCATCGCATTTGTGCTTGGAGTCATCTGGCTCGGTGTGAACAACGGCATTGAGCGTGTATCGGGCATCATGATGCCGGTGCTGGTTGTGCTGGCTCTGATCATCAGCATCTACACCATCACAAGACCCGGCGCCATGGACGGCGTGAAATATCTTCTGGTTCCGGATTTCAGCCGTTTCTCCTGGAAGACGGTGGTCGCGGCCATGGGACAGATGTTCTATTCCCTTTCCATCGCAATGGGAATTCTGATCACCTTCGGCAGCTATATGAAGAAAGACACCAGCATTGATCATTCGACCATCCAGGTTGAGATCTTCGATACAGCCATCGCCCTGCTTGGCGGACTGATGATCATTCCTGCGGTATTCGCCTTCTTCAAAGGCAATCCCGATACCCTGAACCAGGGACCTGCACTGATGTTCATCACCATGCCCCGCATCTTCGCGGATATGGCGGGAGGCAGACTGATCGGCATTCTCTTCTTCCTGCTCGTTCTGTTTGCGGCCGTTACCAGCGCCATTGCCTTGTGTGAAAGCGCCGTATCCACCTTCAGCGATGAATTCGGCTGGTCACGCAGAAAAGGAACGGCTGTCATGGCAGTCATCATGATGGTGCTCGGCACTTTGAGCTGCCTTGGCTATGGACCGCTGTCCTCTGTTTCCGTCATGGGAATGGCATTCCTGGATTTCTTTGATTTCCTGACCAACTCCCTGATGATGCCGGTTGCGGCAGTGTTCATCTGTCTGCTCGTCTCACGCCATATGGGCATTCAGGCGGTGGAAAACGAAGTCATGGCAGACGGTCATCCCTTCGGCAGAAGAAAGCTGTTCAGCTTCATGATTCAGTACATCTGCCCTGTCTTTGCGATTGTGATTTTCCTTTCCTCCATCGCTTCCGCGCTTGGCTGGATCAATATCTGATTTTACAGATGAACGGTTCCATACAAATCACATGAGCAGTATTCATGTTATGATGAACAAAAGAGGATCATATGCACAACACAACAATCGATTATTTCAATGAGAAGGCGCAGAAATGCTTCGATGACGCCTTCACCATCACCGAGCGCACCAACCAGGATCATTTCCTTTCCTTCCTTAACAGCGGCGCATCCATTCTGGATTTTGGCTGCGGTTCGGGAAGAGACAGCAGATACTTCATGGACAAAGGCTTTGATGTCACATCCGCCGACGGTTCCGAAGGCATGTGCAGACTGGCTTCACAGTATCTCGGCAAAGAAGTGAAGCTCATGGAATTCAATGAACTGGATGATGTGAATCAGTATGATGCCATCTATGCATCGGCATCGATCATGCATCTGGAATATGAAAAGCTGACTGAACTGTTTCCGAAGATGATCCGCGCCTTAAAGGATGGCGGAATCATCTTTGTCTCATTCAAATACGGCAGTGAAGACGGGTATCTTGGAAAACGTTACTACACTTACATGAATGAGGAACGCTTTGCGCAGATGATGAAACAGTTTGATGAACTGAAAGTCATTGAACAGGGAATCTTCGGCAACGAACATCCCGGCCAGCCTGATTTCAGATGGCTTTGGGCAATACTGAAAAAAGCATAACAAAAAAACGTATGTCCCTTCCGCGATGAATGCGGTCAGGAGATACGTTTTCTTTCGGTCTTATTTGCGGAACTGCGCCAGGCAGGCAAAGGCGTTGAGCGAGCGCGGATAGCCGATATAGGGAACCATCTGCTCGGTGACCTTTGTCAGGAAATCAACATCATTGCCGACATTGATATTTCCCTGAATATGTGACTTGAGCTGCGGTTCGCATCCGCCCTGGGCAAGCAGGAAACAGTATGTGATCATTTCACGGTCTCTGAGATCCAGTCCCTTACGGGTGTAATAATCACCGAAGCAGTTGGAAGCCAGCCAGTAATTGACCGTTCCGCCCTTCCAGAAATCCTTCATGTTTTCCCCGAAAATATCAATCTGGGCCTGGGTGCCGGTGGGCTGTCTTGTCTCATCGGTATTGGTCAGACGGCTTTCCTTTGACTCCTCAATGCCCATGGCACGGAACACTTCATTGGTCTTCATCAGGAAGGGATGGACTCTTGCCATACCCAGATATGCGGTTCCCTGATAGACGACCTCTTTGACTTCCTCAGGTGTCAGGCCGAAGGAATTGATGGCGCCGGGAATCAAAACGCCGAATTCATCAACAGCCAGCGCGCCCATGCATGTGGCAAGGGTTGCGAGCATGCGGTGTCTCTCATCGAGATCATTGGCATTGATCACTTCATCATATGCCCAGTTTTCATAGCGTCTTGCATAATCGTAATCCGGATCATTCTCATTCATCGGAAATCCCGGGAAAAGTCTGTCATGAATCTTCTTCGCGTTGTCGTTGTACATATTGTTTTCCTCTCACTGCTTATAATGAATTGTATGTTTCATCATCCACAGGTTCCAGCCACTCATGGCTGCCGGAAACTGTTCTGGACATGATGGAAAGATGCTCAAACCAGGAATCCTTTGCGGCGCCATGCCAGTGCTTGACATCCAGCGGGATTTCAATGACTGTTCCCGGGACCATCTTCACTGCCTCTTTGCCCCATTCCTGATACCATCCCTCGCCGCCAACGCAGACCAGGATCTGCTGGCAGCCATGATGAACGTGCCAGTTGTTGCGGCAGCCGGGTTCAAAGGTGACATTGGCAATATCCACCTGCGCATCGGGACCGGTCAGCGATGCCAGCCAGCTTCTGCCTGAAAAGTACTGAATAACGGGATTGACTCCGCCGGTTTCAAACGGTGAAACTTTTCTGATCTCTTCTTCCATATAGTCTCCTCTTTCATCTGTTTATATTTTAACCGTCTTTTCCATACACGTAAAATGCCTGCTGTACATAACAAATCATTCATGAAATGCATATTCAGCAGGCATTTTTCATTTCATATTTTTCAAAGAAGCATTAACGGCACACATTGATAGGATTGCCGTCAAGATATGCATATACATTATCGAAGACAATCTTCGCCCTTCTGACCATCGCCTCTTCCGAGATGAAAGCCTGATGGGGTGTCAGGATTGTGTTTTTCGCATGCAGAAGCGGATAATCCGCCGGAATCGGAGGTTCCATATCATATACATCGATGCATGCAAAGCGTAGCTCATCATTGTTCAAAGCTTCCGCCAGGGCGGCATTGTCAACGATCGGACCTCTTGCGCAGTTGATGAACAGCGCATCATGTTTCATGAGTGCGATCTTTTCCTTTGAGATCAGTCCTTTTGTTTCGGCATTGTTGGGCAGGTTCAAAGAGATGATGTCGCTTTCGGAAAGCACCTCATCCAGTGATTTATACTCAATGCCAAGCGCTCTGGCTTCCTCTTTTTCGCTTCTGTTATAAGCGATCACTTTCGCGCCAAAGGCAAGGAAGAGCTTCGCGGCTCTGAAGCCGATCGCACCAAGGCCGATGATACCAACGGTTTTTCCCGCGATTTCACGGCCGCCGATGCCGGCGCTGGTGCCGCCGTTTCTGGTCAGGCTGTCCGCTTTGACCATGTTTCGTAAACCGCCCACAGCCATTGCGAGAATCAGTTCCGCAACAGTCTGTGTGGAATAGCCGGCAGCGTTGCAGATGGTGATGCCCTTTTCACGGCATGCCTGCACATCGACATGGTCGATGCCGGTGAATGCGACATCAAGCATTTTCAGATTGGCAGCGGCGGAAATGGCAGCGGATCTGAACGGATGATTGGCGATCATCACAATGTCGCTGTCTTTGACTCTTTCAATCTGTTCCTCTTCGCTCTTTGCCAGAGTGTCGTAGCTGACGAATTCGTGTCCCTGCTTTACAAGATCCGCAGATAGTTCCTCAATCACTTCCGCTTTGACGCCAAGCGGTTCAATCAAGCTGATTTTCATGTAGTTGTAACCTTCTTTCTTTTTCCCATGTCATTTTACTATGACAGGAAGAATGTATGTCTTTGAATGCAGTCAAAAAGTCTTCATGGATGCACGATTTCCGAATAGCCTTTATAATGAAGACATCAGAAAAAGGAGAAAATAATCTATGAGTTTCCCCAAGAACTTTTTATGGGGCGGCGCGATTGCCGCAAACCAGTACGAGGGTGCATGGCTTGAAGACGGCAAGCAGCCCAACGTAACCGATGTTCTCGTCGGCATCATGTCAAGACAGCCCGGCATCAGATGGAATGAAGAGACAAAGAAATACGAGATGTGCCTCGATCCTGAAAAGGCATATCTTTCCCATGAGGCCGTGGACGGCTATCACCGCTATAAAGAGGATCTGAAACTGATGGCAGGCATGGGATTCAATTCCTTCCGCACCTCCATCGCATGGGGCAGAATCTTCCCCAACGGCAATGAGGAAGAGCCCAATGAGGCAGGTCTGAAATTCTATGAGGATATGTTCGACACTATGCTTGAACTGGGCATGGAGCCGGTCATCACCCTCTCCCATTATGAGACACCGCTTTATCTGGTGACAGAGTACGGCGGATGGTCCAACCCTCTTCTGATTGAATTCTGGAAGAGATATGTCAGCACTGTCTTCACCCGCTACAAGGGCAAGGTGAAGATGTGGCTCACATTCAATGAAGTCAACAATATGTTCCGCATTCCGTTAGTTGCGGCCGGTGTGCTGACAGTCAAAGATCCGAAGGATCCTTCCGATCCGATCGGCTCCACCACAAAGCAAGATATCTGGGATGCCTATCACAACATTCTGGTTGCCAATGCCGAAACAGTGCGCCTTGGCCATGAGATTGATCCGGCGAATCAGGTCGGCTGCATGCTTACCAGCTCCTCCGTTGCAACCTATCCGTACAACTGCGATCCGAAGAATGTCTTCGGCGCTCTGGAATCACAGAGAATGGCCAACTTCTATTTCGGCGATCCGTTCTGTCTGGGAATTGTTCCGACCTATCTGAAAAAGGTCTGGAAGAAAGACGGTGTCACGGTGAACTTCACCGATGAGGAACTGGCGCTGATCAAAGAATATACAGTCGACTTCTTCTCATTCAGCTATTACCGCTCCAGCACATATGATTATGATTATGCGATGAGAGGCGATACCGGCGGACTGGTCGGAAAGGAAAATCCGTATCTCAAAGACAAGGCACCCAAGCCCTGGGGATGGCCGGTGGATCCCGAAGGTATCCGCTATACACTGAATGTCCTTTATGACCGTTATCATCTGCCGCTCTACATCGTTGAAAACGGAGTCGGTCTGGATGAGAATCTTGATGAAAACGGAACCATCGAAGATGATTTCCGTATCCACTACATCACGGAACATGTCAAGAATGTGGACCTTGCGATTGAGGACGGCGTTGACTGCCGCGGCTATCTCTATTGGGGACCGATTGACGTTGTATCAGCCGGTACCGGTGAAATGAAGAAGCGCTATGGCTTTGTCTATGTCGACAGATTCAATGACGGCCACGGTACTCTGGAAAGAGCGAAGAAGAAGTCCTATGACTTCATGAAGGAACTCTGCGAATCCAACGGCGAAAGCGTACTTGGAAATGAGTAAAGATCTTGTCGTTGAAGCTCTGATTGAGATCCCTCTCAATTCGAGAAACAAATATGAGGTGAATCACGAAACAGGCAGAATCCATCTTGACCGCGTCCTTTATTCAGCGATGATCTATCCGACCGAATACGGAATTATCGAAGGAACCCTGGCACCGGATGGGGACCCGCTGGATATCCTTGTCATCTGCAAAGACCCGACCTTCCCCGGATGCATTGTCCCGGCCAGAGTGCTCGGCTATCTTGAGATGACTGACAACGGCGCGCTGGATTACAAGCTGATCTCGGTCGTGGATTGCGATCCGCGCTATGACAATGTGCATCAGCTGTCCGATCTGCCTGACTTCGAGCTGGAGGAAATCCGCAATTTCTTTGAAAACTACAAGGTTCTTCAGGGAATTGAAGTGACAACCGGCGCTTATCATCACCGCAAAAAAGCAGCTAAAATCATTGAGGAATGCATTGAACGCTATCAGGAAGCGCAGAAAAAATAGTCTTGAACAAGCCATATGAATACCAATGTCATATGGCTTTTCAAATGTGCGGGAAACAGAAAAACCGGCAGATGCCGGTTCAGAGTGATTTTCCGAATTCGTAAAGCTCTTTGTATTTCTGCTCTGATTTGTTGTCATCGCCGGCCGAAGTGAAGATACCCGCGTTTCTGACTTTCCAGTATTCGACGATGGACTGGTAATACTGTGTGATCGCCGGACCGTAAACAAATCTGTCTCCGGAACTCATGATCAGTGCGGTCTGTTTCACATTCTGCGGAATGTCAATCGAATAAGTGCGGTGGATTGCGGCCTGCAGCTGAGCGCTCAGTGTGAAATAGTAAATCGGCGAAGCAAACACAACCATGTCACTGCTCAGGATTTCAGGATATACCTTCTGCATGTCATCCTTCTGCACGCAGACACCTTTTTCTTTGTCACGGCAATAATCGCATCCCAGACACCCGCGGATGTTCATATGCGCCGTATTGAACTGTACAACTTCGTGTCCGGCATCTTTCGCGCCCTGCGCAAAGGCGTTCACCAGAAACGCGGTGGAGCCGTTTAAATGGGGGCTGCCCATCAGAATTGTGATTTTCATGATTTACTCCATGGAAATTTCAACAGTGACATCGCCGTTGTCGAGCAGTTCTCTCAGCTCATCCTGCGATGCCTGCATGGATCCGAGCTTTGTATATGCCCAGGAATTGTTTCCGTAGAACAATACGATCTGATTGCCTGAATACAGCATAATATCGCCAGGCACCGCGGTTGTCTGCACATCATTTCTCGGCAGGCTTTTGCCGATGGAGCCGACCTGTTCCCAGCCGCCGTACATGCTCATGGAAATGGTAAGCGCCTTATCTGATACAAGCTGTTCAAGCGCTGTGACGGATTCGTTATCTTTCCAGTTCACATCGATTTTCTGATCATTGATTTTCAATATCATTGTCATTTCCTCTTTCTCACTCACTTCTGAAATCTCATTTTCTTCCATACCTGTTTCCGTTTCATTCACGGTGTCATTCTCTGTGTCGGTTTCAGTCACTGTTTCATCCTGTATTTCTGTTTCCGGCTGCGAAGGTGCTGACTGACAGCCGCCTAACAGAAACAGCAGTGAAACTGCCATTATCACTTTTTTCATGGTCTCACTTCTTTGCGAACCATTCTGCAATTTCACTCATGCGCGCACTTTGATGAACATGGAACGGGCATCTGGAATCACAATGTCCGCATTTGATGCAGTCATCCGCATTCTTCTCAAGTGTGCGGTAATGCGTCACGGCCAGCTCATCTCCTGCCTTTGCCAGATCGTAATACTTGTTGACCAGGCCGATATCAATTCCCATCGGGCACGGTCTGCAATGATTGCAATAGACACATTTGCCCGCTGATTCCTTCGGTGTATATTCAGCGATCATGGAATAATCCAGATCCTCTTCCTTCTGCTTTTCATAAGCAAGAAGTGTATCAACCTCCTGCACACTCTGTGCCCCGGGCAGCACGCACAGCACACCCGGTTTATCCAGCGCATAGCGGATGCACTGATACGGTGTCAGGGCAATTCCGAAAGGCGACTGGTCAGCGTCAAGCAGCTGGCCTGCGCAGAACGGTTTCATGACGGAAATACCGATGCCGTCCTTTTCGCATCTTTCATAGACGGCTCTTCTTTCCGCGTCCGCGCCAAACGCGAATTCACCCTGGCCATAGTCATATGCCGGATTGACGGAGAACATTAACATATCCACTTTCACTTCATCGAGAATATGCATGATCACCGAAGGCGTGTGGGAGGACAGTCCGATATGACGTACAATTCCCTTTTTCTTCAGTTCAAGGATGTAATCAAGAATTCCGTTCTTCTTATAGGTTTCCCAGTCACTGTCCTCATCCTGGCAATGAATAAAGCCGTAATCGATGTAATCCGTATGAAGCTGTTCCAATTGCCACGCAACGGATTTTCTGATCGTGTCAAGGTCCAGCGACCAGCCGTATTCGCCGGCCGAATAATCCGCGCCGAAATGAATCTGATAAATCACCCTGTCACGCACATCCGCAAACGCTTCGCCATAAAGCGGAAAGGCGCTTGCGTCCCCGGCTGCCAGATCGAAATAATTGATGCCGTTTGAAAATGCATGACGCAGCGTTCTGACTGCTTCATCATGATCCGCTTTATAGATATAGGCGGAACCGAGACCGATTTCACTGATCTGATCCCCTGTCCTTCTGTTTGTTCTGTATCTCATGGAAACCCTCCATTTTCATATCCATTATAGAAAGCTGTTTCATGATGCTCAAATATCTGTTTCGTATAGATACTCATGCGCTTTGTGCATGGATTGGAAAGAGTGCTATGATGAGAACAAAAGAAAAAGAAGGTACATATCATGAATCAGATGAATGCGGAAAAAGCGCTTGCCCGTTTGAAAGAAGGCAGCCGAAGATACATATCCTCTTCATTCAATCCGGGAAATATTTCCAGAGAAATCCGGATTGAGACAGCTGAACACGGCCAGCATCCCTATGCGGTGATTGTCGCATGTTCGGATTCCAGGGAAATCCCTGAAGACATCTTCACTTGCGGAATCGGTGAAATTTTCACCATCCGGGTGGCCGGAAATGTCATCGGCGAAAATCAGCTCGGAAGCATTGAATATGCCGTGGAACATCTCGGCATTGAACTGGTTGTGGTGCTCGGACATACCGGCTGCGGCGCAGTCGGCGCTTCCCTTAAAGGTGAGACTGGCGGACACGTCGGTTCGATCACGCGTGATATCATTCAGGCAATCGGCAATGAGAAAAAAGCGCTTGAAGCAAGTATCCTCAACACCGTCTATCAGGCGCATAAAGTCAAAGAGGCATTCCCTGATGTCACAACAGTCCCCGCGCTGTATGACATTCATTCCGGTGAAATCATCTGGCTGGAGTGATCATGGTTTACGTCGATGCGCATTGCCACCTTGGCTCACATCAGTTTGACAGCGACCGGGATGAAGTGATCACCCGAATGTTGACTGCCCGGGTTCACAAGGCAATCATGATCTGCTGCAATGAACATGATCTCAAGGAAGGCATCCGGCTGAGAAATGAACATCCCGGTTTCAGACTTGCTTATGGAATTCATCCCCAGTCACTGGAAACAGACAGCACACCCGACCTGTTTGAAAAATTCAGAAACAGAGTCATTGAATGCCAGCCTGATATGATCGGTGAAATCGGTCTGGATTATTTTTCACATTGCCATACAAAAGACATCCAGAAAGAATTCTTTGTCAGACAGCTGAAGCTTGCACAGCAGATGAATCTGCCGGTGGATATTCATAACCGCAAAGCAAGCGCGGACACTCTGGAAATTCTGAAACAATATCCGGTCAGAGGCATCATTCACAGCTACTCCGGTTCCGTCGAAATGGCCATGCTTTACATCCGGCTTGGATATTACATTTCATTCGGCGCCAGTGTTCTGTTTGCCAATGCCAGAAAACCGGCGGAAGTAATCCGCGCTGTTCCATTGGAGCGCATATTGATTGAAACAGACGCTCCTTACCAAAGCCCGATCAGAGATCATCGCCATGAGCCGGCCGATGTTGTGCGCATATACAGCGCAATCGCACAAATTAAGGAAATCCCCTCAGCTGAACTCATGCAGACTGTGTCAGACAACTTTGACAATGTGTTCCATCCGGGCAGTTTCTGAACACAGTTTGACATTATAATGCTCCGTTTCTGATGAGTAAAAATGGATACAGCTTCTTCGTTTCAAAGCTGTATCCATGTTTTTTTACTGTTTTTCAAACGGCACTGTCTTTACAAAATCGCGCATGGAATCAATGATTGAAAGATCCATACCAAGGAACGGCATTTCCATGATCCGGTTCAATGTGAGATGTCTGCTTTCCACATCTGAGATTGACATGTAATACAGCTGCGGAATCCGTTTCAGCATTTCGTCGCGGATTAAAGCGTTTGCAGACAGATCACAGATGAATGAGTCACCGTCATACACCATCCGCACATTGTGTTCTGAATGAATCTCATAATCGTATGAACCGCCGCCAAGGACCGTTTCATCGCATTGCGGAAGAATCACCTTTGCCTTGCATGCATAAGGAATCTCAAGATGCACATGGACGGTTCCGTTTTCTTCTGTCTTCCAAGCAATGGTATATTTTCCGGATGCCGATCTGTATTCACAGTTCACACTGCTGAAGTATCCGCTGATCAAAGGCTGAATCTGAACTTCCCGGAATCCGTCTTTCAACGGTCTGATACCGGCCAGTCCCGTATAAAGGAATTCACACACATTGCCATAGGCATAATGGTTCAGAGAGTTCATCCCGCTGCCGCTGAGTGAGCCGTCTGAAAGAATCGAATTCCACCGTTCCCAGATCGTTGTCGCACCGAGTTTGACTTCATTGAGCCAGCCGGGATATTCCTCATTGAGCAGGAAGTGAAGCGCCTCTCTTTCCATGCCGTTTTCAGCCAGAATCTGCACCAGATTGGGAGCGCCGGCGAAACCGCAGCGGATGCGGTATGCGTCTTTTTCAAATCTCTTTCTGAGTCCTTTGATGATCTCATCTTTGTTTCTGTAAATTCCAAAGCGCAATGCGAGCAGATATCCGGTCTGGGTATCCACGCATAATCTGCCGGTATTGGAGAAATACTCATTGAGAATATTCTCTTTCAGCTGTTCTCTGATTGTTCTCAGATCAGACTGGTCAATGCCAAGATCCTCTCCGTATGCGATGGTCTTTTTCAGGCTTTCACAGAAATACATCGAAGCCACATAATCATCATCAGTTCCTCCGCGCATGCTTTGTTCCGTGACCCCATCCAGAGCAAGCCAGTCGCCGAACTGCATATGGCCTTTGATCATATACTGATCGTTCACCATATGCTTCAGGCAATAGTCAATCCACATGCGCATCATGCGGTATCCGATTTCATAGAAATGCGCATTGGCATAATAACGTTTCAGCGCATCGCAGATAAACACCACCGCATCTCCCCAGATCTGACAGGAGCCTCCCAGAAACCCCTGCATCGGGAAGTAGTTCGGAATGGCGCCGTCATGTTTCAGCTGATAATGATGCAGATGAAGGAGGAAGCGCTCATAGAAGGCACAGCAGTCCGCGTTGAAGCATGCGGTCGGCGCGAACATCTGCGCATCCCCTGTCCAGCCAAGCCGCTCATCACGCTGCGGACAGTCGGTGGGAATCTCGACGAAGTTATCCATCTGTGAGTAGAAGGCGTTCTGATAGAGACGGTTTACCAGCGGATTGGAACATTCAAACGCTCCGGTCCGTTCCACATCTGACGCAATCTGCACTGCCACAAAATCAGCCGGATTGATCTCATTGATTCCGTTCACACGCACATAGCGGAAACCGTAATAGGTGAAATGGGGACGGACGGTATGTGCCGTATTGCCGGCTGTATATTCAAAGCGGGCTTTTGCGCTGCGGTAGTTCTCATTGCAGAAGCAGCCCTTCTGAAGCACTTCGCCATATTCAAGCAGGATTGTCTGCCCTTCTTTCAGTCTGCCGGCAAACTGCACAAAGCCGGCGATATTCTGACCGAAATCCAGAACGGTTTCATCAGCCTCAGTTCGGATCACTTCCGCCACATTGAATTCGCCGCACTGTCTGAGCGCAATTCCTTTTTTTGCGCATAACGGCCTGTCAATTTCAGTCACTGCGGCGGGATATACACCACCGGGAATTGCAGATTCATCAATCACTTCCCCGTCATAAATCGAGCTTTCACGGATCGCGGATGAGCGGTACTGCCAGTCTTTGCCGGTTGCGATGATGCGCTCATTTCCGTTTTCATCCGTCAGATGAATTTCCGCAATCAGAAGGAAGCTATCGCCATAGACGTTATCCGTTCCGTCCAGACCGAACCTGCCTTTGTACCAGCCGTTGCCAAGCAGCACTTCGATCCGGTTAACGCCTTTGTGAATCTGACCGGTAATATCATAGGTCTGATATTCATATTCATCCTCATAATCCCAAAGACCCGGCGCAAGATAAGTGTCCGAGATCTTTTCCTGATTCAGATAAGCCTCATACAGGCCAAGTCCGCAGATATAGAGTCTTGCCGCAAGCGGCTTTTTTTCTGAAGTGAATTCATGGAAAAAAACCGGATGATTCGCGATATCTTCGGAAGTTGTGATCCACTCTGCCTGAAAGGTCTGACCCATCATGCCGGTTTCAAAGAAAGCATCCTCATCGCTGAAGACTGTTTTCTCTTCATTGATCAATGCTTTGACGCGCACATAATAGCGTGTGCATGCCTCACGTCTGAATTCCAGACCGGTTTCTGCGAGGGGATCCGCATCTGCGGAATAAACAATCTGCGTGAAGTCTTTGTCTGTGCTGACTTCCGCGGTGAATACCGCAGATACATCCTCACTCACTTCTTCCACATGGAATGTGAGTGCCGCTTTTTCAAAATCATAGCCGATCGGATTTCTGATTCCGTTGATACGCAAATGCCTGATTCTCATATCATTCTCCTTCTGCTTTGCGGATCAGGATTCCCGCATTCTGATTCCGGAAATCTCTGATGTGATAATCACTGTAAAATGAAGCTTCACTCTGACCGACCGCCACACACCTCAGATCTGCTGCGCGCACCATAGCCGCGGCTGCGGATGAGCTGACAAAAGCAACACATTCCTGCTTCTGCAGATCCAGTGCGTCAGCTGCTTTGACAAATGCGTCCGTCTGCGGTTCATCGCAGGATGGAAGGATGCGGTCAAACAATGATGCGATGTGAAGAGATTCCATGACCGTGTATGCGCAGTCCTCATAAACAAGCAGAGCTGTGATATATCCGTCTTCTCTGGCCTGGCGGATAAATTCACGGATTCCCGAAGTCAGCGCATTCGTGCTGATCTCTGCGAGAGCTTCCTTAAAATACTGATCTTTCCGTTTGCAAAGGTCTTTGAGTTCGCGCTCTGAGCAGGAAACATTGCCGATATCCAATAACAGCCCAAGGGCTCTTTCAGAAGGCATGGCTTTCACCAGCTCATAATCATTCGCGTCCAGTCTGCAGCCCTTCTCTTCGCAGATGCGTTCGAATGCTGAGAAGCGGAAACCGCTGATATCCGCAATCACGCCGTCAAACTGAAAGATCAATCCTTTAATCATATGGTCAATACTCCGGTTTCTAAAAAACCTGCGTCCGCAGGAGTCAGAAAGGATGGTCTCAGAATCTCCTGATTATGCAGGAGATTCTGAGCTGAAGTTCATTCAATGCGTCTTTCTGAACAGGCTGAGAATTCTCTGTTCGTTGTTCAGATAAATCAGGAAGCCGACCAGCAGAAGCGCTGATACGACCTGCTGTACGGAGCTGTTGACCATGAGTCTGACATAGGTCAGAGAAATGAATGCCATGGATACAGCGCCAAGAAGATATCCGAGTTTGTCATTGGAGAATCTGCCGATATATCCGCCGATGAACATTGGCAGGAAAGCGGTGAACATGATGCCGATGGAACCGAAGTTGAGCGACATCTGAATACTGCCGGTGGTGGTTGCGGAGATGAAACCCTGCGCACCCATGAGCAGTCCCGCCGCACCATAGCAGATCAGTGCATTCTTCTTTTCTTTGATTCCGGTATTGACCGCCACCCTCTGGCCGGAAAGCAATGCCTTGTAATCGTAGCCGAAGGTGGTCTGATCAAACAGGATCACCATGAAGATCAATGCGCAGACAATGATGATCAGATAGCTTGGAATTGTGCCGAAGCCAAGCAGCTCCTTGTTGTTGATGAAGGAGATGCCGTGGCCGTCCGTGATGGAGTATGCGAGGCCTTCATAGAAGAGCGCCACGCCCAGAGAGATGATCATCGGCGGCAGTTTCAATGTGATATAAACGAAACCGCTGAGCAGACCGAGAAGCAGTCCGAAGAGCAGGGAAAGAGCCAGCATGGGCACCGGTCCCAGTCCGTATTTCAATGTGATTGTGGAACTGAGCACCGATGACAATAACGCGATGGAGCCGACCGAGAAATCGAACCTGCCTGAATTCAGATTGATCGAAAGTGCGTATGTGACCAGGATGACGTTCGCCACCGCTCTGATCAGTGTCAGAACATGCAGGGAACTTTCAAACATTGCCACGCCCTTTGCCATGCAGATCAGATTTGTGATGACACACACCAGCAGCGGGATGGCCGCCGTGCATGCCAGTCTCTTTCCTTTGCTCATATGATTACCCCCGCTTCAATTGCATGAAGCCTTATTTCTTTAAATTCTGGATTTCTTCGAAACTGTATGCGGATACGAACTTCGCGAAGTCATCATAAGATGCGCCGAAGAGTGTATCGAGCATTGCTCTGGTGTAAGCGGGATCCTCTGTGGAGGAGTCAACCGCATAGAATTTTTCCGCTTCTTCCGCACTTGTGGCAACCCAATAGCCCTGGCTCAGCGCAAGCGCTTCACCGTTTGCGGTTCTGATCGGCTTGCCCTGGACAGCGGAGAGAGTGGCCATGAAGATCGGGCCGATGGATGCGGAATATTTGCCTGCCAGATAGTTCAGGACACCGGACTTCATGGCTGCCACGG
The DNA here is from genome assembly GCA_000701725.1 of Erysipelotrichaceae bacterium NK3D112. GTDB lineage: Bacteria > Bacillota_I > Bacilli_A > Erysipelotrichales > Erysipelotrichaceae > Bulleidia. Next base: position 22,430 of record JNJQ01000011.1, read on the forward strand.
CATCAGCTGTATAGGAGTCAACTGTTGCCAGCTGCTGTGATTCCTGCTTGAAGGCTGCGAATGTGTCAAGACCGCTGCCGACTGTGAGCAGAACCTCAACATTGGGATTGTTCGCTGCTTCGGCGAGTTTGCCGAACCATGCGTCATCGAAGTCATAGCCGCCGATGTAGCTGACAACTTCTACAGAGCCGATCTTTGCCGGTTCAAGCTGACAGTTCATTTCATAGATCTTGCCGATCATGGAGCCAAAGTCGCTTGCGCCGTTATATGTGCCGCCGCCTGCTTCACACATGGCGACTAACATGCCTGCTGTTCTGTAGATGTGCATGTCTGTGTAGTAAGGAGTTGCGCCGCCGAAGATCGCGAACTTTGTCTTGCCCTGGTCAAGATAGAACTTGGCCATGTCATAGCCTGCCTGGAATTCTGTTGCAAGATCCGGTCCGATTGCGCCGACATAGTATTCGTTGTCCTTGAATTCGGCATATTCCTCATCGGAGAGTGTTCCGGTTGCGACTGCGTAGTAAACCTTGTTTTCCGCGCACTTGCGGATCTGGGCGGGACGGTCGCTGGAAGCGAATGAGATGATTGCCTTGCAGTTGTTGGCGATGAAGTTGTCGATTGCGCTTGCCTCGGCAGCCGCATCGGTCAGTTCATCGGAGTACATGAATGTGACATTGTACTGTTTTGCAATGTAGTTTTCGTAGTAGGAACGGAATGCGAGAGCTTCCGCACCTGTCGCATCTGCCACAAGAACACCGATCTTGACATTCTTGGAATCATCGATGCCGCCTTCGGATGCGGAATCGCCGCCTGAGGATGAGCCGCCGCCGGAGCAGGCAGCCAGTGTGAATGTGAGTACAAACGAGAGTGCCAGAACTAAGATTTTTCTGAATGATTTCATGTTTTCCTCCCTCCTTAGTTTTTATCTGGGTAATATTGTCTTCCTGCCGTCATTCATGGAAATGAAGACCACGAGCAGGAATATCACTGCTTTGACCATCTGGGAAATGCCTGAGTTCAGATTCATCATCAGCATGATCTGGCTTAACAGTGTCATGGACAGTGCGCCGATCGATGCCGAATAGATTCTGGAACGGGCGCCGCCGGATACGGGCATTCCGCCGAATACGATGGAGATGATGACATCCATACCGACGCTGCTGGCCGTGTTGCGGGACAGGGTCGGTGCATAGGTGATGGTTAAGAATGCCCCTAGACCAACCCCAAGGCCTGCCAGTGCGAAGGCACAGATGGCAAGTTTTGAATTGTTCAGTCCGCTGAGCGCTGCGCATACCGGATTGCCGCCCATGAATTTTTCCTGTCTGCCCAGTTTGAGAAAACTGAAAGCGAAGACACAGACCGCAAGGTATGCAAGCAATACAATCAGCTTGAAGCCGATCGTGTTGATTGACGATACAGCTTCAGCCGGAACCTGGATGATATCACCGGTGCCGTTGGTCCCGATCAGCATCAATACCGCCGCATTGAGCAGTGAGAGCATTGCGATCGTTGTGACAAAGACCGGTAGGTTGAATACAGAAGCCAGAACCGAACAGGTTAACGAGATGATGACTGCCGAAGCGATACATGCGCCAAGCATCATCACAAGGCTTTCCGTTCTGCCGTATACCATGGCTCCGATCAGGGCACTGACACACATGTTGGCGCCAAGGGAGATATCGAAGGAGCCCAGTGTGTAGATAAAGATCGCGCCGGTTGCCACGACAATGACAATCACCGACTGATTTAGAATGTTCTTGAGACTGTAGGGAATGTTGATGTCCTGAACAATGGCGAAGGCCATGAACAGGGCAAACAGAATGACAAGGCCGGCCGCCGGTGCGAAGCTGAACAGCATTCTGCGCAGTTTTTCCCGTTTCAGGATTTTTTCGTTATCCATAAGATCCGCTCCTTAAATCATGTATTGAATCACATCCGCTTCAGAAAGCTCCTTTGAGCGGAACAGTTCTTTTTTCAAAGCGCCGTCTTTCATGACCAGAATGCGGTCGCTCATGCCGATCAGCTCTGCCATTTCCTCTGAGATCAGAAGAATGGATTTTCCTTCCTGACGCATCCTGTACATCAACTGATACATCGCCTGTTTGACGCCGATATCAACGCCGCGGGTCGGACAGTCAAGGATCAGGATTTCGCTTTCCCTTCCCAGCCATTTGCCGAAGGCGACTTTCTGCTTGTTGCCGCCGGACAGTGCCGACACATACTGATCAGCGCCGGTGCATTTGATGCTTAAGCCGTCAATCTGCTTCTGCACATATTTCTTTTCATTGCCCGGCAGGATCAGGAAGCCTGATACGGCAAACTTGTCCAGACCGGCAATGGCGATGTTGTCTTTGATGCTTGCCTCGGTATTGAGCGATTCCGTATCACGGTCCTTGGCAACATATCCCATCTGCATCTTCATCGCTTCCGCGATGGTATTGACCTTTTTGCCATGCACACTGAATTCGCCGCTTTCGCATTTCTCCGCCGCGAAGAGCACCTTGCCGAGTGTATGCATGCCGCAATGAGAGAGTCCGCCGATTCCCAGGATCTCGCCTTTGTGAAGTTCGAAGGAGAAATGATCGAGCTGGTTGGTATGGCAGAGGTTCTCCGCTTTGAGCACAACCTCCTCACCCGCCGGATCGCCATAGTCATCACGGTAATAGCTGCCGGAGAGCTCACGGCCGATCATTGAGGTCTTGATCGCGTCCTCATCGAATTCCGCCTTGTTAAAGGTTGTGATGATGGAGCCATCGCGCAATACGGTCAGCCGGTCGCAGACATGCATGATCTCATCGAGGTCATGGGAGATGAAGATGACCGTACCGTTTTCCTTTTTCATCTTTTCCATGATGGCGTAGATGATGTCTCTGCCCTTCTGGGAAAGAGCAGTTGTGGTTTCATCAACAACCAGAACTTTCGGATTGTTTGCCATGACCTTGGCAATTTCGATCAGTTTGCGGTCCTGGAAATCAAGCATCGCGGTCACCTGTGAAGCGCTGATATGATCCGCGCCGATCTGATTGAGCGCTGTCTGCGCCTCATTGATCATCCGCTTCCGGTCCACAAACGGTCCCTTTTTAAACCGCTGCGATTCAGAGAGGAAGATGTTTTCGGCAACGCTGACACCGGGAACCGTTCCGTTTTCCTGCACGATCATGCCGACGCCTTTTTTCAGGGCGTCATTCATGCTGGAAGGATTCCAGGGGTTTCCCATAAACAGCATTTCACCGCTGTCGCATTTCTGCATGCCTGCGTAAATCGAAGTCGCGGTTGACTTGCCTGAACCGTTTTCCCCGATGAGTCCGAGGATCTCTCCCTCATAAGCTTCAAAGGAAACATTGTTCAGAGCGATGGTGGAACCGAACCGTTTGTTCATGTTTCTGATTTCTACTGTTTTCATATTTATTCTCTGTTTCAGCTGCCGCTGTCTGATTACATTTTTATATTAGCGAATTGCAAACAAATAAAATATTGTCAATCGTAACCGCTTTCATAGATATTTTTTGATTATTTTATTAAATTTCATCTATTTAACTGATATAATTTGATCAAAGAGGTGAAAATATGAATCAGATTGAACTGCTTCAGAATCTTCACAGCCTGAATGAGAACGAATTGTTTTACAAACGGTATCAGGATGAGAAAAAACATCCGGATACTTTTCCCGCATATCTCGCATCACTGGATATGAATGAAATACTGGAACATCATTATGTGATTCCCGAAATCATGGAAACAATGCCGCCGAGCATGAAAGATGAATACTTCTATTCAGATTCCGAGCTGGGCATTCTTCTGCAGAAACACAATTGTTATTCTCCGGAATTCACCCACTTCCATACCTACTTCGAAGCGCTGTATGTGTTTGAGGGCATCTGCCGCCATACTGCCGATGGCAAAACGAGAATTCTGCGTATGGGTGATCTTTGTATCATTCCGCCCGGAGTTTCCCACGCCGTCGATGTGCAGGATTCAAGCATTGTGATCAATGTCATTCTGTCCACCGAAGTCATTGAAAATGTGTTCAAGAATCCGGCCTATTACAAACAGAATCCGCTTTCGGAGTTCTTCTTAAAAAACCTGCGGGGCTCCAGCGATCATACGTTTCTTTCCGTGCATACGGGCAACGATCAGGAGCTGAAAGACCTGATGATCCAGATGATGCTCGAAAGCATCAACAAATATCAGGAATACGATGCCATCCTGTATTCGCTGTTTGCCGTCTTTTTTGCCAAGCTGCTCAGGTTTTATGAGAATACGATCGAAATCTCATCCAGCCGTTTTTCCGATTCCCGCAAAGCCTATGACATCAGCGCTTATATTGAGGAACATCACAACAGTGTGACCCTCAACAGCCTCGCCGCTCATTTCGGCTACACACCCGAATACACCTCCAGACTGATCCGCAAGATTACCGGCAGCTCGTTCATGGAGCTGCTCAGCGAAAGCAGAATGAAACATGCGATCGCCCTGCTGAAATCAACCAGCCTGCCGGTATCGAATGTCGCCAATGCGGTCGGCTACGAAAGCACCGAAAACTTCATCCGTGTTTTCAAGAAGAGATATTCAATGACCCCTTCCGCCTACCGGCGCACCGCAAACAAAAACATGATTTTATAGGAGCAACTGTATGAATGAGGAATGTCTGATCTGCGGATCGCCGCTGCAATACCTGGAAACAGATGAAATGATGGAATGTGCCATCTGCGGCAGAAAGGAACTGAGCAAAACAAAATGTATTCACGGGCATTATGTATGCAATGAATGCCATATGGCCGGACTGGATTCCATCATCGGCTTATGCCTTAAGGAGGAGTCTGCTGATCCGGTATCCATCCTGGAGGATATGATGAATCTTGACTTCTGCCATATGCATGGCCCCGAACATCATGTCATGTGCGCGGCTGCCCTGCTGAGTGCGTATCACAATGCGGGCGGACAGATCAACCTGGAAGAAAAGCTGAAAGAAGTATTGCGCAGAGGCAGATCCGTACCCGGCGGAGCCTGCGGTTTCTGGGGCGCCTGCGGTGCGGCAATCAGCTCCGGCATCTTCATCTCGGTGCTCACCGGTTCCACCCCGCTTGCCGAAGAACCGTTTGCGCTAAGCAATGAGATGACTTCCCGCTCACTGGCAAAAATCGCTGAAACAGGAGGTCCCCGCTGCTGCAAGCGCAATTCCTATCTTTCCATCCTTGCGGCATGTGAATTCGTGAAGGAACATTTCGGCATTGAAATGAAAACACATGAGACTGTCTGTTTCCGCTCTCATCAAAACAACCAGTGCATCGGAAAACGGTGTCCCTTCTCATTGGCGAATCATCCGTCATTTGTAAAAAATGAAAAAGACTCCTGAATGATTCAGGAGCCGATCGGTCACATCATTGACGCATGAGCAATCATGCGTTTTTTGCGGCCTGTTTTGAAGCGGTGCGGTAAATGAAGATCAGACATGCAAACGCGATTGCAATCATCACGATGCCGCCGATGACACTTGAGGAATAGGAACCGGTCAGATCGTACATCATACCGATCAGAGTCAGGCCTGCCGCTGAAGCGACACTGGTGAAGACGGTGATGACGGAATAGGCATTGCCGTACTGAGCATCGCCATAGAGCGTTCTTGTGATCATTGAAATGCCAAGGGAACCGATTGAATAGCATGTGCCATACAGGAAACCTCCTGCCAGCAGCGGAAGCGTTCCGCCCGGATTCATGAGAATCAGTACCAGGCCTGCCAGGGAGGTGGCCATCATGCAGACAACACCCTTGAAGGCGCCGATTCTGTCCGCCATCGCGCCAAGCACGAACTTGGATGCGACATTGCCGATCATCGAGAAGGAAAGCAATGCGGCACCGATGGAAGCCTCAAAGCCATAGGTCTGGGCAAGGCTGGAAAGATGCGGGGAAAGACTTGTCAGAAGCACAATACACAGCACAAGCACGATCAGTGATACAAACAGCGCGGAGCGGGATGTGAAGGGAAGATCCATATTGGCAGCTGCCTTCTTCTGCGGATTCCCATTGACCTCATTTTCTCCGTAGGGACGCATGCCGATGTCCTGCGGTTTGAGCGGCACAAAGAAGATGGACGGCAGGATGAACAGGAAGATCGCAATCACAAAGCCGATATATGTTTTTTCATAGCCGTAGTTCTGAATCATGGATGAGAGAACCGGTGAGGCAATGGCGGAACCGATTCCGGAGAATGAGAGAGCCAGGCCTGTCAGGGTTCCTCTGTATTTGACAAACCAGTTGCCGATGATCATGGTGATGATCATCATGGAAACAGCCGCGAAACCGATGCCTCTGACAATTGCCGCGATGTTCATGATCATCACGTTATGGCATAAGGCAATCACAAGACCGGACACAAGAATCAGCGCCGCACCGAAAGTGAGAATGGACTTGATCCTGACATTTCTTGAAATCATCCTTGCGACAACCGGCGTCGAGAAGCCGACGATCAGATTGGAGATGGACATATGAAGTGTGATCGCTCCCTGGCCGACCTGCATCGCATCCGCCATCGGTTTGTAGAAAACGCCGTACGCATTGACCAGTCCCATGGCACCGCATGCCATCAGACATGTGCATACCGCCGCGATGATGTACATAGCTTTTCCGTTTTTCATATCGCTTACCGCCTTTGTTTTTTCTTTACATTCATATTCTATTGAGATTTCAAGGAAATATGAAATACTTATATTAAATACTTTGCTATAAATTGTTTTTATTTCAAGGAGGAATCATGGAACTGAGCACACTCCGCTATTTTCTGGCCGTTGCCAGGGAGAAGAACATGACCAACGCCGCCGCTTCCCTGCACATTTCCCAGCCTGCCCTTTCCTATCAGATGGCACGTCTGGAAGAGGAACTCGGAAAGCAGCTGTTCATCCGCACCAACCGCAATATGGAATTAACCGAAGACGGAATGTTTCTGTTAAGCCGTGCGGAGGAAATCATCAGTCTTGCGGATCAGACTTACCGCGAGATTCAGAATGAACCGGATGAAATCCGCGGGGATGTTTATATCGGCGCCGCCGAAAGCAAAGCGATTCATTTCATCGCGGAAGTGATTGCGGAAATCCGGAAAAAGTACCCTCATATCATCTTTCACTTTTACAGCGGCAACTATGACGATGTATACAGCCGTATTTCGCACGGCTCGCTGGATTTTGCAATTATGATCGAACCGTTCCCGTTTCAGAATCTTGAAAAGATCGAACTGCCTTCAAAAGACAGAACCGGCATCATCATTCCCAAAGATCATCCCCTCGCTGGCAGGAAATGCATCCGCGCAGAAGATCTGCGCAATCTGCCGCTGATCATGGTCATGCGTTCATATATGAACAAAGCGGATTACGCGGATCAGTTCGGTATTCCTGAAAGCGAGCTGAACATTGCGGCAACCGGCAATCTCATCTACAATCTTGCGATTCTTGCGGAGCACAGAATCGGTGCCATTCTTTCACTCGAGGGGCTTGTGCATACCGGTGATGATTCCGAACTTGTATTCATTCCGTTTGAACCGAAGATTGAACGCACGCTTGTGCTTACATGGAAACAAAACCGGCCTCTGAACAGAGCGGCAGAGGTTTTCCTGAACACAATGCGTGAGAAAATTGACGAAAAACTCTAAAAGCAGGCAGCCGGTCTGCTTTTTGTATATGATCCGGATCCGGTTGTGCTTGTTTCCGTGCTGACCGTCTGTTCTTTTCCATTCAGGATGATTCTTTTATCAATATGTGGAAGCGACTGATTTTGTCATCTTCCAGATTCCATCCTTTTTTATGAAATCGCATTTCAGTCTTAAAGGCCATACATGCCTGCCGCCGCCGTAAACAGCCGCTTCCACTTTCGTATCACCGACCATATGTGCATGATCACCATTGATTTTCACATCCATGTGTTCATGTTCGCACCTGTAGTAATTCAGTGTGCCGTCAAGGATGGCATTGAAATATTCTTCTCTGTTCATCTTTGTTCCGGTCATATGAACAAGAACATATGATTCATCGAAATACGGCCGCATGAATGCGATATCCTTGCGGATTTCACCGTCATACATTGCTTTGTAACATGCGATGATCTCATCTTTGTCAGCCATTTGTCTTCACCCCTTTTTTCACCAAAAGAATAAAAAAAATACCACCTGCGAACAATTCTGTTTCAGGATGGTATCCATCAGTTTATCTAATCGTTTTCCTTATGAAACTGGCTTTCCAGAATTTCGGCGAATTCCTCGACATAATAGCCGCTGTTGTCCTGTGCCCAGAATGCGCAATAACGTCTGTATGCCTGTCTGTCCTTGCGGTAGAGCGGGACCCTGGTGATGATATCAGAGGGCATCTGATCAAAATTACCTTCAATCGGAAGATAGCCCTTGCCTGCCAGCATCAGCATTCTTCCCTCTTCAAGAGAATAGCTGATCAGGTACTGTCCTTTGAAGCCGAGGATATCGCGGTAGAACTCCTTGTCCGTTTCCTCCTGTCCCGGTGAAGTGACAAGGATGCAGGTGGAATCATTCAGTTCCTCCACGGTGATTTTATCCAGTGATGACATGAAGCTGCTGGTCGGCACTTCGATGAAACACTTCTGTTCGGTCAGAATCAGATTGTTGTAAATATCCGAGAAGGCTCTTCTCTGATCATTGAGAACCAGGTCCGCCTGTTCACCGATCAGTCTTTCATACAATTCCTCATGGGTGCCCGCGAAGATCTGGATATCCACATTCGGATATTTTTTTGCGAACTGTGCGATTGCCGTCTGGAATTCATGACCGCCGTAATTCTTGAGATAGGCAAGACGCAGGGTTGCTTTCTCTTCAAATGCGATTTTCCTGCTTTCCGCAACCAGGCGGTTCACCTGCCTGAGAATGGAACTGCTGTGTTCATAGAAATACTCTCCTGCCACCGTCAGTTCAAACGAGCGGTTCTTTCGGACAAGCAGGTCAAACCCGAGTTCCTCCTCAAGCGCTTTGATCTGCTGTGAAATGGCGGATTGTGAAATATGACATGCATCGGCTGCTTCGGTAAATGATTTGTGTTCAACCACAGCCTGAAAATACTGTATCTGTCTCAATAACATATGCCCGGCTCCCTGCACGCATTATATCAGACAGATCACAAAACAAAAAACACCCGTATTCCATCCGCAGGCGGAACTTAAAAGAGCGGTTTCCCGCTCCTGATGCTATTTTTCAAATTCACCGGCAACGGTGACAAGCAGATCGCGGATGGGCAGATGCTGAGGACAGACCCGTTCGCACTTGCCGCATCTGATGCAGTCACTTGCTTTTCCGTTGGACAGGGTCAGAACGTTGCCGTAATAATAATCCGCATTCCAATCGCCGAAAGTCTTCTTCGTGTTGAAGTTGGAGAACATATCCGGGATCAGAATCTTCTTCGGGCAGGAACTTTCCTCAATACAGTAGCGGCACGATGTGCAAGGAATCATGTTCATGGAATTGAACACACCGCAGATCTTTTTCAGAGCATCCTTTTCGGTTTCATTGAGAGGAATGAAGTTCTCCATGAAGGAAACATTGTCTTTCATCTGTTCCAGATTGCTCATACCGGAAAGCACAACCCGGTTATACGGAAAGCTTGCCGCAAAGCGGATCGCATAGCTTGCGTTTGAACCGCCGTGCAGTCCGTCAATGATTGTCTGCGCATCCTGCGGAAGTCTGACCAGATTGCCTCCTTTGACAGGTTCCATGATAATGGCGGGCTTGTCATGTTTCACACAGACCTCATAGACCTTGCGTGATTCAACCGAGGCACTTTCATAATCCAGATAGTTGAACTGGATCTGAACGATTTCGATTTCCGGATATTCGGTGAGAATCTGATCGAGAACGGCAGCCTTGTCATGGAAGGAAATGCCGACATGTCTGATCTTTCCTTCTTTCTTCAGTTCAAAGGCTGTTTCGTATGCTCTGCATTTTTTGTACTTTTCAAAGTGCTTTGAATTCTGCGCATGCATGAGATAGAAATCAAAGTAATCCACTCCGCATGCCTCAAGCTGGGATTCAAACAGCGGTCTGATTTCCTCTTCCTTGTTGAAGAAGCTGGTTGTCAGTTTGTCGGTCAGGATATAGCTGTCTCTGGGATATCTCTTTGTCAGACATTCCTTTAACGCAAGTTCGCTTTTGCCCTGGATGTAGCCATGAGCTGTGTCAAAATAATTGAAACCGTGAGCCAGGAAGTAATCGACCATGCGGTTTGTTTCTTCAAGGTCCACATTGCCGTCCTTCATCGGCAGCCGCATGCAGCCGAAACCGAAATTCTTTTTGATGAATTCAAACTGTTCCATGTCGCATTCCTTTCTCAGAGGCACATTCTGTAAATGTTGACGACATCTTCCGGTTTCAGCTCGACAAAGCCCTTGATGACACCGCTGGCGCCGCATGCATTCTTAGCCATTTCCTCAAATCTGGAATCGTCGATGTTGAAGTCGGACAGTCTGCTCTTGAGACCGAGTGTTTCAAAGAAGAGCTTTTCAGTGCATTCAATTGCTTTTTCAGCCGCTTCCATGAGGGGAATATCCTTGTCGATGTCATAGACGTTGTATGCCATACGGGCGATCTGCGGTGCGGTTTCCTCATTCAGGATGTAGCGCATCCATCTCGGCATCAGGATGGCAATGCCATGGCCGTGAACCATATCATAGACAGCGGAGAGCTCATGTTCCATCGCATGAACACTTGTCATCTGACGCACGCCGCATGTCATGAAGCTGTTGAGGCCCCAGGCTGCCGCCCACATGAGATTGGCGCGGGCATCATAGTTGTCCGGCTCGTTATAGGCAACCGGCGCCCATTTGACAACGGTCTTCACATGCTCATCCATCATTCTGTAAAGCATGTCCATCTTGTCATCCCTGGAGAAATATTTGGTATCGATGGTATGGGACATGATATCCACGGAACCGCATGCGGTCTGGTATGCGGGAACTGTGAATGTGTTGGTCGGATCATCGAATGTTACCGTCGGACGGACAGCCGGACCGTTGTATCCCTTCTTCTCTTCTGTTTCAAGATTGGAGATCACGCAGCTCGCATCCATCTCCGAACCGGTGGAAGCCATGGTCGGGATTGCAAAGATCGGAAGCGCTTCTGTGATCGGCTTTTTAGCTACGACCAGATCCCAGCAGTTGTCAGTATCGCTGACGGCCAGAGCGGCAATCGCCTTGGCGCTGTCAATGGCGGAACCGCCGCCGATGCCGATGACACACTGGATGCCATTGTCTTTGCACATCTTTCCGCCGATGTTGATATCGGTATGACGGGGATTGGGCTTGACAAGGTCATAATCAAAGATTTCAATGTTTTCCTTCTTCAGTTCATTGACGATCTTATCGTAAAGGCCGCACTGTTTCAGGAATGTGCCGCCATAGACAAGCAGAACTTTGTTTCCGTATCTGATCACTTCTGAAGAAAGCTTGGAAAGCGCATTTTTTCCGAAATGCACTCTGGTTGTGTTCTGGAATGAGAAATCGTTCATCATGATGTGTGTCCTCCTCTGTCTTATTTCACATTGCGTGCTGCCCAGGCAGCCGTCTTTGTTTCGCTTCTTTCGGCGTCTGATCCGCGGATGGAAAGTCCGGAAGCGACGTTTGCGCCGGGGCATTCTTTCCGGATATCCTTTTCGCTTGTGCCCATGCCGCTGCCCTCATTGGTGCAGAAGGGAACGATGGTCTTGCCGGTAAAATCAAATGCGTCAAGGAATGTGAAGACCGCCATCGGCGCGGTTCCCCACCAGTTGGGATAGCCCAGGAAAACCGTGTCGTACTGATCAATGCTTTCCGGCAGTTTCTTCAATGCAGGTCTGGCATTGCTTTTCTTTTCAGCCATCGCCTCCTCGGTGCATTCGTGATAATCCTTTGCATATTCGCGGACAGTCTCAAGTTCAAAGAGATCTCCTCCGACTGCCTTCTGAATGTATTCCGCAACTCTTTCCGTATTGCCCTTTGCGATCGAACGGATACTTCCGCCGAAGTAATTCTCACCTTTTCTGGAATAGTAAACTGTCAATACACTGCTCATATCAGGGCCTCCTGTTTTTTTACAATCAAAGAATAGAAAAAAATCACATCAGGAACAATTTCCGTTTCTGATGTGATTCATTAGGAAAACTGATAAATCTGGAATCCGGATTATCGTGTGATGACTTCACACGGGATATCGAGGATCTTGGCAACCTTGAGAATGGTGTCAACATGTCTGCCGACTGCAGCTGCCATATGATGGGTGGGACCTGCCTCGCTCCATCTGTTGACGAATTCTCTTGCGCCGCATGTGAAGCGTGTGCGCATGTTTGTATCACCGAATGTGAAGATCGGTCCTTCCTCATTGACGCCTTCAGCTGCGACAAACTTGAAGTGTCCGTCTCGGTCCTGGGTGATCGCAAGATATGTGACATCGCCAACCGGAGGATAGAACTGGGTCAGATAGCCGCCGCCTGTCTTGCCATGGAAGACCGGAACGATCTTCATGGTCGGCTTGCGCGCCTGGCTGATTGCCGCGTCGCCGCTGCCGGAATGGCCGATGATGCAGATGTCCTCATTGAAGTCGATGGAATACATTTCGGAAAGCTGGCCTGTGCCGGCAATGGTTTTGAGGATGGACATTGCCATGGCAACCTTGATGTCGCCTTCAACCGCGCAGGCTGTACCCTGCTTGATCAGCATGGAGAATGCCGGGATCAGCATGGAGTCAAGCTTGCCGGCAACACCCTGGGCAAATCCGTCATAGTGCGAAGCGACGAGACCCAGCTGTTCATCCTTGACCCACTGCTCAAAGGCAACGACATATCTGGCCATATCCCAGACCTTTTCAATGGTTCCGCCGCCTTCGATCTCAAATGTGTCGAGGATATCCTGCGCCTTGGCGCGGATCGCATCCTCATCGGTGATATCATCAGCGATTGCCCACATCTTTTCCCAGTCGAACTGTTTTGTGTAGACAAACATTCTGTGATAGAGATTTGTCTCATCGATGTAGAGGTCCATCATGCCCGGATACGGTCTGCCGATCTGGGCAAGGTTGGTGTCACGGAATCTTCTTCTGACCTGGGCAGCACGGCACCAGTCCTCGATTTCCTTCTGAACTTCGGGATCTCCGCCTTCGACAACACCGGTGATGACCGCATGTCTTTTGCCTGCTCTTTCCAGGTCCGCGACCATTTCGCCGACCGCGCCGCACGCATAGAGCTCACCGAGCCACTTGGGTGTGTCTGTGTTTGCGTAATCCGGCGCCTTGAGCTTCTGCACATTGACCAGAACAACCGGAACGTTGAGGTCTCTGACAGCCGGCAGCATATTATAGCTTGTCGCATATGTCAGCAGCTGCATGATCACAAGGTCAACATCCGCCGCGCGGAATTTGTCACCGGCAGCCTGGGACTGTTCCTTGGTGGTGACCATACCGCCGTCGATCAGTTCAACGGTGTCGGGAATTGTCTTCTTGAATGCTTCATACTGCGCTTTGAATTCGGGAACGAGCTGTGGGAACTGGGGCAGATACGCCTGCAATGCGATGGAGAATACACCGACTCTCGCTTTGGTTTCAACTAACATGTTCTCTCTCCTCTTCAGTCTTTTTCGTAAAGGAATTCCTCAGGCAGTGTGACATTGAAGTCCTTTGCCAGATCTCTGAAATTCTGCGGTGTGATGGTCTGCAGCTTTGTCGGCGACATGCTTAATACCTTGACAAGGATTTCCGCTGACTTCTCAGCTGTATGCATGAGACCGAATGTTGTGTCAAAGTCCGGACCGCTGGCAAACATGCCATGGTGGGCCCAGATCGCAAGATCATATTTTTTCATGAGTTCACTGGTCGCAACCGCAATATCGCGTCCGCCCGGAACCATCCATCCGACAACGCCGACGCCATCCGGGAAGACAACCGGACACTCGGTGGCCATTTCCCAGAGTTCTCTGGAGAAGACTCTGTCCTCAAGGGGCAAAACGAATGTCAGGGCGATGATGTTGGTTGTATGGGCATGATAGATAACTCTGTGCGCACCATTGCTGGCGATCTTTTTGACCTCATGGTTCATCAGATGGCTGGGCAGTTCGCTGGTCGGTCTGCCGCCGTTGACCAGTCCCCAGAGAATTCTGTAATTCTCACCCTTGTCATCCAGTTCGATGATGCATGATGTGTCTGCCGGATCCAGGATCACATTGCGGAAGTACTTGCCGGAGCCTGTGACCATGAAGTATTCATTGGCAAGGGCGGGAACGCTTGTGCCGATCGGCTTCCATTCGGAAGGCTCATGGAAATATTCTCTGACTTCCTCGACCTCTTCCGGTTTGATGCGGTAGGAAAGATTTCCGCCGTTTCTCTCATGCCAGCCCTGCAGCCAGCCGTCATTGCACATTCTGACAAATCCGTTAACAAACTTTACATCTGTGATACTCATCTCGGCTTTACCTCCTTGATTTCAAAGCTCTCTCTGATGATATTTCTTGCCTCGGCCAGTGAGCCGATTTCTTTTTCCGTGATCATCTGCACAAGCAGATTTCCAAGCGCGGTTCCTTCGGTGGGACCGGCGTAAACTGTGAGTTTTGTCGCGTCCGCGGTCATCTGGTTCAGATACATGTCCTGACTGCCGCCGCCGACGATATTCATTGAAGTGTATTTCTTTCCGGTCAGTTTTTCCAGGGATTCAACCGCCCTTCTGTAATCATCCGCAAGCGATGTGTAGACTGTCCGCATCACCTGTCCGGTTGTTTCGGGAACCGGCTGATCCGTATCGGCGCATGCCTGTTTCACTTCCGCGATCATTGATGAAGGAGCCAGGAAGCGGTTGTCATCCACATCCACGCAGGCATGGAAATCACTTGCTTCTTCAGCGGCTTTGATCAGATCCGGGAATGAGGGAAGATTTCCGTTTTCATCTTTCAGTTCACGTCTGATATTCTGGATCATCCATAATCCCATGATGTTTTTCAGATAGCGGAAGCGATATTCATAGCCGCCTTCATTGGTGAAGTTCTGCGCCATGGAGGCAGCGTTTGTGATCGGTTCTTTGTTTTCAACCCCAAGCAGGCTCCATGTGCCGCTGGAAAGGAATACCGCGTTGTCATCCTTTGCCGGCACCGCAAGATAGGCGCTGCCGGTGTCATGGGTGGCGGGAAGGATCACTTTGAGATTAAGTCCGGTTTTTTCGATTGTTTCCGGACTGAAGTCTCCAAGCACGGTTCCCGGAACAGAGATCTTTTCAAAGATCTTTTCCGGCAGGCCAAGCTTTGCGATCAGTTCATAATCCCAGTCTTTACTCTCTGCATTGACCAGAGCGGTTGAGGAGGCGTTGGTATATTCCTGCGCTTTGATTCCGGTCAGCAGGTAATTCAGATAATCCGGTATCATCAGCATTCTTTCAGCCTTCTCAAGCTGTTCGGGATGTTCCTTTTTGAGGGCGAGCAATTGATAAGCGGTATTGAATTTCTGATACTGGATGCCGCATCTGGAATAATGTTCCTCAAATGTGAGGATGCCCTTGTTTTCCAGTTCCTCACGAATATGATCGGTTCTGTTGTCACGGTAGGCCACCGCATCGCCGATCCGCTTTCCTTCGCCATCAAGCAGGACATAATCGACCGCCCAGGTGTCAATGCCCATGGTTTCAGGGGTATATCCCTGCACACCGCACTGTCTGATTCCTTCAAACACTTCCGCGGCCAGATGATCAATGTCCCAGCAGAGATGTCCGTTTTTTTCAATGAGTCTGTTCTCAAAACGATAGATTTCCTTCAGCTGCAGTTTTCCTTCTTCCATCCATCCGAGGATGTGTCTGCCGCTTGAGGCACCGATGTCAACGGCAAGATGATAAATATTCATTCTTGTGATCCTCCGTTTTTTGATCTGTTTCTTTCTTACATACTCAATATAGTTGGTTATGTAATATAATTCCATTGTGTTAAGTGCACTGTTTTTTTGAAATAGTCCACTGGAGGAAAACCGATGCTCACTTACAATCTCGATATCGAACGGGGAAGTTTATGGCTGCGCACCACGCCCAATGAATTCGCCCTCGCGCAGCCCTATTACTGCACCGAGGCGGGCATCTTCTATGCCCATGAACAATTCAACACAAAGCGGGATTTCAAGGATTCCTGGCTTCTTTTCTATACCATTGAGGGCTGCGGCATCATTGAGCAGAATGGCGTGAATATCCATCTGAAAGAAAATGAGGCGCTGTTTCTCAACTGCCGCTTTCCGCAGTCTTATTACACCGATCCGGAGACAGGAAAATGGACACACTATTGGGCACATATTGACGGCAGCGGCATTGCGGGACTGGAGAGTCTTCTGATCCCCGAGCGCAGAATCAGCGCGTTTGTGACCAAGCGGTCCGTCTTTGAGGAGCAGTTCAACCGGCTGCTCAGGGATCTGGAAAACACATCCGCCAATACGATCATTTCAGAAAGTCTTGTGATTCATTCCATGCTCAGCGATCTTGTGCTGCGCAATTCGGTATCCTATTCCGCCAATCAGCAATTGATCATGAAAACGGCGGATCATCTGTCCGCCCATTACAATGAGCCCTTTGAACTGGATAGCCTGTTGAAGATGGCAAATATGTCAAAGTCCTATTACATGAGACTCTTTCGGCAATATATGGGAACCACGCCATACAATTACATGCTCAATGTGAGAATCACAAGGGCAAAAGAACTGCTTGAGATCACCGACAAGACCATTCATGAGATCGCCATGGAAACAGGTTTCTCCGATGATGCGGCCTTTTCCACCAGATTCAGCGCGATTGTGAAAACCTCACCATTGAAATACCGGCATGAAGCCATCACGAAAATACAGAACCACCGTTAAGAAAAGCTCTGTTTTCCAACTGGAGAACAGAGCTTTTTCAGAATCACTTTATGCTTCGGCAGGTGCGGGAGCGGATGCGCGTGACTTCCAGGCACCGGAATAAAGATAGACACTTCCGATGAAGAACGGAACGGTGCCGGCAAAGGCATTGCCGTACCAGAAGCCGAAAATGCCCATTTTGAAGGTGACGCCAAGCAATAATGCCAGACCGATTCTGCAGATGATGCCATCAAGCAATGCAACAGTCAGATTCAGCTTGGAATTGCCGGAACCGTTGATCAGGGCAAAGTTTGCGGGTCTCAGACAGGCGCCGAGATACTGGATCATCGCTACAGGGATATAGCTGACCGCCATGGCAAGAACAGCCGGATCATTCGAGAAGAGACCAAATAGCCATTCGGGATGGAATGCGGTAATGATCGCAAAGATGGATGTCGGGATTGCCACGATCCATAATGCATTGTAAACAATCAGCGGAACACGCTTGATCTTTCCTGCGCCAAGCGCCTGGGCAACCATCGCGCCTCCGGCTGAGGAGATTGCCTGGGAAACGACACCGATCATGCCTTCAAGCTTTCGAGCAACGCCGGTGACCGCAACCGCGGTGGTTCCGTATGTGTTGATGTAGGAATTGACAAACAGCATGGAGAATGTGACCGCCGCAGACTGGATGACCATCGGGATACCGAGGGAAATCAATGGCTGAATCACTTCACCGGAAATCCGGAAATGTTCCGGCTTGAAATCGAAGTGGATCTGTTCCCTGTTCTTGTAAAGAAGCCTGAGTGCGAAGATAAAGCTGACCGCCTGGCCGATAACTGTTGCCAGGGCCGCACCCATCGGACCCATTTTGAGTGGTCCGACAAAGAGAATGTCAAGAACGATATTGATGACGGAAGCGATGGCGATGAACTGGAACGGATGCTTGGAATCGCCCATACCTCTGAGGACTGCGGAGACAAGGTTGTATCCGTAGATGAAGATGATTCCGTATACACAGGTGACCGCATACTGTCTTGTGTATTCATAAATATCGGCCGGTGTGTTGAGCCAGTTGATAATGCCTTTGTAAGACAACAGGAAGATGATCATGATGATCACAGCCAGGCTCATCAGAAGCGTGAACAGAGTGCCGACCATCAGACCGACCTTGTCCCTTCTGTTTTCACCGACATATCTGGAAATGAGAATCTGGCCGGCATTGGAAAGTCCCATGGCGACGAAAGTGATCAGCTGCAGCACTTCACCGCCGATTGAAACAGCGGAAAGACCTTGGGTGCCGACAAACCGTCCGACGACGATCATATCGACCATGTTATATACCATCTGCAGTAAACCTGACAGAAGCAGCGGCAATGCGAATCTGATCAGTGTGCCGGGAACGCTTCCGGTTGTCAGATCGCGGATCAGTTCTTTTTTCTGACTCATATTTACACCCTTCCTCTCTTTTGATACCGGTATATCTTAACATGAACGCGGGGATATCCGCCCCGCTTATCATCATTTCACAGATACATTTTTTACGGGTGGGCAGAGAAAAACCGGGGAGCTGTCCCCGGTGATTGAATGTTCTTTACGCCAGCTCGTGCAGAACCGAACGTCTGTAATAGAGAATGCTCACCCCATAGCAGATGGCCATCGGAATGATCATGAAGAGAATCAATAATCCCGCATATCCGATACTCATGGAGCCGTGGATGATCATCGAGATGAAGATGTTGACAAGATACAGCAATGCGACTGCCAGAATAGAAAGATAGAGCAGCGTGACTTCACGGAAGATGATCTTTTCACGCTCTTCCTTCACATAGCCGATCTGATCAAGCGTCATGAAATATTTCTTTCTGGAATAGGCCTCGGTGGAGAACTTGAACATGATTGCCATGGAGAGCAGCACATTCATGACCACATAGGAAAGCAGTGAGAGCATCATTTCCAGATCGGTTGTGTTCCTGCCGAGAATGACCGATATCAGCAATACCGCACAGATCAGAAAGAGAATGATATTGGAGCGCAGGATGGTCAGATCGGTACGGTAGAAACCAAGCACTGCGACTGCCTGCGGATCGCTGGTCTTCTTTTCCATGGTCAGCTTGTTGATCTCGGGCACAATCACATTGGGCACACCGATATAGAAGCCCAGCATGCCAATCAGAGAAAGCGCGAGTGTCATGTCACGGTTGAGATGGATCAGAATCAGCGGCGCGATAAAGAGAATCAGACTGATAACGCGGCGGGTGTTCGCTCCTGCCACCTTTCTTCTTTCCCTCTCTTTTTTTCTTTCCGCCTTTTCAGCTTCGGTGAGCAGCCAGTTGTCATCGATCATACTGACCCCGGAAAGCGGATTGATCAGCTGTCTCTCATTCATCAGCATGGATGCGGAATTTCTGTAAGCGAAGCTGAGGTTCAGATAGGTTGTCCAGAATACCACCGCGCCAAGAATGACCATGGTGGTTCCGACCGCGGCCGGATAAATGCCGATCACAAACTCGCTGTGCAGCATGGTCGAAATGATCACGTTGAGTATGGGTACCATGATGACGGCGCCAACGATGCCCACAGGCACCGCAATCAGCAATAATACAAATGTCTGCACGAGCAGATAGGCTGCCAGCTGCATGAATGTGGCACCGCATACCAGTCTGACCGCAAGCTCCTTCGCCTTGTTTTTGATGAAGAAGTCATTGGCAAAGAAGATAATGATCAGACAGACCGCAACGACGAAGATGGTGACGATCGTGACCGTGTCATTGTTGTTGTCCACCCATGTGAAACCGAGTTCACTCATTGAAATATTGAAAAACAGAAACACGAACATCGAAGTCAGCACGAAGGTCAGCCAGTAGAAGACGGCTTTGGCCGTGCTGTTTTTCAATGATCTGAGTGCGTCTTTGAAAATCATTGTTCAATCTCCCCCTTTCTTCAAAAGCATCTCAGGCATCAGCCCTGAAGAATCTCTCTGGATTCGGCGGAGTTGATTTCGACGATCTTCTGGAAGTATTCGTCCTGGGTGAGATTTTCTCTGTCAAGAACGGTTTCAATGTTGCCGTCCTTGATATAGATCAGTCTT
This sequence comes from Erysipelotrichaceae bacterium NK3D112, assembly GCA_000701725.1. Taxonomy (GTDB): domain Bacteria; phylum Bacillota_I; class Bacilli_A; order Erysipelotrichales; family Erysipelotrichaceae; genus Bulleidia. The sequence goes on from JNJQ01000011.1 coordinate 42,340, forward strand.
GAGGAATAGGAAGTGATCAGCGGATCATGGGTAACCATGACAATGGTCACGCCGAAGTCCTTGTTGAGCATCTGCAGAATATTCATGAGCTCGCTGGAATTTTTCGAGTCAAGATTGCCGGTCGGCTCATCGGCGACGATGATGCGGGGATGGTTGATCAGAGCACGGCAGATGGCAGCTCTTTGTCTCTGGCCGCCGGAGCACTCATTGGGGAACTTCTTCAGCAGTGTCACAATGTCCATCTGCGTGGCGAGTTCTTTTACTCTTTCTTCAATCTTCTTCTGATCCACATGCGCCAGTGACAGCGGCATGGCAATATTCTCAAACATCGTGTGTGTATCCAGAAGGTTGAAATCCTGGAAAATGAAACCGAGATTCTGGAAACGGAAACGTCCGATCTCGTTGGAGCTCATTGATCTGACTTCACGGCCGTTGATATAAACATGTCCGCTGGTGGGCAGATCAATCGTTGAAATATTATTGATAAACGTCGATTTTCCGCTGCCGGAAGGTCCCATGATGGCGACAAAATCCCCTTCATGAACCTGGAAATTGATGTCATGAAGCGCTTCAAACGCATTCGGGGTGTTATAGTTGTAAACCTTTTTGAGATTCTTTGCTTCAAGTACGATATCTGACATATCCGCCTCCGTAGTACGGGTCAATTATATTTGTTTGCACAATCGTGAATCAAGCCTATTGTTACCCTTTTCATTAATTATGACGGAGTCAGAAAAAAGAAGCCTGCACATTTGCAATCCATGCAGGCTTCCCATCGGTCATGTAATTGTGTTCAGAGATTTTCCCCGTTGCATGCGATGGTCTGTTTCATCCATTCATAGCTGTCCTTGAGACTTCTCTTCGCGCTTCCTTTCATCTGATTATCGAGATCAACATAGATGAATCCGTATCTCTTCTCCATTTCACAGGAGGAGCAGCTGACGATATCGATCGGTCCCCATGCATAATAGCCGGTGACATCCACGCCGTCATAGATCGCCTCTTTGACCTGTTTGAGATGTTCCTCATAGAATTCCACTCTGTACGGATCGTGGATCTTTCCGTCCTCATCGACTTTGTCATAGAAACCCATGCCGTTTTCAGTCACCATCAGCGGCAGCTGATATCTGTCCCAGTACTGGTTGAGGGCAACCCTGAGTCCGACCGGATCCAGTCCCCATCCCCATGCGTTGGCCTTTTTGATGAATTCATTTTTGACCATCTCACCGCTTTCGGTGACGTTACTTGTGTAATAGTAGCTGAACGAGATGAAGTCCACGGTGTTCTTCAGAGCTTCCTCGTCCTCTTCCGTAATATCCACGTGAATGTTGTTTTCCTCATAGAAGCGCCACATATAGGAAGGAACCTCTCCCCTTGCGGACATGTCCGTGAAGTAATATGACAGATGATTCTGCTGAATCGCCGCCATCATGTTTTCAGAACTGCCTGTGGCCGGATGGGCGTTGTTATGGTAGAGCATGCAGCCGAACCGGAAGTCCGGATTGATTTCTCTGCCGATTTTCATCGCCTTTGCGCAGGCGACCAGTTCATTATGCAGACCCTGGTACTTCGCGTCTGTGAGGTTTTCAACCTGATCGGCCGGAATGCCGAGATGATTGAATGACTCATGTTCGTAAAGATTGATCTGGTTGACCGTGATCCAGTATTTCACTTTATCCTTGTATCTTCTGAAAATGGTCTCGCAGTATTTCACGAACATATCGATGGTTTTACGGTTGTACCATCCGTTGTATTTCAGAGCGACATTGAGCGGCATCTCATAATGGGAAATGGTGATCATCGGCTCAATATTGTATTTTGCCATCTCATCAAACAGACGGTCATAGAAGGCAAGACCGCCCTCATTGGGCTTTTCATCATCGCCGTTAGGATAGATTCTTGCCCAGTTGATGGATGTACGGATCGATTTCAGCCCAGGCCCGCCAGCAGTTTCAGATCTTCGGGATAGGTATGATAGAAATCGATACCGTACCGTTTGGGGAACATCTTCTCTTTGTCATTGAGCAGTTCATTCGCATAAGCGGCAGTCATTTCCGCGTTGGAACGTTTTTCGGGAGGCAGATTGCCTTTGTATTCGTTAATGTCAGCGATGCAGAGTCCCTTGCCGTCTGTCTGCCAGGCGCCTTCGAGCTGGTTGGCCGCGACAGCTCCGCCCCAAAGGAAATTCTCAGGGAATTTTCTTGCGGTTTTCTTCATAAATGATATGACCTTTCTTTTTTTCAACTATACCATATCACCGCTCAATTTAGGCATGTCCCCTCTCACATGCCTGATCCGAAAAAAACTGCATGGATATGGGATTTTCTGTTATTCAGCCGGGGTAAGGCTTTCTTTTGTCAGGAATCTTGAGTCAAAGCCTCTGGGAACGGCATCGCATGTTTCCTGATACCATTCAAGCATCTTCATCTTCAGCTCAAGAATGATTGATTTGTATTCTTCGCAGTCAATGCGGTTGATCATTTCACGGGGATCCTTTTCAAGATCGTAGAATTCATCCCCGCCGCCGAGACGGAGAATATATTTGTATCTGCCATCGGTGATCATTGTGCCTTTGGCATGTGCCCTGTCATCTGCTTCGGCATTCATCTTGGCCCAGTAATCACTGGTTTTTGAGGGACCGGCATCGCCGTATTTGTGGTATTCGTCCGCCTGTTTTTCGCAAGGTCTTCTGCCGCCTTCCGAGAAAGCGTAGTCACGGATTATTGTTTGTGTATTTTCGATGACAGGTCTCAGGCTGATGCCGAACTGATCATGGGTCGGGGTAACACCGGCATAATCCATAACGGTTGCGTAGAAGTCCACCAGTTCAGCCAGGGACTGTGTCTTACCGGGCATGACCTTCTCTCCTTTGGGAGGCTTGATCAGCAGCGGCACCTTTGTCAGGATATCCTCGAAGCTGTTCTGTGCTTTTTCAGGAAGACCGAAATCACCGGCAAAATCACCGTGGTCGGAAAGGAAGACAATCAGTGAGTCATCATAAATGCCTGCGTCTTTGAGGGCATCCACAATCATGCCGAACATGTCATCGACATAGGAGCACTGGGCAAGATAGACTCTCTGCACCTCTTTCCACTGTTCTTCCGTAAATGCACCGAGATCTGCGAATTCACGCAGTTTGCGGATCATTTCCGATTTGCCCTGTGTATCTTTGAAATGAACCCTTTCTTCGATCAGATCCGGATTGATCCGGTCATAGTGTTCCTGATCGGTGACATAGGGTACATGGGGATTCATCCATCCGATGAACAGGCACAGCGGATCATCTGCCGGCTTCTGCCTGCGGATTCTTTCACAGGCTGCCAGTGTGTCATTGATATCTGTCTTTACTTCATCTATGACGCCGATGTAATGGGAATACGGGAAGCCTTCGATGATTTCATGATTACCTGCAATCAAAGGTCTTTCGGGGATATTGATTTCATCGAACTGGGTTGCCATCAATCCCGGCACATTGCCGGCAATGAAATCATTTCTTGTGTTCATCCAGACTTTATATCCGGCAGCTCTTAATTCAGCGAAAAGCGTATCGCTTCCCTCATGCATGAGGTAGTGCATGGTCCGGTAGCCGTGAACATGCGGATAGAGCCCGGTCAGAAATGAACACCTGGAAGGAACACAGACCGGATTCTGGCAATATGCGTTTTCAAATGAAACAGCATCATTTTCAGCGAATGAATCAAGCCTCGGTGTGCTGGCGGCCGGATTGCCCATGTGGCCCATGGTGTTCCAGCGCATTTCATCAGGGTTGATAATAATGATATTTGGCCGTTTTGTCATAGCGGTTCTGCCTTTCTCATTGTTTTGATTTTCTGATTGATTCTTTTGAATTATACAGTATGCGCTTCATTTCTGAAAAAGGACAGCCTCATCAGCAGCGGCTGTCCTTTGAGTCAGTCTTGATTATTCAGCTGCAGCTTCTTCTTTGAGCGCCTGGCTGTCAACCGCTCTGAAGAACGGATAGTAGATGGCAGTGGAAACTGCGATCAGGATAGCCTGCAGTAAGATACCGCGCCAGTCAGCCCATGCCGCAAATGCGGAGAGCAGAATCGGTGTGCCGGTTGATACGTTGACGCCTACCATGTAAGGAACAAGACCGATTGCCATTGCGGCATAGCCGAGCAGGAATGTAACGATCGGAGCGACGATCATCGGGATCAGCATCAGCGGGTTGAGAACCAGCGGCACACCGAAGACCATCGGTTCAGAGATTCCGCAGATACCGGAAGGAACAGCGATATTCTTGAGAGCCTTGTATCTTTCGGATCTGGAGAACAGAGCCAGACAGAGACACAGACCGATCGCGCAGCCGGAGCCGCCGATGTTGCCCATTGCGAACCATGCCGGCTGGATGATGATGTTGGGCAGAGCCTGACCTGCGCCATAGGCAGCCAGGTTTTCCAGTGTGAGCTCAGTATAGAGAGCAGCCATGATGGATGTGGCAACCATACCGCCGTGGATACCGAAGAACCACAGGACGTTGCAGACGATCAGCAGGATGATGAATGTGAACGGACTTGCGGCAAGAGCTGTGAGAGGTGCCTTCAGCAGACCGTAGATCAGCATTGTGACAGAGCCATAGGATGTCATGCCAGCGAGCATTCTGAAGACGATTGCCAGAGCTGCCAGAGCAAGTGCCGGAACAAGAGCGGAGAATGACTTGGAAATTGCGGGCGGAACGGAATCAGGCATTCTGATACCGATATTCTTCTTGATGAAAATGTTGTGCAGGTTCGGGAACAGGATGCCGACGATCATTGCTGTAAAGAGGCCGGCAGAGCCAAGGAATGTCATATTGACAGCACTTGCAACTGTGACGGAAACACCTGATTCAGCGTCTGTACCAGTAACTCCGAGCGGGATCATAATCAGGAATGCCATCAGGGCGATGGCGCCGCTGGCGATGGATTCTCTGTCGTCCATGCCGAGAACCTGTGCTTCTGCCCTGGCGATCAGGAAGACTGCGTAAAGGGAGATCATGTTTGTTGTATAGTCAGCCGGAATCGCGAAGAACTGCTTCAGTCCTGTTGCGGTGATAAAGCTCTGGTACGGAGCGATGTTAAGGCTGGCAAGCAGTGTGAAGATCGCACCAACCATGACAACCGGCAGCATTGCGGAGAAACCGCCGCTGATGCCTTTGAGAATACGGTTTGAGCTGATTTTGTCAGAAATGGGAATCAATACAGCCTGAAGTTTTTCAATAAACCCTTCCATGTTTTATCCTCCTTCTAAAACTTGTTTTATTGACAAGTCCAATATATCATTGTGTAAAACCGGTTTCAAGTATTTATTAAAACTTTTTCTATTTTGTTTTGATTTCTTTTTGAAACCGGTTTCACCATTCGCTATAATGAAATCAGGTAAGGAGGTAATATGAGTACAAATCCCCTGGACAGAATTCAGTCTTATTACGATGAGCTGACAAATAAAGATAAAGACATCGCTGTATATATCATCAACAATCCCAGAGACGCTGCAAGAAGTTCCATCGACGCCCTGGCGAAAATGGCCGGCGCCTCCAAGTCCGCCCTCGTCCGCTTTGCCAACCGGATCGGCTACAGCGGCTTCGCGGAACTGAAATACGACCTTTCCCGCTTCCTTGTATCGGCCAACAGCGGCACCGATGAGGATCATAAAGATCCTGTCGATGCAATCTGCGATACATACGCTTCCTATATTTCGCAGATCAAGGAAATGATTGACCGCACGGAACTGGATGCAATCGCGCAGAAACTCACCAGCGCAAGAAGGATCAAGCTTTTCGGATTCAACCGCACTTTTAACAGCGCCATGCAGATGAGACAGCGCCTTGGCAAAATCGGCGTAGATGCCGAAGCGGTTTCCGACACCACCGTCATGACCGACCTTGAGGACGTATGCAGAGCCGGCGACTGTGTTATCGTATTTACCGTTTCTGACAACGCCGGCATTTATAACCCCATCGTCACAAATCTTGCCGAGAATCAATGCTCTGTTTTCTGCTTCACGATGAGCCAGGCCCTTCCCTTCAAGAAGAAATGCGAAAAGTATATTGTCCTGCCCAGGATTTCCCGTGACAGCAATATTTCTTTCCTTGATGATCAGGCAGTCTTCATGGTCTTCATCGAGATTCTGATGAACAGAATCGCGACACTTCTGAGCAAATGAAAAGAATATCCGTTGATCTTCTTCCTCTGAACAGAAGAGATGCGGATATTTTTTTTGAGACATCTAAATTACTTTGTTGTATGGATGAGCTTTAAACATTTTGTGTTTAAAGGGTGTTGTTATCAACTTTGTGTTGATGACCTTTTCTTTTTTGTGTTGATATCCTTTAAGCACTGTGTGGGTTCGTCATAATAAAAACTCCTGTCTTACAATGGATTTACCACGATTTCCATACAGTTTCATTCAATTTGGCAAATGCGATTAAAGCATGTGCGCGCGCATCTCTTCCGGGCTCATCTCACTCAGAAGAACCGGCGGAATATCGAAGACGGTCTTGCAGCCGAAGTCGCCCTTCGCGCTTAAGCGGGCAATCGCTCTGGCATAGGCGATGATCACGCTGGAAGTGAATTCGGGATTGGAATCCAGCTTCAGGGAGAATTCGATGACATGCTTGTGCTCATGGTTCATGCCGGTGACGCCGGAGCGGAACACGAAGCCGCCATGGGCCAGTTCGGAATGATCTCTCTTCAGCTCTTCCATGGAGATGAAGTGCACAGTTGTATCATAATCGCTGAAGTAGTTAGGCATCTCGACGATTTCCTTTTCGACCTTTGCCGCATCCGCGCCTTCCTTGAGAACAACGAAACATTCACGTGTGTGCTTCTGTCTTGTGCTCAGCTCGGGGTTTTCGCCATTGCGGACAGCTTCCAGGGCTGCGTCAACCGGAATGGTGTACTGCTTGGCATCAGCGACACCCTCGATTCTTCTGATCGCATCGGAATGGCCCTGGGAAACGCCCTTGCCCCAGAATGTATAGTCTTTTCCATTCGGAAGAATGGCGCTGGAATATGCTCTGATCAAAGAGAACATGCCCGGATCCCATCCGACCGAAATCATCGCGGTGTGTCCGCTTTCCTTTGCGGACGCATCAACAGCATCGAAATGCTGAGGAATGTTTGCGTGGGTATCGAAAGAGTCGATCACATTGAAATACTTCGCGTATTCCGGTGTCTGCACAGGCAGATCAGTCGCGCTTCCGCCGCACAGAACCAGCACATCGATTCTGTCTTTCCAATCCAGAATGTCACTGACGCTGACAACCGGAACATTTTCTGTTTTCAGGGTGATGGAGGAAGGATCGCGTCTTGTGAAGACTGCACACAGTTCCATGTCTTCTGTTTCTCTGACCGCGCATTCGATGCCGCGGCCGAGGTTGCCGTAACCAAGGATTCCGATTCTGACTGTCATTTTCTTTTCCTCTTTTCTAATCGCCGTTCAGAAGGTTCTGCATATTGTACAGACCGGCTTCTTTGCCTTCGAGATATTCAGCAGCGCGGATGGCGCCGTTGACAAAGATCTGCCGGTTATCCGCATGATGGGTAATGGTGATGCTTTCATTGTTGCCGAAGAAGTGAACGGTATGCTCGCCCGCTTCGGTTCCGCCTCGAAGCGCATGCACGCCGATTTCCTTTTTCCTTGCGCCGCACATGCCGTTGCGTCCGTATACTTCCTCAAACTCATTGTCCGGATTGAGGATTTCCAGGATTGCTTTGGCTGTGCCGCTTGGCGCATCGGCCTTCTGGTTGTGGTGGGTTTCCACCAGCTCCATATCAAAGGTGTCTTTCAGCATCGGCACTGCTTTTCTCAGGATTTCCTGCAATACGGCGACACCGTATGAGAAGTTCGCGCTGTAGAAAACCGGATGGTTTTCAGCCAGTGCAAAGAGTTCGTTTTTCTGTTCCTGTGAAAGCCCGGTTGTGCCGTAAACAAGCGCGCAGCTGTTCTCATTCACATAATCAATGATCCATCCCAGGTTGTCACGATGGGAGAAATCGATGATCATATCCGCTTTGTCTGCCGCTTTGAGCTCATCGAGATTGAAGGAGTCAAACAGACCGATGACGGTATGGCCTTTTTCTTCCGCTGTCTTTGCGATCAGCTGGCCCATTCTTCCCTTGCCGCCGACGATGATTTTCATAAGATACCGGCCTTTCTCATTTCATCAAGCAGATGTTCATGGTTCTTTTCCGCCATCTCATATAACGGAAGTCTGTATCCGCCGACTTCCTTGCCCATCGCGTTGAGAGCCGCCTTGACAGGGATCGGATTGACTTCGCAGAAGAGTGCGTGGATGTAATCCAGATATTTCTGCTGGATGGCAAGCGCGCCGGCCTGATCGCCTTCAAACCATTTTGCGACCATATCATGGCACTCTTTCGGATTGGTATTTGCAAATACGCTGATCACACCGCTTGCGCCGATGGAAAGCAGCGGGATGACCATGTCATCGTTGCCGCTGAACATGACAAAGTCATCACTCAGATAACGGGAGATACTCATGGCATAGGAGATGTTGCCGCTGGCCTCCTTGATGCCGATGATGTTGGGATGCTTTGACAGTCTTTCAACCGCGCTGACACTCAGGGAACATCCGGTTCTGCCCGGAACGTTATAGAGAATCAGCGGTGCGCTGACCGCATCCGCAACCGTTGTGAAGTGGCGGATCATGCCTTCCTCATTTGCCTTGTTGTAATAAGGGGTGATGACAAGCAGCGCATCCACGCCCATATCCGCGTATTTCTTACTCTTGTAGAGCATGGTGTTGGTATCGTTGGAACCGGAGCCGGCAATGACCGGAACACGGTGATTGACTGTTTTCAGTGTGAATTCCACAACCGCGTCATCCTCTTCATGGGTCATGGTTGTGCTTTCACCGGTTGTGCCGAGCACCAGAATGCCGTCGGTGGAATTTGCGACATGCCATTCGAGCAGTTCGCCGAGTTTTTCGAAGTTTACGCTGCCATCCTCATGAAACGGTGTGATCAGCGCTACAATGGAACCCTTAATCATGCTTTTATCCTCCTATTTTTCGAGCGAAATCAGATGCTCGTATGATTCTCTTTCAATCACTTCGCGCGCCTGTCCGTCTTTGACAAAGACGACTGCCGGCAGCGCAAGCTTGTTGTAATGGCTGGCCATCGAATAACCGTAGGCGCCGGTTGTTTTCATGACCAGAATGTCACCGGTGTTCACCTGCGGCAGTGCAATGGACTGGATCAGGATATCGCCTGATTCACAGCACTTGCCCGCGATCGTATATGTGGCGGTTTTTTCTTCATCCTCTTTGCCGGCGATGAAGGCATCATATTCCGCCTGATACAGGGCAGGACGGATATTGTCGCTCATACCGCCGTCCACGAATGCGTAGAGTTTGTTCGGTGTCTTTTTGATATAACCGACTTTGTAAAGGTTGTATCCCGCTTCAGCGACAATCGAGCGGCCCGGTTCAATCAGCACGCGTCTGATCTGATTGTGAATGGAGCTGTTGGCCTCTTCACATGCGCTGATGATTTCATCACAGACCTCATCCACGGGAATCGGATGATCCTTTGATGTGTAAAGCGCCGCAAAGCCGCCGCCGAGATTGACTGATGTGATATCCGCGCCAAGCTCATCCTTCATCTTTGCCGCAAAGGCAAACATCTTCTTAACAAGTTCTGAATAAGCCTGCTTGTCGAAAATCTGTGAGCCGATGTGGGCATGAATTCCTTCGAACGCCGTATTGTCGCAGCCTTCGAACAGATCAGTGACATAAGCGATCTCATCCCAGTCCAGCATGGAGATGCCGAACTTGGAATCCACATGGGCGGTCACGATGTACTGGTGCGTGTGCGCCTCAATACCCGGATTGACCCGCAGGAAGACACGGATCTGTCTGTCGGTGCCTTCGATCTGGCGGATGAGTTCCTGTGCTTCCATGACATTGTCGATGACGATTGTGCCGACGCCGCAATCCAGCGCCATACGGATTTCATCGGGTGTTTTGTTGTTGCCATGGAAGAAGGTCTTTGAGCAGTCAAAGCCCGCCTTCCAGGCCGTATACAGCTCGCCTCCGGAAACAACATCCAGACAGCAGCCGTATTCTGAAACCAGAGAGATCATGGCCTTGCAGTTGAATGCCTTGGACGCGTAGACCACATCCGTGCGGATTGTATCCGAACGGAAATGTTTTGTGAATGATTCCAGTTTGTCTCTGAGCATGTTCTCGTCATAGGCAACAAGCGGTGTTCCGTATGTTTCCGCAAGTTCCCTGATGTTCATTCCGCCGATTTCAGTCATAGGCTCCTCCTAAATAAAATGCCGGCAGAGTGCGTCCGCCGGCATAAATAAATACCATCCAGATAGCACTCCTACTTCAGTAGACAGTCGTACAGATCTTTTCTGCACGCCCACCATCTGCCAGCGCCCTGACAGACAGTTCGGCGGACTTGCTTTGACCAGGTATCGTAACGCCTGCCGGCTGTGCCTGATTTTGTCGCATCCGCGCCTCTATCATGTTGTGTATATTATCATTCATTGTCCGGTATTTCAACCGAAATACCATATAGTTTGTAAAAATTATGAAAACTATTATGAAAACTTTTGAAAATTATTTCTCTCTGAGGAAGGCACGGTCTTTTTCGGAAATGCCTGCCTCATCAGTGACGTAGCGCTCGGCCTTCATGGTCAGGTCATATTTCTCTCTGAGCGCCGCGAGGATTCCCATCATCTCGGATGCGTGATGGGCATCGATGGCTTCCTGATCTCTCCACATGTCAATCAGCAGAACGGTTTCCGGATCGTTCTTCGGATAGAAATATTCATATCTTTCATTTCCGTCTTCGGCGCGGATTCTGTCCGCTGTTCCGCTGCTTTCCATCTCTTCCGCGAATTTGCGGGCGTTTCCGTTTTTGCCCGTATAATAAAGATTCACTGCAATACTCATTAGTTTTACACCTCTCTTAATTTTATTTTACTGTTTTTCAAACTGTTTTGACATATCGCTTCCATAGATTGTCAATCCTGCACAGCTGTGCTACATTTCCATATGCATCAAAACAGATATGGAGAAGACTATGAGCAGCACTGAATATAACGGAAACATCCTTTACGGAAAGAAATGGGCGGTATGCGGAGACAGTTTCACCTCCGGTGTCACTGGCAGCGTGTTTGAAGATGGCTTCTGCAAGGGCATGCCGAAAACATATCCTTACTTTATCGCAGAGCGCAATCACATGGAGATTGTGCGCTTCTTTGAGGGCGGCAGATGTCTTGGCTATCCGTCTGACAACACCTTCCATAACAGCCTCACCGATCCGGCCCAGGATTTCTATTACCGCAACATTCCCGAAGATGCGGATTACATCACGATTTATCTTGGCATCAATGATTCCCATCATGAGCATGGCAAAGCCAAGGACGGCGAAGATCCGACCGGTCCGATTCCCATCGGCACAATGGAGGATCAGACAACTGCCACCTATTGCGGCGCGTGGAATGAGGTGCTTTCCTGGCTGATCGAAAACCGTCCGTTCGCCCATATCGGCATGCTTGTCTCAAACGGATGCGACCGTGAGGAATACAGAACCGTACAGATCAATATGGCAAAGAAATACGGTATCCCCTACATTGACATGAACGGCGACCGCTTCACTCCGGTCATGATCCGTTCCCAGAATCCCGACATCTCCGCAGAAGTCAAAAAGACGGTCATGCTGAAGCAGGCGGTGGATTATCCGCACAATACCCACCCCAATGACAAGGCGCACGAATACGAATCATGCTTCATTGAGGATTTCCTCAGAAGAATCTGACGTTTAAAAAGCGGAATCTGTATCACATGGTACAGACTCCGCTTTTTTTGTTATGGCAATAATGGGTGGATCTGCTTACGCTTCGGTCTCTTCACCCTGGGAGGCATTGACCTGCTTTTTCAGATTGGCATCAATCTGTTCGAGCATTTTATACAATGACTCGCGTTCCTCATCGGCCAGGAAGTCACCGACTTCGGATACGGCCATCTCAATCTTTCTGTCCACATCCTTACCGGTTTCCATTCCTCTTTCGCTTAACACCCATCTGCGCTTATATTTCTTATCCTCATCCTCATCGATATAAGCGAAGCCGACTTCTTCCAGCTGGTCCATATAGCGGGATACCGCCGCCTTGTCCATATCGGAGAGTTCGGAAAGCGCTCTGGATGTCAGTCCCTTGGGATGTTCGTAGAGAAGACGCAGACAGTCAACATGACCGCTGCGCAGTCCGTATCGCTGCATTTCGGTTTTCTTGATTCTGCTGATACTCTGCATGATTGATGAAACGGATGAAGTAAAACGGTCAAATCTGTTAATCATACTGTTCTCCCCTCTTTTTTCAATGTTATATCTATAATTCCACTATGGACCGGTTTTGTTGATACGTCAACAAATATCGAAGTATTTATCAAAAATGTTATTAAGGCAAGAAAAGGCCGCCGTTTTCACGGCAGCCGATTTTCAGTCTTATTTGTTGCTGGTCAGTTTTTTCGTTCATAGAACGCCGGTGCGTATGACCAGTAGCGGTAAAGCTCACTCGGTGCGTTCCATACCATGTATCCATCGTCCAGACCGTTGGCATAAAGGCCTTCGATCTGCTCATTGATCTTGTCGACAGTGTATTCCACCTGCGGCTCCTGCCATGTGGTGTCATAGCCCTGGATCCATGTGCGCACTTTGGCGGGGTTTGGTGTTTCCGCCTGACGCTCATTGATGTAAAGTCCCCAGTAGTAGAGCAGCTGGTAAGGAACTTCCCATACCGCCTGTTCAATGCCATAGTCGTGGATCGCGAAATGATCCGGATAAGGCATTGCGCACATGACATCGGCGATGTTGGACATCATCGGCCAGTACTGACCGTATGCGCAGACATAATCATTGGAGGTTTCACCGAACACATCCGCAGACATGTATACATGACGCTCATGCAGTTCATCTCTGGCATAGAGCATAAATCTGTTGATAGCCTGCGCCATGGTTTCATCATAATCATTTCTGAAATCAATTCCGTCGATGACCAGATCAATCATATCCGGGAAGCGGATATAGTCGAAGTTGATCTCATTGAAGCCCATTTCCTCGGCTGCCTCAATGGCAAGACGGATATTGTATTCCCAGACGGTTCTCTGATAAGGAGAAGGCCAGTAGGCGCTTGCCAGCATGTACGGAGCTCCGTTCGCTCTGTCGACCAGACACATTTCCGGATGGTCTTCCGCATAAAGGTCATCCTTGAAGGTGACGATACGGCCGATCACATAGATGCCGGCATCCTTGCACTTCTGAATGGCAGCCTTGTAATCATCGAATGTATTGAATGCATATTCATAGGAAGTCGGACTGAGTTCCTGAATGACCGGTGATTCATAGGCGGGACCGTCGCTTTCCTTGATGTCAATGATGAAGGCATTGACGCCGCTGTTGTTGGCGATCTCAATATAATCATCGATATATTCAATGCACGCCTTGTTCAGATACAGCGTACGGCATTCCACAGGCATCGGATTATCCTCGAAATTGCCTTTGGGCAGATCCGGATATTCCAGTGTGTAGGCATTGCCGCCGCCATAGAGGTCTTCACGTTCATACTGGAAGGCTTCCACGGTATCCTTCACTTCTTCGGCTGTCCTGACGAGATATTCGCTTCTGATGTAGCCCTGCTGTCCGTCCACATTGACCAGATAGCGGTCGATGCCGCCATCCGCAAGCAGATTGGCAAAGCCGGTGATTTCCGCCTGGCTTCCCTTGGCAGCCATGCCGGCAATGGCCGGACCGGACGGATCTTTATACAGCACACAAGGCAGTGTGACAAAACCGCTCTTTTCTTTTACAGCGTCTTTGGGATCTCTGCACAGCTGATCATCTGTCATGAGATATTCCGTTTCATCGATGAAGACCAGACGGTATTCTTTGCCGACCTCGTTTTCATCCTCTTCGTTCTCCTTGACAATCAGCGGCACAACACGTGTTTCCACCGGTGTTCCGCGGACCAGGGTCAGTGTTCCCTCTCCGTCCCTGCGTTCAATTTCAACGGATTTTTCTTCCGAGGAGACATAGAGTGTTTCTCTCTTCTTTTCTTCTTCAAGTCTTGCCTGCTCAGCCTGATATTCCTGGTATTTCGTGTATCCGAAATATCCGCCTCCGGCTAACAGCGCCAGCACGACCGGAATAATAATGACGCTCTTTTTCAGTCTCATAATCACATAAAGGCATTCACATTTCTGCGATGCCGTTCCCCTTTCCCGATTGCGGTTTCAGACTGTCTGAAACACATTCAGCATGCATTTATTGTACTTTAAGAACCAAATGTTGAAAAGACAATCATTCCCTGCGGTGTCTCTGAGACAAACAGAAAAACAGGACCGCAGTCCTGTCATTGAAACATGTATATGATTTACAGACGGATTGTTTCACCATCGGCAGGAATCAGCACCTGTGCAAAGCCATGCGCATCCGCATACGCTTTGATATCAGCTCTGCTCAGGGTCGCATGATTCACACTTTCCATATGGCTTGCGATGACTGTTGCATATGGCGCATCGGCACATACCATACCGAAACCTTCCGCATTCATGATCAGTCTGCCGCGCGGTGTCGTGGCTGCGCAGCTGTTTAGGATAATCACTTCCGGTCTGCAGCGTTCAATCGTTTCCCGGACCCCTTCGTAATAAACCGTATCGCCTGCGATATACAGAGGCTTTTCATCCGGTGCCTCAAGCGCAAAACCGCTCACCTTTCCCATCCTCTCAATCAAATCCGGATTGTCGCCATGAATGCCTTCCGTTCTGCGGATGCGGATATTTCCGATGCACAGCTCATCATTTTCAAATGTCTGCGTGCAGGTGAAACCCATCTCTCTGAGCTTTTCACAGTCTTCCTCATCCTGGGCAATCATTTTCATTGATAACGGCATATAATCCGTTGAAATATGATCGGGATGAATGTGCGAAACAATGCAGAAGTCCACACCTTCAAGAATGTTTACAGGTGTATCGGGAAGATCGCACAGGGGATTCTTCAGTCCTGCCATTTCGGGTATGACGGTTCTTGCGCTGAAGCCTGTGCCTTTGTCGGAAAGCCAGTGATCAGTCAGAAAGGTGTATCCTGCGTATGTGATTTTCAATGTCGCGTTGCGGATCTGACGGATGATCATGTTGTCTGTCTCGTTTGTTCTGTATGTTTCACTCATTTTTTCCTGTGTAAAGGAAAAACGAAATATGTGTCGGGATAAGGCTCATTTGCCAATGTGAAATGCCACCATTCCGTTTCCAGCGGCACAAAGCCATGGCGCATCATCACATCTCTCAATAACATGCGGTTGCTGAACTGTGCTTCTGTGATATCTCGGCAATCCGGATGTGAGCGTTGTCCGAAATAGTCGAACGGGCCGCCCATATCCGCATCTCTTCCCTCTTTCATATCAAACAGTGTCACATCCACCGTACTGCCGCGGCTATGTGAGGAACGCTCTGCGATATAGCCCTGCGGAATCAGAATGTTCTTGTCCAGTTCCGGATAAAAGAATTCCTTCATGCGGATATCATGAGGATCTTTTGCCCAGCGGACAAAATGATCCACTGCCCTCTGAGGCCGGTAGGCATCATATATCTTCAGCCTGTAACCGAGTTTTCCGATATCATCACTCACTGCTTTCAGGGCATCGGCTGCCTCTTTCGTGCAAAGCGCAACGGATTCCTCATATCCGTCAATCCGCTCTCCGATGAAATTGAACATAGACGCATAACGGATTTCAAGCATCGCATCGGGAATGTATTCATCCAGGAAAACAAAACCTTTCATGGCATCATCGGATTCCGTTTCATCCTGATCCGCAATTCTTTCAATGATCAGCTCATCCGATCCTTCTTCCAGACCGTTGTATGAATCCAGATGAAGATGAGTGCCCGTTGTCTCATGCGCAAGCGTTTTGAAAATACCGGCCAGTGTCATCATACCCGCACGGTTTGCGGACATGACGGTTTCACCGTTGTTTGACGTGACTGAAATCTCAGAATCCGGTTTCCATTTGATTTCCATGTGTTCTTCCTTTGTTCAGTTTCTTTTCTTTATCAGAAAGTTCGTCAGAAATGAAATTTGTTGAGGTGAGTGCTGCGTTTTCCCGCTTCCTGTTTTGCGATCTGTGACGTCAGATGGATATTGCGGTGATTCCATAACGGAACAGGTTCATCGCAAAGGGTTTTCGAAAAGATCAGCATTCTGTATTTCAGACAAAGCTCATCTTCCTCATTCCGGTACGGTTCGGGTGTATAGCCGTTGGCTTTGTAAAAGGCAATGGCGGTGTCATTGTCTTCTTCGTCTGTATATAAGCGCGCATAGCGGAAATGCTTTGCGGCTGCCATCTGTTCAAACTTCTTCAAAGCTTCGGAACCGAGGTGTTTTCTTCTGAACTGTCTGAGAATGCCGAACCAGCCAAGCCATGCGCTGTCAGGATCTTCTTCAACACTGTAAATACCGATCACGCCCGCACATGTCTGATGATCATAAAGAAGATAGTATTCATAATCCGTTGTGCCATTGACCGATTCCTCGAAATTCACCCTTCCGCTTTCAGACGGAAAAAGCGTTTCCTGTACGGATACGGCAAGCTCAAGATTGTCTGCGGTGATTCGTTCCAGTTTCAGCATTGTTTCTTTTCCCGGGTGTGATGTTTGTCTTTATTATACAGAATTCATCCCACTGATACTGAACATTCTCAGATTCCCTGATCCGGCGCATGTATCATGTCACACTTTCGGTTTTTTGAGTGATAATGGAAGTAATGATAACGGAGCAGTTTTATGCATAACAATGACAAAATCACGAAAAAGAATCTTCTGATGTTTCCTCTTGGCACGGTTGGACGCGATATCATGTACAACCTTGTCACCAGCTATCTGCTTGCCTTTGTGCTGTTTACCAGAAAACTGGACGCCGCCCAGCTTTCGGCAATCACCGCAATCATGGTGGCTGCCCGTGTGTTTGACGCGCTCAACGATCCCATTATGGGCAATATCATCGAGCGCACCAGAACGAAATGGGGCAAATTCAAGCCCTGGCTGCTGATCGGTATCCTGACTACCTCACTGGTGATTTATGCGATGTTCAACACGAAGCTGCAGGGATGGGCATTTGTCCGTTTCTTCGGTCTGATGTATTTCGCCTACAGCATCACCTATACCATGCATGACATCTCCTACTGGGGTATGGTTCCTGCCTTAAGCTCGGATGCGGACACCAGAAACAAATTCACTTCCAGAGCCACTTTGTTTGCCGGTATCGGCGGCATGCTGGCGGCATCATTAATTCCGATGTTCACAGCCGGTGACAGCGCGATCGGCGGCAATGCCGTGACAGCTTACGGAATCGTGGCGCTGGCCGCTGCCATTCTCGGCCCGCTGTTTCTTGCCTTCACGATTTTCGGAGTCACTGAAGAAAGAAATGCCAATGATGAGCCTGCCCCTCCGGTCAGTTTCAAAAAGATCTTTTCCACGATCAGCGGAAACAGCCAGCTGATCTGGATCGCTCTGATCTTCCTGCTGCAGCAGATCGGCAACGGTATCGTTCTTTCCGGTATCGGTCAGACTTATATCTATGTGCAGTTTGGCTACAAGGGTGTCTTCTTCACCATGTTCCAGATGCTCGGTATGCTGGTTACCGGCTTCCTGATGGTTTTTTATCCGGCAATCTCCAAAAAATTCGGCAGGAAAAAGCTGATGGATTATCTGATGATCATCTCAACCGCCGGCTATGTTCTCATGCTTGGTGCAGGCTTTATGCCGCTGCCTTCCGGTATTAAATTCGGCATTCTCACATTCGGATACATGCTTGCCAACTTCGGCCAGTACGGCTTCTATCTGATCATGATGATTTCCATCATGAACACCGTCGAATACAACGAATATGAGCATGGCGTCAGAGATGAGGCGATCATCGGTTCGCTCAGACCTTTCCTCACCAAAATGGCATCCGCTTTGACGGTGGCCATTGCCAATCTGACCTATATCACATTCGGCATCCTTAAATACACCAATGGCATTTCGGAATATGAGCAGGCTGCCAACGCGGGTGAAATCAGCGCCGAAGCAAAAGCCGATGCGATCACGGAACTGCTCAGCAGTGTGCAGAGCGGTCAGTCAATGGGTCTTCTGGTTGTCATGACCGTTCTCCCCTTCTTGTTCATGTATGCATCCTATGTTCTGTACCGGAAGAAATATATTCTGGATGAGGCGGAATATGAGCGCATCTGCACAGAACTCGAAGCACGGCAGAAGGAAAAGACCTTATGAGCCTGACAAAAACCATTCTGAAATTTGCCGCACCGTTTCCGCAGATCGATTCATTTGAGCGTTATCTGTTTATCGGACCGCATCCCGATGACATTGAAATCGGTGCCGGTGCGACCATTGCCGCACTTGCGGATCAGGGCAAACAGATCTCATTTGTCATCTGCACGGACGGCCGATACGGACTTGAACATGCGCCGGAAGGAATGACTCCCGAAAAGCTGATTGAAATCCGCAGACAGGAATCCATCGCTTCCGCGAAACTGCTCGGCGTCAATGATGTGACATTTCTGAACTTTTCCGACGGCGGCTTCTATGATCCGAAAGATCTGTTCAGATCCCTTGCCCAAGTGTGCGGCGAAAAGAAACCGGACATCATCTTCGCACCGGATCCCTCGGTGACAAGCGAATGCCATATTGATCATCTCAATACCGGCAAGGCAGCCAGACAGCTGGCATTCCTCGCCCCCTTTGATGAGATCATGAAACAATACGGCGCACAAAGCGCTCCCGTAAAAGCCATAGCCTTCTACATGAGCGCAAAGCCAAACCGTTTCATCAGAACCGCTCCGTATTTTTCAAAACAGATCGAATCCATCTTCGGAATCCACAAAAGCCAGTTTCCGGAAGGATGTGATGACATCTCATCCATCTCCCTCTATCTGAAACTGCGATCCTATGATTTCGGCATCCGCAGCTTCAAAGGAAGAGCGGAAGGTTTCCGGGTACTGGGAAGAACCCATATGCACTGTCTGCCTGAAGCAGGCGACTGAGTGAACCAGGAGGATGACCATCCTCCTTTTTTTACCTGATCAACCAAAAAAGAAGGCTTTCAGACCTTCTTTCTGTTTCTCAGTCAAGATCAGACATGGATGTTTTGCCTGTGAGGGCTTTGAAGTCATCGATGAAATCCTGGATCGCTCCGTCAATGGCGAGATTCTTCACGAATCCCTTGATCACATCTGCGGCGCAGGTCGCATTGCCGACACCGTATTCAGCCAGCTCAAGCACCTGCTGACTGTTCTTGAAGGAAGCGGCCAGAACTTCGCAATCCATCGCGTTGTTGTCAAGGATATCCTGGATCTGCTGTACGACTCTGACGCCGTCATAGCCCATATTGTCAATGCGGTTGACATACGGTGCGACATAGGAAGCACCTGCCTTTGCGGCGAGATATGCCTGCATTGGTGTATAGACAACTGTGCCGCAGGTTGTGATGCCTTCTTTCTTTAAAGCCATCATTGCTTTAAATCCTGTCGGAGTGGAAGGAAGCTTGACAACGGTGTTCTTTCCGAGCAGCTCAACAATCATATGTGCGTCTTTGATCATGCCTTCAAAGGAGAGATCCACTGCCTGGGCAAAGATGATTTTGTCTTCACCGATGATTTCCCGGATTGCCTTCAGGGTTTCTCTGGGATCTCTTTTTGCCTTGGCGAGAATGGACGGATTGGTTGTGACTCCGTCAACCGGATAATACTCATTGATTTCTTTGATTGCTTCAAGATTTGCGTCATCAATAAACAGTTTCATCTTTCGTTCCTTCTTTCCTTTTAAAGTGACTGTTCTGTTCTGCCGATAATGTCGTCCTGTGTCTTTCTGGAGAGGACGTTGAAGAATGCGCTGTATCCGGCGACTCTGACGATCAGGTCTTTATGCTTTTCCGGATGAGCCTGTGCATCCAGGAGGGTTTCCCTGGAAACGATGTTGTACTGAACATGATAGCCGTGCAGTCTGTTGAAGAATGCCCTTAACAGCATCTCCAGCTTCTGTTTGTTCTCTTCGGTTGATAACATCTGCGGTGTCATCTTCTGGTTCAGCAGCACGCCGCCGGTGATCTTTTCGGTCGGGAGTTTCGTAATGGATTTGAAGACAGCGGTCGGTCCGTTCTTGTCAGCGTTGTGTGCGGGTGAGCAGCCTTCCGCCAGCGGTTCACGTGCATTTCTGCCGTCCGGTGTCGCCATGGTTCCCATGCCCTGGCCGACATTGGCTGAAATTGAGGAGGTTCCGCCATAGCGGATGCCACCGATCGGACCTCTGGCATATCTGGTGTTGGGATACTTTTTGATTTCGTCCAGGTAGCTGTCATAAGCTTTCACAACCAGCTGATCAACTTCATCGTTGTCATTGCCGTATTTCGGCGCATCGATGAGCATATCCTGGATTCTCCTGTTTTCCTCACTCTGGAAATCGTCCAGAATTGCATTCCATAACTGTTCCGGTGTGATCTTCTTTTCATCATAGACAAGCTTCTTGATTGCCTCGAGAGAGTCTGCCATATTGGCGATGCCGACCTGCAGACCGGAGATGAAGTCATAGACGGCGCCGCCCTCTTTGATCGTCTTTCCTCTGCCGATGCAGTCATCGGTCAAAGCGGAACAGAGGATATCCGGCACATCTCTTTCACTGGCCTTGTCGATCGCGTTTTCGACGATGACACTGTATCTTGTGAACTCTCTGACTGTCTTGTCCCAGACTTCCATCAGTTCATCGAAATCTTTCCATTCTGTGAAATATCCGTAGCCCTTTGTAAATCTCTTTCCGCTTGTCAGATCAACGCCGTTGTTCATCGCACATAAGAGAAGTCTCGGGAAGTTGACATAGGACATGCCTGTGCAGCGGTAGCCCCACTTGCCCGGAACAGCGGTTTCCACACATCCGATGGCACTGTAGTTGTAGGCATCTTCTTCTTTGACACCCCAGTTGATGAAGGAAGGAATGATGATCTCATCATTGTTGAGGGCCGGCATACCGAAACCGAGTTTCATGACTTCGATACATTCATCAAAGAACTGTTTATTCAGGTTGGCGTGATATCTGACTGTCAGGTTCGGCTGGGTCAGTCTTGTCTGTGCAACTGACTGCAGAACCAGGAAGCTGAGTTCATTGACCGCGTCTTTATGATCTGTCGTCTGGCCGCCGATTGTAACATTCTGATACATCGGGGAGCCGGCAGAGCTGAGTGTATGTGCCTGGCTTCTGACTTTATTGATCGTCAGTGTCTTGATCCAGAGACATGTCAGCAGTTCAAGAGCTTCCGCCTTTGTGATCTTCTCATTCTTAAGATCATTGATGAAATACGGATACATATACTGATCGAATCTGCCGTAGCTCAATGAATGGCCGTTGGATTCAATCTGAAGAATCAGCTGAATGAACCAGACGGACTGGACAGCTTCTTTGAAGGAAGCAGCCGGCTCATAAGGAACTCTTGCACAGATATTGCTCATTTCTTCGAGTTCTGCTTTTCTGGCAGGATCACTTTCCTTTTCGGCCATCTCAGCCGCCAGAGCACTGTATCTCTTTGCGAATGTATGAACCGCATCGATCACAATCAGCACAGCTTTATAGAAGACATATTTATCGATGGATTCCGGATCGGCCAGATCAAGTCCTTCCTTGAGGGTCCTTGTCCTGTTTTCGTATCCCTTCAGTCCTTCTTTGAGCACTTTCTCATAATTGACTGCCAGGTGGGCATCACCGGCATTCAGTTTGCCTTCCATTCCGAAGACGCCTGTCTCCATGAAGACGGAAACTTCATCCGGAAGCAGTGCTTCGCCTCTGGCTCTGAGGTTGTTGTTTTCCCAGAAAGGAGCGATGGATCTCAGCTGTTCTTTTGTTTCTTCCGTAATATAGAAGACATCGCCGTCTCTTTTTTCAAACAGATCCAGTTCATCGATGACGAACTTCAGTGTATATTCCGGGAAAACCGGAGCGTTTCTGTTCTTGGTAGCCTGGTTGCCGGCAAGCAGTGTTTTGTCTTCAATATAGACAGACATGTTTTCAAGGATCTTTTTGAGCATGAGCGCTCTCATCATGACCCGCGGCTGGTTTTTGTTTTCCGCGTAGGATTCCGTGACCAGAACGGCTCTTTCCGCATCGACATAAGGCTTTTCATCCAGGACCTCCTCGCGGAATGCCTGCATTCTTTCAGTCAGTGATCCAAAGTGTTCCCTGTTTTCCATACCATCTTTTCCTTTCATTCGTAAGTTGTTTTTATTTCGTTGCATTCATAATATAGCTCGCAGCCAAGAGAATGTCAATATAAATTTTTATATTTGTAATGTATAAATGTTTCATTCGTAACTTTTTGGATTGACAAGTAGCCTTCGACCACGTATTCTATGGATGTGAGGTGGTTCAGTATGACTAAAGACAGCGGTATTGTGTTCAATATTCAGAAATTCTCCGTCAATGACGGTCCCGGGATCCGCACGGTCGTCTTCTTAAAAGGATGTCCCCTGCGATGCAGATGGTGTGCCAATCCGGAAAGCCAGTCAGTCAGAGCGGAGATTATGTGGGATGAGAAGAAATGCGTCGGCTGTCATCACTGCATTGAAGTCTGTCCTCATCAGGCAGTCAGCTTAAAGGAAGGAAGAATCTCCATTGATTCTTCAAAATGCAATGGCTGCGGGAATTGTTTCCATGAATGCCCCGGCAAGGCTCTTAAAAATGAAGGTGAACTGAAGACTGTCAAAGAAGTCATGGATGTTGTCATGCAGGATCTGCCCTTCTATGAGGAAAGCGGCGGCGGAATCACACTGTCCGGCGGTGAAATGCTGGCCCAGCCTGAATTTGCGGCCAGTCTTCTGAAGACAGCAAAGGATAACGGATTGAACACATGCTGTGAAACCACCGGTTTTGCCAAAGAAGAAGTATTCACTGAAGTCATTGAAAATCTCGACACGATTCTCTTTGATGTCAAGCACTGGGACTCACAGAAACACAAAGAAGGAACCGCAGTCCCCAATGAGCTGATCCTTTCCAATCTGAAATATGCCATTGAAACAGGCAAAGATGTCCTGCCCAGAATTCCTGTCATTCCGGGATTCAACGATTCGCTCAATGACGCAAAGAATCTTGCCCGGGTCATCAAAGAGGCAGGAGGCACAAAATGTCAGCTGCTGCCGTTTCACCAGTTCGGCGAAAACAAATATGATCAGCTCGGCCGTGAATATGCTTATAAAGATGTCAGTGCCTATCACCGGGAAGATCTGGAAAACTACCGCCGTGTATTCATTGACAATGACATCACAGCTTTCTTTTGACTTTCATTTGTAAGTGATTACGCATAAAATGAAAGCGGAGTATCTATGAAAAAACAGAGAGAAAAAGAGATCCTGAGTCTGCTGGTTGACCGCAGAAGAATTGAAGTGACCGAACTGTCCGCCCTGCTTGGCGTTTCGCAGGTCACAATCCGCAAAGATCTGGATCAGCTTGAGAAAATGCATCTGATCAGGCGTGTGCATGGGTTTGCGGAACTCAGCAGCGAGGATGACATCAACAGCCGGCTTGCCTGGCATTATGAAGAAAAGACAAAGATCGCAGAGAAAGCCGCAGGACTGATCCAGGATGGCGACACGGTATTCATTGAGAACGGAAGCTGCTGCGCACTGGCGGCGCTTACCATTGCGCGGACAAAAAAGAATGTCACAATCGTGACAAACAGCGCCTTTATCGCGGACTATATCCGTGCCGAGGCCAATGGACAGATCGTTTTGCTTGGAGGCATCTATCAGAAAGAATCACAATGCCTTGTCGGTCCGATGATCCGCGACTGTGTCATGAACTATCACGTGAAATACTGCATGATCGGCACCGATGGATGGAGTGAAAAAACAGGCTTCACCAACAAAGACCAGATGCGTGCCCAGGCGGTCCGCGACATGTCCGTTTCGGCTGAACAGATCGTCATTCTGACTGAGAGTGAAAAGTTCAATGCGGCCGGAACTGTTCCGCTGAATCTTTCCCGCCATCAGGTATCCGTTCTGACGGATTCAGAAATATCGGATGACATCAAGAAAAAACTCACAGAACAGCAGATCGAAATCATAACCGCTTAATCAGACATCACAGTGAAGTGAGCCTCTGAAGCCGGCTCGACGGATGAGGTTCACTTTTTCTGTGAAGAAATGTAAGGAATATACCTGTAATTAAATATCAGCAGTGTATATCGAAACTCTGCTATTCAGAAAAAGCCTGAACACCGGTATGTTTGAAGCTGCCGGTGTTCAGGCATTCGTGATCCCTGAAGTATTCTTCCGGAATGTCCGTCGCTTTGGCGGCAGCCTCGATCAGTCTTCCGTTCTTCCCGATCTGCTCATGCGGAAGATCAGGTAAATCCTGAGTGTTATCGAAGAAGAACTTCTGAATGACAACCGTGAACAAGTCATCGTCCGCAGCTTCTTTTCTGTTCATTCAGTGAGATGATCTCGTGATCTGTGCGGTTAAGTTCACAACAGAAGCCTTTTGAAAACCGGAACTATCTGTTATTCTCATTATCAATAAATGATTCCTCCCGCAGCATGTATTTCACGATATGACGCAGCTGTTTACCGGTAATACTGAATTCTGTCGCATGTTCCGCACAAGAAAAATCTCTATAAAGTCCTTGACTGTAACAATCAGTCCAAGAGACGGCCGGCGGATAGTGCCGCAGCCAAGAAGGATAAGATCCACACCAGGCTGATTGTCCAAGCCGGGTATACCGTCAAAACAGGCGGCTGCCGTCATTCCGGCAGTCGCCTGTTCTTCATTCAATTCCCAGAGCCGTTTTTACTCTTTTTTAGAAGAAAAGGAGCTGTCTTTTTCTTCCGATTTTACATCGGAGGCTTTTAACAGTCCCTTTCCATAAGTGGAGCTGAGGGGAGTCGAACCCCTGTCCAAGAGTTGTCCCACATTCCGGCGTCTACAGTTTAGTTCACTGGTTGATAAGACAGCAGACATGTCAGTGAGCCAACCATCTGCTGAATTTGCCTGTGAGATTGTCGGGATCCCCGTACAGACTTCGGGTTCACCTTATCCGTTTCAATTACGCAGCCGGTGCATAACGGCTAAAGCACGGCCGGGACGCTGCGACGCCTATTGCGTAACTTAAGCAGCGAAAGCGAAACTTGTGTTTCTGTTAGCGTTTAAATTTAGGTGGTGATAAGGTCACCGCTCCACTGCAGCCTGAATCAAACATAAACCTGTCGAAATCCATTACAGCCCCATGTTTATGCATCATACTGATGCATAATGAATATAGCACTCATTTGACCGATGGTCAACATTCTAAATCGAGTGACTGTGCAAATCCGAGATACACAACGCGGTAATGCGGATCGTATGCTTCGCGGTATTTCGGACTGTGATGAAGAGGCGGATACCCTCTTCCGCGGTACATTTCCTGGAATTCGAGAAATTCATCCGCGCTGAAATTCACCGGAAGATTTTCAAGGTTGTGTTTCAGCAGCTTCATATTGTGCATGAACTCGCCCATTCTGCCTCTGTGCAGATTGGCAGTGCGTACAAAGATATCATTGATCTCTTCCGGTTTGTAAAGACACTTTGCCTTTTTCAGATTGATCCGGCAGAGGTTGTTGCCGATCGGTTCAATCAGTTCCGCATTCTCATCCGCTTCGATTTCATTCCATTCTTTCAGAAGACTGTTCAGTGCGTCCTTCTCATCCCCGACAAGATGACCGGGACCGAGTTCGTTCTGATAAATGAGCTTGAAGCAGTCCTGCGGTGTCATCAGCGGATACTTTTCCAGATGTGTTTTCAGTATTTCGAGAATCTCTTCCATGATCATCACCTCTGCTTGAGGGCCTTTTCCATTTCTCTCTTCGCGTCTCTGAGCTTCTGCGTCTCTCTCTTGTCCACAAGATTTTTACCTTTGGCAAGTGCGATCTCGAGCTTTGCCCTTCCGTTTTTCAGATACATTCTGACCGGAACAAGTGTGTAGCCTTTGGTCTTGACCTTCATATGAAGCTTCTGGATCTCATATTTGTGAAGCAGAAGTTTCCGGTCGCGTTCCTCATCAACGTTGAAGATGTTTCCGTATTTGTAAGGTGAGATATGCATGCCTTTGATCCATGCCTCCCCTTTATAGATGGAAATATACGCATCCTTGAACTGAACCTTTCCGTCACGGATGGATTTGATCTCTGTTCCGGTCAGCACGAGTCCGCATTCATATTTGTCTTCCAGGAAGTAATCATGAGAGGCGCGCCGGTTGAACGCGACTGTTTTTTCCTTACTTTTTTCTGCCATGTTTCCTCCTTGAAGGATCAGCCTGTCTTTTCTGACTGTAGGCAGTGGTTTTCTTTCCCGCCTTCTTTTTATTGGGAATCATACCGTTTTTGCCATACAGGCTGAATTCAATCTTACCGTTATATACATCCGCTGCCGCCACACTGATTTTCACAGGCATGCCGACACGGTATACTCTGCCGCTGGCCATTCCGCAAAGCTCAAGCCGCTCAGGGATGTATTCATAATAATCATCATCCAGGGATGTGATTCTGACAAGTCCCTCCACGGTGTTTTCCAGCTGCACATAGAAGCCGAAACCGGTGACGGAAGTGATGATGCCGGTGTATTTCTCACCAAGCCGCGCACTCATATACTGCGCCTTCTTGAGATCATCGCATGCGTATTCCGCATCCTGGGATATTCTTTCACGGACAGAAGAGCTTTCCGCATAGTCGGCGCATTTCTGCTCGTCAAGCTGTCTCTCATGAAGATCCATGCACGCCTCAAAACTGTATTTTCTCAGCATTCTGTGCACGATGAGATCCGGATACCTTCTGATCGGTGAAGTGAAATGGAGGTACTCTTCCTCAGCCAGACCGAAGTGGCCGGCGCATACGGAGTCATATTTTGCCTTCTGCATGCATCGTAACAGCATCATGCTCAGAACGGGATATTCGTCCTCATCTTTTACGGATGAGAGATATCTCTGCAGTTCATTGGGGAATACGGTTCTGCCCACAATCAGTTTATGACCCATGATTTCTGAAGCCTTGATGAAATCACGGATTCTTCTGGAGGAAGGCTCCTCATGTACACGGTAGATGGCCGGGATATCCTGCCATTTCAGGAAATTTGCCACACAGACATTGGCCGCGATCATACAGTCTTCAATGACCATTTCCGCATGTCCTCTTTCCGCCGGTCTGATATCAAGAGGCTTTCCGTTTTTATCCACCGTGATCTTTGATTCGGTTGAGGAGAATTCAATGGCTCCGTTTTCAACACGGCGTCTGCGGATCGCATCCGCACAATCTGTCAATGTTGTGAACAGATTGCCGAGGTGCGCATATTTCGCAATCAGTTCCTCATCCCCGTCGAGAATCCGGTTCACATTGGCATATGTCATGCGTTCAGATGAGTGCATGACACTCGGATAGATCTGATAATCCGCGACTGTGCCGTCTTTTTGCACATGCATTTCACAGGTGATACTCAGTCTGTCCACATGCGGATTGAGCGAGCAGATACCGTTGCTGAGCTGGTGCGGCAGCATCGGAACCACCCTGTCAGTCACATAAGTGGAACAGCCTCTTTTCAGCGCTTCCGCGTCCAGTGCGCTTCCCTCTTTGACATAATGGGAGACATCGGCAATGGAAACCTTTAAATTCCAGCCGTCTTCTGTCTCTTCACAGGATACGGCGTCATCAAAGTCCTTGGAATCATCTCCGTCGATGGTGACGGTGATCTCATTGCGCAGATCTTTTCTGCCTTCTGTTTCCTGTTCGCTGACTGCATCAGGAATTGCTTTGAGCTCTTCCATGACTTCATCGGGAAATTCCGGATTGATATCATGATCCAGAAGAATGGAAAGAATATCCACGCCCGGATCATCCTTATGGCCGATGACCTTTGTCACTTTCAATGTGAGCGGTCCGCCGTACTTCTCGATTTCACAAAGAACTTTGGAGCCGTCCACCGGATGGAAGGACGGATCCAGAATCACTTTGAACGGTCTGTCCTTAAGTTTTTCATCATCCAGCTTCAGATGCAGACCATGGCCTTTGTCGTAATATGTGCCGATGAGCCTTGTTCTTGCCCGGGTGATAACCCTGATCACCTGACCGTAGAGCTGCCACTTCTGACAATGCACAAGAACGATATCACCATCCATCGCATCCAGCTGATCCCCTTCTTCGATTCTCACCGCGGCTCTGTCTTCACGGTCTACATAGCCCATTCCGTTTCTGGCAATGGAGATTTTCCCTTCGAAGACACCTGCCTGTTCACGGTTTTTGAATTCACCCTTCTGGGTGAAGAAAACCAGATATTCATCCTGCAGTTCGTCCATCGCATCGCGAAAAACACGGCTGTCCTCCGTGTCGAGTGCAAGTCCTTCTTTGAGTGCGGACGGCGTGTTTGATGCGCCGGGATGATTCTCAAGATAACCGAGAATCAGATCTTTCATTTCGTTTTTTTCCATAAGATTAGAAAAGCCGGCGTTAACCGGCGTTTTTGCTTCAGACAACTCTGATCAGAATCACCAGGGCAAAGAATGCAATTCCAAGCACCATGGTCATATTGGAAATCACCTTTTCGGAACCGCGTTCCTTCTGGTTTGCGAACAGATTGAGTCCGCCTGCACCGGTGAAGGCACCGGACATTCCGCTGGTTTTTCCGCTCTGCAGCAATGAGAGAACAATCAACATCGCTGATACGATCATCAATAATGCGTCAAGCATGCAACGCTCCTTTCGCTTTTTTATATATGCTGAGTTATTATATCATTCACAAAACACACATGCAAACAAAACGCAGGAAAACAGCTGTTTCATGCGGATCTGACTATGCAGGCAATTCATCATCATAATCCGTACAAATGCTTCATGTCAGTGTAAAATGATTTCAGGAGAAATCATTATGAGTGGAAATAATCATGACATTATGAAAGAGTTTTATCAGCTCTCACAAAAGGTTCTGGAAGAAAAACCATGGCAGTTCTATGATGACGGACAGCTGATTGCCCTTGTTTCAAATCGTCCGGATGAGCCGGTCTATGTCAACATTCTCGGAAATGCAGGCAAAACCTACGGAATCGTATTTTATGACGGATACGACGGTCTGAACGATTACAATCTGCTGAGACATTCAGAGGATCTGGACCTTCCTCCCCAGTACGCTCTGTTCAGGCAGACCGCCTATGCCATCTACTTCGGTGAAGAGGATGAGGTGCCCGAGGAACAGCTGGATTATTATCATGATCTTCCGTTTGATTTCAGTCAAACAGAATTCGGAATTCCGTTTGTGATTTCCATGAGACCGGGCTTCTTCCCCTGGTCACCGAGAGAAAGTGAAATAGCGGATGTTAATTCATATCTGCGTGACTTCTTTGAGGTTTATGAGAGAATGGATCACAATGATCAGAACTGGGGCGTCGGCAGTTACAGAGGCTTCTGTCAGGCAATGAAGAAAAAAGACAGTTCCTGGCAGATCAGTTATCCTCCCCTGCTGTCAGAGGATTATCTGCCCGAGGAGCTCGAATATCATGAAGAATATCTTGAAGAAGAACTCAAAGGCGCAAAGAAAAATGATTCCGCATATGAACTGGACGTTTATATTCCTAACATCCACATCGATGATCCGATGTTTTACCGGCCTGCCGCAATGACCATGATCCTTGTGGCGGACAGTCAGACCGGTATGGTTCTTGGTCAGTATATGATGGAACCGGCGGAAGAGCTGATTGAAAAGATGAATGACACATTGCTGGGTGTCATGAAGCAGTACGGCATTCCGGAAACGGTATTTGTCCGTTCTCCTGTATTTGCGCAAATGATCGTTCACCTTTGTGAGCAGACCGGATGCGTGCCTGAAGTCGGCTCTCTGGATGCGATGGATGAGGCGATTGAATTCCTGGATCAGATGATGGCGATGGGAGATCCCTTCTCAAATTCCAGCTTCAGTTAAAAAAAGCAGACCGGTGATCCGGTCTGTTTCGCTTTTTAATCGCCGACCTTACAGCCGGTATCGCAGCCTTTGGAATCATTCTCAGCCTGTTTGGCGGAAATCCTTGCAACATACTGAGTGAGTTTTTCTTTCAGTGCCGCTTTCTTGTCTTTGGTCCAGTAATGTTCCGGCGAGACTTTTGAGGAATCCTCTGTGCATGTCTCATTGTCAAAGCCGATGATTCTGCCCTCTTCAATAAAGAGCACCAGCGGCATGTAAATAACCTGCTTTCCGTCATTGTCATATTGAACAATCTCTTCGCCGGTATCATTCTGGGATTCAATCAGAGCGGCAACGGAATCATAGAATTCCCGGTCGCTTTTTTTGTATTCATAAATGTTGTAATAATCACAGACCGCATCGTTTTCAGCGAGCACCTGCTCAAGCAGAGGAATATACTCCTGACACCACGGGCATTCCGGGAAACCGAGGAAGAGCGCGGCAGTGCCATGATTCAGGACACTGATCAGCGTATCCTTTTCAATCACATCAAAGTGATTCTCTTCCGGAAGTTTTCTGTAATCCTTTGACAGATTAACCTGTACAGGTGCAGCTGTTTCCTGAGCGCTGTCCTCATCTTTTTTATCTTTACCCTGCGCGCATCCGCATAACACGGCAATGCACAGGAAGGATGTCATCAGTTTTTTCAGTTTCATCAGGTACTTCCTTTCACGAATTGAATTTAATCACACTTCACATTGCTGTTCAAGCTGAAGCCTGAAATCTGCATTTTCTTAATGATTCCGCACATTTCATTATTGCGTTTAAATCCCGGTTTTCCATGTATATCAAAAAAGCGGATCACTGTAGTAAGTGTCCGCTTTTGATCAAACCAACGAATGAGTCAGTCCGTAATGCAGTTTTTAATGCTTGATTCTTTAATAATTCTGAAGAGAGACTGAATTATTCGGAGAGAGCCTTAACGTTGTAGAAAGCTTTCTTTCCACGGTATTCAGCGACATCACCGAGTTCTTCTTCGATTCTCATCAGCTGGTTGTACTTCGCAATACGATCTGTACGGCTCATGGAACCTGTCTTGATCTGGCCTGCGTTGACACCAACTACGAGGTCGGAGATTGTGCAGTCTTCGGATTCACCGGAACGGTGGGAAACGACAGCTGTGTACTTAGCTTCCTTAGCCATTTCGATGGAGTCGAGTGTTTCTGTGAGTGTACCGATCTGGTTGACCTTGATCAGAACAGCGTTAGCTGCGCCGAGTTCGATACCCTTCTTGATGTATGTTGTGTTTGTAACGAACAGGTCGTCACCAACGAGCTGAATCTTGTCGCCGAGACGCTTTGTGAGTTCAACCCAGCCGTCCCAGTCATTTTCAGCAAGACCGTCCTCGAGGGAGATCAGCGGATACTTTTCAACCCACTTCTCATAGAGTTCGATCATTTCTTCGGAAGACTTTTCGCCTTCACCGGATCTAGCCAGTACATAGCAGCCCTTTTCCTCATCATAGAATTCGGAGGAAGCTGCGTCCATAGCGAAGCATACGTCTTCACCAGGCTTGTATCCTGCTTTTTCAACTGCTTCGAGCATGAGAGCCAGAGGACCTTCATTACCGAGAGTTTCCAGAGGTCCTGTTCCGCCAGGGAGTGAGGACGGTGCATATCCGCCTTCATCGCCTACAGCTGTGTTGTAGCCATAGCCCTTGAGAACTTTCTTCAGTGCGTGGAAGATTTCAGCGCCCATGCGGATAGCTGCGTGGAAGTCTTTAGCGCCTACAGGCATGATCATGTATTCCTGAACGTCGGAAGCGGAGTCAGCGTGCTTGCCGCCGTTGAGAACGTTCATCATCGGAACAGGGAGAACCTTTCCGTTTGCGCCGCCGATGTACTTGTACAGAGGCAGACCGCAGGAATCAGCAGCTGCACGTGCAGCAGCCAGTGAAACAGCCAGTGTAGCGTTAGCGCCGAGGTTGCTCTTGAACGGTGTTCCGTCGAGGTCGAGCATTGTCTTATCGATTAACGGCTGATCGAAAACGTTCAGGCCGATAACTTTCGGAGCGATCTTCTCGTTGACATTGGCAACAGCCTTGAGAGTACCCTGACCATTGAAACGGTTCGGATCCTTGTCACGGAGTTCGAGAGCTTCTCTTTCACCTGTGGAAGCGCCTGACGGAACGATTGCACGTCCCCATGCACCGGACTCAGTTGTAACTTCTGCTTCAACAGTAGGATTGCCGCGGGAATCGATAACTTCGCGTGCGCATACTAATGCAATGGGATCAACAAAATTAGGCATCTTGATTATATCCTCCTATGATTACCTATATTCCTCAGTTTTACTGATTGGAACCTTATTTGGTTGCGTCGATGATTTCCTTGAAGGAATCAACTTTCAGGGAAGCACCGCCGATGAGAGCGCCGTCGATATCAGGGCATGCCATGTATTCAGCAATGTTGGTCGGCTTGACGGATCCTCCGTACTGGATACGTACAGCTTCGCCTGTTGCTTCATCATAGAGCGCCTTGACGTTGTCACGGACACACTTGCAGCAGTCTTCTGCGATTTCTTTTGTAGCGGACTTGCCTGTTCCGATAGCCCAGATCGGCTCGTAAGCGATGACGATCTTAGCAACTTCTTCAGCAGTCAGGCCAGCCAGTGAACCTGTGAGCTGGTTCTTGATGACGTCA
This sequence comes from Erysipelotrichaceae bacterium NK3D112, assembly GCA_000701725.1. Taxonomy (GTDB): domain Bacteria; phylum Bacillota_I; class Bacilli_A; order Erysipelotrichales; family Erysipelotrichaceae; genus Bulleidia. The sequence continues at coordinate 75,016 of JNJQ01000011.1, forward strand.
GCTGTTTCGCCGGCATCATACTGAGCTTCTGTCTCACCGATGCAGAGAATCGGAATGATTCCGTCAGCGAGCAGTCTCTTTGCCTTGGCAGCGCATGCAGCGTCTGTCTCAGCATAGTATGTTCTTCTCTCGGAGTGGCCGATAATGCAGTATGTGATACCGACTTCCTTGAGCATCGGAACGGAGACTTCGCCTGTGTAGGCGCCGCTGTCCTTTTCGTTGCAGTTTTCAGCAGCGATCAGGAGGTTCTTTGCGTTCTTGACGCAGACATCGAGGTCTACATACGGAGCGCCGATACCATAATCAGCAGCTTCGTTTCCGGTCAGAACTTCTTCAATACCCTTCATGAATTCGAGAGCTTCGGAAGGGGTTTTGTTCATTTTCCAGTTTCCAAAAATTACAGGTTTTCTTGCCATGATGATTATTCCTTTTCCGGGATGATTGAGATGCCCGGCAGATCTTTGCCTTCCATGTATTCGAGGGAAGCGCCGCCGCCTGTGGAGATGTGGCTGAACTTCTCAGCGAAACCGAGGTTCTTTGCTGCGGAAGCACTGTCGCCGCCGCCGATGATTGTTGTAGCGCCTTCAAGATTTGCAAGAGTCTCGCAGATAGCGATTGTTCCCTTTGCGAATCTTTCGTCTTCGAACACGCCCATCGGACCGTTCCAGAAGACTGTCTTTGCACCGGCCAGTTCCTTCTGATACAGAGCAACTGTTTCCGGACCGATATCGAGACCCATGAATCCGTCAGGGATTTCGCCGGCCTTGACTGTGATGATTTCTGTCGGGTTGGAGAAGTCATTCGCTGCGACTGTGTCAACCGGGAGGATCAGCTTGTCGCCGCCTTCTTCCATGAACTTTTTCGCCAGTTCCATTTTGTCAGCTTCGAGCAGGGATGTACCGATCTTGCCGCCCTTTGCTGCAGAGAATGTATAGGACATACCGCCGCCGATCATGACCTTGTCAGCGATCTTGAGGAGGTTCTCGATAACTGCGATCTTGTCGGAAACCTTAGCACCGCCGAGAATTGCAACTAACGGTCTTTCAGGATCGTTCAGAGCCTTGCCCAGAACATTGACTTCCTTTTCAACCAGGAAACCGAGAGCGGAAGGCAGATGTGTAGCGATGCCGACTGTGGAAGCGTGAGCTCTGTGAACGGAGCCGAACGCATCTTCAACGAACAGATCGCCGAGGCTTGCCCAGTAAGCGCCGAGTTCAGGATCGTTCTTGGATTCGCCCTTTTCATAACGGGTGTTCTGCATCAGAACGATTGTTCCGTCTTCCTGAGCCTTGACAGCTGCTTCGAGTTCTTCGCCGCGTGTCGCGTTAACGAATGTAACCGGAGCACTCTGTACTTCTGCAAGACGCTTGGCAACGATTTCCATGTTGTTCTTTGCCTTGTCCTCTTCTGTCTTTACTTTGCCCATATGGGAGAGCAGGAGAACCTTTGCGCCGTTTTCAGTGAGATAGTTGATTGTCGGAAGCGCAGCACGGACACGGTTGTCGTCTGTGATGACATCTCCCTTGTGCGGTACGTTGAAGTCAACGCGAACGATTACGTGCTTGCCTTTAACGTCCAGATCTTTAACAGTTACTTTAGACATTTTAGAAATATCCTCCTTCTAAACTTCGCTGTTCACATTATATCACCCGCTTCAGCGGACTGAAACGGAATGACAGCTGATTTGAGAAAAACCACACAAACTTTTCAGCGGTTTTTCACATTCGTACTGACTAAAAGCAGCCCCGTTTCACGAGGCCGCTTTTTCATATCTTATTGGTCCGGCCAGTTGCAGATTGTATAGTAGAGTTCTTCGTAAACGTTGGCACTCTGATCCCAGCTGACATCGGTATTCATGGCGCTCTTGACGAGGCCCTTCCAGCCCGGTTTGTTGTTGTAATACTGATCAACAGCCCAGCGCAGTGTGTATACCATGTCGTCAGCGTTGGCAGCCCAGAATGAGAAGCCGTTTCCTTCACCGGTGTACTGGTTGTAAGGATGCACGGTGTCCTTGAGACCGCCTGTCTCACGTACCAGCGGCAGCGCGCCGTAATGCATGGCGATCAGCTGTCCGATTCCGCACGGCTCATAGAGCGAAGGCATCAGGAAGAGATCGGAACCTGCATAGATTCTGTGAGCGAGCTCTTCGTTGTATCCGCAGTAATATACGGCTTTGCCCTTGTATTCGGATTCCATCCACTTGAACGCATTCTCGGCATTTGTCTCACCTGTTCCAAGAACGGCGAACTGAACATCCATACCCAGAATCTCATTGATTCTGTCGGTGATCATGTAAATGCCCTTCTGGTTGGTGAGTCTTGAAACAAGACCGATCAGCGGTACATCTTCTCTGACTTCCAGTCCGAGTTCTTCCTGCAGTGACTTCTTGTTTGCCTTCTTGCCGGAAACATAGGAGCGCACATCGTAGTTCTTGGCCAGCAGCTTGTCTGTCTTCGGGTTCCATTCAACAGTGTCGATACCGTTGACGATGCCCCAGAGATCTTCTCTTCTGTAACGGAGAACACCATCCATTCTCTCGCCATATGCCTCAGTGAGAATCTCATTGGAATATGTCGGGGAAACGGTTGTAATCTTGTCGGCATAGACGATACCAGCTTTCATGAAGGAAATGCCTGTGTCGAACTTGATGGATCCGTTGTCGAAGTAGCTGTAGTCAAGGCCCAGGCAGCTCGGCAGCATATCAACGCCGAAGTTGCCCTGGAATGCCATGTTGTGAATGGTGTAGACATGCTTGATCTGCTGATAGCGGTAGTCATCCGCATAGCATGCATGTGTGATCAGCGGGATCATACCGGTCTGCCAGTCATTGCTGTGAATGATGTTGGGCCACCAGTTGATGAAATAGATCATGTCGAGCACGGCTCTCTGGAAGAAAGCGAATCTTTCGCCGTCATCCTCATATCCGTACAGGGCATCCCTTTCAAAATAGTGCTGATGTTCAATGAAGTAGTAGACGACGCCGTCAACTGTCTTTGTGTAGTATGTGGCCGGCTGGTCGATCCATCCGGAATGCACCTGGATGGTACCGAGTCTTTCCAGCTCATCATAATACTTTTCGATGATCTTCTTGTACAGAGGCAATACCACGCGAACATCATGGCCGCGTTTCGCCAGTGCCTTAGGCAGACTGCCGATAACATCCGCAAGACCGCCGGTCTTGATGAACGGCAATCCCTCGCCCGCTACAAACAGAATGGATCTGGTCATACTATTTCTCCTTCTATGAGTGAGACCTTAAATACGGTCTTTTCTCTTAACGTAAATCGGTTCTTCGTCTGTTCCCTTGAGTTCCTTGACATGGTGGATGATGGCATACTTGTCAACAACCACGTGATCAAGCTTGACCTTCTCGCCGATGTAAGCGCCCGGCAGGATGATGCTGTTCTTGATGACAGCACCCTTGCGGATGGTTACGTTACGGCTGATGACACAGTTCTCAACAGTGCCTTCGATCACAGCGCCGTTGGCAACGACGGAACCTGTAACCTTGGAGCCTGCCTCGTACTTTGTCGGTGAAGAGTCATTGGTATGTGTGTAAATCGGCCAGCCCGGCTTGAAGAGACCTGCAGCGACATTTCTGTCTCTGAGCTGCATGGACACACGGAAGTATTCCTTAAGACTGTTGATGCATGCAACATAGCCCTTGAACTGGTAGCCTCTGATGTCGAGCTCTTCAACGGAGTCTCTCAGAATGTCCTTGAACCAGTACAGTGAGGATGTTTCAGCAGCCTTCTTGACGAGGTTGATGAACAGTTCCTTTGTCATGACATATGCTTCCAGGGAAACGTTCTTTCTCTGTGTGTTGCCGCGGTTCTTTTCAATCGCTGTAACCTTCTTTTCCTTGTCCAGAGTCAGAACATCGCATCCGAGGTAGGATGTCTTTGCTTCATTTGTTGATGTGTACAGAACTGTCACATCAGCGCCTGATTCTACATGCTTGTTCAGAACTGTGCTGTAGTCGAGGCTGTACATGAAATAGCTCGGTGCGACGACAACATACGGATTGTGGTCACGTTCGATATACTGCATGTTCAGGATGAAGTTTGCGACGTCATGATTGTATACAGGTGAGGAGAAGCTCTTTTCACCATAGAGGATACGGAGCTTTCCGCGCTTAGAGTTGATGTTGTAAGCTGTGCCTTCGCCCAGATGTTCAATCAGGTTGCGGGGCTTTTCCTTACAGTAAACCTGAACGCTGTTGATGCCGGAGTTTGTCATGTTGGACAGGACAAAGTCAACGACACGATAGCGGCCAAGGATCGCGATCGCGGGTACCGGACGGTAATCGCCAAGACCGTCGACTGTGGCAACGTTGTCTTCAAAATTGATAATTCCAAGTGCTTTCATCCTAGCTTCCTCCAATTACTCCACGAATTTCTTCGCCACAAGCTCGATGCCTTCGCTGTTGGCGGAGCCGACCGATACGCCCGGAGCGATTTCAACATCATCAGCGACGATGCAGCGTGTGACCTTTGCGCCTTCGCCGATCTTTGCGCCAGGGTTGATGACGGAATCAACAACGACCGCGCCTTTGCCTACCACGCAGTTTGTGCCGAGAACAGAGTTCTTGACTGTACCGAGGATGACGCTGCCCTGTGTGATCAGGGAGTTGTCAATCTTCGCATCTTCACCGACATACTGCGGCAGAGCGTTGACGTCTTCTGTGTAGATCTTCCATGTCTCATCACCGAGGTCGAGCTCATTGTTGTTCTTGAGCAGATCCATATTGGATTCCCAGAGTGAATCAACAGTTCCTACATCCTTCCAGTAGCCCTTGAATCTCCATGCCGCGAGCTTTCTGTTGTCGTTGAGATATGCAGGGATGATGTCCTTGCCGAAGTCGTGGTTGGAACCTTCCTTCTTGTCATCAGCGAGCAGATACTTTCTCAGTGTCTTGTAAGTGAAAATGTAAATACCCATTGATGCGAGAGTGGATTTCGGATGAGCCGGCTTTTCCTCGAACTCATAAATCATGTCGTTTTCGTCACAGTTCATGATACCGAAACGGGTAGCTTCCTTGAGGGAAACTTCAAGAACAGCGATGGTTGCGTCAGCCTGCTTTTCCTGATGATATTTCAGCATCTTGTCATAGTTCATCTTGTAGATGTGGTCACCGGACAGAATCAGAACATATTCGGGATCAACCTGATCAAGGAAGTCAATATTCTGCGTAATCGCATCTGCGGTTCCTCTGTAGACTTCAAATCCCTTCTGGTCTCTTTCACGCGGTGTCAGTACGTATACACCGCCATCGTTGATATCAAGACCCCAGAACTGGTCTTTGGCGACGTAAGAGTTCAGAAGTACTGATTCGTACTGTGTCAGAACACCGACTGTGGAGATGCCGGAATTCGCACAGTTGCTGAGTGGAAAGTCGATAATACGGTATTTACCACCGAAGTGGACAGCCGGCTTAGCGACTTTTTTGGTCAAGTCCAAAAGACGGGTACCTCTTCCGCCTGCAAGGATCATGGCCGCCATTGTGTTAGCTCTCATTATTTTGCCTCCTGCAATACTTAAATGACACATTTATTATATTACATACTGCTAGGTTTCGGAAATGTAAAAAGTATGCAATTCAACCAAATCACAGAAAAAAATGACTGTGTGCAACCAATGTCATTAAGATAAAACATTGAATAACGGGGCCATGAAAAGGTTTCAACAAGCAATATGTTGAGGCCTTTTTTTTCTTGAGAAAATCGCAAAAAACACTTGACAGAGAATCCGGGCGGTTTTTAGACAATCCGAAGGAAATTGTAGGAGGAAAAAACGACTATGATTTCCAGTAATTACTATTATTCGCCTTCATCTATACGCGCCGGTCTGGATCGTGCTGTCAGCTATGTGTCAGACAATATCGCGTGCTATTGTACAGATCCCGGCATCGCATTTACACGTAACAGAAAGCTCGGATGTGAAGCTTTGATTCATTATTTGATTCA
>JNJQ01000012.1 GCA_000701725.1 Erysipelotrichaceae bacterium NK3D112
CAGGAAGATCATACAGTCGTAACGTGAGGCCTCAGTCCTGCAAGACACCCTCATACTATACGGCTTAACAAGATCAATATACACTTTGGCATATTCCATTACAACTGTATTCGTTCAGCTTCTGCTGTTCTTTTTGTCATTTCGGCACCTGTCTATGTAAACTGTTGATATCATCAGAAAAACCAGAACCGCTGAAGATTCACCTTTTTGCGCTTCTGGTTTTCTGTTTTTTACTGGTTTCAATCAATATCATTTAGCTTAACTGAATGACATTGGTGTGCAACAGTCATTTCATAAGATATTCTCTGACAGTACTGATGAAGTAAAGCGAGCCTGTGATGACAACAGTTCCTTCCTTTGCAAACTGTTTTGCTTTTTCAATCGCAATGTGCCAGTCATTTTCAATCACGCCGTGTTGTGAAACAAGATCATCCGCCGTATCGGCGCGGTAATAATCAAACGCCGTCACGATCAGAAGATCCGCATGTTCCTCAAGCATCGATGCCATCTGTCTGCCCGGCTTGTCGCGCAGCGCGCTGAACACGATTGCCAACGGTTTTTTCAGAAGCGCAAGTGAGGCGCATAAGGCGCGGATGCCCTCCTCATTATGGGCCCCGTCCAGAATCACATCGGGATGTTCCGACACCTTTTCAAAACGGCCCTTCCATGTGCATTGGGCAACCGCCTGTTTCACCTTTTCGCATGTGATGTCAAAACCGAGAAAACGGAGTGCTTCAAGGGCCATCGCCGCGTTTGCCTTCTGGTATTCGGCACCGCTGATTTCATAGCGCTCACCGTAAAATTCCATCTCCCCTTTGCCAATGTCACGGTAATCACCTAAGCGTTTCGCGGCGGCATGCATCCGGGCTGCACGCAGACGGATCACCCTTTCGCATTCCGGCTTCACATAGCCGAAAATGCAATGGCCGTAAGGCTTGATGATACCCGCCTTTTCAAAGGCGATCTGCGTCAGTCTGTTTCCGAGCACTGCCATATGGTCAAAGCCGATCGTGGTGATAATGCTTAGGAGAGGATGCTCGATGATATTGGTATTGTCCAGCCTGCCGCCAAGCCCCGTTTCTATCACCGCATAATCCACATGTGAGTCGCGGAACCATTCGAAAGCAATCAATGTGTCAATCTCGAACATGCCGAGATCATATTTTTCAATGATCCCCATATTCTTTTCGAGATACTGATTGAACACCTCTTCGTCAATCCACTCATCATCGATTCTGATCCGATCAAAATGAGCGTCGAGATGAGGTGAAGTGAATGTGCCGGTATGAAAGCCGAGGGCATTCAGGCATGCCCGGATGTAATTGACGGTGCTGCCCTTGCCGTTGGTGCCCGCCACATGAATGATCTTCAGTTCGTCCTGCGGATTACTAAGTTCCGCACACGCTTCGCGCAGCGGCTGGAGTCCATGATAGCGGTTGGGCCTTGCCATGACCCAGTATTGATCTCTCTTATTGTTTTCCATAGATATTGGGAATCTGCCAGTCCACCGGTGTCAGTCCTTTGCTGACAAGGAATTCATTGGCGCGCGAGAAGTGGCGGCAGCCGAAGAATCCGTTGTATGCGGAAAGCGGTGAAGGATGCGGTGCCTCCAGAACAAGGTGTCTTGAACGGTCAAGCATCCCTGCCTTGTTGCGGGCGTCCCTTCCCCAAAGCAGAAAGACAACCGGTTCTTTCTTTTCATTGATGCGCATGATCGCATGGTCAGTGAAGATTTCCCAGCCCTTGCCGGCGTGGGAGCGGGGTCTTGAATCCTGCACGCTCAGAACCGTATTGAGCAGGAACACCCCCTGGCGCGCCCATGGCATGAGATAGCCGTTGTCGGGTATATAGCAACCCAGATCGTTCTGAAGCTCTTTGTAGATATTCTGCAGACTCGGCGGTACGGGAACCCCGGGATTGACCGAGAAGCACATGCCGTGCGCCTGTCCCTTCTGGTGATAGGGATCCTGGCCGAGAATCACGACTTTCACATCATTGATATCGCAGTTTTCAAATGCCGAAAACACCTGCTGTTTGGGCGGATAGATTGCCTTTGTCTCATATTCCTCATGAATGAAGGATGCCAGCTTCACGAAATACGGCTGCTGCCATTCCTCTTTGAGCCATGGGGTCCAGCTGTTCTTTTTCATGCGAACGGATCTCTCCTCTTCGATTTTCTGATCAGGATGATGCCGCCGATCACGGCAATCACTGCCAGCGCGATACCGCCGACAAACGGCCAGGGACTTAACGGTCTTGCCGGGAATTCCTCTTCCTCTTCAACCGGAACACTCTGGGACGGATCAAAGGTTGAGATCCATTTGTCCACATCCTTTTCGACCAGTTCAAACGGTCTGTCGCCATAGGTCAGAAGAACCTCGTTGAAAGCGGTCTGATCAAACTGGCTGCCAAGTGTGCTCTTCGCTTTGTTTCGGATCGTCATGAACTGGGCAAGACCGGCGCCATAAGGCACGATCACACCCGGTGTTTCCATGACAAAGTCATAAAGATCCGCGGCCATGGAGGAGTTCAGACCGATATCCTCAAGATAGGCGCCAAGCTCCTCAACATCCCATCCCAATGCATTGACACCGATATCACATGCCGCGTTCATCGCATAGGAAAGCGATGTGTTGATGCGGTTGAATTCGATGGCGTATTTGTTCATGCCGCTGTAGCTCCACGCATCATCCTCCGCATACATCGCCCATCCTTCGGTATAGCCGATATTGCTTAAGGCACTGCGCATCATGGACGGTTTTGTATTCAGATACCAGGTGATCTGATAGAGATGGCCGGGGAAGCCTTCATGGGCAAGGGTGCTGTAAAGCTCATTGACATCCGCGACATTGTCGCCGTTGATTCTGACCACATTGTCCTCAATCATGTCCACGGGAGGCTGCAGATAATAAGCCACAATACCGTCTGAAGCGACTGCCGGATCCAGATAGGAAGCCTTGTATCTGACTTTCGGTCCTTCCGGATAAACACTCATGTTTTTCTCATGGAAGGCAATGATTTCGGAAGGATCTGTGATATCAACCGTATCCTCAAGAAGATCATCTGATTCCACGGAATACATCAGGCTGATGTATTTTTTGATTTCCGTATTCAGATAGGCGGTGCAGATATCCAGAATCTCCTGCGGTGATTTATCGGAGCTTGCCTTGAATTTTGTGCGTGCTTCGTAATATTCCTTTCCGCCGGGCAGATCGGCGATACTGACGCCTTCCTGTCTGGTGCCGCGCCAGCCTTCCAGACGCTCTGCGGCTCTTTGATATGCGGGGATGTAGGAGCTGAACAGGATTTCCCTGTTTCTTGCCTTGTAGGCCTCTCTTTCGCTTTCTTCAAGTCCCTCAAACGCGTCGATGTTTTCCTCAAAGATCACAATCAGCGGATTGTCATCGGTGCGCGCAACGAACTTATTGATCGCATCCAGGGTGGAATCCAGGGCGCCGTCCGTCATGAATATGCCGTGCTCCACCTGTTTTGCGGTGATGTCAAGAGCGCCGTCAATATAGTCCGAAACACTTTCCAGAACGGAAAGATAATCGTCGATATCCTGTTTCTCATAGAAGACGAATTCGGTGAAATTGGTCGGCAGATTGTCAATAAGACCTTCGCTCGGCATAAACCACCAGTCGTAGTCCGGATAGGAGTTGAGCTCGATCATCCGTTCGCAGGTGAATTTGAAAACATCATAATCGTGCTGCTGGGTTTCACTCAGGGAGTCATAATCAAACGCCTCCAGTTTTGCCAGCGATTCTTTGGTGTCATTGATCGCCTGCTCATAATCCTCCCAGGCGGCGCTGCCGATCACCGGTTCCGGTTTCTCAATGCCATAGGCGGCGTAATCGCGCAGCGTGAAATGCATGGTCGTATAATCGGATTCCATGGCTTCTCTGAACTCATCCATCATGAATTCATCAAATGCGGGATTTCCGGCATTTTCAGCGGATACGGGAATATATCCTGAGACTGCCATGGCAAAGCCAAGCACAGCCGTAATCATCTTTTTCATTATTTCCATCCTGAGACCTCCGGTTCTTTTAAAAGTATATCATTATTTGCCATACAGAAAGAGGGAGCTTGCACAGCTCCCTCCATCGTGTTTCTTAAGAATGTGTGCGGTTTACTTTGCCAGCACATAAAGGCTGAGCGCCGGAACACGGACTTCCGTGAATGTGTCCTCTCTTGCCCCGCCGTTTTCGTCAAAGATGATTTTCCAGCCCGATTCGAAGTTGTAATACTTGTCATCGAAGGTCGGATTGATAATCACTTTGAGAACCTCGGTCTCATTAGGTGTGTCGGAACATGTGATCTCATAGAAGATCACACCGCCCTCTGCCACCGAAAGACGCACATACTTTTCAATCTGGCGGGCAAAGTGGAGGCGGAAGCCTCTGTATTTCTTACGCAGAGCAATCGCTTTTTTCGTGTATTCGATCAGATGCGAATTGTAGACGGCTCTTCTCCAGTCCATCTGGTTGATGTGATCGCCGGCGTTGTAGGAATTGGAATTGTTGCGTTTGGTGCCGGCAAATTCAAATCCCGCATGGATAAACGGAACGCCCTGGGCAACCATTGTGCATGCGATCATGAGCTTCTGGCGCTTCTGTCTGGTCGCTCTGTCCTCATTGCTGCAGCATGCGTGCATCTTGTCCCAGGCGGTCGAGTTGTCATGGGTTTCAATGCCGTTGATTGACTTGTCCGGTGAGTCAAAGCGCATATAGAACGGATCGTTGAGCACATTGCCGCAAAGCGCGGAAAGCGTGCCGAAGGAAAGTCCGAGGTCGCCGGTCACGTAACCTTTGACATATTTCTGATCATCGGAAGTCTTGCCTTTGATCATATCGCGGAAGAAATCATTGAAATGGCCGATGCCGGGCATCTTGTCCTGGTTCTGGATGGTTGCCTTCAAAGAGGAATCCAGAATGGTGGGCATGTCCCAGCCCTCGCCGTAAAGCATTGCCGAAGGCTTGACGCTCTGAATGGTTTCCCTGACCGCGTTCATCGTGTCGATGTCAAGAATTCCCATCAGGTCAAAACGCATGCCGTCAATGCCGTAAATGGACATGATCCGCCGCACCGCATCGATGATGAACTTTCTGACCATCGGCTTTTCGGATGCGAAATCATTTCCGCAATAGGTGCCGTTGGAAAGGAATCCGCCGGAATTGTAGCGGAAGTAATAATACGGCAGCACCGCGTGGAACGAGGATGTCTCCACGTTGTAAAGGTGATTGAACACCACATCCAGGTTCACTCTGAGGCCATGCTTGTGCATACGGCACACGAGTGTTTTCAGTTCCCTGACCCTTGCGTAAGGATTGTCGGGATCGCTGGAATAGCTGCCTTCGGGGGTGATGAACTGCATCGGGTCATAGCCCCAGTTGTAGCCGTTTTCGGTATGGAATTCGTCCACTGTGCAATAGTCCATGACCGGCATCAGCTGCACATGGGTCACCCCCAGCGATGCCAGATAGGAAAGTCCGGTGGGCATGTTCTCATAGGATGTGTTTTCCTGCGAGAGCGCTCCGAAGGTGCCGTTTTCATCGGTTCCGGTCAGTGATGAGGATGTCATGTCGCGGACATTGGCCTCATAGATGACCGCGTCCGTGCCGCTGATTTCCTCCAGCGGATAGTCCTGGATTCTTGAAATCTCATCCAGATCGATGACCGCGCTTTCACGTCCGTTGCCGATGCTGCTGATGCCGTAAGGATCAACGCATTCGACCACTTCGCCGTTTCTTTCCACGAAATATGTGTATGTCGCATATTTGAGATTGGTGATGATGCGTCTGCGCCAGACACCCTTGTCACCCCTGTTCATCGGATAGCTTTCCAGGGTTCCGTGATTGCGGATGCGCAGGGTGACGCTGACCGCAGTGGGTGCCCACAAAGCGAAATCGGTATGGGTCCAGTGATAGGTGGCGCCAAGATCATCGCCGTTGTAGAAGAAGCGGTCATTGAACTGCTGCGTATTGACGATCATGCGGTATTCAAGGGGTACGGAAAGGCCATGCGCCTCACGCACATGGTAGGAAGTTCCGAAAACCAGTCCTGCCGGGCAGGTCAGATTGTATCTGACATAGCCCGAATGTTCCTCAATTCCGGTGATCAGCATCTGTGTGCTGTAGCCTTTGTCACCTGTGATATGGAAACTCTCTGACCGGCCGCCGTAAAAATTCCGGTTGATATGGACCGTCACCTTGCCGAAGTCATCGAGATATGCATTCATGCTGGGCATAAGTTACCTCCCTAACTGTGAAAAGGCGCCATGAAAGCTGGCGCCTGCCGTTGTCAAACACTCATTTTTTCGAGTTTCCAGATATCCTTGGCGTATTCCTCAATGGTTCTGTCACTGGAGAAATAGCCGGACTTCGCAATGTTTACCAGGCAGCTGCGTGCCCAGGAATTACGGTTGAGATATCTTCTTTCGATCTCATCCTGTGCCTTGAGATAGGAATCAAAGTCAGCGAGAACGAAGAATTCATCATTCTTCATCAGGATTTCGTCGAAGATAATGCGGAAGTCATCATTGTTGGAGGACCATGTTCCGTCAATCAGAGACATCATTACTTTTCTGATTCTCTGGTCGCCATCGAAGTATCCGCGGGCGTTGTATCCCCAGCGGATGTTATTGATATCATCAACAGTCATACCGAAGATAACATCGTTGTCTCTGCCGACCAGCGCGTCGATCTCAACGTTGGCACCATCCATTGTGCCGATTGTGATCGCGCCGTTCATCATGAACTTCATGTTGCCGGTGCCGCTGGCTTCCTTGCCGGCGGTGGAGATCTGTTCGGAAATATCTGTTCCCGGCACAAGGACCTCACTCATCGAAACGTTGTAGTTGGGCAGGAAGACAACCTTGATCATGCCGTTGACATCCGGATCATTGTTGATCTTCTTGGCAACGCAGTTGATCAGTTTGATGACCTTCTTCGCAAACACGTAGCTGGAAGCAGCCTTGGCGGCGAAGATGTATGTGTGCGGATACATTCTGTAATTCGGATCCGACTTGATGCGCTGATAGCGGTAGATGATGTTGAGGACATTGAGCAGCTGTCTCTTATAGGCATGCAGTCTCTTGGCCTGGACATCGAAGATGGAATCCGGATCAACCGCAACACCTGTTCTCTCACGGATGAAGTCCGCAAGGATCTGCTTGCGTTCCGCCTTGACGGCAAGGAACTGCTGCTGTGTCTCGATTTCATCGACATGTCTCATCAGGCCTTCCATCTGTCTGTAATCAGATTCATAGCCTGTGCCGATCTTGGAGCCGATCAGCTCTCTGAGCTGCGGATTGCTGTAAAGCATCCATCTTCTCGGAGTGATTCCGTTTGTCTTGTTGGAGAAACGCTCCGGATAAATGCGGTAGAAATCACGGAACAGGTCATCCTTCAGGATTTCACTGTGGATTCTTGCAACACCGTTGACACTGTGTGAGCCGATGATGGCAAGATGCGCCATGTGCACCTGGTCATCGCGGATGATCGCGCAGCGGTCAGCCATGGAATAATCATCCGGGAAACGCTCTCTGACGAAGTTCTTGAAGCGGCGGTCGATTTCCTCCATGATCATGTAAATTCTCGGAAGCAGGATCTGGATGTACTTGACCGGCCATTTCTCAAGCGCTTCGCTCATGACTGTATGGTTTGTATACGCCATGACTTCCTTGACGATTTCCCATGCGTCATCCCACTGGTATCCGTGGTTGTCCATGAGGACACGCATCAGTTCGCAGATGGAGAGAACCGGGTGGGTATCGTTGAGCTGGATGGCAATGTGCTTGCCGAGATCATCCAGACTGTCATGTGTCTTGAGATAGCTGTTGAGAATGCTGTTGATGCCTGCGCAGACGAAGAAGTACTGCTGCTTCAGACGCAGATACTTGCCTTCCTCGGTGGAATCGTCCGGATAGACGTTCAGGCAGATATCATCAACATCGGAAAGATATTTACGGTAGTCAACTCCGCGCGGAGCGATATCCGCAGGTTCGGCACTCCATAAACGGAGTGTGTTTGTCATCTTTGTGTTGGCGCCGACCATGGCCATGTCATAGGGCACCGCGAGAATATGAGTGGCGTGCACATGCTTGAAATGCATGTCGCCCTTTTCGTCATAGGAAACTTCCAGGCTTCCGTAGAGTTTGACATCAACGGAATGCTTCGGCTTGCGGATTTCCCACGGGTTGCCGATTCGCAGCCACATATCAGGAACCTCAACCTGTTCGCCGGCATGGTTGATCATCTGTCTGAACAGACCTGCGCGGTAGCGGATGCAGTTGCCGTTGACCGCATAATTCAGCGAAGCCGCTGAATCCATGAAGCAGGCAGCCAGTCTTCCCAGACCGCCGTTGCCAAGTCCCGGATCCGCTTCCAGCTGAGCAATCGCGTTGTAATCAAGGCCAAGCTCTTCCAGGCCTTCCACGACGGTATCATAGATGCCGAGGTTCTGCAGATTGCTGGTCATCAGTCTGCCAAGCAGGAATTCCATGGAGAAATAATAGACCTGCTTCGCACCTGTCTCATTCTCCTTTACCTTAGTATCCTTCCAGTTTACGTTGGCATAGTCACGCACCATCTCACCAAGAACCAGATACTGTTCTGTGGGATGTGCCTCTTCGGGGGCAGTGCCGTAGGACTCGATAATCTTTCTGGTGAATTCTTTTTTGAATTCGCTTTTGTCTTTAAACATAAGAAGTACCTTTCTAATTTTGCGGGTCTAAGCGGATTTGGCGCCCTTCCCGGTTTTCTTTTCAGCCGGTTTCTTTTTCGCAGAAGCCTTTGCCTTCGCAGAGGCTTTCTTTTCTTCTGTTTTCAGAGCTTTCTTCGCGGCGGTCGTCTTCTTTCTGGCTTCCTTTTTCTTGTCCACCAGCAGGTAAATCGCCGTCCAGGGTGCAATCCGGATGTCAATCACATCCGCAAAGTGTGCATTTCCGTCAGGATTCTTCCTCGAAACTACCGGATTATAATTGCACATATTGCATCCATCGTAAATATCTTTTTCAGAATTCAGAATTTCCGTATAGGTTCCTTCATAGGGAACCGGGATGGTGTAATTCTCATAGGATTGCGCCGTATTGTTCAGAATACAGACGATCGCTTCCTTTTCATCCTCGCGGTAGAAACTGTAGACGCTCTGTTTCGCATTGTCTGCATCAATCCATGCAAATCCCTTTCCGTTCACGTAATCATCCTTGTACATGCACGGATGGGAAGTGTAAATACGGTTCAGATCGGTAAAGTATCTCATAAACGCATCATGACGCGGATAATCGAGCAGAAACCAATCCAGTTCCTTATTTTCATCAAATTCACGGAAAGACGCAAGCTCATTGCCCATGAAATTCAGCTTTTTGCCCGGGTGGGCGAACATGTATGCATAAAGATTTCTGACCTGCGAGAACTTCGCGTCATAATCTCCCCACATACGGTCAATAATGGTTTTCTTGCCGTGGACATTCTCATCATGGCTCAAAGGCAGCAGGAATCTCTCGCTGTAGAAGTAAGCCATGGAGAAGGTCAGTTTGTTGTGATCCCAGATGCGGTAAAGCGGGTCGATGCTGTAATACTTGAGTGTATCGTTCATCCAGCCGAGGTCCCATTTGTAGTCAAATCCGAGTCCGCCATCCAGCGTGCTCCAGGTGACTTTGGGGAAATCGGAACTGTCTTCGGCAATCAGCATGACCGACGGGAATGCCTGGGAAAGATACCAGTTCATCCGTCTCATGAAGGCCAGTGAGCCGTCATTGGTGCCGCGGTTGGAGTTGCCGCCCCAGTAGATCAGATTGCTGACAGCGTCAATGCGGATGCCGTCAATGTGATAAACATCGCACCAGAAAGCTGCCGCAGACATCAGGAATGAGCGCACCTCCTCATTCCAGAGATCGAAATTCATGGTTCCCCACTGTGATTCCGCGTCATTCACATCCTTGTATTCATACAAAGGCTGACCGTCGAAATATCTCAGCCCGAACGCGTCCTTGACAAAATGCACAGGCACCATATCCATGATGATGCCGATGCCTTCTCTGTGGCATGCGTTGACAAATGAAGCAAACTCGGTCGGATTTCCATACCGGCTGGTCACCGAATAATAGCCGCTGGCCTGATAGCCCCATGAACCGTCAAACGGATATTCATTGAGCGGCATCATTTCGATATGCGTGAAGCCTCTTTCCTTGACATAGGGAATCAGATGTTCCTCAAGTTTGCCATAGGTGAAGGGGAAGCCCTGATCCTTCATCCAGCCGCCGGCATAAACCTCATAAATGCTTACGGGGCGGTCGAAGTTCTTTGTTCTGTTTTTCATCCATGCCTGATCAGACCATGAAATATCGTTCAGATTGTATACCTTGGACGCATTCTCAGGACGTGTCTCACTGTAGAAAGCATACGGATCGGATTTATACAGTTTGTTTCCCTGCGCATCCTCAATCTGGTATTTATAGGATTCCCATTCCTTCACGCCGGGGATGAAAACACTCCAGATTCCGGTATAGCCGGTATTTGTCATATCAACCGGATTGTAGCCCCAGCCGGTGAAAGAACCGATCACGCTGACCTTTTTCGCATGAGGAGCATATACGGTAAAGCGAACTCCTTCGCCTCCCTCATATGAAAAATGCGCACCAAAAAACCGGTACGCATCAATACAGTGTCCTCTGTGAAAGCTGTCTATGATCTTCGCGTGGTCCATATGATCCTCCTGAAACCAAAATCGATGAAAATTGCACGATAAAAATCATCTCTTCCAAGCTGTCAAAGTATACCCCAAAATCGCAATAATCTCAATGTCTCCAAAGTAAAAAAACGTGAATTTATGCATGCTTTTCATGCATGTCACGCATAATTTTGCATATCATGCATTGACGCATATGCGAAAAATGCAGGTTTTCATTTACAATTTGGGAATTCATAAAAAAATGAAAAGGCACCGCCGGTTATGGCGATGCCCTGAATTAATTTTTTTCAGATCAGGAAAGGATCGGTTTGCAGGCTTCCGCAAGCGCATCCTTTTCAGCCTGGGCCTCAGCGAGGTCCTTGCCGAGGGTTGTGAAGTATGTCTTGACCTTCGGTTCTGTTCCGGAAGGACGAACGATAACGGTAGCGCCGTCCTCGAGGCTGTAAATCAGAACATTGGCCTTGGGCAGACCTGTTTCCTCAGGCTTGAGGTAGTCTGTGACCTTGACGACAGCCTTGCCTGCGAACTCGGTAGGCGGAGTTGTACGCAGACCTTCCATGATGGAAGCCATCTTGTCCATACCGGAGAGTCCCGGGAACTCGAAGCTGTCAACCTTGTTCAGGTAACGGCCGTACTGCGCATAGATTTCTTCCAGTCTCTGCTTGATGGAGGAACCGATGCTTCTGTAGTAAGCAGCCATTTCGCAGATCAGCATGGAGCCGATGACCGCGTCCTTGTCACGGACATACGGTCCTGCCAGATAGCCGTAGCTCTCTTCGAAACCGAAGATGAATCTGTCAACTTCGCCTGCTGCTTCCAGCTGTGCGATCTGATCGCCGATCCACTTGAAGCCGGTCAGTGTGTGACGCAGCTCAACACCGTAGTGCTCCGCAACCTTGTCGGCCAGCGGTGTGGAAACGATGGACATGACAGCAACGGGTTTTTCAGGCATTGTGCCCTTTTCGATTCTGCCTGCGCAGATGTAATCCAGCAGCAGAACACCCATTTCGTTACCGGAAACCAGTTCATATGAGCCGTCCGGACACTTCATGGCGATACCGACACGGTCAGCGTCAGGGTCAGTCGCCAGCATCAGATCAGCGCCGACTTCCTTCGCCAGTTCGAGGCCCTTCTGCAGAGCTTCGAAGATTTCAGGGTTCGGATACGGGCAGGTTGTGAAGTAGCCGTTGGGATATTCCTGCTCGGGAACGATGGTGATGTCGGTGATGCCCATATCATTGAGGACATGAGTAACCGGAACAAGACCTGTGCCGTTGAGCGGTGAGTAGACAAGCTTGAGTCCTGCTGTCTTGCAGAGGCCCGGTCTGACCTGTCTGGCTTCGATTGCCTTGTAGAATTCATCGAGGCAGTCCGGTCCGACGAACTTGATCAGGCCCTTTTCAACGCCTTCCGCAAAGGAGATGAACTTGGCGCCGTTGAGAACGTCTGTCTTCTGGATGGAATCATAAACAATCGCAGCCGCGTCGTCTGTCATCTGGCAGCCGTCCGGTCCATAAGCCTTGAAGCCGTTGTACTTGGCAGGGTTATGGGAAGCGGTGATCATGATACCTGCGTTGCAGTTATAGTAACGTGTCGCGAAGCTGAGTGCGGGAACAGGCATCAGCTCATCATAGATTCTGACATTGATGCCGTTGGCAGCCAGAACGCTTGCCGCATCTCTTGCGAACTTCCAGCCCTTGAGACGGCTGTCATAGCTGATTGCGACAGTCTGTGTGCCGCCCTGTGTGAGAACCCAGTCAGCGACACCCTGTGTTGCCTGTCTGACAACCCAGATGTTCATTCTGTTTGTGCCCGCGCCGAGTGTTCCGCGCAGTCCGGCTGTGCCGAATTTCAGAGCAACCGCAAATCTTTCCTTGATCTCATCATCATTG
The DNA here is from genome assembly GCA_000701725.1 of Erysipelotrichaceae bacterium NK3D112. Taxonomy (GTDB): domain Bacteria; phylum Bacillota_I; class Bacilli_A; order Erysipelotrichales; family Erysipelotrichaceae; genus Bulleidia. The sequence goes on from JNJQ01000012.1 coordinate 12,588, forward strand.
TCTTTGATGCTGAGCAGTTCGGGTTTCAGATCGCAGTCTTCCAGATCTGCTTCGAGCCAGCGTTTATACTCATCAAGATACATTGTTTTCAACCTTTCCTTTCAAAATTATCACAATAATGCATTTTGTTAAAAAAGGAGACGCTCAGAGCGTCTCCCTTTTGTGCGTCAACTTTAATTAAGCGATGACTTTCTGAGCACGAAGAACATCTTCGATTGTCTGAACAGCGACATCCTCGTCTTCACCCTCACAGGAGACTGTGATTTCGGACTGTGTCGGAATGCCCAGGGACATAACGCCCATGATGGACTTCATGTTGACTGTACGGCCCTTGTAGGAAACCTTGACTTCACTCTTAAACTTGCTTGCTGCATTGACTGCAACTGTAGCAGGACGTGCGTGTAATCCGACCGGGTCAATAACTGTTACTGAAATCTCTTTCATTATTAATTTACCTCCACTGATTGACTAAATGTATTTTATAACATCATGCCTGAACCCGCAAGCGGTTACATTTTTTTCTTAATAAGTGCTGCGGGATTTGCTTTTTCCTGAATTGTATGGTCCGGCTGCTTCAATCCGCGCACTTTTCTTTGATTCCCCAGTTATAACGGCAGTACAGAAGCATTTTTTCCTTCAGCTTCGCACTGATTTCAGGATCAAAGCATCCCGGCAGTGCACGCCATGTCCATGCCGGCTGCTTGCCGGAAGGATCATTGAAACGGGCTTTGGAGTCAAGTTCCAGAAGGTCCTGCATCTGCACGATGGCAAGATCGGACTGGCAGCTGTATACAGCCCTGAGCATACCCCAGGTGAAGCCTTCCTCTTTGTTGAGGCCGAGATACTTTGCGGCCCGCTCGATTCTGCCCTTGTTTTCCTTTGCCTCTTTCCAGCCGATCAGGGTGTCATTGTCATGGGTTCCGGTATAGACAACGGAATTCTTCTCATACTGGAACGGCATATAATATCCGCCCGGATCATTGGGATCAAAGGCATACTGGATGATCTTCATGCCCGGCTGGCCGCTTTCTTTGACTAACGCCTTCAGCTCATCGGTGAGCTGGCCGAGATCTTCGAGGATCAATTGCTTGCCGCCAAGTCTTTCTTCCATCTTGCGGAACACGTCCAGACCCGGTCCCTGGCGCCAGTGGCCGTTTGAGGCATCGGGATCATTTGCCGGAACAGCAAAGTAGGAAAGATAGCCCTGGAAATGGTCGATGCGGATCACATCAAAAATGCGTGACATATAATCAACCCTTCTGATCCACCAGTCATATCCGGTATTGCGCAGATGATCCCAGCTGATCAGCGGATTGCCCCACTTCTGGCCTTTGGGGTGGGCCCCATCCGGTCCGAAACCCGAAACATAGACCATATTGTTGTTCTGATCCATTTCGAAGGCTTCCGGATGAGACCACACATCGATGGAGTCGGCGGCGATATAGAAAGGCAGGTCGCCGATGATTTTAATGCCTCTTTTTGCGGCGTAGTTCTTGATTTTCATCAGCTGGGTGTAGAAGAAATACTGCACCCTCTGCCAGAAGATGACATCCTCGGCGAGCTCTTCCGCCTTGCGGGCGGTTTCCCAGCTGTCGTGTCTGCGCAGTTCCTGCGGCCACTTCTGCCACGGTTCCCCTTTCATGGCTGTCTTGATGGCCATGAAAACCGCATAGTCTTTCAGCCAGTCCTTTTCTCTTTCGGCAAAGTCAAAATATTCCTGCGGATGGAGCAGTGGCAGTCTGTCTGCCGCAAGCTTCAGCACTTTATTGCGTTCATTGTAAAGCAGTCCGTAATCAACGGCATCCTTGTGTTTCTGCCATTTGACAGCTGTGACTTCCTCTTTTTTCAGCAGGCCCTGGTCAATCAGTTCATCCAGATCAATCAGATAGGTGCTTCCCGCATAGGATGAAAGCGCCTGGTACGGCGAATTGCCGTAACCGGTCGGTCCCAGCGGCAGCATCTGCCAGTAGGTCTGGCCTGCGTCAGCCAGAAAGTCAATAAAATCTTGTGCGGCTTTGCCCAGTGTTCCGACTCCGTACGGAGATGGAAGGGATGTTACGGGCATCAGCACGCCTGCACTGCGAATCATAATCAAATCCCCCTAAACAGATAACATTGTACCAAAAAAGACAGACTGTATAAATCTGTCTCTTATTTGTGATACGGTTCATTCCGTCTGATCCGGAAGGAACGGTAAATCTGTTCCAGCACGATGATCCGGCAAAGCTGATGCGGAAAGGTTCCGCTGGAGAGTTTCCAGCGCAGATCCGCCCGCTGAATCAGCTGCGGACTGAGTCCGAGCGAGCCGCCGATCACAAAATCGATCCGGTTATGCGATGTGTTGTAAAGTGTTTCCATCTTCTCGGCAAGCGCTTCGGAGGTGAATTCCTTGCCCGCCAGATCCAGCAGAATCACATAGTCATCGTCCCTGATCTGTTTCAGAAGACGTTCGCCCTCGATCTGCTTGACCTGTTCGTTTTCAGCGGCGGAGTTGCTTTCCGGCGCCTTTTCATCGGCTGTTTCGATGATCTCAATGCGGTCATAGGGACTGATTCTCTTTGTGTAATCATCAATCCCGTCTTTCATCCAGCCCTTCTTCACCTTGCCGCAGGCGATTATTCTGATCACTGCAGAATCACGCTCACTTCCTTTGTTTCATTGTTGCGCAGAATGCTGAAATGCACTTCATCACCGGGCTGATGTTCATATAGCTCCTGCATCAGAACGGATTCATCGCTTAATTGCACGGTGTCCATGCTCATGAGGATATCGCCTTCCTCAAGAATGTCGATTACAGGTGAATTCTCCGCGATGTATGTCACCATCACGCCGGAAGTCACATCCAGCTTGATGTTCCGCTCGCTCTTTTCATATGCGCGCATGGAGCTGACACTGCGCACGGTCACGGAGAGTGAACCTCTTATGACTTCGCGGGTTTCCTTCATTTCGTCATATAGGATTTTCAGCTCATTGGAGCAGATGGCGCTGCCCATTCTGTCGCCGCCATAGGAGCGGGTGATCATCATGCCGATCATCTGACCGCCGATATTGAGCACAGGACCGCCCATCATCTCGCCGGTCACATTGCCGTCAAAATCGATCGTGGTCGCAAACCAGGAGCTTCCCGCAAGAATTCTGCGCTGGGAAGGTCTTGATACAATGCCGTAGCTCATTGGCGCGCTCTGGCTCAGCGGACTGCGCCCGCCCAATACTGCCGCGTATTCGCCCTGTCTGACAAGGGAGCTGCTCGCGATGCGGATCAATGACACTTCGAAGGACGGATTGACTCTGAGCAGACAGACACCGGTGTCCTCATCGCCTGCCACATATTCCGCCTCCACCGATGCGGAGCTGTCGAAAATCACTCTGACGCCCTCTTCGTCATAGCCGCTCTGATCGCATGTGAGCACATAGACGCCGCTGTCGTCACGGGCATAAACGATGCCGCTGGTGATGTGGCGGATGCCGCTGGTCCAGGTTTCGACGGTGACGATGGAGCTTCTGACATCCTCCGCCATTTCGGAAAGGTCATTGGAATAGTCCACCACAACGCTTTCGGGCTCGCTTCCGCTGTTTTCGCGGGGCTGTTTCGGATCATTGAAGATGAAATAAGTCAGGGCCGCATTCCAGAGCAGCAGTCCAGCTAACACTGCCAGCATCCATTTTTTCATAGCCAAATCCTTTCCGGATCATTTCATGCTGGCCCGCAGCAGAGATGATCAGCCTCTCATTCAGTCTTTCAGGGCACTGTGAGGAAAGAAACCGGACGGTTGTTTCCAGTGCCTTTTCACGTGTGTTTGCCTCCTGCGAGATATGGGCGAGAATCACCGCTTTTGTTTTCGGGGTGATGATTCTGCTCAACACATCCGCGCAATCCTCATTGCAGAGATGTCCCTGATCACTGTAAATCCGGTATTTCAGGAACTGCGGCCTTCTGGTCGCCATCAGCATTGCCACATCGTGATTCGACTCCATGACAATGTAATCCGCATCATAAAGCAGCGGCAGGTAATTCTGATTCACATAGCCGGTATCGGTGATATAGACCAGCTTTTCAATGCCGTCCTCAATCACGTATCCGACTGTCCCCGGCGCATCGTGAGACAGCGCAAGCGGGGTGATTTTCATCGTTTCCAGGGTGAAGGGCTTCATCGGCTGCACATGGAAACTTTCAATCCCGTCGATTTCCACCGGCGAGTAAACAGGCAGATCCGCAAAGGTGCGGATCTGGGCAATGTGGTCGCTGTGATCATGGGTGATCAGCACCGCATCCAGCTCATCCCTGCTGATGGAGAGTTTGTCCAGACAGGAGAGCAGATATTTTTTCGTGGTGCCGCAATCGATCATGATCAGGCCGGTTCCATCGCGTATCACAAAGCTGTTGCCTTTGGAGCCGGAAGCCAGTAATGCAAATTCCATCATCCTGCCGGCACCGCCTCGCAGCTGAGATAGCCGCTGCACGCATCCATCGGATTGAGGAAGTCCTCATCGCCGTCATTGAGCACCATGAAGTGCACATGCGGGCCGGTTGCCAGGCCGGTCATGCCGATATGTCCGATGACATCGCCCTTGCGCACCGTATCGCCCGTTTTGAGCTCGGAAGGCTCACGGAGATGGCCGTAGTATGTCATCAGGCCGTTGTTGTGGTTGATGATGATGTAATAGCCGTTGATGAATGTATAGCTGTTTGTCTGAACCACGCCGGTATCTGCCGCATAGACATCCCCCCAGCGGTCATACTGGTTGATGAAATCGGTTCCGTTATGTCCCCAATAGCATCCGATGCGGCATGTGATGGCCGGGTTGTCAACCGGATATCTCATATTGCCGGTACCGACATTGGGCTGCTGCATGGTTCCGACCGCGATCACTTCGGTGGTCGGGGCCGTGACTTCAACGCTGGACTGTTCCGTACCGACAACCAGCACGCCGTTGATCCACTTCTCGTTGTAAAGCACATTGCGTGAGCCGTTGACGCCTTCCTGCCTGACTTCGGATTCGCCGATCAGCAGGGTTTCATCCTCCACATATGTGGTGTCATAATACACCGGCACAAGACGCAGCGACTCCTTTGTCACAACGACATCAATCGGCGATTCGAAGTAGGTTACGCAAAGCTGATCCCCCTCTTCAAGCGCCTGGTCGACGGAGCTGATCTTGTCGCGGTTGAGATTCATGATCTGGGTCGCGGAAAGACCGTGGTTTTTCGCGCCGACACCGGCCACGGAGTCATATTTCTGGACTGTATAATATTCTCTTTCGGTATTGGAGCCGTATTTGAGATATTCCAGAATCGCCTCTTTGGTAACGAAGATCTCATCGGGCGACGCATAATCCTTGGCGGTGGCAACCCGCTGGGTGACGGCAATGCCGGTGTCCTGTGAGCCGTATGTGGTCAGAGGCGGAATGGTATCGCCGTTGCGGATCGCGCTGAGCGAGGCGGCATCGGTGAAATTCATCACGTATTCGTTGAAGGCCTGCTGGTAAAGCTCCTCGCTTGCCACGTAAATTCTTGAATAGACGCCGGTTTCATCGCTGAACGAAACAGCGGTTGCCTCCAGCGTGTACAGGGAATTCCTGTCCAGATAATCCATGATTGCCTGGTCGCAGTCTGTATAGGTGATATAGCTCTGCTCACTGGTCATGTACATGTCCTGGGCAAGTGAGACCGCGGAATCGGGATAATCCTTTTCATAGCGTTCCTTGTAAACCTGCTTCAGATGCCATGTCAGCTTGTTCTCATCATGAACAATGCCGATCAGTTCTCCCTGTCTGTAAATGGGATGGATGGTGACCGGAGACTGCACGATCCGCAGGGGCTGCTGATCAAACAGACCGATCTCTCCCGTTTCATTCAGCTGCCGCGAGGAGGAAACCCCGCCGAAGCCCGGGAAAAAGAACACAATCAAAACAGCCGCAATGAAACAGATCAGCGCTGCTAGTAATTTTTTCATGGGCTGCCTTCCTTTCTGTTACTGGTCTCTGGAGATGTTATAGAGAGCGGTGGTGGCGCCTTCAAAGGCAAGATAGATCTTGCGCACCGCACCGTTTCTGTGTTTGGCGATGTTGATTTCAAGCCGCTCGGTGCCTTCTTTCTGGGCCTGCTCACGCAGCGCCTCATCATAGTAGGCTTCTCTGAACAGCATCATGACGATGTCGGCATCCTGCTCGATGGCGCCTGATTCACGCAGGTCGCTGAGCATCGGACGCTTGTTGTCACGGGCTTCCACGCTTCGGCTTAACTGTGACAGCGCAATCACCGGCACGCCCAGCTCACGGGCAAGTCCCTTGAGGCTGCGGGAAATTTCCGAGACTTCCTGCTGTCTGTTTTCGCCGCGGGTTCCGGATCCGGTGATCAGCTGGATATAGTCGATCAGGATCAGATTCAGACCGTGCTCGGCCTGCAGACGGCGGCATTTGGAGAAGATCTCACCGGTCTTGATGCCGGCGGTGTCATCGATGAAGATATTCGCCATTTTGAGTTCGCCGGCGGCCTCATTCAGACGGTTCCAGTCCGCATCGGACAGTCTGCCGGTTCTGATCTTGTCGCCTTCAAGATGGCTCTTCGCACTCAGAAGACGCATGGCCAGCTGTTCCGCTCCCATTTCCAGAGAGAAGATGGCCACCGCTCCTTTGGGCTGATACTGGGCAACATTCATGGCCAGATTCAGCGCCACAGCGGTTTTTCCCATGGCCGGACGGGCAGCCAGAATGATCAGATCACCCGGCTGGAATCCATGCAGGGTGTGATCAAGATCGGTGAATCCGGTTTTCAGACCGGTAATATCGGTCCGGTTGTCGGACATTTTCTGGATATGTTCCAGGGTCTGCGTCATCAGTTCGGGAGAATTCTTGAATTCCCCGGTGCGGCGGTTGCGGGATATATCCAGAATCGCCTTTTCGGCATTTTCGAGATATTCATTGACATCCGGCTGGCCGCTGAAACCGTCTTCCGTGATTTTCTCGGCCGCTGCGATCATTTTGCGCATAATCGCCTTTTCATGGATCATCTCGACATAGCTTTTGGTGTTGGCGCTGGTGATGGCAGCCTCCGAAAGATCGGTCAGATATTCCAGGCCGCCGCTCTTGTCGAGAATCTCAAGATCCGCGAGCCTTGTGGCAACGGTGGTCAGATCAATCGGGGTGCCGCTTTTATAAAGACTTTCACATGCCAGAAAGATGCGGCGGTTGGCATCGATAAAGAAATCATCCTCATTCAGGCCCTCCTCCATTGCCATACGCGCGGCATTGGGATAGACCATCATGGTGCCAAGCAGACTGGCTTCCGCTTCCGGAGCAGAGGGCAGTTCTCTTGGCATTTTACTGCTCGCTTCCGATCAGTCTGACCTTGATCGTACCGATCACATTCTTATGCAGTTCCACTCTGACTTTGGTGACACCGAGCGACTGGATCGGCGCGGTGTCAAGAATCTTCTTCTTGTCGATGGTGATGCCCTTCTTCATCAGCTCCTGGGCGATCTGCTTGGTGGAAACGGAACCGAACACCTTGCCTTCAACGCCTGAGCGCACATGGAAATCAAGGGTCATGCCTTCCAGTGTTTCAGCGGTTGCCTTCGCAGCCTCTTCACGCTTCTTCTCTTCGGCCGCCTCGATTTTCTTTTCCTCACCGAGGATTTCAAGGCTCTTCTTTGTCTCCGCGACCGCAAGACCTCTTGCGATCAGGAAATTTCTCGCATATCCGTCGGAAACCTCGACAATCTGTCCTTTCTTTCCGACCTTTTTCACATCCTGTTTAAGAATCACTTTCATCTGCTGCTTCCTCCTTAAGATATTTCTCAACTGCCGCAATCAGCTCCGCCTTGAGGGCGTCAACACTGCTCTTGGGACGCTGGACCGCCGCGGCGCTCAGATGGCCGCCGCCGCCCATGGTCTCCATGATTCTCTGCACGTTGATCCGGCCTCCGGACCTGGCGCTGATGCATGTATCTGATCCGCTCTGGGCGATGACGAAGGATGCCTGGACTGACTGGATTGTCAGAAGACTGTCGGCAACCTGGCTCATCAGCGAGCGGGTCATGTTCTTTTCTCTGATCGGGGCGATGATCACACCGCCGGGATATCTTTCCGCGGTGGCCATGGCCATGGATTTGACGGTGAACTCCTCAAAGGTGTCGCGTAGCCAGTCATAGGCGGTCTGCGGATCGGCACCGTATTTGCGCAGCACGCTGGCCGCGTCATAGGTTCTTGATCCGGTGCGCACACGCCATCTCTGCGTGTCGATGATCATGCCTGCCAGCATGAACGAGGCATCGATGTCACTGAGATTGGTGCGCTGCGACATATAGGGGATCATTTCGGTGAGCAGTTCGCATGTGCTTGATGCGCCTGCCTCGATATAGATCAGCACCGGCTTGACGCCCATGTCGGTGGAACGTCTGTGATGGTCGATCACCACCACCTTGCGGGCCTGTTCCAGCAGCTTTGCGCCGTTGGACTGACGCACATTGTGATGGTCGGTCATGATCACAAGGGAGTTGTCCTGAAGCTGGTTGATCGCCTCGCCTTCGGTGACGAAGTTCACTTCCTTTTTCAGGATTTCCTCATTGGCCTTCATGGCTCCTTCGAGCTTTTCCTCAATGCCGCCGGTGCGGGCGATGATGCAGACCTGCTTGTGCAGCGACGAGCAGATTCTGGAAAGGCAGATCGCCGAACCGATGCAGTCAAAGTCCGCATTCTTGTGACCGCAGATGATCACGTTGCTGGACTGCTGGATGAGATCGCGGAGTGCATGCGACATGACGCGCACACGCACACGGCTGCGCTTTTCGGTTGCTTCGCTGGAGCCGCCGAAGTATTTGACCTCTTCGCCGACCTTCTGCACGGCCACCTGGTCGCCGCCGCGTGTCTGGGCGAGGTCCATCAGGTTGGAAACCATCTCATCGAGTTCAAACAGATCGTTTGTGCCTCTTGCAAAGGCCAGTGAAAGGGTGATCGCCACATCCATCTTCTGCGCTGTTTTTCTGACTCTGGAAAGAATGGAGAAGTGATCCGCCGCCAGTTCCGCAAAGCGCTTTTCATTGAGGATCAGCAGGTATTTGTTGTGGTTGTTCAGACGTCTTGCGAGAACACCGTGCTGATTGCAGTATTCCACCAGCGGTGTGCGCACAGCCGCGGTGATCGCGGTGGTGTCCGCCTCATCGGCATACTGGACGCTTTCCTCATAGTTGTCAAAGTTCGCCAGACCGAGAACGATCTGTTCATCGTAATACTTTTCACGGTAGGTGCTCACTTCCGTCACGTCTCGGAAGAAGATGATCTGCGAATCTTCCGATCTGCGGATCTCGTAAATCTTGTCATCCAGTCTGACCGTGGCGGTGTCGCTTCTGCCCGCGATCAGATCATCCGCTTCCGGAATCCAGGTGAGCAGCTTGTGCCCCACGCGGTTGATGCCGCGGGTGGTGAACAGTTCCGACATCCAGGTGACCACATAATCATCATCGTAAATGACCATGCCGATCTCACCGGTCAGATAGGCCTGACGGGCGGTGGATCCGAGCATCTGCTTCACCCCGGTCGTCTCTTCCTCAATCGCATCCTCAACACGGTCAAACAGCAGGAAGGCTCCGGCTGTCTCAAGCACAAGAATGACCAGCGCGCTGAGCACATTGGCCTTCAGGGCAAACCAGAAGAAGGCGATCACCGCAGCTTCTATGAGAATAATGATGAAAACCAGCCGTTTGGTTCTGTCAATTTTCTGCCGCATGGGCACCTCCTTTGCATATACGTTCATGCAGATCGGTTGTGATGTACAGGAATCCGGTGATGGCCACTGCCAGTGACATCGTCATAAACAGAAGAATGATGATCAGCAGCGCCACCCACACATTGATTGAGGGAAAGCGCCTTGGCAGCAGAATCAGCACCGCGATAAAGCCGTACATGATCAGATACATCATCCCGATCGTGCCGGCCGCCTGGGCGGCAGTCTGATAAACCTCGGTACTGAACGGTCTGATCAGGGAATAGTAATAGACACACATTGCCGCAAATGCCAGATAGCCTGACCATTTCGGCGGATAATACTGCTCAATCGGTGTGGATTTGGGCAGCGGGAAGCGCAGCCTTTTCAGCATCATTCTGGAAACCAGATGGGTTACCATGCCTTCCATCACACCGGTCAGGATTGCGGAAATGACAAAGAGTGTTCGAAGTGAATTGGGATTGGTCAGCGACACCGGCAGGGCAACGCCTGTTTCAGCGGTTAGCTGATCGAAGATCTTCGTGTATTCGGTGATTTCCGAAGTCACGTCATAGCCGAAGAAGGATGCAAACACCACCATCGCCAGCAGTTCGACAATGCCGCCGAGAATCAGCGTGCGCAGAACGATCCTTCTGTTCTCCGTGCCGTTATGCACGCCGGCGCCATAGATTGTGCCGATGATGCTTTCCGCGCCGACAAAGAAGATGCTCTGCGGTGTGCCGAGGATAAAGACCAGCGCCATCAGCGCACCCAGCACCATTCCGCTTGAACGCAGTCCGTACTTCGCCGCATAGAAAACCATCGGCAGCGGGAACAGGAACAGCGCCAGGGATGAAATCGTGCCGGCCAGCTGTCTGTCCATTAACAGAACCGCGCCGACAATGGCAATCATCATCGCGCCGTCTGTGATTTTTCTGGTATTCTGATTCATAAGTTTCTATGTATTCTTCAGCCCGCATGACAAAAAGAAGCCGAGGGCTTGTGTTGATTATAACACATTCCGGCAAACCTTCCTCAAATGAGATCTGACGGCTCAAAATGCTTTACTTCCGCAGGGCATGCTGATATAACTGAAAACAGCATGAAAGAAAAAAAGAAAGATTTTACAGTAAAAGCGGACTGGCTGCGCGGACTGAAGGACGGCGTGCCGATCGCGCTTGGATATATGGCGGTCTCCTTCTCGCTTGGAATTGTCATGAAGCAGGCCGGAATGAATCCGTTTGAGGGCTTTCTGTTCAGCCTGCTCAACCTGGCAAGCGCCGGTGAATATGCGGCTTTGCAGGTGATCGCGGCGGATGCGGCATATCTTGAGATTGCAATAGTCACGCTGGTCGCCAATGCCCGCTATCTGCTGATGAGCACCGCCTTAAGCCAGAAGTTCAATCCCAAAACGCCTTTGATCCACCGCTTCTTTGTGGGCTATGGCATCACGGATGAGCTGTTCGGACTCGGCATCGGGGAACCCGGCTGGCTCTCCCCGTGGTATTACTATGGCGCCCTTGGCATCTCCGCTTTGTTCTGGGCACTGGGTTCAGCCGGAGGCATCATTGCCGGCAACATTCTTCCCGCCCGCATTGTCAGAGCGCTCTCTGTTGCTCTGTTCGGCATGTTTCTGGCGATCATCATTCCGCCCGCAAAACATGACAAGGCGGTGGCCGCGGTTGTCGCAAGCGGCTTCGCGTTAAGTTTCCTGTTTGACCGGCTGCCCTTCATCCATGTGAGCTCCGGCACCAAGACCATCATTCTCACAATCCTGATCGCAGGTGTTGCGAGCTGGCTTGCGCCGCATACGGAAAGCGGAGGTGATCAGGCATGAAACATTCCATTCTTCTTTATATTCTGATTTCCGGCGGTGTTTCTTATCTGATCCGTGTGCTTCCGCTGACCTTAATCCGCAAGCCGATCAACAACCGCTTCATCCGTTCGTTTCTGTATTATGTTCCTTACGCGACACTTGCCGTGATGACCTTCCCGGCCATGGTGGAATCCACCGGTTCCCCCGTTTCCGGATATATCGCGCTGTTTGCGGGCATGTATCTGGCTGCCAAAGGCAAAAGCCTGCCGTTTGTGGCTTCGGTCTGCTGCATCGCCGTATTGCTCACTGAGCTGATCATGCACATATGAAAAACAGGGTACCATCCTGCCTGTCCCGTAAGGGAGATTGGCAATGATACCCTTTATTCTTCTTTGATTTCTTCCAGAAGCTGTTTTTCTTCCTTGCTCAGCTGTCTTGCCGCGATCAGGTCGGGCCGTGTTTCAGCTGTTTTGCGCAATGATTCCTTCAGCCGCCAGCGGCGGATTTTTTCATGATTGCCGCCAAGCAGAACCTCGGGAACCTCCTGTCCGCGGAATGTGCGCGGCTTTGTATATTGCGGATATTCAAGCAGTCCGTTTTCAAAGGATTCCTCTTCCGTGGATTCGCTGCGGATGGTGCCAAGCAGCCTGACAACGGAATCGATGACAGCCATGGCCGCGATTTCACCGCCGGAAAGCACATAATCGCCGATGGAAAGCAGTTCATCGCAATACGGATATACCCTTGCGTCTATGCCTTCATAATGTCCGCAGATCAGGATCAGATGATCTTTTTCAGAATATTCATGCGCCTTCTGCTGGGTGTAGGTGTTGCCGGCCGGGGCGAAGAGCACCGTATGACTGTTTTCACTCAATACGGATTCGAGCGCACTGACCACAGGTCCGGCACGCATGATCATGCCTGCTCCGCCGCCATAAGGCGAATCGTCAATATGGCGGAAGCTGCCGCCGGCGAAACTTCGGATATCAACGATCTCGATATTGAGCAGATCGCGCTTTGCCCCGCGGGCCACAAGGACAGAATTCAGAAAGCTGTCAAAGAACTCCGGACACATGGTCAGCACGGAGATTTTCATGAATCAGAAGCCTCCGACCTGGATGGAGTCATCCATTTCGGTAATGACCTTGGTATAGCGGCTGTATACTTCCTGATAGCCGGGATACAGATCATCATTGAGCTGGGAGAACGGAATCTCCTCAAAATCGGTATGGGCACTGCGGTTGGAATACGTCCAGTGCAGATCCGCCTTGACATCGGTGATTTCAATATCGGTTCTGCTTCCCTTGGTGGTCTTGTTGATGGTGAGTCCCGCCATCATGCCGATCATTGATTCCTCCCATGGCCACTGATCACTGATCAGATTGCCGAGCGCATAGAAACAGATGGTTTTGTCATTGATCCATTCCACCGGCTGGATGCAGTGCACATGGTTGCCGATGATGATATCAGCACCCGCATCGGACAGCTGGCGGGCAATGGAAAGCTGGGATTCATTGGGCGACATGGAATATTCATCGCCCCAATGGATGGCAACGATCACAACATCCGCCTTTTCTTTTCCCTGACGCACCTGATCAAGCATGGTGTCCATGTAGCCGTCATAGCAGTTGACCAGATATTCCTCGCCTTCCGGACACTGCAGTCCGTTCATTCCGTAAGTCCATGAGACAAAGACATAGGAGATGCCGTTGACTTCATAAACAGGCAGTTCATTGTATTCCTCCCAGGAGGTGTTTGTGCCGTCCTCAACCACGCCTTCCTGCGATTTCCAGAATGCTTTGGATGCGGCAATGCCTGCACCCCATCTGTCGAGAGCATGATTGGTTGCGGTTGAAACAAGATTGAAGCCCTGATCAACCATATCGCGGCCCCATTCCTGGGGAGAGTTGAACATCGGATAATTGGAAAGCCCGAGCTCCTCGCCGCCCAGGATTGTCTCCTGGTTGTAATAAGCCAGATCATACTGTTTTGCAATATCGCCGATACGGTGGATCTGTCTGGTGAAGTCCCAGCCTCCGTCCGCGGTGCGGCCGTCATTGTATACAGTGTCATGCAGAAGCGCATCGCCGACCATGAACAGCGTCGCCGAAGTCTTCGAAATCACCGGCGAATAGCCTTCCTCATTGTTATTCCTGTGTGCGGGCTGTGCCAGTTTGACATAATCATTGCGTTTGTCATAATTGCTGCCCAAGGTCTTCCAGAGTACGGCTCCCCCTGCCGCTGCCGCAATCAGTGCGATTGCCAGAACGATCACTGAAATGCGGACTCTTCTTTTTCTTTTTGCCATATGATCCCTCCCGGAATTCAGCATACAACCTGCATACTATCTTATCACACAAACAGGGCTGAATCGTCTTCTTCAGCGAAACAGAGTCCCAGCCAAAGAATCGGTCATAGAATCTGCGCTGAATCCGAAAATATTTTTGTTGGCTTTTTAAATCTTATGTGCTAACATAATTACGCTGAACGTCGGGGTGTGGCTCAGCTTGGTAGAGCGCTTCGTTCGGGACGAAGAGGTCGTGAGTTCGAATCTCGTCACCCCGACCATCAAAAATCCGGTCTATGCCGGATTTTTTCTTTTTCTTGACAATGTTATTTTTCATCCGCATCAGTATGTGATCACGGATCCAAAACCGTTCAGTCGCTCAGAAAGCGCAGGAATGAGATGTATGAGGAGAAGATTTCTCTGATCTTTTTCTCATCCGCCTGCTGCAGTCTGTCCGCAATCAGTTTGCGGATCTCATGGTATTCCCATGAATCCTTCCTGCCGAAATAAATGACCGCGGCTGAAATTGATTTCCTGCCGTGCTTTAACGGCCTGTCAAAGACAAGAATGCACCAGGGACAGCGGCACGGCATCTCCCTGACCGTTTCCGCCAGCACCGTATTTTGGATCACTTCGGTATTGAGGTCCTTCTCGGTGATCCGTGAAAAGTTCATTGTTGTTTCGCCATAGACGGACGCAATCTTCTGGGCAATGATTTTTCTTGTCTCTTTGAGATCAGAGCCGTCCAGATGATCCGCGTAAAGACCGGGATGAAAGCGGAACTGCGGAATGCACATGCGGAATCTGCTGTGCATGAAGGATTCAACCGTGTTGAGATCATCCTCATTGACCCATTGTGAAATACAGATATACGGCAAAGGCAGAGGTTTATGAATACTGATGGTGGAAATGATCAGATCGTATGCGGAAAGATCCTCCTCATAAAGCTGATAATACTGAATCGTATTTGTAATGTGGGCAAAGGGAGAGATCCTGTTTTCAATGCTCATGGTCAGTATATGGGAGCCGACATCGGTATGACCGCAGATAAACAAAGCTTTTAGCGGCGGTTTTTCGGTTTCCCGCATCACTGACTGAAAAGCCTGTGTCAGATAGACAATGTGGCTCTTGCCGCATGTTTTTCCGGTTTCCGCAGTCAGTATTTCCGCTGCACAGAGGGCATGACTGTACGCAAGCGGATATCTTGTGAATGCGGTATTCCACATTTCCGTGCGGATCTTCTCATCGCATCTCAGCTGGCGCATCACATGGCGCACAGCCTGCACGATCAGTCCCTTTTTCGCGGATGCCCTGTAGTCGACAAACGTCGATTTCATGATCTGTTCAAATATCCGCTCCGATACCTCATCCGCATCATGATCATCAAATGACATATGGACGGCGGAGCGCTTGCATGCAATGGCGGCAGCGAGCGCTCTGATTTCATTTTCATTCAGTTCGCAGAAATTCAGGCTCTTGATACTGAAGGCGATTTCCCTTGCTGCAGCCGCTTCTTCACTGTTTTCCTTCACATCCTGCAGAACATATTCTTTCAGCTCGTTTCCGGACACAATCCGGGTTATCTGAACGGCGATGCCGATCAGAAGATCGCACAGTGCGATATCCGTAAAAATGATGTCATATCTGCGGAACACATCGAAAACATTGCGTTCCCACGCGGTTTCATCCGCCGCAAGCGTATCCAGAAAATCATAGAACATCGCAGTATCCGAAAATGCCGTGAAGTTGAAATCGGTGAGCGCATGGCGTTTGTCAATCTCATTTCCGAGCATACGGATTCCGTGATACGGTCTCTGTTCAATGGTCAGGCTGTATTTTTTCAGAACGATGCGGATATCTTTCAATAAGGAACTGACTGCCGTACGGCTTAACAGCAGCTCATCCGCCAGGTCATCCACCAGAATATAATCATCCGCCTCGATCAGCCTGCGGTTGATATAAATCTGCCGGTTGAGCATGTCATCCGGGATCTGCGATACCGACTTCTCCCCTTCCTCAATCATTTCCAGAAGGCGGTTTCTTGTTTTCAGCGTCAGTCCGCTGAGCCGGTATCCCTTATTCGTTCTGGATTCCAGTTCAATTCCTTCCTGCGCCAGCCTGTCTCTGAGCAAAGGAACAATTTCACGCACCATCCGTCTTGAAATACCGGAAGATGCTGAAATCTCATAAGAAGATACATAATCATCATTTGCCATCAGCAGTCTGATCACTGCGGTTTCCTGTTTGTTCAGTTTCATATTGAAGTACCTATGAATAATATAAAACACAAAAAACGCATCATCCGCAATCCTTTGCGTCACAAGTTGTGCCGTAAAAATGCGTTTCAGCGATACGGATCATGAAATCCTTTATGTGCCATACATGCCCTCCCGCCATGATCCGCTCCTTTCCCGGTGAATTCGTCTCAGCTGATTCCTCACGTTCTCTCTGATACAGAGCATCTCAAAAAAGCACATGCATGATATGATTGGTTCAGCAATGGAAAGGAGCCGTTATGCTCGGAAAATACAGATACGACGGAACAGAACCGTTCCGCATCAAAAAAGCATCTACAGACGAAACATCCCTTTGCGATGACAAAAAGATTGCCAAGGAAAAGATGGAGCAGAACGAGGAGGAGCTCGATGAGCTTCAGCAGAAACTCTATGCCGAAAAGAAAGAGGGACTGATTGTCCTGTTCCAGGCAATGGATGCCGCGGGCAAGGACGGCACCATCCGTCACGTGCTGCAGTGCCTTTCTCCCCATGGCGTCTATGAGGCAGCCTTCAAATCCCCTTCTTCCAATGAACTGGCCCATGATTATTTATGGAGAATCGTTCAGCAGGTGCCGGCCAAGGGTGAAATCGCGATCTTCAACCGTTCCCACTATGAGGATGTGCTGATCGGCAAGGTCAAATCACTCTATGCCTCCCAGGCCCAGGCCAGAAGAATCGATCTGGACAAGGTCATTCCCAACCGCTATGAGGATATCCGCAATTTTGAAAAGTATCTCTGGAATAACAATGTCAGAGTCGTCAAGATTTTCCTGAATATCTCCAAAGAGGAACAGGCAAAGCGTTTCCTCAGCCGCATTGAGGAGCCGGAGAAGAACTGGAAGTTCTCCAGCGGCGATGTGGAGGAAAGAGCCTACTGGGATGCCTATATGGAAGCCTTTGAGGATGCCATCAACAAAACCGCCACGAAGCATTCCCCGTGGTATGTGGTTCCCGCCGACAACAAGTGGTATATGCGCTATGTCGTTTCGGAAATCATTCTGAATGAGCTGCGCGATATGGATCCGCAGTATCCGGTTGTCACAAAGGAAAGACTGGAAGAATTCGCCGGATGGGCTGAAAAGCTGAAAGCTGAGCTGAAAAAGTAATATTATGGCTTCGCACTTGAGGAGGTGTGAGTATGGCTGTTCAAATGATTCACTGCATGCAGTGCGGATGCAGGCTTGAAGAGAAATATCTGGAATCGGAAGGAAAGATGATTCCCTGGTGCCCGCAGTGCGGTGAATACCGCTTTCCCGTATTCAATGCCGGTGTATCGATGATTATCACCAATCCCGCACGGGACAAGGTTCTTCTCATACGCCAGTATGGAGGCGATCAGCATATTCTGTGCGCAGGCTATATCAACAAGGGTGAGGATGCCGAAAACGCGGCAGTCAGAGAGATCAAGGAAGAGCTTGGTCTTGATGTGGAATCCATCAGCTTCAACCGTTCCCATTATTATGCGCCAAGCAATACCCTCATGTTCAATTTCACCGCCGTTGTGGAAGAGGAAAATGCCGTCCCCAATGAGGAAATCGATTCCTGGAGCTGGATGAGCATCGATGAGGCAAAGAACCGGATCCGGAAGAATTCGCTTGCCCAGGCATTTCTGAACGGCTGGCTTTACGGCACCTATGTTTTCCCGGAAACACCCGCCCGTCCCTATAAAGGCTGAAACTCAAAAGGACTTCAATCTCTGATGATCATTTCAGAGATGAAGTCCTTTTCTTTATGCCATACCGTACTGGTTGACGATCATTTCCTCGTATTGTCTTGTGTAAAGCTGGTAGTAGGCGCCTTTCTTTCTCATCAGATCGGCATGTCTGCCCCGCTCGATGATCTTTCCGTCTTCAACGACAAGAATGATATCGGCGTCGACAACCGTGGAAAGACGGTGGGCGATGACAAAGGAGGTTCTTCCTTTGATCACCGTGTCAATGGCATCCTGGATCGCTTTTTCGGTCAGGGTGTCAATGGAGGCGGTTGCCTCATCAAGGACCAGAATGCGCGGATCAGCCAGGATCGCTCTGGCAAAGCAGAGCAGCTGCTTTTCACCGGTGGACAGCAGATCGCCGCCCTCGCCGACCTCACTGTCGAGGCCTTTGTCCATTTTCTCAAGCACGCCTTCCGCGGAAACCAGTTTCAATGCGTTCATGATTTCCTCATCGCTCGCGTCGGGTTTGCCATAGCGCAGATTGTCGCGGACCGTTCCGGAGAACAGATGCGGTGTCTGCAGTACATAGCCGATATTGGAATGCAGCCACAGCTGCGATCTTTCACGTGCATCCCTTCCGTCGATCAATACCTGGCCTTTGGTCGGTTCAAAGAAACGGCAGACCAGATTGACCAGCGTGGATTTGCCCGCACCGGTTTCACCGACGATGGCAACGTTGGTGCCGGCCGGAATTTTCAGATTGAAATTCTCAAGCACCATCTCATTGCCGTCCGGATACATGAAGCTGACATCGCGGAATTCGACATCGCCTTCCAGTTTTTCCCAGTTTTCTTTTTTGGGTTCAAAGGTGTCGCCGTATTTCGCGATAACTTCCTTTGAATCGGCCACATCGCTTTCGGTATCCATGAGTTTTGTGAAACGCTCGATGTTGACCTGGATGGCAATCAGTGCAGCGATGGTTTCAATGATGAACTGGATCGGCTCCATCATGTTCATCGCATAGGTCATAAAGACGGACAGGGTACCAATCAGCATCACCCCTTCTCTTGTCAATACACCGCCCTTGGCCAGAACCAGGGCAAGCGCGACGGAACCGAGCATGGTCATTACTGCCGAGAAGGAAGCGGAGTAGCGGGTTGCCCGCACAGATGTCCTTCTCATTTCGGAAGTGTCTTTTCTGAAATCAGAACCGATGACATCCTCAATGACGAGGGTCTTGATGGAACGCACACCGGTGATGCCTTCGTTGAAGTTGCCGGTGATCTTGGAATTGATTTCCCTGATTTTGCGGTTCAGGGTGACAAGTCTGCTCTGGAAGAATGTGATCAGCAGCGCCGCGGCAGGAACCAGCAGCAGAATATAAACCGCCAGTTTCGCATTGATCAGCACCATGTTGATCAGGATGAAGATCAGATACGATCCGTTCCAGACGATATCCATCATGCGCCAGGCGACCAGCTCACCGATCTTGCCGGTGTCGCTCATGACTCTGGCGTGGATATAGCCGACGTTGTTCTGGTTGAAGTAGGCAAACGACAGTGTCTGAAGATGGTTGAACGAGGCATCGCGCAGATCCCTGTCCACATCCATTTCCGTCATGCCGGCAAAATACATTGAGATGTAATTGATCGCCACCTGGAACAGCAGCACACCCATGAACAGCAGCGCGAAGATGAGGGCTGTATCCATGGTCTGCTCACCGATGAAGTGATCGATCGCGTAGCGTGTGAACAGCGGGAAGATCGAGTCGATCAGGCTGGCGGTGATGCCCATGGCGATCATCATGGCGATCCGCACACGGTATTTCTTCACATAGGGAAGAATCTTCGGAATACCGAACAGCGGAAGCCTGACATTCTTGTTTTCTTCACTCATAAGGCTTCCTCCGTTTCGATCTGGCTCTGCTGCATCTGCAGTTCATAAATCTTCGCGTACATGCCGCCCTTTTCGATCAGTTCCTCATGGGTTCCCTGCTCGGCGATTCTGCCCTTGTCCATGACGATAATCTGATCCGCATGCATGAGCGTCGTGATGCGGTGGGCGATCAGGATGACCGTGGTGTCCTTGACATTCTGTTTCAGGGCTGCCCGGATCCGTGCGTCCGTCTCCGCGTCAACGGCGGAAAGCGAATCATCGAAGATCATCACCGGCGGCTTTCTGATCAGCATCTGGGCGATCGCGGTCCTTTGTTTCTGGCCGCCTGAAAGGGTGACGCCCCTTTCGCCGACAAATGTTTCATAACCGTCGCGGAAATGCTCGATGGCGTCGGTCAGCTGGGCCACTTCAGCCGCTTTGTGAACACGGCTGATCTCCTTGTTGCGGGTGGCGATGGAGATATTTTCGGAAAGGGTTCTGGAGAACAGGAACGGTTCCTGCAGAACCATGCCGATGTTCTTTCTGACCCATTGGGCTTTGATATTTTTCAGATCCGTATCGCCGATCAGAATCCGTCCGCAGCCTTCAGGCAGAGGATACATTCTGTCCAGCAGATACATGAGGGTGGATTTGCCGCTGCCGGTGGAGCCGAGAATGCCAACCGTGGTGCCGGCTTTGACCGTGAAGCTGACATTGTCGAGAATCTTCGCGCCATCCTCCGTATAGGAATAGGACACATTGTCAAAGGTGATGTCCTGTCTGAAATCCGGTTCACTCGCACCCGGTACATCCTTTTCCTCTTCCGAGTTCATGATATAGCGCAATCTCTCAATCGAAATGCCCGCCTTGGACAGGTTGGCAATCACACGGCCGAGCATTCTGACAGGCCATGTGAGCATCGCGTTGTAAGTAACAAATTCAATGAAGCTGCCGGCGGTGATCTCGCCGTTCATGGCAAGATGGGAACCGAACAGCAATACTGTCAGCAGCTGCACATATGAGATGAAGTCGCCGCTGGTCCAGAAGGCGCTCATCAGCTGCATCAATCTGATCCACATGTTTGTATAGTAGGCATTCTGCTTTTCAAAGCGCTGCCGCTCATACTTCTCACGGCCAAAGGCGCGCACGACACGCACACCGGTCAGGTTTTCCTGGGCAATGGAGGAAAGCTTACCCTCCTCATTGTCAACGATGGCAAACTGGGAACCGATCTTCTTGTGGAACCAGAAGGAATAGCCGATGATCACCGGGATGAAAATGCCCGAGGCACACATCAGTTTCGGACTGATTCTGTACATGTACCGCAATGCCATGGCAATCAGCACAAAGATTCTTAACAGCGAAGTGAGCTGCTCGCTTAAGAACATCTTGATCTGTTCCACATCCGATGTGCAGCGCTGGATGATATCGCCGGTATGATTGACGGAATGCCAGGCAAACGGCAGTCTCAGAATGTGTGTGAACAGCGTGTCGCGCATGTTCTTGACGAGGGTTTCCGCACCGATTGAGTTGAACAGACGGAACAGGAAACGGCATACGGCCGAGCATAACGCCACCAGCACAACCGCCAGTCCCACCAGCCACAGCTTTTCCCGCAGCACACTCACGCCGCCCATCGCCTCGGCAAAACCGTTCAGATAAAAAGGCAGAGCGGAAGGTTTGTCCCCGATTAATGAGTCAACCGTATATCCGATGATTTTCGGGTTCACAAGATCCAGAAGGCTCACCGCGCATGCGAAAAGCACGGCCAGCGCAAACCAGCGCTTGGATCCGTTCACGAAATATAACAGGAGGCTTCCTTTTGTTTCAAACTTCTTCTTTTCCATAATCAGTGAATGAAAGTATAACCGATGTGGCTGAAATTATAAAGAATAAAGCACGCAAAAAACGGATCAGTCTGCGGGCATCATGCCTGCGGACGGTCCGTTTGGAATGCGGTATGTTTCAGCCGGTCAGAACACTGCCACCGATGAATTCACGGATGATGGAATTGCACGGGATCGCCGTCTCATCCTCAAGTGACACAAAGAATTTCAGATATCCGAGATACCGCTGCGCCTCGGGATATTCGGGCAGATCGGGTGTGATCTCTTCCAGAAGAGGCTGCGCGTATTTCTTCAGCACCGCCAGCTCATAGATGAAATGGCTGTTGAAGAAGGCATCCGCTTCCGAATTGTACGGGAAGATGTTGTCATCCTCGCCATGGCGCACCGCCGGCCAGTCATGGATGGTGGTGGCCGCACTGCGGCCGCGGGTGCGGTGATCGCGCACCAGTCTGCGGAAGAGTCTGGCATCGGTGGTCGGGATTCTGTGATGCATGTCGATGTTCAGCTGAGTCAATGGGGAAATATAGATTCTGAATTTGTCTTTGTCATCAATGCCTTCGGACAGCTTCGGATTAAGGGCGTGAATGCCTTCAATCACGATCGCCTGATCCTCGCGGATGGAAGTGATCCGCTTGCCGAAGATCTTGGTGCCGCTGATGAAATCAAATTCGGGAATATCCACTTTCTTTCCGCTCAGCAGATCATTCATCTGGGAAGCGAACAGTTTTGTATCGACGGCGCTTAAGCCTTCATAGTCGCGGTTGCCGTTCTCATCCACCTCCATGTCATCGCGGTTGATGAAATAATCATCCGTGCCAAGATACAGCGGATTGATGCCGCTGACTCTGAGCTGAATGCAAAGACGTTTAGCAAATGAGGTCTTGCCGCTTGAGGAAGGGCCCGCGATCAGAATGATTCTTCTGCCGCTGTGACGGATCTTTTCGGCAATCTCGGCGATCTTCTTTTCATGAAGCGCCTCGCAGAGCAGAATCAGATCCCGCGCGTTTCCTTTCAGAACGGTCCGGTTGAGCTCGCCGGCATTGTTGATGCCGCAAAGTCTCTCCCAGTGGGTCTCTTCGGAAAAAGCGTCATAGAGAATCGGCTGATCCTCATAGACGGGAATACTGGCCGGATCGCGGTGATGGGGAAATCTCAGCAGCACGCCATTGCGGCAGCGGCGCACTTCAAAGCGTTTGAGATAGCCGCAATCAGGAACAAGGTGCAGATAGAACAGCAGCTGCTCATCATCCAGCGTGCAAAGATATGCGAAATCGAGATCCTCGCTGGTCTCAAACAGTCTTAACGCATCATGCAGCCTGTGCTCTTTCAGGAATTCAGACGCCGCTTCACGGTTGACCTTCTTTTCAAGGAACGGTGTGCGCTTTTCCATATACACGCGCATCCGCTCTTCAATTCTTCTGCAGTCCTCATCAGTGACGGCAGGCACATGAATGTTTGTGAAAAGGCCGCGTGAAAGCGAATTGTTGATGGACACCCTTGTCTTTGCGCCAAACACATCATGAACCGCATGAATGTAAAGCAGTGTCAGGGATGCCTGGTAAACCAGATTCGCATACGGGTTGCGCTGATCCAGCAGTGCCACCCTGCAGTCTTTGCGCAGCGGCATGTCAATCCGCTCATGCACGTTATCAACCAGACATGCGATGATGTCATAGGGCAGATCCGCGCTGAACTCTTCCGCGATTTTTTCGGGTGTGATCCCCTTTTTGTATTCTCTTTTCACCAGTGTGCCTTCAGGCATCACGATTTCAGTCTGAATCATTTTTCTTTTTCTTCTTTTTCTTCGGTTTGTAGGTAGTGTCAAACACAACCGCTGCCGGACGCTGCACAACTGCTGCAGGCGGCAGACTCTGATTCGATGCGGCTGTCTTTTCCATCATCATCTCCTGTGCGCTCACCGGCACCTCAACGTCGCGGATCTTATGATAGCGGCCGGTCGGGAACAGCACTCTGACTTTGGTGTTGTCAGCCATGTAAAGATCAATCATCCGGTGGATTCTCGCCGCGCATGCCGCATCTTTCAGCGGGCAGGCGATCTCGACTCTGCGTTCGGTGTTCCGGGTCATGAAGTCAGCGGAGGAAATATACATCTTCTCCTCTTCGTTCTTACCGAAAATGTAGATTCTGGAATGTTCCAGATAGCGGCCGACGATCTGTCTGACCTCGATGTTTTCAGTCTTTCCCTTGACACCGGGCACCAGACAGCAGATGCCTCTGACCAGCAGTGTAATCTGCACGCCGGCACAGGATGCCTCCTTGAGCTTCACAATGATCTCTTCATCGGTGACGGAGTTGACCTTGGCAAAGATATATCCCTCTTCCCCTTTGGCAATCTGCTCATCGATCATCGCAAGCAGCGAGCTCTTCAGGCTCACCGGCGCCACGAGCAGTTCATTGTAGGTGCCGTCAAGCTTGCCGATGGCCATGTTCTGGAAGAACGCGATCGCATCGTCAATGATTTCCGGTCTGGATGTCATATAGGCAAGGTCGGTATAAAGCTTTGCCGTATTCTCATTGAAATTGCCGGTGGAAAGCAGAGCCGCATGGGTTGTTTTTCCCTTTTCCACCCGCGTGATCAGGCAGATCTTGGAATGTACTTTGTATTTTTCAAAACCGTAGATGACATTGCAGCCGGCATCCTCAAGACGTTCGGAATAGTCAATGTTGTTCTGCTCATCGAATCTGGCCTTGAGTTCAATCAGCACATCGACTTCTTTGCCGTTTTCCGCCGCAAGGCACAGATAATCAACCAGTCGGGCATGGCTGGCAAGACGGTAGATCGTGATCTTGATCGAAACCACATTCGGATCAGATGCCGATTCCTTGAGCAATTGCAGGAACGGCTCCATTGATTCATACGGATAGGAAAGCAGGACATCCTTCTTCTGGATCTGCGGGAAAATCTTTCTGGAATAATTCAGGGACGGTGAGAGCTTGGGCTCATATGACGGATAAGTCAGCGCTTCCTTCTGCTCATCATTGAGCAGTGATGGCAGCGAGTAGACATATTTGAGATTCATCGGCACGCTGCACACAAACACCTCGCGGTTGGTGATGCCGAGGTTGGACTGCAGATATTTCTTGAGATGGTCGCTGGGCTTCTTTGAGAAAGTGAGCATCGTCACATTCATCTTTCTGCGCTCCTTGAGCACTCTCAGCATTTTCTTGCGGTAATCAAGGATATTGGCAAAGATGTCATCATCAGCATCCACATAGGCGCTTCTTGCGACCGAGATCTTCATGATTTCCGTGATCTGCGCATCCGGGAAAATCTCCGGAGCATAGCTCATGATCAGATCCTCGGTATGTACAAAACGGACCTTCTTCTTGTGCGGCAATGAAATGATCGCAGGAAGTGTCGTGGGCACCGGCACAAAGGCGAATACCGAGCGCTTGGCATATTTCAATACAGCCGCGATATAAATGGTGCCGAACTGCAGATTCGGGAACGGATGATGGGTGTCGACGATCTGCGGCGCCAGCAGAGGCGCGATTGATCTGCGGAAATACTTGCGCAGATATTTCACCTCATTCTTGTCGCATTCGGAAACCGGAATGTCCTCGATGCCGGCACGCGCGAGTCTCTTTCTGAGTTCCTCAAAAATCACATCGCGCTTTTTCAGACCGCGCTTGGCAGCCGGATAGATGGCATTGAGCTGGCCCTTCGGTGAGAGGCCGGATTTGTTGTCCACCTTGGTGACGGACGCCTTGTCCATATCATAAAGACTGCCCACTCTGACCATGAAGAATTCGGTCAGGTTGGATGTGTAAATCTCAACGAATTTCAGCCGTTCGATGTCCGGAACGGTCTTGTCCTTTGCCTCATTGAGGCAGCGCATGTCAAACTGCAGCCATGAAAGCTCGCGGTTCTGTGTGTATCCCTCTTTATATAAATCCTTGATCATACAGGCTTTTCCCCTTTCGCCCTGTCCATTCCATTATATCGTCACATCCATGGAAATATTCCACGGCAAATCTGTTTTTTACTGCTTTTTGTTCAAAGCTTTCACCGCATCGAATTCGGTTTTCGTGATATGGCAGTAGCCCCAGGGATTCTTTCCGAGATAATTCTGGTGATACTCCTCCGCGGTATAGAAATTTTTCAATGGCTCCAGCTCCACAAAGAAGCGGTCATATTTCTTTTTCTCTTCCTCAAAAATATCTTTGAGAAGCTTCGCATCCTGCTCGTCGGTATAGTAGACACCGGTCTGATACTGGGAGCCGATGTCATTGCCCTGCCGGTTGGCCACGGTCGGATCAATGCACAGGAAATATGCTTTCATGATTGTTTCCAGGGACACGATTGCCGGATCATATACAATCCGCACGGTCTCACGGAAGCCGGTGTTGCCGCGACACACATCTTCATAGCGGGGATTGCTGATCGTGCCGTTGGCATAGCCTGTCATTGTGTCAACAACGCCATCCAGAAGTTTAAACGCCTTTTCACTGCCCCAGAAACAGCCGGCAGCCAGATAAATCACTTTCATTGTTTCACCGAAATCCTTTTCTTCCCTTTGACCGGGATTTCTGTAATAGGCAAACAGGATTCTTCCATCCTTCTTTTCAATCTGTTCAAAGCCGTTGTGGCGCAGCAGTGCCTGCGAATATTCATTGTGTTCCTGCACAGCCGCATAGACGGTATGGATGCCGTTTTGAATCAGATGGTGTACCAGAACATAGACTGCCTCGGAAGCGTAGCCCCGATGGCGCATTGCGGGCATGGTGCGATAGCCGATCAGAAGATGTCCGTCCTCACAGCCGTACATTTCAATAATGCCTTTGAGTTTTCCGTCATCCTTTGCGATAACGCCGAGAATGTATTCTTTTCCTTCCCGCCAGGACTGCTCAGAACTCTGCAGCATCGCGCGCGCCTTTGTTTCATCCAGAGGATGATCGAACAGCTCTTTGAGTTCGCAGATATCCGTTTCATCCGGTCTTCTCAGAATGATCTTTTCCGATGTGAGCACAGGACTTGTTTCATTGATGATCAGCATGTTTCCGCTCCGTTTCACGTGATTCCATTATATCTGAAAAAGGCCATGCGTACATGGGACACACGGCCTTATGTCTGTGATGAGTGCTTACTTTCCGAAGCGTTCCATCAGGCGCGCCATCGCGTCGTCCATGGTGACTTCCTTCTTCTTCGGCTTCTCGTCTTTCTTTCTGTTCTTGGAGCTCTTGCGGTGCTTGTAGGCGGCATCGCGCTGTTCCAGCTGTTCCTTCGGCAGCATACTCAGCGATACTCTTCCTCTTTCCTCATCCAGCTCATAGACCCATACATCGACAATGTCGCCGACCGAGACGATGCTCATCGGATCGACATTTCTGCGCATGCTCATTCTGGTGGTATGAACCAGACCGTCCTCATGCAGACCGATATCGACGAAGGCGCCGAAATCAACGACATTGCGGACTGTGCCGGAGAGCTTGTCGCCGACATGCAGATCGCTCATTTCCAATACATCGCTTCTTAACAGAGCGGTTTCAAACTGGTCACGGTAGTCGCGCAGCGGCTGCGTGATGGAATCCTCGATGTCCTTGAGTGTATAGGAATCAATGCCAAGATCCTTGATCTTATCTTCCGGGAAGGTGATATCGGCAGCCCCGAGCTGGGTGATGCCGCATGCCTTCATCAGGGCACGGGCAGCGTCATAGCTTTCCGGATGGATGGAAGTCGCATCCAGCGGCTCCTCGCCGTCTGTAATACGCAGGAAGCCTGCGCACTGCTGATAGGCCTTGGGACCGAGCTTCTTGACTTTCATCAGCTGTTTGCGGTTGGTGAAGCGTCCGTTTTCATTTCTGTAATTGACGATTTCCTTTGCGACCGCGCTGTTAAGACCGGAGATATGGGTCAGCAGCTCCATCGATGCGGTGTTGAGGTCCGCACCGGTGCGGTTGACGCACTTCATGATCGCTTCATCCAGTCTTTCCGAAAGCGCCTTCTGGGGCAGATCATGCTGGTACTGGCCGACACCGATGGATTTGGGATCGATCTTGATCAGCTCGGCAAGCGGGTCAAGCAGTCTTCTGCCGATGGAAACCGCACTTCTTTCCTCAACCGCCAGATCAGGGAATTCAGCTCTGGCCGCTTCCTGGGCACTCCATACGGATGCGCCTGCCTCGGAAACAATCGCGTATTCGGTTTTCAGGCTGTTTTCGCGGATGACTTCGGCGACCAGCTTTTCGCTTTCACGGCTGGCGGTGCCATTGCCGATGGCGACAATCTCAACCGCGTATTTCTGGATCAGTCTGAGCAGTGCCTTCTTGCTTGCCTCAATATCGCCGCCCTTCTTGGAGAACGGATAGATCTTTTCGACGGTGAGCATCTTTCCGGTCGCATCGATAACCGCGAGTTTGCAGCCGTTGTAATAGCCCGGGTCAAAACCGAGAACAATTCTGCCCTTGAGCGGTGCCTGCAGCAGCAGCTTTTCAAGGTTGGCGGAGAAGATCTCGATGGATCTTGTATGCGCGCGGTCGGAGAGCTCCGAACGGATTTCTCTTTCGATGGACGGGAACAGCAGTCTTGTGCAGCCGTCATCCGCCGCCAGTTTCAGCTCATTGTCAACGATAGTGGACTGCTGATGGGTCAGGTTGTTCAGTGCCTGTTCCTTGAGTCCTTCCTCATCAAAGATGAAATTGACGGTGATCACCTTCGCCTTTTCGGCACGGTCAATCGCCATGATTCTGTGATCGGCGAGAGTGGAGATCTTTTCGGAATAATCATAGTAATTCTGATAGACCTTTTTCTCATCCTCGGCATCTTTCTTCAGCTTGGTCTCAATGACACCGGCCTTCATGATCGTATCCTTGAAGGCCCATCTCTGCTTGGCATTGTCAGAGACGGCTTCGGCGATGATATCCATTGCGCCCTGGACGGCATCCTTGATATTCTTCACATCGTCATTGATATACTTCATGGCCTCTTCGACCAGGTTTCCCTCTGTCGGCAGCGCGAGCATCCAGTCAGCCAGCGGCTGCAGACCGTTTTTGATCGCGGTCGCGGCTCTGGTCTTTTTCTTCTGGGCATAAGGACGGTAGATGTCCTCGACCTGGGAGAGCTTTGTGCACTCCTCGACACTCTTTTTGATTTCATCGGTCAGTTTGCCCTGCTCGGCGATCAGCTTGAGAACGTTCTCCTTGCGTTCAGCGAGCTTGAGCTGATAATCATACTGCTTCTGGATGTAGAGGATCTGTTCCTCATCGAGTCCGTGTGTCTGTTCCTTGCGGTAACGGGCAATGAAGGGAACGGTGTTGCCTTCCTCAAGAAGGGATAATGTATTCTGCACCTGGCTGAGATTGATTTTCAGCTCAGATGCGATCGATCTGATAATTTCCTCGTTCATGAAAAGTACTCCTTTCAACTGTGTTATCTTATCACGGCTAAGCGCAGGATGCACACATGACATTGTGAACGATTATTCACTTGACTTGCCGCTCACATACAAAAGGGACTTGCGTCCCTTTCGGAAATATCGATGAACTTCGTGTTTTTTCACACTCAGCGGGGATCATGAATCGTGCTGACTGCACGGCGGTATGAATACATGGATAACAATGCGCATAACACCAGCGGCACCGCAAAGCCGATCAGGAAAACGGCAGTGAAACCGGCGCTCATGTCATGGTTCATATGGCCCACCGCAATGATATTGACCAGATACAGCAGTCCGATCAGAGTGATGAAGCCATAGAAGCCAATCACCTCGCCCCTGCGGATGGCTGCGGAATCCTCATCGGTGCAGCCGATCTGATCAAGGGTCATGAAATAGCGTGTGCGTCCGGTCAGATCGGTTGAGTATTTGAACAGCACGGCCAGTGAGAGCAGCACATTCATGACAATGAATG
The DNA here is from genome assembly GCA_000701725.1 of Erysipelotrichaceae bacterium NK3D112. Classification (GTDB taxonomy): domain Bacteria; phylum Bacillota_I; class Bacilli_A; order Erysipelotrichales; family Erysipelotrichaceae; genus Bulleidia. The sequence continues at coordinate 41,912 of JNJQ01000012.1, forward strand.
ACATCGTATACATCAAAAGCTCAATCGGTTTGGTCTGCTTGGAAACAAGCGATGTGCTCAGAAGGCATGCACATCCCAGCATCAGCAGGAGATTCAGCTTGAGCAGCCTTAAGTCATGGCGGATAAAGCCGTCCTTGACAAATGCCCGCAGCTTCGAAGGATTTTTCTCATTGCGCGCGCTGAGCCAGGGCACAAACACCGTGTCAATGCACATGTTGAGACCCACAAGGGAAAGCAGCGCATAGACGATCATACCGCTCTCGGTGGTATAAAACAGAGCGATGGGAGCGAGCCATAATACCAGACAGAGAATCTTCTTAAGGACACCCGGCACATTGCCGAGGTAGAAGATTCCGCTTTCCGAAGCGGTCATGATGTCCTTGGAGAACATCATTGTGGCCGCGTTTCTGAGGGCGAAGCTCAGGTTAAGCATAATGACAAAGAACACCACAAAGCCGAGAATGATCCCGACCATCAGATTGGCTTCATAGCTGTTGGCAATCACCAGTGAACTGTTCAGAACGCTTGCCAGCAGATGATTCATCATCGGTATCATCATATTGGCAATGATCAGACCGATTGGAATCGCAATGATCAGAAGAATGACTGTCTGGATGAGCAGATACGTGGCCAATTGAAGCGCGGTGGCTCCGCAGATCAGACGGACTGCCAGCTCCTTCGCCTTCCGCTTGACGAAGAAGTCATTGGCAAACAGAATCGCGGTCATACAGATCACAATGACCGTTACCGAGATCAGGGTCGCCAGCGGATCCGTTCCTGCGGTCAGAAGGCTTGCCCCGTCCGGATCGCTCATCATCATGTTGAAGAACAGATAGATGAAAATCGATGTGAGCAGAAGGGTCAGCCAATAGAAGAAGGAGCGGGCGAAATCATCGCGCAAAGAGCGCAGGGCGTCACGGACGATCATGCCGCAAGTATCTCCCTGGATTCGGCGGAGTTGATTTCGACGATCTTCTGGAAGTATTCGTCCTGGGTGAGATTTTCTCTGTCAAGAACAGTCTCAATGTTGCCGTCCTTGATATAGATCAGTCTTGAGGAGTAGGAAGTGATCAGGGGGTCATGGGTAACCATGACAATGGTCACGCCGTAATCACGGTTGAGCATCTGCAGGATGTTCATGAGCTCGCTGGAATTTTTCGAGTCAAGATTGCCGGTGGGCTCATCGGCGACGATGATGCGGGGATGATTGACAAGCGCACGGCAGATCGCGGCTCTTTGTCTCTGGCCGCCTGAGCACTCATTGGGGAACTTCTTCAATAACTGCTGAATATCCATCTGGCCTGCCAGCTCATTGACTCTCTTGTGAATCTCATCGCTGTCCATGTGTGCCAGTGACAGCGGCATGGCAATATTCTCAAACATTGTATGGGTATCCAGGAGGTTGAAACCCTGGAAGATGAAACCGAGATTCTGGAAACGGAAGCGTCCGATCTCATTGGAGCTCATCGCTCTGACCTCACGGCCGTTGATATAAACGTGTCCGCTGGTGGGCAGATCAATCGTTGAAATGTTATTGATAAAGGTCGACTTTCCGCTGCCGGAAGGTCCCATGATGGCGACGAAGTCCCCTTCATGAACCTGGAAATTGATATCATGAAGAGCTTCAAAGGCATTGGGTGTGTTACAGTTGTACACCTTCTTCATGTTTTTCGCTTCCAGAACAATTTCACTCATAAACTGATTTTCCTTTCTTTCTCTGACCGTTTTATTGTAAACGAAACCCGTGTCTTTTTTCATCTGTTTTACGCACCCGCCCGAGAATATCTGCCGCGTAAAGAAAAGACCTCCTGTGCAGGCATGATACTCTCCTTCACGGTAGTACTATGGCTGTCTGATCACAGACTGAAAAAAGGCTGCAAGTATGTTTCATTGCCGCTTCTGTCACTAAAGAACCTTAAAAATCACACCGTATGGTCAAATCGTTCAAAAATGATAGAATGAATCTTGTACAGGAGGTAAAACAAATGCCTGACTTTATCAGAATTATTATCTGGGTTGCCGTAGCACTGATCGTGCTGGCAATCATCGTATCCTGCATCAATATCGTTCCTCAGCAAAACGCATATGTCATCGAACGTCTTGGCCGCTACAAGGCCACATGGGATGCGGGACTTCATTTCAAGCTGCCGCTGGTGGACAGAATCGTGCGCCGTGTTCTGCTCAAGGAACAGGTTGCCGACTTCGCCCCGCAGCCTGTCATCACAAAGGATAATGTCACCATGCAGATTGACTCGGTCGTCTATTTCCGTGTCATGAATCCGCATGACTATGCTTACGGTGTCGAAAACCCGATCATGGCAATGGAGAATCTCACCGCTACCACGCTGCGTAATATCATCGGTGACATGGAGCTTGATACAACACTCACATCGCGTGATTCCATCAACTCCAGCATGCTGCAGATCATCGACCAGGCAACCGACCCGTGGGGAATCAAGGTTACCAGAGTCGAGCTCAAGAATATCCAGCCGCCCGCAGCCATCCGTGAAGCAATGGAAAAACAGATGAAGGCGGAACGTGAAAAGAGAGCCGCCATCCTGACCGCCGAAGGTGAAAAGCAGTCCATGATTCTTACTGCCGAAGGTAAGAAAGAATCCGCAGTCCTTGAGGCTGAGGCAAACAAGCGTGCAACCATCCTCGCCGCCGAAGCGCAGAAGGAAAAGGAAATCAAGGAAGCGGAAGGCCGCGCTGAAGCAATCCGCGCTGTCCAGAACGCCCAGGCTGACGGTATCCGCGCCATCAAGGAAGCCGGCGCAGATGATGCCGTGATCCGTCTCAAGAGTCTTGAGGCTTTCCAGGCCGCGGCTGATGGCCAGGCCACCAAGATCATCGTTCCCAGCGACATTGCGTCACTGGCCGGACTTGCCAAGAGCGTGACAGAAAGCATGAAGTAATATGGCATCCATGTTCTTTTTCGTATGGATCATCATCATACTCACGTTCTTTGCGGTCATTATCAATTCAACCAGAATCAGAATTCCTTCCTTCAAAGGCAGAACCATCGCCCATGACGGTCATGTGATTCCGAAGGAAAAAGACATCACCTGCGAAACCGCCTACGGTCATAACCACGGCAAAATGCAGGATGACAGAAGATTCATCGTCCACGAGGATCCGCCTGAGGGCTATGTCATCCTCAATGGCGTCAAGCGCAGTCTTGAAGAATGCAAATATCTCTGAAAAAAAGAGGCACAACGGCATCCGCAAAAAACGGATGCCGTTTTTCAATCGGCAATGAAAAAGACGATGCGCAGTTCACACCGTCTGTATAGCTTTCTCATTGTCCGGATATCTTTGCCCAGTCTTCCCTTTTCAGAATGCAGACCTCATCATCCTCGATGGTGCCCATCCGTGTTTCAAAGCGGTCATACGCATAGTGCGTGAAGCCGCATTTTTTCATGACCCGCTCAGAGCGCTGATTCCTGAGGAAATGTCCGCAGAAGATCACATCCAGATGTTTTTCCTCAAACAGCCAGCGGATCACTTCCCTGAGGGCTTCGGGCATCAGGCCTTGTCCCCAGCAGTCCTTTGCCAGCACATAGCCGATCTCACGGCATTTCAGCCGGTCGAATTCGGGAAACCGTTTTTCGTTGTAATACTCAATGCCGAGTGAACCGATGACCCTGCCGTCTTTTTCAATGGCGAAGGTTTTCCTTTCATCGATGAACATATTGAGAATCATCTGTGATTCCTCTTTGTTTTCATGCGGTTTCCAGCCGGCCATCTGTCCGACCCCGTCCACAGACGCATATGCATAAAAATCATCCAGATCCTTCTGTTCAAACGGTCTGAGCAAAAGCCGTTCTGTTTTCAGTTGCACTCCGGTGATATCAATCAGAAGATTCATGGCTTCCTCCTATATTTTCACAAACACAATCAGCCAGACGCATAACGCAATCCACAGAACCAGAAATAACGGTACCAGAACCCGGAACTTCGGATGTTTTGTCTTGTGGCGGAAAAGCTTCATGGAGATGAAAGCACCCAAAGCCCCGCCCAGTCCTGCCGAAACCAACAGTGCGAACTCGGAAATGCGCCATTTCCGTTTCTTTGCCTTAAGCTTGTCAATCGCAAACATGAACAGGCTCATGACATTGATCAGAACAAGATAAATGATCAGAAGATATCTTTCACTGCTCATCTGCTTTGTCTCCTTTTACAAAACCGGAAGGCAGCGTGTCAATGTGCATGTATGTGACCATATAGAGAACACTGACCGTGAGAACATCCGTGAAAGATGCCATGGCATTCCAGTAAAGCAGCACGCCGGCAATGATGATCAGACTCAGACAGACCATATGAATCAGTCCGCGGATGTGATCAGTGCTGCCGGATTCATTGTGTGCATATCTTTCCGCAATCAAAGGCAGAAGAATCTGCTCCGCCGCAAAGGCACTGGCCAGTATGCCGCCGAGCAATGCATTGACCGTAAATGCATATATCAAGGCAATCACGGAAACACATGCGGATGCCGCTTTGCGCATCATGACATTGACTTTCATTCCGGCAGCTGCGCCTTTGCCGTATGAATGACACAAAGCCGCAAACAGAGCAGATACACACATCAAAGCGCATGCCGTGATTGTTGAGAACTGTGCACGATAGCCCAGGATATTGCGGACAGCGCTCACATACATGATGACGCCGCATGTCAGCACAAGAAACGAAATTCCCAGCATGACATAAGGCTTTGGTTCACTGCACACGGTCTTTGTGTCAGTATGTTCAGGCACCTGCTCTGCATCATTCAGATATGCATCAAGGATTTCAATGGAACGAAGGTCTTTGCGCAGGGATGCGATTGAGTCTGTCTGTTTTACATGTGCGCGGATCAGGTCCATGAACATGAACAAGATCATGAACACACCATACAGTCCCGCTCTTCCTTTCTCCATTTCATACAATGCGAAAACAAGCACTGCGCATAAGAGAACGGTAAGCATCAAACCCGGAATCAGATGAAGCTCTCTGACAAACTTCTTTATATCAGTGATCTTCTTTTCAGCCATCTTCTTAAACAGAAATAAATAAATCATAAAGCCGGCAGCCAGAATCAGACCGCAGCGGTAATCCAGCGCCGTCACGGCAATGATCAGGATGACATCCTGAATCAGAAGCTGCCTGCTTTGCACGATTCCATTCATCTGAAAATGAACGGCATCCTCAATATACGGATACAGCATCTCTTCACTTTCTTCCTCATGGATAAGGGCATCCTCAAGTGTTTCCAGACACCGCTCTTCTGTTTCCAGACGGAGTGTGCCGGCAATGGAGGTGAACAGGAAAATGCCTGCCGCCGCACCGAATGCGCAGGCCAGGGCGATCAGGGAAATGTACATGTTGCCGATACCCGCAAACAATGTGTTCAGCGTCAGGGAAGCAGCGTAATACATGATCATCTCTGTCAGGACGATCACTGCCGCAAAGATATATAAGAGGACTGTTTTTTTCTGTGTGCCCTCTTTGAGTAATGTTCTGATGTTTTTCTGCATATCAGTCATTATAGCCTATCGCATGCTTTCTCAGATATAATATCTTAGGTATCAACGGAGGATAAAAACAATGAGCAGATTTCCCGAAAGCTTCCTTTGGGGCGCTTCCTCATCCGCTTTTCAGATTGAAGGCGGCTGGGATGAAGGCGGCAAAGGAATGACTGTGGCCGACTACAATTCTTTCAAACGTTCCGACCGTCAGGCCGATTCCAAAGTAGCCAGCGATTTCTATCATCATTATGAGGAAGACATTGCCCTGATGAAGGAGCTCGGCATGATGATTTACCGTTTTTCCCTCTCCTGGGCAAGAATCATTCCGGACGGGGACGGTGAGGTCAATCCCGAAGGAGTCGCCTTCTATCATAAGGTTATTGACTGCCTGATCGAAAACGGCATTCAGCCTTTTGTCACTCTCTATCATTTCGATCTGCCCTATGCGCTTGTCGAAAAGTACAACGGCTGGGAGGACCGCCGCTGCATTGACGCATTTGAAAAGTATGCGCGTGTCTGCTTTGAGGAATACGGCGATCAGGTGAAATACTGGCAGGTCATCAATGAGCAGAATCTCATGATCCGCGTGGATGAGAGAATGAATATCAATGAACCCGATCCGTACAAAGCCGATAAGATGCGCGCGGCAATGGATTATCATATGTTCCTTGCCCATGCCAAAGCAACCAGGCTCTGCCATGAGATTGTCAGGGACGGAAAGATCGGTCCGGCTGTTTCCAGCACATGCACATATCCTCTTACCAACAAGCCGGAAGATGTTTGGGCGGCAAGAATGAATGACTATATGAAGACGGTCTACTGCCTTGACATGCATGTGTACGGAAAATATTCCGGCATCTACATGAGATATCTGAAAGAGCGTGACATCGTGCCTGAAATGCTTGAAGGGGATGAGGAAATCCTGAAATACGGAAAACCCGACTACATCGCCTTCAACTATTACCGCACCCTTTGCGCAAGCTATCTGCCCGCGGATGACGAACATCCCGTCGGCATGCGTGTATACCGCGGCAATGAGGTCGACTTTGACCAGTACGGCTACTGCCGTGATGAAAGAAACACCAATCTCGCCGCTTCCGAATACGGCGCCCAGATTGATCCGATGGGATTAAGAATCGTGCTCAATGATTATTACAGCAGATATCATCTGCCCCTTCTGATCACAGAGAACGGCCTGGGCATGGCGGACACCCTGACCGAAGACGGAAAGGTTCATGATCCCTACCGCATTGACTACATCCGTGAGCATATCAAAGCATGCGCGGACGCGATTGAGGACGGAGTTGAGCTGATGGGCTATTCCCCCTGGTCATTTGAAGATCTTCTTTCTTCACACCAGGGCTTCCGCAAACGCTACGGCTTTGTCTATATCAACCGCGAAGACATGGATCTCAAGGATCTTGCCCGCATTAAAAAGGATTCTTATTACTGGTATCAGAATGTCATCCGCACCAACGGTGAGGAGCTTGACTGAAACCATTGACCGGCTGCGGCCGGTCTTTTCATTTGAAAAAAGCAGTCAGAAGTCTGACTGCTCATGCATCATATTGATGGAAGAAATTCCGTAATGCCTGTTCATACCGCGCCGGATCAATCTGTGCACTTGCCCCGTGCGATGCCCCTTCCACATAGACGGTTTCATGTTCTGAAACGCAGGCATCCGCATTGAGCTCTGTGTGATACGGTTTCACAAACCGGTCTTTTTTGCCATGGAAGAACAATACCGGAACCTTTGCTCGTCTCATGGCACCAAGGGTGTCTGCCTCCTTCATGGAGAAGCCGGCCAGCAGTCTGCACCAGCAGTCCAGCGCCAATCTTACGGGTTTCACGGAAACCTTATACCAGGATTTCTGCACATCCGCAACGATCCGGTCCATGGTTGTGTATCCGCAGTCCGCGATGATTCCCCTGACGCCGGGAAGCTCTCTGTCGGCATTCATCAATACGTTGGAAGCGCCCATGGATACGCCATAAAGATAGACCGGAAGGTTCTTTTCATTGTGCTGACTCATCCAGACGGTCCACTTTGCGATATCATCTTTTTCCTTCGCTCCGAAGGTGATGTATTTCCCTTCGCTTTCCCCCATGGAACGCTCATCGATTGCCAGAATCGCGCAATCCCCTTTCAGCATCGGAAAGCTGAAACAGAAATCGGATTCGGGCGAGCCATGGTAGCCATGGCAGAGGATCATGATCCGCTTTGCATTTTCATTGGGATACCAGCGGGCATGCAGTTTCAGACCGTCATCCGAAGTGATCCATTCATCCTCATACGGGATGGCGGCCATATTTTCCTTTGCCTGCTTTTTGGCAAAGTAAAGCTTACCTTTTTCACTTTGAGGATCGGGTTCCTTCCGCGGTTTCTTCCACATCGGATTGTCCTCGATCACAGTCAGGCGGAATGTATAATAGCCGGCTGCCGCAAGCAGTGCGGATGCACCGCCAAGAGCGGAAATGAATAATTTATGCTTCACGCATAGCCTCCTGTTCCTTTTTCTTCGCGACCGTAAACAGATAGATGATGCACAGAATTGTCTGCACAAGCGAGGAGGCCGGAGTTGCGAGTCCCACCCTGAACAGAGAGACAGGCTTCATTTTGCTCATCAGATACGATACCGGAATTCTGACTCCGAAGGCGCCGATGATACTCTGGGCCATAACGAATTTCGTATAGCCGCAGCCGTTGAAGTATCCGTTGAAACAGAAGAAGAACGCGGTCAGAACGCAATCAATCGCATATGCCTTGAGATATTCCCAGCCCTGCGCGACAACTTCCGCATCCTTTGAGAAGATACCGCACAGCAGATCCCCATGGAAGAAGGAGAAACATCCGATCACGATGCCGAAGGCCAGCGAAACGCCGATGCCCATGGCCAGTGCCTTGCGGGCACGGTCCATTTTCTTTGCCCCGTAGTTCTGCGCGACAAAAGAAGCCATTGACTGGCCGAAGGCGCTTGGAACCAGCATGATGAAGCCGCATACCTTTTCCGCCACGCCCATACCGGCGCTTGCCATCAGTCCAAGTGAATTGACAATGGCGAGGATGATCAGAAAGCTCATCCCGACCAGCAGATCAGCCAGGGCGATCGGAAAGCCGAAGCCGGTGATCTGTCTGATGATGCCTGAATTGAAGCGGATCATGTCCGTGCGGAATTCAAAGGGCAGCGTGATTTTTCTGATCAAAAGAAGCGAGATGAACACGCTGAATGCCTGGGCCGCAACAGTTGCGAGAGCAGCACCGGAGGCACCCATATGGAAATTGTTGACAAGAATATAGTCGAGCACCATGTTCATGGCCGCCGCAACACCGACCGCAAACAGCGGAACCCTCGAGTTGCCAAGTCCACGGAACAAAGCGCCGAGCAGATTGTATGCGGTGATGAACACAAAACCGGCCGAACAGATGCGGATATAGCTGACCGTCATGTCAAACGCCTCTTTCGGGGCATTCATCAGATTTGCCAGAAATGAGGCGCCCGGAACCATGAGAAATGAAAGGCACAATGCGATCAATGCGAAAAATGCAATGCTAGTGCCGACTGCCCTTCCGGCCTCTTCAGGTTCGTTTTTTCCGAGCAGCTGGCCGATCAGGATGGTTGTGCCCATGGAAAGGCCGGCGATCACACTGGTGGCGGTCATCATGATCTGCGCGCCGGTCGATACCGCCGAAACATCCGCACTGGCGGCGAATCTGCCGACGATCAATACATCCACAGCGCCATAAAGCGACTGCAGAAACAGTGCAAACATCACCGGCAGCGCGAACTGCAGCAGCGGTTTCAATATCTTTCCTTCCGTGAAATTACCGGATGCCATAAAACTTACCTCTTTCAATGAAAACCGGTCCACAATCCGTGAACCGGCAATTCATCATAATGTTAACAATCTGAAACGGAATGTCAATCAGAACAGACCCTGGGCGAGCATTGCGGTTGCGACCTTGAGGAAGCCTGCGATGTTGGCACCCTTGACCAGGTCATATCCAAGACCGTACTCCTCTGCGCATGCGGCGGAGTTGTCATGGATGGACTTCATGATCTGCTTGAGCTTCGCATCAACTTCTTCCGCTGTCCAGCCGATTCTCTCGGAGTTCTGGCTCATTTCCAGTGCGGATACGGCAACGCCGCCGGCATTGGCAGCCTTTGCGGGACCGACGATGACGCCGTTGTCCTGCAGATACTTGACAGCTTCGTTTGTGGCAGGCATGTTCGCGCCTTCGAAGTAGTACTTCACGCCGTTGGCAACGATCTTCTTGGCCTCTTCCATACCGATTTCATTCTGGGTTGCGCACGGAATGCAGACGTCAACCTTGACACCCCAGGGCTTTTCACCCTCGTGGTATTCGCATCCGAACTTCTCGGCATACATCTTGATGTTTGCCTTTCTGGATGAACGCATTTCAAGCAGATAGTTCAGCTTTTCTTCGGTTGTGATGCCTTCCGGATCATAGACATAGCCGTTGTGGCCGGAGATGGTGACAACCTTGCCGCCGAGCTCAGCGATCTTCTTCGCAGCGCCCCAGGCAACGTTTCCGTATCCGGACAGAGCGAATGTCTTGCCTGCCGGTGTGTCATTTTCATGCTCGAATACTGAGCATGCATAATACAGAACGCCGAAGCCTGTCGCTTCCGGACGGATCAGGGAACCGCCGTATGTCAGACCCTTGCCGGTCAGAACGCCGTTGTCATAAGCGTCGCGGATTCTTCTGTACTGACCGAACATATAGCCGATTTCTCTGCCGCCGACACCGATGTCACCTGCGGGAACGTCTGTGGACGGACCGATGTGACGCTGCAGCTCTGTCATGAATGACTGGCAGAAACGCATGATTTCATTGTCGCTCTTTCCGTGAGGATCGAAATCGCTGCCGCCCTTGCCGCCGCCGATCGGCAGTGTGGTCAGGCTGTTCTTGAAAATCTGTTCAAAACCAAGGAACTTGAGGATGCCGAGGTTAACGGACGGATGGAATCTGAGACCTCCCTTGTACGGGCCGATCGCTCCGTTGAACTGTACACGGTAGCCTCTGTTGACACGTGCTTTGCCTTCATCATCAACCCAGGCGACGCGGAACTCAACGACTCTTTCCGGTTCAACCAGTCTTTCCAGAAGCGCAGCTGCCTCGTATTCAGGATGTCTTTCAACAACCGGTTCGATGGAAGTCAGAACTTCTTCGACTGTCTGCAGGAACTCAGGTTCGTTCGGATTCTTTGCTTTTGTCTCTTCGATGACTCGCTTTACATATTCGCTCATGTTATTCTCCTCCATTCATTTCTGGTCCGGAACATCCGGCTAAGCGATTTTTTACAGAATTCAATCCAGTCTGTACGTCGAAATACGAACATTCATATTTCTTTAAGACCTTGGTTATTTTACAACCTTACAAGCTTGATGAAAAGCCTTTCAATGAATGTAAATTTTTACATTTTATATTTTTTTGGAAAATATGACTGGTTTCCCTCTATTTTGCGTCAAAAAACCGGATTCAAGGGATGAATCCGGCTGTATTGTCATGCATGTCAGTCAATTACGAATGAACCGCTGCGGAACACCGGGATCACATTTCCGTCATATGTGATGCCGTCAATGTCCATATCAGCAGTGCCGAACATGAAGTCCTCATGCTGGAGGGAGGTGTTGCCGCCTTTGGATAACAGTTCCTCCTCGCTCATCTCAATGCCGCCTTCGATATTCTCCGGATAGCATCTTCCAAGGGCCAGATGGCAGGAGGCATTTTCATCGTAAAGGGTGTTGTAGAAGAGAACACCGCTCTGCGAAATCTTTGATTCATGAGGCACCAGAGCCACCTCGCCAAGATGCGAAGAGCCTTCATCAAAACCAAGCAGTGTGCCCAAGGCTTCCTCATTCTTTTCCGCATGATATTCAACGACCTTGCCCTCTTTGAATACCAAAGTGAAGTTTTCAATCAATACGCCGTTATAGGAAAGCGGTCTGCTTGAGACAACCGTGCCTTCCGTCTTGTCACGATGGGGCATGCAGAAGACTTCCTCGGTGGGAATGTTGGGATCGAAGTAGACACCGGCCGGGGTCGTGCATCCTCCGCCCACCCAGATATGGTTTTCGGTCAGAGGCACATGCAGATCAGTGCCGAGACCGTTTCTGAAATGCAGTTCACGGAAATTGAATGCGGTCATTTTTTCCGCATGGCGGATGAGCTGCGCATCGTGGTCCTTCCACCATTCAACCGGATCATTGTCCTCGCTCACACCGGACACATCAAACAGCACTTCCTCAAGCTTTCTGAATGCTTCTTCCTCATCCAGTTCAGGAAATACAACCTGCGCCCATTCCTTTGAAGCCACACCGAGCACGCACCACTGTCCGAAGTTGTTGGCTGTGTAGGCCTGAAGATCTCCCATCTTCTCATGATATGCCTTCTGATATGCGCGGATCTTGTTTGCAGGCACGTCTTTGAGAGCACCGGGTCTGTCGGAAAGAACGGACAGGTAGCATCCCTTCTGATCATGGACAGCCTGTTCTCTCTCATGGAGCCACTCACCGATATCCGCGAGGGTTTCCTCACTCTGGTTGAGATAATCGAGTTTTGTGATCTTCTGATCCCGCCATCTGACATCCACGCTCTTCGCGCCTGCTTTGTATGCCTCTTCCGCAACCATTTCCACGAAGCGGTGATCGCGCACATCGGCACGGACAACCAGCGGCTGATCAGGCTGCACATTGACACCTCTTCTGACCGCAAGCTGTGCGAGTTTTCTGTATAAACTTTCGTTTCTCATTCACTGTCCTCCTTCAGAATGAATTCCTTCCGGTATCCGTCCAGGCTTTTGATCGAACGGATATATTCTTTGGAAAGATATAACGATGAGGGGCCAAACGGGTTGATCACAACCCCCTCATAACCTTTGCTCAGCATTTCACTGGCCTGCTGGAAGTCCATGATCAGCACCAGCGTCTTCTCATCTTCCATGATATTTTCATAGCGGCTTAACGCGTCCCAGTCAGTGAACACCGGGAATACCGATTTGTCCGGTTCACGGGATGAGCTGACCGCCTGGAACAGCACACTGTGCGATCCGTTCATCGCTTCCGTGACATCGCCGCTGAGCGCGTCCGTCTCATCGGTTTTGGCTGCCACCAGATAATTGCCGTGCACGCAGTCATAAATGAATGTGCTCATAAAGCGGCTGTCATCCATATACTCACTGTAAGCACTGAGCATGCCCGAAATTCTCGGATTCTCGGCATCGATGCGCTTATGAAGCGTATGCCCTGCCTGCGTATTGCTTAAAACGGTGAAATCATACCAGGTGAAGGGAGCTTTATCCGGAATGCTTATATAGATCGTTGCCTTGCCGTCAGTAACACTGCTGACTTTCTTTCCTTCCGCAAAGATCCGGGTGATTTTCACTTTGATGGAATCCTGTGAGCCGGAATGGGCATAGGCATTGTCATTGGCTCTGAGTTCCCCCTGCACGGTTCCCCTGATCCCGCCGTCATCCAGGAATTCCTCCGCCAGGAATGTGAATCTTCTTTTTCTGTTCAGAGAGAAGATTTTCTCCGCCGCTTTGATCTGTTTGTTTCTGGGAATAAATCGATGATAATTGCGGATGTAAAGGAAACCAGCAGCCAGCAGAGCGAGTATGAACAGCGCAGGAGAAGTCTGCCCGGGTGAGCGCAGCAGCGAATCCGTCTGCGTTTCGTTGATATAGATCATTGAAAAAAGCACCGTCATCACAAGGGAGACAAAGAGCACATTCATCGGCCATCTGCCTTTGAATATGGTCTTCGCCACAATTCCTTCCCCCTCATCAAAACGGCGGTTGAAATAAATGATCAGACACATGCATCCGAACATGATCAGGATAAAGAAAAACAGAACAAGAAAGGCAGCACCCGGACTGATCTCACCATTCATGAAATCAATTGCCAGCATTACAAGCATGCATACGCATAGCACAAAGAAAAAGCCTGCGGCCAAGCCTGCCAGTAAAGACAGTGTTTTACGGATCTTTCTGTTCATCATGGAAAGTATAACAGAGAAATAAACATCTGCTTTGTTTTATCCATTAATTTGGCGTGATCTTAAAAAAGACCGCATTGCGCAGTCTTCATTTCCAGCCAAGCGGCTCAATCCAGTGTTTAAAAAGGAACTTTCCGGCCCCGTCCTCATCGCAGGTGAACTCCGTGACAAAGTCCGCTGCCGCTTTCATCTTTTCCGATCCGTTTTTCAAAGCGATGCCGATTCCGCATGTCATCAGGCCGAGATCATTGTCCATATCGCCCATGCCCGCAATCTGATTCATTTCAAGACCGCTTTGCTTTGCGAAGACTTTGACGCCTTCGCCCTTGTTGCAGTTTTTGTGAATGATCTCAACAATGCCCGGGAATGTGTTCACGCTGGTATATTCCGTTTCCGGATGTGAAGCGAGATAGTCATGAATATGACGCATGACCTGTTCCTGCTGTTCGGGGAAATATCTGTAAATCACCGTATGAACCGGTCTGACGCATAAGCGGTCATAATCACCGTGTGTGTCGATGATTTCCATATGGTTGCGCTTCATGGAGGCAGCCTGCATCTCATCGATGCCGGTGGCGACCATATGATCCCCTTCATAGATGGAAGCGATCAGGCCGAGCGGTTTCATCCACATCATGATTTCCTTCAATGTGTTTTCGCCTAACGCATACTGTTCGAAAAAAGCATCCGTTTCACTTAAGAGCACCTGTCCGCCGTTCATGCCGATCAATACATCGAACTGAAACGGAAGATTCCATTCTTTGTATCTGTTTTTCAAAGATGTGTTGATCACTCTTCCCGAAGCGATGCCAAGCTTAATGCCGTGATCATGGAGAATGTTCAATGCTTCAATGGTCAGCGGTCCGGGCATCTCCCCTTTTGTCACAAGAGTGCCGTCAATATCGGCGATCAATGCTTTCATCTGTCTGAAGTCCATCATGATTTCCTTCTTTCTAACCGTCAATATAGCACAAAACTTATAGCTGTGTCTTTTCCGCCTGATCTGCTGTTTTGGCTGCGCACCACTCTGAAAAGTTCTGTGAATGAAAAAAACTCCCGTGAACTGTATCCGCGGAAGTTTTGAAAGGGGTTTGTTGATTCAATTCAGTCAGAGCCATTCCTTGGGAAGGTCTTTGAATGAAGCCAGTTCAATATTGTTGTCCTTCACCCACTTCTTGATCTCATCCGAGGTCATGCATTCAAGATCCTTCGGACGGCAGAGCGTGAAGCTTGTCAGTTTGAACAGGTCAGCGTCTGCGTATCCGCAATGGGAAACGATATAGACATATTCACTGTTCATGACATCCTCACCAAGGCCTGTGATATAGCTGATCGGATCTTCATTGAGCTGCGCTTCGGGTCCGCCCCAGACATACCAGCCCATGCCGGGTTCTGTGACTTCCTCTCTGTCCATGAAGGCGACGGAGCAGAGAACACCATATTCCTTTGCCAGTGTGCGTGTGACCTCATCGGTTGTCTTTGTGCCATAGGCATGGTTATGAATGTAATCGGGTTTGTGACCGACCAGTTCAATGTATCTTTCAATCTGAGCCTTGAATTCCGCATAGAGCTCATCTCTGTGATCAGCCAGATGATCATGATCATTTTCATCTGTATCCAGCGCTCTGTTTTCCTTTGAGCCAAGGAATGTGCCGTCCTCATGTGTGAGGGTGGGCAGCTTTTCATGGCCAAGGATGGAAGGTCCGGTGGAGGCGTTGAGGTCAATTCCGAATGCGATCTGATCCAGATAAGGTCTGATCCATTCAACACATTCCTCAATCCAGGGCATATTGGCAAACATGCCCGTATTTCTAACGACACCGTTTCTGATGCCGTGGATGCAGCCGAGAGAGACTGCTCTTGTGATTCCGTAATCGTCACTCTGTACAAGAAGTTTCATATCGTTTTCTCTCTTTCTTTTTATCAAAAAGGAGGAGGTTCCCCTCCTCCGTCCATTGTGTGATTATTCAGCTGTTTTCTGTTCCTGTTCGAGCATCTGCTTATCATATGCCTTTATGAAAGGAATGTAAGCGATGACGATGATGGCGAACAGTACGAAGCCCCAGATCAGGCCGCCGATACCGTAGTTCATCATGTTGCCGACAAAGAACGGGAGGTTGGAAGCGTTGGAGCCGGCTGTGCCGTTGGCATAACCGAGCAGGCCGATTGTCTTGAGAAGATGTGTTCCGAAGACGGAAACCGTCGGAGCGATGAGAACCCACGGTACGAAGAAGATCGGGTTCAGAATCATCGGCAGACCGAAGTAGACAGGCTCGTCAACACCGAAGAATGCCGGCAGGAAGCCAAGTCTTGTGATGGATTTGCAGGATTCGGACTTGCAGAAGATCAGGGCGGCGATAACCAGCGGAATAGAACCTGTACCGAAGCTCAGCGCGTCGCCGATGAACTTGTGAGGCAGAGGCATATTGCTCTGATAAGCTGTCATGTTGTCCATCTGCAGCTGCATGAAGAGCATCATGATGACCGGACCGACAGTCATGCCGCCATGGATACCGCAGAACCAAAGGCCATAGAGAACAACTATGAGGATCCAGTAGCCGAATACGTTGGAGCCGACTGCGTTAAGCGGTGTGGAAACGATGGAATAGATCACCTGGTGGAAGCTGCCGAATGAAGTCTTTGCGAATACTGCGCCGATGATTCCGAAGAGAATCATGGATACAGCACCCGGAATGATACTTGTGAACTGAGCGGAAACCATCGGAGGAACCTGCTCAGGCAGTTTGATGACGATGTTCTTTTCTGTGCAGAACTTGAAGATATAACCGACTATGAAGCCGATGATGATTGCAGTGAACAGACCGCTTGAGCCAAGCCAGGAAGTCGGCAGCATGCTCGGAGCATACGGTTCTTCCGGTGTAACGATCGGTGTGACGATCAGGAAGCAGACCAGGGAAGTCAGACCGACTGCGATGTCGCTCTTTGCGCATCTGTGAGTCTTTGCGAACTGATAGGCAACCAGGAATGCGACGTAGACACCGAACATTCCGATGGTCCACTGATAAATTGTTGAGAGCACTGCCTTGATGCCTGTTGATGTGATGAATGCCTGATAAGCTTCAATGCCAAGGCCGTTGAACAGAGCTGTGAAGCCGCCGATCATGGTAATCGGCATCAGCATCATGAACGCACCCTGGATGATGTTCAGAACACTGTTCTGAGCGAATTTGGCGGAGATTGCAATAAGTTTGTCCAAAAACTTTTCCATTTTCTTTTTACCCCTCGGTTTTTATTTTCGCGCTGATCAGGCGCATTTGTGAAAGCGCTTTTGTTCACATCCACAATATAGCGCGAATCAAAACGTGTGTCAATATTAATTTATTGTTTTTGAAACATATTTCGTTTCAGATCATGTATAATAATCTTGCGGAAAGGATAAAAAAGCCATGAATATCTTTGAAATAATGGATGCCAGCGCATCATCATTTTCCAAAACCGACCGGCTGATTTACGAATCCATCCGGAAATTTCCGGATGAGTTTGCCAATGAGTCCATTACCACCATCTCCGAAAAAGCAGGCTATTCCAAACCTGCCCTTTCCCGGTTTGCCAAGAGGCTCGGATTCGGCGGATTCGCGGAATTTCAATACCAGTTATCGCAGGATCTGAAAAACCGCAGAGAGAAACCGGCTGAGCGCACAAATGCAGAGATCTATGCAAATCTTCTGATCCAGGTGGAAGAATCTCTGAAACCGGACGTGATCAAAGCTCTGGTCGAAAGAATGAGAAGCAGCCGCCAGACGGTGATCTTCGGTACCAATCTTTCCAGGCTGCCTGCCGAAATGCTTTACATCAGTCTGCAGTTTGAAAAAGACATCCTGCCGGTTCTGCCCCCGAATGATATTCCGCCGATCATTCACGGTCCGGAAGATCTGTATATTTTCTTCTCCGCATACAAAGGCGATTCACATCAGAACATCATGAAAGATCTGCGCAAGCTGCCGGAGGAAAAAAGACCGTATCTGGTCCTGGTTACAGCCAATTCCAAACATCCGCTGCGCCACAATTTCAATGAGACAATCGTCCTGCCTTCCGTTTCACTGGCAAGCGGTTCACAGGTTGTCTATTCTGACACCTTTGCTTTCATGATGTTCAATGACTTCATCCTGCGTCAGATGAACCGATAACGCCGAGTGCCTTTGCGCACCCGGCGTTTTTTGGATTAATTCGGAAGAAAATACCGGTCAATCAGATATAATTGAATGGAACTCAAAAGAGGAAGCGGATATGAGCGAAACAAAAACATATGATACCGGCGCCCTGTTCAAAGAGACGATCCGGATGGCATGGCCGGCACTGCTGGAAAGCTTCTTTGTGGCCCTTGCCGGTATGATTGACACCATGATGGTTTCCACGATGGGAACCTACGCGGTGGCGGCGGTCGGTCTGACCACTCAGCCCAAATTTATTACTCTGGCAATCTTCTTCTCGATCAATGTTTCCGTCAGCGCGCTGGTCGCCCGCAGACGCGGACAGCAGGATCAGAGAAGCGCCAATGAAATTCTGCTTACTGCCCTGATTCTGACATTGCTGTTCTGTGCGATTCTCAGTGTCATCACAGTGATCTGGGCCTCCCCGATTATCAGCTTATGCGGATCCAACGCGGATACACATGAGTCCGCAGTGCTGTATTTCCGGGTTATTCAGGCGGGCATGATCTTCAATGTCCTCTCATTGTGCATCAACGCCGCCCAAAGAGGCTCCGGCAACACGAAGATTGCGATGACAACCAATATCACCTCATCCATTGTCAACATCATCTTCAACTATCTGCTCATCGGCGGAAACTTCGGCTTTCCCAAATGGGGCGTGTTCGGTGCAGCCTTCGCGACGGTGCTTGGCACAGTGGCAGCTTCCATCATGAGCGTGCGCTCCCTCTTCAATCCGAACAGCTACGTATCCATTCCCTTTATCAGAAGAGAAAAGATCCGCTCCCAGGGCGAATCACTGCTTTCCATTCTGAAACTCGGCTCAAATATGCTCATTGAAAACATCGCCATGCGTGTCGGTTTTGTCACAACCGCGGTCATGGCTGCCAAACTGGGCACCGATGCCTTCGCGGCCCATCAGGTCGGTATGAACTTCCTGTCGCTTGGCTTCTCGTTCGGAGACGGCATGCAGGTGGCGGCGGTCGCTCTGATCGGCAGATCGCTCGGTGAAAATGATCCGGACAAGGCAAGGGTTTACGGAAGGCTTTGTCAGAGAACGGGTCTAGGCATCTCGTTTGTACTGGCAATCATCCTGTTCTTCTTCGGAAGAAACCTGTTCTCGCTCTTCTTTACGGACCTCGCCGTTCTGGATATGGGCGTTCTGATTTCCAAATATATCATCGTCATCATCCTCTTCCAGATTTCCCAGATTATCTTCGGCGGCTGTCTGCGAGGCGCTGGCGACATGAGATACTGTCTGTTCGCCTCCCTGATCTCCGTCACTCTGATCAGAACCGCGGTCACATGGGGACTCACCAGTGTGTTCGCACTTGGTCTGCATGGCATCTGGATCGGTATTCTTTCCGATCAGCTCTCCCGGTTCATCTTCCTCTCCCTTCGATTCAAAGAAGGCTCATGGGCAAAAATCCGGATCTGATCAAACCGGCATATCTTTATACACGGAGGGCATTCCCCTCCGTTTTCATTTGCATTGCATGCATTCCATCCCTTTGGTAACATATGGAGCGGAAACGAGGATAACGCATGAACACAAAGTACAGAGCCGCTCTGTTTGATCTTGACGGCACCCTCACACAATCAGGTGAAGGAATCATGAAATCCTTCCGCTACGCCTTTGAAAAGATGCATCTTGAGCTGGACGATAACGCTGATCTTTCCGTCATCATCGGTCCCCCTCTCAAAGGTTCATTCGCTCTGTTCGGTGTGCCGGAAGACAGACTGGATGAAGCTGTTATAACTTACAGAGAACGCTATAACACCATCGGCAAATATGAAAACACGCCTTACGAAGGAATCGAGGAGCTTCTGCGCAGGCTGAAAGAGGACGGTATTTCACTCTATGTGGCCACCAGCAAGCCTGAACCGATGGCGAAGGATATTCTGGAGCACTTCTCTCTGGATCAGTATTTCGATGAGATTGCCGGGGCAACCTTCGACGGCAGCCGCGATACTAAAAAGGATGTCATCCTTTATCTCATGGAAAAAGCAGGCTTCAATGACAATGCCGTGATGGTCGGAGACACCGAATTCGATATCATCGGTGCCCATGAAACCGGACTCGATGCGATTGGGGTTGAATGGGGATACGGCACATATGAGTCCATGCATAATGCGAAGCCAATCGGGATTGCCGCAACCATGGACGAGCTTTACGCATTGATTACAAACGAATAAGCATATGAAAAATCCGCATGCCGCGGATTTTTCTTTTCTCATTCAAACTGGCTGGCGTATAAACGGTAATACGTTCCTTTTGCCTTCATCAGCTCATCATGGGTACCCTGTTCCACCATGTCGCCATGATCCATGACAAGAATGTGATCGGCATTCTGAATGGTGGAAAGACGATGAGCGATGACAAAGCTTGTTTTGTCTTTCATCAATGAGCGGATTGCCTTCTGCACCTGACGCTCTGTTGTCGTGTCGACATTCGAGGTTGCCTCATCAAGGATGAGCATGTTGGTGTTGTAAAGCATGGCTCTGGCGATGGTGAGCAATTGTTTCTGTCCCTTGGAAATATTGCCGCCGTCCTCGGTCACAATGGTGTCATAGCCTGCCGGGGAGCGCATGATGTAATTGTGGATTCTGGCCGCTTTGGCAGCTGCCACAACCTCTTCCATGGTCGCCCCTTCCTTGCCGTATGCAATATTGTCAAAGATGGTTCCCTGGAATACCCATGTGTCCTGCAGAACCATCGCGTAATTTCTGCGCAGGCTTTCCATCGTATATGAGGTATGCGGTTTGCCATCCACCCGGAATTCACCGGAATCCGGATCATAGAAACGCATGAGCAGATTGATGATCGTTGTCTTGCCGGCACCGGTATGACCGACGATGGCAATTGTCTCACCCGGTTTTGCGGTAAAGCTCAGATCGTGCAGAACCGTCTTGCCGGGCAGATAGCCGAATTTCACATGTTCCGCCTCAACCATGCCTTGTGCCTGTGTCAGCACTTCGGCATTTTCAATATCCGCTGTTTCCTCAGGCTGATCGAGCAGCTGGAATACTCTTTCCGCCGCTGCCAGGGCACTGAAGATCTCATTGACAATGTTTGAAATCTCATTGATCGGACCGGAGAATTTGCGGCTGTAAAGAACAAAGCTGGAAATCTGTTCCAGACCGACGACCCCGTTCATATAAAGCAGAGCGCCGCCCATGCCGATGGCTGCCAGACCGATATTGGAAATCATACCGATGGTCGGGCCCATGGTCATACCCATACTGTCGGCGTTTTTATAGGCTTCCGCCGCCGCTCTGTTGATTTCGGAGAATTCCTTTGCGCTGACCTCTTCATGGGCATAGGCAAGAATGGTCTTCTGTCCGGTGAACATCTCTTCCGCGAAACCGTTCATGCGTCCGTATGATGCGCTGCGCTTGCGGTAGAGAGGACGAGTGATTTTGCTCATCTTTCTGGTAAACCAGACAGACACCGGAATCGTGAAGACCATGCACAGCACAAGCGGCACGGAAATTGAGCACATGATGATGAAACTGCCGACGACGGTTACCGTACTGGTGAGAATGTGGATCACATCCGAGGAAAGACTGGTTGTGACCACATCAATATCATAGGAAACGCGGCTGATGATATCACCCGCCTGGTTGCGGTCAAAGTAGCTGACCGGAAGCTTCATGAGTTTGTTGAAGACATCCCGTCTCATGTTTTCGGCCACCTTGCGGCCGACTCTGGCCATGGAAATCGTGATGATGAAGGAGAGGACATTGGAGCCGACATACGCCGCAAGCATCAGCAGCGCATAGTGCTTTACCATGGCCATATCCACATGGCCCGGACCAAGCCTGTATCCTTCTTCGGCGACACCGATCGCCTTTCCGGCAAAACGGGGTCCGAGAAGATTTCCGAGGTTGCTTAAAAAGGCACAGCATAACAGAAACAATACGACCCATTTGTAAACCATGAGATACCTGATGATTCTGATCAGGGTGCCTTTCGCGTCTCTTGGCTTTTCTTTTTTACCGCCGCGGTCACCTCTTCCCGGCATAGGCTGCACCTCCTTTCATTCGTTCATATCCCCCATCTGGATCTCATAGGTCTCACGATAGGGTTCACATGTTTTCATCAGCGTCTCATGATCGCCATAGCCGATGCATCTGCCGTTGTCGAGGACCAGAATCTTTGTCATGTTCATAACACTGGAAACACGCTGGGCAATCATGATCAGGGTTGAATCCGGATAATTTTCCATGATCGATCTGCGCATGGAGGCATCCGTCTTATAGTCAAGCGCGCTGGAGCTGTCATCCAGGACAAGAATTTCCGGCTCTGCCGCAAGCGCTCTGGCCACGAGGATTCTCTGTTTCTGGCCGCCCGAGAGGTTGGCGCCTTTGATTGCCGCCTCATAGGCAAGGCCTTCGGGAATGGAGCGGATGAATTCAAGCGCCTGGGCGCTTTCCACCGCAGTGTCGATTTTCTGATCCGGGATATCGCGGCCGAAGTTGATATTCTCATGAAGGGTATCCTGGAAAATCATGTCATTCTGGAATACCGTGCCGAATTTTCTGCGCAGCTGCTGTTTCTGATAAGATCCGATCTTTCTGCCGTCGATACGGATTTCACCGCCGGTCGCATCATAGAAATTCATCATCAGATTGATGATGGTGGTCTTGCCGCAGCCGGTCGGACCGATAATGCCGAGGCTCTCGCCTTTGCGGATCGTGAAGCTGATATCATCCAGCGCGTTTTCACGCCGTTCTCCGGCAAACGCCTTGGCTTCATGGGAAATGCTTTCGCCATAAGCGAAATTCACATGATCAAAGGCAATCACCTCATCGCTTTCTTCAGCTGTCTGATCCTCAATGACCGCCTTTGTCTGATCCTCAGCATCAAGCACCGCCTGGATTCTGTCCGCCGAAGCGGATGCTCTGGACATTGTCATGAAGATGCGGTTGAGACCCATGACACCCATTGCGATCATGTTGAAATAAGTCAGGAATGCGAGAATGACACCCGGCTTCATCAGGCCGGCATTGACTCTCTGCGCACCGATGAACACCACCGCGGTCAAGCCGATATTGAGCGTCATCTGCATGAGCGGGCCGGGGATTGCCATCACCGTGACCGCCGCCACATCGCTGCTCATCATCTCATGATTGGCTTTGGCGAAACGGTTCATTTCATAGGATTCCTTGCTCAGAGCCCTGACCACGCGGATGCCGGTGATGCTTTCACGCATGAGTCTGACCACCACGTCGAGTTTCTGCTGAACCCTTCTGTACATCGGAATACCGCGTGAGGAGACAAACAGAATCACCGCCAGCAGCACAGGCAGGATCACCACCATGATCATTGCCATATGCCAGTCCATGAAACTGGCCACCATGACACCGCCCACCAGCATGATCGGCGCTCTGACGCATAAGGTCTGAAACTGCTGAACCGCCTGCTGGACATTGTAGCTGTCACTGGTCATGCGGGAAATCAATGAAGGCAAAGAAAAGCTGTCAAACTGCTTACCGGTCAGTGAGATTGTTTTTTCAAACAGCGCCTGACGGGTTTCATAGCTGATTCTGTGCGCATTGTCGATCGCCTTGCGGTTGGCTCTGACATTGAAGAAGCGGCAAAGAATTGCCGTCACAAACATTCCGCTGCCCCATAAGAGAACCATCGTGAGATTTCCCGAGGGCACAACATTGTCAATGATGTGCTCAAGGATGTACGGCAGCAGCAATTCAGTCAAAGTCGCGATCAGCTTGATCAGGATGGCGATGAATACCGCATATTTGTATTTTTTCAGATTTCCGAATATCAGTTTCATCTGTGCCCTCCTTTCAGCTGTTCCGTCTGATCGATCAGATCAATGTCATCTTTCTTTGCCGCATGTTCCGCAAGCCGCAGAAGAATGGCGCGCAGCTGTTCGCGCTCATCGGGCTGCAGTGTTTCAAACATCAGGTCATCCTTCTGTTTCAGGATTTCCCTGCGTTTTTTTCTGCCCTCTTCGGTGATATTGAGAATCACATTTCTTCTGTCATTCTCATCACGTTTGCGTTCAATGAGCTTCTTGTCCTCAAGCTTCGCGCACAGCTCACTCAGGCTGCCCGGCTGGATGTTCAGAATCTCCTGAACCTCTTTCTGGGACATCGGTCCCATTTCCTCCAGCATACCGAGAATTCTCTGCTGGGAATAGCCTGGCGCGCTGTGGCGTCTGAGAACGCGGACAGTATGAAACAGCAGCCAGGAAAGTGAGCCGTCATCACGCAGTATATATGTTTTTTCCGTATCTTTTGATTTTGTCATTTCAATTCCCGAAAACACGCTAATCCTACCACTGAAAAGAGCGGATATCAAGGTACCTAAACATCATACACGCATACATATTTTCATTGGCTCCGGATGCCCGGAAAAACGCTGAAACAATAAGGAAAAAATCCCTTCCTCTCAGAAGGGATTCAGGATTGAATTACATCTTTTCGGGAGCACTGACACCGATCAGATCAAGCGCGTTCTTCATGGTGATCATGCACGCATTGACCAGGCCAAGTCTCTGGTTGGTGAGTTCGGGCTTTTCCGGATCGGATACACGGCAGCTGTTGTAATAGCTGTGGAAGTCACGGGCCAGGGACTGGCAGAATGCGCAGATTCTGTTGGGCATTCTGTTTTTCGCCGCATCCGCGACCACCTTCGGGAATTCGGAAATCTGCTTGAGCAGCGCCGCTTCCTTGGCATCGGTGAGCAGATCATACTGGCTCAGTCTTTCAAATGCCGGAGTGTCTTCCTTGTGCAGGATATTGAACATTCTGGTGTATGCATACTGCGCGTAATAGACCGGATTGTCATTGGATTTTTCACGGGCAAGGTTCATATCGAAGTCCATGTGGGTGCCGACTTCCTTTGAAACAAAGAAGTATCTGGCCGCATCAACGCCGACATCCTCACACAGTTCTCTGAGCGTGATGGCGTTGCCGGTGCGCTTGCTCATCTTGACCTCTTCGCCGTTTTCAACCATTCTGACCATCTGGATCAGGTCAACCTCAAGGCAGTCTCTCGGATAGCCGAGCGCTTCCAGGGCACACTTCATTCTGGTGACATAACTGTGGTGGTCCGCACCCCAGAGGTCAATCAGCTTTGTATAGCCTCTTTCCAGCTTGTAGACATGGTTGGCAATGTCCGGTGTCAGATATGTCAGCAGGCCACTGGCCTTTTTGAGAACACGGTCCTTGTCATCGCCGAACTGGGTGCTTCTGAACCAGAGGGCATCATCCTTTTCATAAGTGAGGTCCTTCTGCTTCATTGTCTGCAGCACCTGTTCAATGCGCAGGCCGTCATTCTCATAGAAGAAACGTTCATGAACCCATGAGTCAAAGCTGACTCTGTACAGCTCGAGGTCTTTTTCGATCTTGGCGAGTTCACGCTTGATGCCTTCTTCCTTGAAATAGGCTTTTCTTTCTTCCGGATCCGCTGTGAGCCA
Source organism: Erysipelotrichaceae bacterium NK3D112 (assembly GCA_000701725.1). GTDB lineage: Bacteria > Bacillota_I > Bacilli_A > Erysipelotrichales > Erysipelotrichaceae > Bulleidia. Next base: position 67,053 of record JNJQ01000012.1, read on the forward strand.
CTTGTCGCCATCCTGCTTGGCGATGTCAATCGCGATGTTTTTGACATCCTCGGCATGATAGCCGTCTTCAGGCAGTTCAAACGGCTGTCCGAAATATTCGTTGTAGCGGGCAATCAGGGAAAGCGCGAGCATTTCAATCTGGTTGCCGGCGTCATTGACATAGTATTCTCTCAGCACGTCGTATCCGCTTGCCTTGAGCACTCTTGTGACTGCGTCGCCCCATGCGGCACCGCGGGCATGACCGCAATGCAGATCGCCGGTCGGGTTGGCGGAAACATATTCCACAAGAATCTTTTCACCGTTGCCGGTGTTGTTTTTTCCGTAATCATCACCCTGGTCAAGAATGGTGTTGATCACTGCGGAAAGCGCGGTTTCGGAAATCACGAAGTTGATGAAACCCGCACCTGCCACACTGATGGAGCTTGCCTCGGGGAGATTCTTTTCCAGCACGGGAAGCAGATCAGCCGCGATATCGGCCGGCTTTCTGTGAAGGCTCTTTGCAAGACGCATCGCAATGTTTGTCGAATAGTCTCCCATCTTCGGATCACGCGGTCTCTCCACCATGACCATATTTCCTTCCGGCTCAATGTCGAATGCCTCTTTGACGGAAACACTGACCGCCTGCCGGATTTTCTCACTGATATCGCTCATATCGGCCTCCTTATCAATAATGCCCGTACATTATAGCGAAAACGGATCATTTTGTGAACGTTGCTTATCAACAAAAACAGGTCGTTATGACCTGTTTATGCCTGATCCGGCGCTTTCCAGACAATCACCTGTCCCTCTTTGCTTGTCTGGATGACATATTCGGAATTGAAACCCGCCTTTGCCAGAACTTCGGTCATCTCCTCAACCGAAACCTCTCCGGTTGCCTTGATCACGACTTCCGTTCCTCTTTCCTCGCTGTGATAGACGGCGAGACTTTCCAGGTTGGCATCCTCATCCGCGAAGCATTTGGCAAGCTTGTAGAGAACACCCGGAACATTTTCACACTTGATGATGAATTTGGTTCCCTGTCTGCCATGTCCCATCAGATCCAGGAATGCCTGGAAGATATCCTTCTCGGTGATGATGCCGACCACCTTGCGCTCATCATCAATGACCGGAAGCACGCTGATTCCCGCCTTGAGCATGGCGCCTGCCGCCTCCTCAAGGAACACATCCGGTGAGATGGTTGTGACATCTTTGATCATGATATCCTTCGCTTTTGTTCTGGAAAGCAGATAGTTCAGCTGGAAGATATCCAGGCTGGTCTGGTTCTTTCCGCTTGATTCACTGACCAGGCCCTCGGTGATGAGACCGGTCAGTTTCCCGTTTTCATCGACAACCGGAAGACGGTGGAAATGATTTTTTGCCATCAGATCCAGGGATTTTGAAATCGATGTGTCCGGGGAGATGCAAATGGGATTCTTTGTCATATGATCCTTGACATACATAGTTGATTATCCTCCGAGGTAAGCCTTTCTTACCTGTTCACTGGCTGCCAGTTCGGCGCCGGTTCCTTCCAGTGTGATTTTTCCGGTTTCCAGAACATAGGCACGGTCAGCGATTCCCAATGCCATTTTAGCATTCTGCTCAACCAGAAGCACGGTGGTTCCCTGCTGATTGATGTCTTCAATGATACGGAAGATTTCCCTGACAAGCAGCGGGGAAAGGCCCATGGACGGCTCATCCATCAGCATGATCTTCGGCTTTGCCATTAGCGCTCTGCCCATCGCGAGCATCTGCTGTTCGCCGCCGGATAAAGTTCCGGCCAGCTGATTCTTTCTTTCCTCTAGACGCGGGAAGAGTTCAAAGACATTTTTCATATCCGCTTCAATGCCGTTTCTGTCTTTGCGGTAATAGGCGCCAAGCTCAAGATTCTCAATCACGCTCATCTGGGCGAATACGCGTCTGCCCTCGGGCACCTGGGCAAGGCCCATCGTGACGATCTTGTGGGGAGGAATCTTCGTGATATCCACACCATCAAGATATACCGCGCCTGAGGCGGGTTTGAGCAGACCGGAGATGGTCTGCAGGGTTGTTGTCTTGCCGGCGCCGTTGGCACCGATCAGAGTGACGATCTCGCCGTCATTGACCTCAAACGAGATATTCCTGATGGCTTCGATCATACCGTATCTGACACTCAGATTTTCCACTTTCAGCATAATTGTCACTCTCCCAGATACGCCCTGATCACTTCCGGATTGGACTGAATCTCAGCCGGGGTTCCCTGTGCCAGCATCATGCCGAAGTTGAGTACGGTGATTCTTTCACAGATGCCCATGACGAGCTTCATGTCATGTTCAATCAGAAGGATGGCGATTTTGAAATGGTCGCGCACGAAGCGGATGGTCTTCATCAGCTCATCCGTCTCCTGCGGGTTCATGCCGGCGGCCGGCTCATCCAGAAGCAGCAGCTTCGGATCGGTTGCCAGTGCGCGGGCGATTTCGAGTCTGCGCTGTTCGCCATAGGGAAGATTGCCGGCAATCACATCCGCCTTTGTGTCAAGGCCGAAGATTTTCAACAGCTCCATGGCTTTGGCATCCGCCTCCTTCTCCTGCTTTGCGAAACGGGGCAGACGGAGGATGGATTCGATTGTGCCGTAGCTGATATCGTTGTGCAGACCTGTCTTGACATTGTCAAGAACGCTCATATTCATGAACAGGCGGATATTCTGGAATGTTCTGGCAATTCCCGCTTTGTTCACATCGATGGTGCTCATTTTTTCCGTGCTTTTGCCGCACAGTTCAATCGTGCCTCTGCTAGGCTGATAAACCTTTGTCAGCATGTTGAACACCGTGGTCTTGCCGGCGCCGTTGGGGCCGATCAGACCGCAGATTTCATTTTCATAAACATTCATGGACAGATCGTTGACCGCGGTCAGTCCGCCGAAATCAATGCCGAGATCCGTCACTTTCAGAACGGGTGTTTTTGTTTCAGACATATTACTGAACCCCCTTCCGTTTTGAGGTGAGCTTCTTTTTCATCTGTTCCGCCTTCACTTTGAGCCATTCATTGTTGGAAACCAGCATGATCACAATCAGCACCACCGCATAGATGAGCATACGGTAGGACTGCAGGAATCTCAGCATTTCCGGCAGGATGACAAGCAGTGCCGTGGAAATGATCGTTCCGCTCATATTGCCAAGACCGCCAAGCACGACATAGACCAGCAGAAGAATGGAATTGTTGAAGTCGAACTTGGTTGCCACAAAGGATGAATAATTGAGTGCGTAAAGCGCACCTGCCGCACCAGCCAGACAGCTGGAGATCACAAAGGCAAGCGTTTTTGTCTTTGAGACGGAAATACCGACGGATTCCGCCGCGATGCGGTTGTCACGGGCTGCCATGATGGCTCTGCCATTGCGGGAGTCAATCAGGTTGTAAACCACAAACAGCGCGCAGAGAATCAGGATGAACCCTGCGGTAAAGCTTGAGGCGGTATTAACGCCGGTGGCTCCCATCGGGCCTGATATCAGCATTTTTCCGCCTTCGCCAAGTTCAATCGTGTTTGTGACGAATGCGAAATGAAGTCCGTTTGCGTCAAAACCGGCATAGAGGTTGTTGACCAGGGACATAATGATCTGACCGAAGGCAAGTGTGACAATGGCCAGATAATCGCCCTGCAGTTTCAGCACAGGCACACTGATCAGCCAGCCGGTCAAAGCTGCCATCACAGCGCCTGCGATGATACAGATGAGCAGAATCAGTACCGGATTCATTCCGTTTGCGCTGAAGATGCCGGAAAGAATGACCGCTGTGAAGGCGCCGATGCTCATAAAGCCCGCCTGGCCGAGGTTCAGCTCACCCGAAATGCCGACGTTCAGATTCAGTCCGAGCGCCGCAACGATATACGCGCATACCGGCACCAGAAGAGACATCATGAGTCTGGAAAGATTTCCGGTGGAAATCATGAGACTCAGAACAATATAGCTGATGATGACAATCATGAAGCTGATTGTCCGGCTGCGCCGCTTTGCGCCAAACAGCCAATTCAATAATCCTTTCATGATTCTCACCTACACTTTCACGCTGACTTTCTTTCCGAGCAGTCCGGTCGGCCTGATCAGCAATACAATGATCAGCACCGCGAACACGATCGCATCGGAAAGCTGGGTTGAAATATAAGCCTTGGCAAAGGTCTCAATGACGCCAAGCAAAAGACCGCCGAGGAAAGCTCCCGGAATGGAGCCGATGCCGCCGAACACGGCCGCCGTGAAGGCGCGGATGCCCGGCATTGATCCAAGGGTCGGATATACGCTCGGATAGGCAGCGCATAAGAGCACCGCCGCCACCGCCGCAAGACCTGAGCCGATGGCGAATGTGACTGAGATGATGCGGTTGACGTTGATGCCCATCAATACCGCCGCCCCTTTGTCTTCGGAGCAGGCCCGCATCGCCTTGCCGGTTTTTGTTTTATTGATAAAAAGTGTCAGAGCACCCATGATGACAACGCATGTCAGGATGGTCACGATGGAAAGATAGGAAACGGAAAGCTGCCCGCCGAACAGGGAAAATGATCCGTTCAGAACGGTCGGATAAATCTTTGTGTCCGAGCCGAACATCAGCTGGGCCGCATTCTGCAGGAAATAGCTGACACCGATGGCGGTGATCAGTACGGAAAGACTTGACGCATTGCGTAACGGTTTGTAAGCGAGTCGTTCAATGGTGACGCCAAGCAGGGTGCAGATCACCATCGCAATCGCGGCTGCCGCGATCAGAGGCATTCCGGCGGATGTCATTGCGAAAAATGACGCGAAGGCGCCGGCCATGATGATATCGCCATGGGCGAAGTTGAGCATTTTCGCGATGCCGTAAACCATTGAATAGCCAAGTGCGATGATCGCATACACACTGCCCAGACCCAATCCGCTGATTAAGTATGATAAGAAAGCCATAGGCATTCCTCCTTCGTAAAAACAAAACAAGGTTACCAAGCATATTTCAGATTGGCAACCTTTCATGAAAGTTCAGTAACTGATGATTACTCAACGCCGACGTAAACGCCGTTTTCGATAATGACAGCCTTCGGTGCCTTGGACACTTCACCGCTTTCGGACCATGTCATGGACAGACCTGTGATGCCGTCGAATGTCATGGAAGTGAATTCTTTGATCATGGCTGCTGTGATATCGTCAGTTGACATATCAGAAGTGATGCCGGCATTGTCGATTGCCTGCTTGATCGCATAGATGCAGTCATATGCGTCAGCCGCAAACTGGTTCGGGATTTCACCGTACTTGTCAGTATACTTCTTTACGAAATTTGCAGTCTTTTCATCCTCTGCGTCAGCGGAGAACGGTGTCAGCATATACAGTCCCTCTGCCAGGGATGTATCGAAGTTTTCCAGAGCCAGGATACCGTCCATGCCGTCGCATCCGAAGAAGTTCGGCGCATAGCCCTGCTTATTTGCCTCAACGAGGATCTGGGAAGCCGGCTGGTAGTAAATCGGCAGGAAGACAATATCAGCACCCGCATCGGCAAGCTTCTTGACCTGAACGGAATAGTCCGTATCGGAATCAACGAATGTCTCGGTGTCGACAATGGTCAGACCAAGCTTGTCCGCTTCCGCCTTGAAGGTGTTGTAGATGCCTGTGGAGTAGTTGTCATCGCTTCTGTAAATGATACCGATCTTGGAGCCGAGCTCACTGTGCGCCTTCAGATAGTCAGCGGAAGCTGTTCCCTGGTTGGGATCTGTGAAACACATCTGGAACAGGACACCGTACGGATCTGTATTGTTTGTGGCGTCTCTGTAAATGATCGCTGTGGAGCTGCCGGACGGTGTGATCGCGAAGATATTGTCCTGCGCATAGTTCGGAGCGACTGCCTGGCCGCTGCCGGAAGTGACTGTGCCAAGAGAAATCTGCATACCCCAGTCCATCAGTGCGTTGTAAGCGGAAACCGCCTTTTCGCCATCCGCCTGATCATCCTGGAAATTCATTTCAATCTGTGTTCCGCCAAGCGCGTTGACTTCTTCAATCGCAATCTCGGCTGCGTGCTGGACTGCCAGGCCATACACGGCCGCATTGCCTGTGATCGGGCCGGAAGCGCCAAGTTTGATTGCGCCTGCGGTGCCTTCGGATGAAGAACCGCTGCCCTCAGAGGATCCGGAATTGCCGCAGGCTGTCATTGACAGTGCCATCAGAGCTGCCAGCCCGCCTTTCACTAATTTCTTGTAATCCATTTCTTTCCCTCACTTTTGTCCGTTATTTATGAATCAGACAATGACAATTATAAAACGGTTTCCACGAAAAACAATTCTCATTTTCACAGTTTGAACATATTTTTGCAATTATTTTCAAATAAATGAAAATATTTACATTTGCATATTAAAAGCAGAGAATATGCGTTTTATTCTCTGCTCAAATTATTTAACCAAGCGGGATTTCAACCACTTCCGCCATTTTCGCCAGGCAGGTTTCAATCTGCATGGAGATTTCCTTGACAAGACGTTCAGTGATTTCCTCGTTCTTCTCCTGTTCCAGCTTTTCATAAAGGCTGTTTTTCACCTGATCGCTGATCACGTCCAGACGCGCCCTGAGATAGCTTTTCGGAATCATCAGACGCATGGGTTTGGGAATTCTGGAATTCAGCAGCATCTCCTGCATCTTTTCCTTGCCAAGCGCCAGGATGAGCAGTGACACTACCGCGCCAGCCACAATGCCGGGCAGCCCCTGGGCAATGATCGCCAGACCCCCGCCTCCGCAAAGCAGTCCGATCACGATCGATACCGTCGCATCGATCAGCCATGTGATCTCCTTGAGGGCGAACAGGCTCTTCGCCTCGACATTGATTTCAATATCGCTCATCGACAGGAAGGAATTCAAAGAAAGCGCGGAATAAGGCACATTGTGCTTCACACAGATCGGCATCGTGAATTCCTCAAGCTCATAGGAGACTGTCTTGAGCCATTTGGATACGGGCTTCATGAGCAGGTTTCTCGCCTCATCGGTGTGAAGATAATCATCGATTTCCTTTTCCATGATGGCATCGATCTCGGAAAGCTTTTCAATGCCGCCTTCGCGCCATCTCTGCGTGATGGGCAGGGCCACATGTTCCAGAATCGGTTCCACCATCGCTTCAACCGCATCATGATAAAGACTGTTGATATGCTTTTCGACAATCTTTTCGACAATGCTCGATTCCACCAGACGGCTGATCTCCTCTTTGAACTGTCTCAGTTCATCGTCGATCTTTCCGCACCAGGCAAGACCCGAGGCAACCGAGAATTCCGGCTCACTCGATGAGATCACCACCGCATCGGGGAACACCTGTCTGCACCACTGACGGATCACCGGCATCTTTGAGACGCCGCCGGTCAGGAAGATCAGTTCCGGCTGTCTGTCATCAATCGCGTCCTTCGCCTGTTCAAGGCTGTCAAGGAACACCTCTTTGAAGGATTTGTGATCAAGCCGGTCCACCTTCTGGTTAAGCAGCTTGTCCGCGATCTTTTCATTCATCTGCAATACCAGCTTCGCCGGAATCAGACCATGCGGAAGAGAGACGGTCTGTCTGCACTCGTTGTCTTTCCAGTATTCCTCATCCGCGAAATACTTTTCCTTGAGCCTTCTTGCCGCAAAGTCGCAATAGCTGTGCCAGGGTTCGCTTTCCTCAAAGATTCTGCGGATCTTCTTTTCATCCTTGGAGAGCTTAATGGATTCCTCCAGCAGGATTTCATCCATGACACCCCCGCCCAGGAATACTTCGCCGCCGGTTTTCAACTCCACTTCCCGGCCGCCCATGATATAGGCGAAATCAGTGGTTGAGGAGCCGATATCCACGACCAGCACCGGTTTGTTCAGAATGTCATAGCCCACCTGAAGATGCTTGGACTGACATGCCGAAACCAGCGCCGCTCTGGATTCGGAAATGATTTTTGCGGGCGGATAGCCGGTCTGTTCAAAGATCTGCCGGTATTCCTCACGGGCAACCCTGTCCCATCCGGCCGGGCAGCCGATATAGAAACAGCAGTCCTCGCCCTGGATCAGCTGACCGCTGAGATATAATTCGCCAAGCACGCCTGAAGCGAAGCTTTTGATGTCTTTGGATGCTTCGGGATCAACCAGGAAGCGGCTTTTGAAGCGGTCCTTGCGCTTGATCGCATCCGGATTGTAGCATGCCCCTTCACCGATCAGGAGTTTCCCGTCCTTAAGCATCGCATAGGCGGTGATGAAGCTTTTCGCCTCATTCACGCTCAGCACCTCAGGCACGAGATTTTTTATTTTATCAAGCCTTGTGACGGCGCTTTCCGCGTCGCCCAGGTCAAATCCGTAAAACCGGTCCATACTCACTCTCCTGCCGCCAGTCCCTTGCGGATGACGGTATTGGCAATCACAAGCGCGGGTCGGATGGTTCCCTTTCCGCCGGGCATCCGCTCAAACAGCGCCTTGTTCTCACCGTTGTAATCAATCACGTCGATCTGCTTTTTATGCAGATAGAATTTCACTTCGGAAATGACTTCCTTCGCGTAGTCATTGTCTCTTTCCGCATAGGCGCTTTCGAGCAGTCCGGAAAGCAGCTGCACATCCTCTTTCTTCATGCCCTCCTTCTCATCCAGAAGCGCCTGTTTGTTCAGCAGTGTTTCCTCGCTGCGGATCAGATTGAGGGTGCGGTCCATCGATACCGCCGATGCCAGTAGAATATGATATGTCTTTTCGGCATCCGGAATGGTTTCCGCATATAATTCCTCATCATTTTTCTTTTTGGATCTCGAAGAGATCATGCCCGAGGCAAACAATGAAATCATCGCCGCGCACATCATGGCAATGCCGATCACCATATTCTGCGACGGCGGAACCATGTCCGTCAGAAGAATCAGAATCGCGGCGGAACCGCATGCCAGAAGAATCCCTGCCGCCAGAAGAATCCAGAACCATGCGGATTTCTTCGGCTTTTCAAAACCGGGTCTGTATTCGGACTTTGACCAGATGATGGAAGCCCCGTCGCAATCCAGGAATCCGGCCGATGTGCGGATGGATTCAATCATGGCCAGAGCCATTTCCTTGATCCGCGCGCTGTTTTCCTCTTCATTGTATAAAGTGAGCAGTCTGCTCAGCTCCTCCTGCACCGCATGTACCGTTTCCGCCGATGATTTTGCGGCGGCTGCGTTATGCAGAAAGCGTTCCTTGTCTTTTTCAAGAAGTGCCTGCATTGTAGCCATAATTGATGCCCTCCCGATACGAAAATAATATCATAAACCGCTGATCCTGACTTCCTTCCAGAAGGCAAATGAAAATCCGCCTCCGGAAACGGAAGCGGACTGCATGCATAACTCAGTTCAGTTTTTCACCGCAGAACGGGCAGAAGGCTTCATCCCCATCCAGTTCCGCATTGCAGTGCGGGCAGTATTTCTTTTCCTTCACCAGGGAAGAACCGCAAGCCTTGCAATAGATTGCGCCGATTCTGTTTTCGGTTCCGCAGTTCGGGCAGACATTCGGCTGTGCCTCAGGCTGTTCAGCAGCGCGTAACGGTTCAGCAGCCGGTTCGGGTTCTCTGACAATCGGGGAGACATTGAGATACTCCTCAATGAATGTGAAGATCTCATCAGTCAAAGCCGCCTGTCTCAGAGCGCCGATGCCCGCGGTCAGAATCAGCGGGTGGAAGAAGACAGCGCCGGCTGCGGCGATGCCGAGTTTCTCCATCCATTTTTCAAAACCGATGGACACCTTCAATGTGTCATCTGTCTGTTCAAATTCCACTGCCAGAGCGGCATCCATGCCCAGGAACTTTGTCCATTCAGCTGCCGCATCACCTTTGCACTGGATGGTATAGCCTGTTTTTGTGCGCATGGTCTGAGTGATCATGTCCTTTTTCAGATCCAGATATTCACTCAGCGCATATGCCGTGCTCTGCACGCTCTCCGCTGTACGCGGGTATGTTCTTGTAACTTTATTTCCGATATTTCCGAAATCCAGCATTTCATGATCCTCTCTTTCTGTTACATATATATCTTTAGCTCATTTTTGACCGCCGGTCAATAGGATATCGGAATTTCATTTTTAAGATTGAAAAAGCCTGCATCATCATGATACAGACTCAGTTTCTGATTTAACGGTGCAGCAGCCAGAAGGAAACGGCATTGTCCAGCCAGCCTTCGGCAACTGTTCCTTTGCCCAGTCCAAAGCCGTGTCCAAGACCGGGGAACACTTCAATCACCGCATCGGTGCCGTCTGCGCGGATGGCGCGCACCCGCTTTTCCATCACCCGGTAATCCACCCAGTCTTCTGTTCCCACGCAGCAATATGTCGGCGGCTCAGTGCCGTAAACCTTTGAGAAGCCTGTGTACTGCATGATCACGGCAGCCGGCTTGGGATAATCACGCTCACCGAACGCTTTGGTGCCAAAGGCGCCGAGTGAGGCCGCCATGCGGGCACCGGCCGAGCCGCCCCAGAGCGAATATCCTCTGACATCGACTTCCAGCTCTTTCGCATGGTCAATGACAAAGGCAATCGCGCGGGCAAGATCCGCATAAGCCTTTTCCGCTTGCGGGCGGTAGATTAAGGCAAAGGCATTGATGCCTAGCTGCGACAGTCTCAGGGCATGGGGAAAGGAATCGTGGATGGCTCCGACGTAGGCGAAACCGCCGCCGGCATTGCATAGGGCAAAGGGCATACCCGGATTGCCTTTGAAGAAGAACAGACCGGTATTGTTTTTTTCGGGATCCTTCTGCTTCTCTTCATCAGTGTAGATGTCATAAAACACCTTTTCCCCGTTCAGTGTCCGGTTTCTGAGCGTGTTGAGAATCTCAGCGGTCGTTTCCGGATTGATGTGCGAATACCATGTCAGATCCAGATCCCGAAGCCGGCTGCCGCTCATATATCCCTTCTGAAGCGGAAAGAGAAAGCGTGCCCAATCTCCGTAGACGGGATCGCTCAATGCTTCGTAAAGATCGGAACCGGGTGTATATTTCCGTTCTGTGTATGTATGGTCTGAAATACTCATTGTGTGCCTCTTAAAAGAAGGAAAGACTCCATTTTTTAAAGGATCTTTATCAGGAAGCCTGATCCTTTTGGTTATCTCAGCTTCATGCCGTCTTTGAAGGCATCGCCGACAATCTCACCGATGACTCTGTATTTGTTCATGGCAGAGTCAAACATGATCGGCTCCATTTTGGAAAGATCCACTTTCCCGTCGGTGAGGATGGACTCATCGACATTCATATTGACGGTTTCACCGATCAGCAGATATCCGTCCCCGTCCGGTTTCATTTCCGCGACTTTGCATTCAAGCACCAGCGGATATTCCTCAAACACAGGGGCGTCAACGCATGATGCTTTCACGGCGTGGAAGCCCGCCTTGGCAATTTTATCGGCTTTACGGCCGGATTCAATGCCGAAATAGTCTGATTCCACGACGGTCTTTCTGGTTGCGAATGCCACCGTGAATTCCCCTTTCAGCTCAAGGTTGTCTGTTGTCTTGTGCTTTGAGAGGGAAATGATGATCTGATCCGCATCCACCTGGCCTGCCCATGCGGCATTCATCGCGTTAGGTGTGCCGTGTTCATCATAAGTGCCGATGATCACAACCGGCAGCGGAGTGATAATTGTCTTTTTTCCGAAAAGGTGGTAATTTGCACTGCGTTGGTGAATAACCGCTTATTTACTGGATTTTTTAGACATCACATCGCGATATTTCACCACTCGTGTCGAATTTAGTGCCATATTGATGAATAAATCGATCTTCTCATATCGGTCTCTTGGGGCTGATAGAAGGAATGCAATCAAGTTCATCCAGTCCTGAAGATTCTCCCTGTTGTACCCGCCATGTGCTCTCATAAAGCGTTTGGCAAGAGAGTGAATCTCATTGATTGGATCGAGTGGATTCTCTTCATCCGGAAGCTCATTCAACTTTTTGGAATCA
>JNJQ01000013.1 GCA_000701725.1 Erysipelotrichaceae bacterium NK3D112
TGAATCAATCAGATACCGTTGATTTTAGCTATTCAGATCCGGTCCCCCATGAAGGTCCCCCACGAATGAAGTCCCCCATGGAATTTGGAGACCCAGAAAAATCCGCTGCTGATGATCAGAGCGGATTTTTGCATGGCGTGCTCAAGGAGATTCGAACTCCTGACCCCCAGCTTCGGAGGCTGGTACTCTATCCAGCTGAGCTATGAGCACAATTGCGCATCAATGATTTTACCACGTTATGGTATAATTTCAAAGATGACAGCAAACACAGAAAATATAAAATTGATTGTCTGCGATATCGACAGCACGATCATTCCCGCAGGACAGCATGAGATCTCCCCGCGTCTGAGAGAGGATTTTCACAAGGCAATGGACAGGGGTCTGAAGATCATGATCAACACCGGCCGCCACTTCACATTTCTGCAGCCCAGTCTGTTCGACGATCTGCCCATGGAAATCATCGGCACGATCAACGGCGCCTGCGTCAACAGAAGGGATGGAAGTGTCATTGAAAAACATCCGATGAGCGAGGCTCAGATGAATGCGATCACGCTTCTCTGCCTTGAAAAGGGGATCGGCCTTGGCTTCAAGTTTGAAGACCGCATTGTCACTTATGCCAACCACCGCAAATTCGTGGAAGGCTACGTTCAGAAGGGAACACCGTATGAACTGACGGTGCTCAATGACACATATAACCGCACCCACCATCTGAAACACGGTTATCCGCTTGGCACATTCCTGATCGGCGCTGATAACTCCGTCCGTGAGTTTATCCGCATGGTTCCCGATCTGCAGTTTGCCTGGAGCTTCCGCGGCGGCTTTGATGTCTTTTCCAGCAAAGTCACAAAAGCCACTTCCGTTGAATGCGCTTTAAGAGAGTATGGCCTGGGATGGGAAAATGTCATCGCCTTCGGTGATGCAGGCAATGACACGCCGTTCTTAAAACCCGCAGCCATCGCGGTTGCCATGGAGAACGGAAAGGATGATGTCAAAAGCGTTGCCGATATCATCGCTCCGCCATGCGCAGAGGATGGCGTTGCCCGTGTGCTGGAAGAATTGAAACTCGTATGATCCGGTTGAGAAACCGGATTTTTTCTTTGCAGACTGCCGGATGGGTCTGTTTCAGAAATGCATGACAAAGAAAGAAAACGCCTTTCGGCGCTTCTGTTAAACTGATTTTTTACAGTTGAGGTGCAAAATTGCACCTGAAAACTGCATTTTAGCAATTCGGGTGCAATTTTGATGGAATGATTCGGGTATGCCGCTGATCCAGAATCACAAAAAAACCGGCTTCGTTTTCATAAAGCCGGTCAGCTTTCGTTGTATTTCGCCAGGTAGTAATCCACTTTCCGTCCGCCTCTGATCACCATATGGGCTGACATGACAATCATGATTGCAAACACGACGGTTCCGGTGGCCAGGTTGAGGATTCTGTGTGTTTCGGCATTGTCGGTGAACATCGGCAGGAATGCGGTCTGAAGGGAAAGCACACCGAGCAAAGCGGCACTGATGGAAATCATCTGGTTGCCGGAAAGCAATGGGGAACGGTAGTGCCTGTGACGAAGGAATCCGCCCACCGCGGATACAATCAGATAGAGTGAGAATCCGGCAGCCGCATAAAGGGAATGACCGGGATAATGAACGATGTAATGCTCATTGACAATCATCACGGTCATCAGGAACAGACAGCTCATCATCGCAAACATGAGATAGCCGATCATCATATAAAGACGGTACTGCTGCAGCATGCTCGGCTTGTCGAACTGATAGGTTCTCAACATCGCGAATCTGGCCGCGGTCAGGGATGCGTAGAAGAAGGCGGAATCGATGAACCATTGGTTATGATAGCGGATGGAGACATAGGCATAATAGATGGACATCAGCAGATTCAGCTCCATGGAAAGACATAAGCCGAGACTGTTTTTCTGCATGATCTCAAACACTTCAAGATCTTCCTGAAGACGTTTCGAGCTGATAAAGAGCCAGATCCAGTAGATGGTCATGACGGATGTATAAATGACAAGCGTCCAGATCGGAATTAACAGCCACAGACTGTGAATGGCAAAAAAGCGAACGCATGTCAAAAGCAGACCGCTGAGTGCGATCAATATAAAGATCACCTGGAAGGGCACATCCACAATGATATAAAACCATTCAAGAAACTTCTGTTTCATACTGAAATGATAACTGATTCCTTTGAAAAAGTGTATATACACACCGGTTTTGTCATGGTATGATCCGTAACAGAGAAAGGTCACTGCATGATTGCGGTGAAGTGATAGGATGAAGCTGTAAGCATTGGAAAAACCGCACCCGGAATACTTCGCGAACATTTATTTTTTTCATGTGTTTTCAGATCACGGGAGAATTAAAACAATGCTGCAGATACAGAATCTGACTGTCACATACAGACGGGATCAGAGAGTTCTCGTCGATCATTTCAGTATGACTCTGAACAGCCGCGACAAGGCTGTTTTAATCGGTGAGGAGGGCAACGGGAAATCAACGCTGCTTAAATGGATTCATGATCCTTCACTGATTGAGGATTATGCCGAAGCAAGCGGCACAAGAATCATGAATCACGAAACCACCGGCTATCTTCCCCAGCAGTTATCTTCGGAAGATGCTTCGAAAACCGTATATGAATTTTTCCTGGATGAGCCCCGCTTTATGGAGTGCGGTGTGAAAGAACTTGGGACTCTCGCCTCGGAAATTCATATTCCCCACGATATCTTTTATTCGGATCAGATCATGGGCACGCTCTCCGGCGGAGAAAAGGTCAAGGTGCAGATCGCAAGACTGCTGATCGCAAACCCCACTGTTCTCTTGCTGGATGAGCCGTCCAATGACCTGGATATTGAAACATTGCAATGGCTGGAACAATTCATACAGAATGCATCGCAGGCGGTATTGTTCATTTCGCACGATGAGGTGCTGATTGAGCGCACCGCCGGCCGGATCATTCATATGGAGCTTTTGCAGAGGAAAACCAGAAGCAGAATCACCGCCGCTTCCCTGACATACAGTGAGTATAAAAAACAAAGAGAAGATCTCTTTGCAAAGCAGATGCAGAAGGCGGTATGGGAAAGAAGGGCGGACGCACTGCGCATGGAGCGCTTCAGGCGCATTGAACAGCGGGTTCATCATGAGCTCAATACTGTCTCAAGACAGGATCCGCACAGCGGCCAGCTGCTCAAATCCAAAATGAAGGCGGTCAAATCGATGGAAAAGCGCTTTGAGAAACAGCGCGAAAACATGACCGAAATCCCCGAAACCGAACAGGCGATCGGATTTAAGTTTTCAGACGCATGCATGATTCCCGCCGGCAAGAAGGTGCTCGAAATACACATGGATGAGCTGAAAGCACCGGACGGACGGCTTCTCGCAAAGAATATCCATCTGAATATCAACGGTCCCGAAAAAGTATGCATCATCGGCTCCAACGGCTGCGGAAAGACCACTCTGTTGAAAAAGATCGCTGAACAATTGCTTGCCAGAGATGACATCAAAGCGGCATATATGCCCCAGAATTATGAGGATCTTCTCAACCTGGACATCACACCCGTTCAGTTTCTGGCTCCGAAAGGAGATAAGGAAAGCGTCACAAAGGCAAGGCAGTATCTTGGCGCGATGCGCTATACAACCGATGAGATGGAACATGGCATCCGTGATCTTTCCGGCGGTCAGAAGGCGAAAGTCCTGCTTCTGAAAATGAATCTGGATGAAGCCAATGTGCTGATTCTGGATGAGCCCACCCGCAACTTCTCTCCGCTTTCCGCACCGGTCATACGGCAGATGATCGCTGAATTCGGCGGCTGTGTGATCAGTGTGAGCCATGACAGGCTTTATATCAGTGACACAAGCGATGTGATCCTGCGCTTATGCGCCGACGGACTGCATGAAATTGAGAAATCTTAAGAACCGGATATTGCCATCCTGCACAGTCATGTGTATATAATGAAAGTGTGAATTGACCGACGGTCAAAAGGAGGACAATATGTTGAAGTCATTTGCAAAACTCGCCGTTGCGGCAGCCTCCACAGCAGTGATTGCCGCAGTCACAATCATCTCTTCCGTCAAACTTGCGCAGAAGATTGAAGATGAGCTTGATAAGAAGGACAAGGAAGAGGACAAACCCGAAGCCGAAACAGAAGCACCCGCTGAACCCGTGAAGGAAGAACCGGCAGAAGAACCTCAGGAAGAAATTCCTGAAGAAGCTGCAGAGGTACCTGCAGAAGAAACAGCGCCGCAAGCGGCTGAAGAACCGGCAGAGGAGCCTGCGGAAGCTGAGGCACCTGCAGAGGAAGCTGCCGAAGAGCCGGCAGAAGAAACAGGAGAATAACATTCAATATGAGAGAACCGGAGCGATCCGGTTTTCTTTTGCCTGAAAGGGATGATGCATTAAAAAAGCCCGCGTTATGCGGGCATGATTGTCAGTCGTTGAAGACGTGCTGATCCAGTCTGTCAAATGCTTCTTTGACTCTGCAAAGCGGCAGTGCAAGATTCATGCGGATGGAATACTGACCATGGAACGGTCTGCCGTCCTGCCAATAGACACCGTACTTCCAGCCTTTGTGCAGAAGGGTGTCCATGTCAATGCCATGGGCTTTGCAGTAGCCTTCGCAGTCAATGAATAACATGTATGTGCCCTGCGGTCTGGACAGGGTGACACCTTTGAAATTCTGCTCAATATAATCGCAGGCATAGGCAACGTTTTCAGAGAGAACCTCCTTCAGCTCATCTACCCATTCATATCCTTCCGGCTGATAGGCGCCGATCAGGGCATACATCGAAAGCACATTCATGGAGTTGTAATGGGAGAGGGAGGATTCCTTCTCGATTCTTTCACGCAGCCAGTCATTGTAGATGATGTGATAGCTGCCGATCAGTCCGGCCAGGTTGAATGTCTTGCTCGGCGCATAGAACGCAGCGGTATGATTGTGTGCATATTCATTGACACTCTGTGTGGGAATGTGGCTGTTTCCGTTAAGAAGCAGATCGCTCCAGATCTCATCGGAGATGACCCAGACATTGTACTTTTCATAGATTGCCATCGCTTTTTCTAGCTCTTCCTTTGTCCAGACGCGGCCGCTGGGATTGTGGGGGTTGCACATGATGGCCACATGGATTTTATGATCGACGATCTTCTTTTCCATGTCCTCATAATCCATTCTCCACACATTGTTCTCATCCTGATAAAGCGGGGAATGAATGATATTGTATCCGTTGTTTTCCAGTGACATTGTGAAGCCGATATAGGTCGGGGAATGAACCAGCACATTGTCGCCTTTTGAGGCAAGCACGTTCATGGCGCTGACCACACCGCCAAGCACGCCGTTTTCATAACCGATGTGCCTGTTTTCCAGACCGCTTACGTGATTGCGTGTCTCCTGCCATTTGCGGATCAGTTCAAAGTATTCATCCCTCGGGGAGAAGTAGCCGAAAGCTGGATGGTTCACTCTGTCGATGACAGCTTTCTGGATGGTCGGCACAACCGGGAAGTTCATATCCGCCACCCACATCGGGATGACATCAAAGCCTTCCTCACGCTTTACCGCCGCATAATTGCCGAGATAGTTTTCGGGCAGATCAACCGCGATGGCATCATAGCCTTTGCGGTCAATGATGGATGTAAAATCATACTTCATGTTCATTTCTCCAATCCGAATATCTGATATTCACTGTTTTCTCTATCGTGAATCTTATGTTTCTTTCTGGTCAGTGGACTGCGGAATTCGATCTCATCCGCCCATAAGCCCATCGATTCAAAATCACGGGACACTTTTCCATAGAGCGGATCGTTCACAATCGGATAGCCACGGTTGGCAAGGTGAACCCTGATCTGATGGGTTCTGCCGGTTTCAAGCGTGCAGCCGATCAGAAGGTATTTGCCTTTCTTCGCAAGGATTTCCGCTTTGGTGCAGGCACTGACACCGGTTTTGGATACACGGAATGCGCCGCTTCTGTGGCGGTCCTTGCCGATCGGCTCATTGCATGTGAACTTCGTGCCGGCTTCGCCTTTGCCATAAACAATTGCCAGATAGTGTCTTCTGATCTGCTTGCTTTCCATCTGCGCATCGAGCCAGGGCTGAAAGAAGGGGATCTTTGAATACATGACAAGTCCCTGTGTGTCTCTGTCCAGTCTGTGCAGCGGACGCACCGGAATGTGCAGATCATGGTCTTCAAGCCATCTGGCCGCCATCGCATTGAGACATTCCGTATCATTCTCATCGCCATGGATGATGACGCCTGCCTCTTTGTGAACCACATAGACAAAGGCATCCTCATAGACAGCCTCACAGGGCTTTTCCGCCTTGACCCAGTCAATTTCCGTTTCCTCATTGACGATACAAAGATCGCGCATGCCGATGAGCTGTGAAAAATCCTTCACCGGCTCATCGTCCAGAAGAATTCTCTGATCCCTCTGCAGGATGTACTTATTCTTTTTTGACTGTGCATATTCATCCAGAAAAGCCTCGACTATTTTATGGCGCAGCGCCTCACAGGCGGGGATTCTGATCAGATTGTCATGGATTTCGTATTTCATAAGATGCTTTCTTTCTCAAACACGATGATCATATCATGAACTGAATGTTTGCACACAAAGAAAACCGCCCGCAGGCGGTTCATGAAGATTATTTTCCGAGTTCCTCTTTGTAGCAGGCAGCCAGCTTTTCAAAAGCGGGCAGGGAACGTCTGATCATATCGGTTGCCACGCAATAGGCGATTCTGACATAGCCGGGTGTTCCGAAGGAATCCGCCGGAACCAGCAGAAGGTTGAACTGCTTGGCCGCTTCAGAGAATGCATTGGCATTTTCAATCGGTGATTTGACAAAGAGATAGAAAGCGCCGTCCGGATGAACGCATTTGAAGCCCATCTCAGTCAGAGCGTTGTAAATGAGATCTCTCTTCTCACGGTATTCATTGATATCGGAAACCTGGCCGGTGCATTTTTCCAGAACATGCTGCATCAGGGAAGGTGCACATACATAGCCAAGCGCTCTGCCCGCACCGCATACCGCCACATAGACATCTCTTGCGTCAGTGATTTCATCCGGCACCAGCACATAGCCGATTCTTTCTCCCGGCAGTGCGAGTGACTTGGAATAGGAATAGCACACAACCGTGTCACGGTAATACTTTGTGACAAAGGGAACTTCGATTCCGTCATAGACAAGCTCACGGTAGGGCTCATCGGTGATCAGATAGATCGCATGGCCGTATTCCTGTGATTTCTCCTCAAGGAGTTTTCCCAGCCTGATAATGTTTTCTTCGGTATAGACAACGCCGCTGGGATTGTTGGGCGAGTTGACAATGACCGCCTTGGTGTTTTCATTCAGAGCAGCTCTCAGATTGTCAAAATCAATCTGCAGTGTGTCCGGATCAGTCGCGCACGCCACACACTTCGCACCGCTTGTCTCAATGAAGACACGGTATTCCGGGAAGAAGGGAGTGAAGACGACAACCTCATCGCCGGGTGTATAAAGCGCGGTGAGAATGATCTTGAGCGAAGCAGCCGCACCGCAGGTCATATACAGATTGTCCTTGCGGAAGTCCGTGCCGAAACGGCTGTTGAGATCTTTCACAATCGCTTCACGGCAGGCAGCGTCGCCCTGGGCGCTGGTATAGCCATGCAGATAAATATCATTCTTTGTATTCAGCAGCTCAATCATCGTCGCATTGACATCGGCCGGCGCAGCCACATTGGGATTGCCCAGGGAGAAGTCAAACACATTGTCAGCTCCGACAACAGCCTTGCGCTGGTTGCCGAATTCAAACAGGTCGCGGATGACGGAACGGTTGTTGCCATAGTTCTTCATTGCTTCATTGATCATAAGAACAGGTCCTTTCATCTTTATTCAATGTTTAAAGTTTAGTACGTTGAAGCGCTGAAGTCAATCACTGAGAACCCGGATGAGCCGGGCAAAAAGCTCTCCGCACCGGCAGAGCATGCATCAGTGAATGATGATCCCTCTGCAATACAGGCCTGTGAAGTGCGGAAGCCAAACCGGGTGATCTGAATTCCTTCTGTATTTCGCCATCATCCCGCATTCCCTTACTCTGTTCCTGTTTTCCTTATTCCGGAAAGCATTTTAAGGGAAAGATTGGTTTGGCAGATATTATGATCATGATGGAAAAGAAAGCAAGTCAAACATTGAATTTCATAAAAAAACGTCCCCATCGGATATGAAGGGACGTTATGTTTCATCAGATGAAGTATCCGGACAGGTGCTTCATGCACAGGATTTTTACGCCTTTGCTTTCTGCAGTACAGTGATTGATTCGATGTGCGGGGTATTGGGAAACAGATCAAAGGGCATGACTGTCTCCACCAGATACTTTTCCTTGAGCACTTTGATATTTTTGGCAAGGGTGGCCGGATTGCATGAGACATAGATGATCTTTTCCGGCTGCACACGCAGAATCGCTTCGAGCATATTGTCATCCATGCCGCTTCTGGGCGGATCTGCCAGCAGGATGTCCACCTTGTCCATGCGGGCTGCCCGGTAAAGACCGTCCGCCGCATCCGCCGCGAAGAATTCTGCATTCGTGATGCCGTTGGCTTCGGCGTTGCGCTTTGCATTTTCCACCGCGTCTTTGACATATTCAATGCCGATCACCCGCTGTGCTTTTTTCGCAGCCATTAAGCTCATGGCGCCGATGCCGCAATACGCTTCGACGAGAAGACCGCACGGATCAACTTTGGAAACAGCTGTTTCATAGAGCTTTTCCGCCTGCGGGAAGTTGAGCTGGAAGAAGGACTCAGGGGAAAGATTCAGGGTGATATCCCCGGTTTTCACCTCAATTGTTTCCTTTCCGGCCAGAAGGGTGCAGCGACTGCCGAAGAAAGCGGTGCCTTTGAGTTCGGTATTGACCGACTGGAATACAGAGGTCATATATCTGATTTTCATCAGATCATTGATGCACGCCTGATCAATCCGGTCCTTACCGGTGATCAGTGTGCACTGGGTCTGATTATTCAGATGGCGCAGGATGAGATAGCGGATGCCGTACTGCGCTTTTTTGTCATAGGCGCGCATATGGTATTTGTTCAATACATCCAGAACCGCTTTTCTTGCCTCTTCCAATTGCGGATCATGAATCAGGCAGGAGGGGATTTCCGTAAAGTGGTTGGAGCCGGGCTTGTACATGCCGGTTACGAGCTTTCCATCTTTTTCCGCCACCGGCAGTTTGCATTGGTTGCGGTAGCCGGAAGTCAGGGGACTTTCATGGAATTTACGCACAAAGTGGCGCTTCACATTGCCGTATTTGTATAGTGCTTCTTCAAGCAACTGTGTTTTGATCTGTGCCTGGGTCATATTGCGCACATGCATGAGACTGCAGGCGCCGCATTCCTCATAATAGCGGCAGAAGGGCTTCCTTCTGTTTTCAGAACGTTCAATGATGCGGATCAGCTGTGCTTTGGCGTAGGTTTTTTTCCGTTCTGTGATTTCCACTTCGGCGGTTTCGCCGGCGAGCACGCCTTCACAGAAAACAGGCATGCGGTCCGCGTATCCGATGCCTTCGCCGTTGATGCCTGTTTTGACAAATTTCATTTTCATAAGTTTTTACCAGAGTATGGACAGATTGCTGTCAGCCGCGAATGTCTCAACGCCGTAGATGACATAGACATCCGTATGTTCCATGTCGGTGAGCCAGGTGCTGACCTGCTCGTGATAATACCTCAGATCGAAGACTTCCAGCTCTTTGTATTCACATGCCAGATAGGGGATGAGGATATGGGAGTAGGAATCCTTGAGGATGATGGCTTTGCGGTCGGAATCAGCGTCTGTGCTGATGTGCACATGCGCGTGGTTGCCGTCGAGATAATACGTGTATTTGTCCTTGATTTCAAGGTTTTTGTCCATGAAGAGCGAATCGGTTTCGGTGCCGTTGTCATAGGTGACTTTCACATTCAGCCCGTCCGTCGGATCCATCCGGTAAATCGGATCGCCCTTTGTCCAGAAGGCGCCGCTTTTTGAATACATCGTTCCCTTGAAATCATCCGCAACTTTGGTCAGCGTGAATGCGTAAGGCTCTTTGTTCAATACATTGCGGCAGATCGCCTCATAGCCGGCCTGCGCGCCTTTCTCATTCCAGTGGTGATCGGTTTTGAACCAGCTCTGTTCCTTGGTGCCAATCACTTCGGTCAGATCGATGCAGTTCTGATCGCTCAGCTTGCCGTTGATCTGTCTGATCAGGGCACGCTCATCCACATTGGCGGCACCGATCGGAAGATAGCCGGATTCGCCATAAGCGGCGCCAGGCACCAGCATGACATTGAGCTTCACATTGTTTTCCGCTGCGAATTCATTCAGATAGGAGATGTTGTCCTCGACGGTTTTTTCGTCATAGCTCATAAACTGCTGGATGAGTCTGCCGTCATGGGCCATGTAAACACCGTTGTTTTCAATTGCGCCTAGATCTTTGCGCACGCTGGATTTGATCTCGATCCATCTGTCTCTTAACATGAAATGATCCGAGAACCAGGTTTCAAATTCCGTATCGAAATCGCCGAAGAAGATATTGGAGGCCGAAGCGTTGACACCCGGCGAAAGGGCGCGGTTCTCGTTGTCTGAGAAATACACCTTCGGCCAGAAGATATTCAGAATGGTCAGTACGAAAACAAACGCGATGAAAACCAGGCATGTCGCGCACTGCACAATCAGTTTTCTTTTTTTTCGGTCTGCTTTCTTCATATGTTCTCTTTCTAGAATCTGAAATAAAGGAACGGATTATAGGAGGCATCCACGATGAACGCGGTGCACACGATGAAGGCGATCAGCACAAGCGGGGCAATGAGTACCGAGAAGCGCTCACGTCTGAACGGGTTGAGATCGCTCTTCGCGATGGGCGAGCAGGCAATGGCCGCAACGCACATCAGAACCAGGTTGTTGCGTAAGAAGAAGATTGCCTCCTTATTGACAAAGGATGAGGCGAAGCCGAACATCGTGCCGAGATACTTCACTGCCTGCGAAAGATCGGTGAAGGCAAAGAAGACCCAGGCGATGATGACGATGAACATGGTGTACACATGGGTGAGCCATTCCGGCATCTTCTCCAGCTTTTTGAGCAGGAAGAGCTTTTCGATAATCAATACGATTCCATAGAAGACTCCCCAGATCACAAAGTTCCAGGAGGCGCCATGCCAGAAGCCTGTCAGCAGCCATACGATCATGATGTTGATGATCTGTCTTCTGAATCCCCTGCGGTTGCCGCCAAGGGGAATATACACATAATCGCGGAACCAGTAGGACAGTGACATGTGCCATCTGCGCCAGAATTCTGTGACGGATTTTGAAATGTAGGGGTAATTGAAATTCTCCAGGAAGTCAAAGCCGAACATCTTGCCCATGCCGATGGCCATATCCGAATATCCGGAGAAATCAAAATAGATCTGGAAGGTATAGCAGATGATGCCCACCCAGGAAGCGATCACGCTTGATTGGGAAGCGGGAAGGGCACGGACGGCTTCAAACACCTGTCCGCAGCTGTTGGCAAGCAATACCTTTTTGGAAAGACCGACGGTAAAGCGCAGCACGCCTTCATAGAACTGATTCAGATTTTCACGCCGGCTCATCAGCTGGGCGGCAATATCCTTGTAGCGCACGATCGGTCCAGCGATCAATTGCGGAAACATCGTGACATAGGCGCCGAAGCTGATCACGCTCTTTTGCGGATCGGTGTCAGAACGGTAGACATCAATCGGATAGGACATTGCCTGGAAGGTATAGAAGCTGATTCCGATCGGCAATCCCAGATGCAGAGGCTTGATAAACGATAAGCCGATGGCATTCATATTCTCGGCGAAGAAATCCCAGTATTTGAAGAAGCCAAGCAGAAGCAGATTGAACACCACGCATGCGATCAGCCACTTCTTCGCTTTTTCCTTGTCATCTGTACGGTATTTGCCGACCATCTTTCCGAAGAACCAGTTGGCGATGATGGAGAATATCATCATCAATACATAGACCGGCTCACCCCAGCCATAGAAGAACAGTGACACAATCAGCAGCACCAGATTGCGCCATTTGGGCGGGCATACAAAATAGACCGCCAGAACGACGGGAAAATATGCGAATAAGAATGTCAGACTGCTGAATACCATCTCTTTGCCCTTATATAATACCGCAAGCAATTATAGCAACAATTCACTTGGAAATACAACGAATGCGCGTATCTGAAGAAAGCCTCACAGGCATGAGGCTTAAGAAAGAATTTCCTGCAGGCGTTTTCTGATCTCAGGTGTCCACCAGAAACGGTAGCCGGCCTTGGCAGGATGAATGCCGTCAGCCATATAGAGATCATAGGTTTCTCTGGCAATCTCATTCATCGGATGATTCCAGAGATCGATGATCTCAATGTCATGAACCTTCTGAATCTCATACAGAAGATCGATCATCTTTTTGTATTGCGGGCTGTCATATACCGTGCCGGTATAGAAGATGACGGGACAGTTCCACGTCTTCTTCGCATATTCAATGATATATTCAATCGCTCCCGCCACCGTTTCCGTGTCATGGTTTCCAATGGTTCCAAGATCAATCATCTTGGTGGCATCGTTGGTGGAAAGCTGACAGACCAGCGCATCGGCTTTGAGATCCAGCGGGATGGTCTTCATTCTGGCAATGTAGGAGTCATCCTTCAGATCGGCGAGGGTGGTGCCCGAGACCGCTTCCTTATATGGAATCACGCCGTCTTCTGCTGCCAGGAATTCGACGAAGCTCTGTTCAAGTGAGCATGCGCCATAGGTGACCGAACTGCCGAGAAAAATAATCCGTTTGCCTCTCAGGGTGCTGGTTTCATCCTTTGTGCATGAGGATACATCGTATTCTTCCGCGTTGCCGGGATGTCTTTTAATCATTTCCAGGTATTCTTCGTACGTCATAAGCGCCTCCTGCTGTCTGTTCAAAGATCATTTTAATCGATCGTTCTGCCGCTGAAAACCGTCCTTCATGATTGCATGCAAGCAAAATGCGTGACGTTTTCAGAAAAATGTTAAGAATATTCATTGCCTTTCGGTGATATTTCAAGCCTCAAGGCATTGATTCATCTTTTTGGACCATCTAAAATATATTTGTGTGAAAAGAAATTTCACAATGGAGGAAAAGAATGAAGAAAATCGTATCTTTGATGCTCGCTGGCGTTATGAGCTTCTCACTCGTTGCGTGCAGCGGCGGCAATGCTCCGGCAGCTGACGAAGGCGCAAAGGAAGACGAACAGCAGACAGAACCGGCTGCTGAAGCTTCCGACGTCAAGGTTGCCATGGTTACCGACTACGGCAAAATCACAGACCAGTCTTTCAACCAGACAACTTATGAGGCTTGCAAGGCTTTCGCTGATGCAAACGGTCTCGAATTCACTTACAAGCAGCCGGCTACTGACGCTGACGCTGACCGTATGGCTTCCATCGAGCAGGCGATTGAAGAAGGCTACAATGTCATCGTTATGCCTGGCTATGCATTCGCAGAAGCTATTTACCAGGAAGCTCCTGTTTACCCGGATGTCAAGTTCGTCGCTCTGGACGTTTCCGAAGGCGATCTGACAGCTTATGGTGCAAGAGAATTCAAGGCTGACAACGTTTACTCCGCAGTTTACCAGGAAGAACTCGCTGGTTACATGGCTGGCTACGCAGCTGTCAAGCTCGGCTACACAAAGCTCGGCTTCCTCGGCGGTATGGCTGTTCCGGCTGTTCAGCGTTATGGCCACGGCTTCGTTCAGGGTGCTGATGAAGCAGCAGTTGAACTCGGCCTCAGCGATCTGGAAATCAAGTATGTCTATGGCGGACAGTTCTTCGGCGATGCTGATATCACAGCTGTTATGGACACATGGTATGGCGCAGGTACAGAAGTTGTCTTCGCTTGCGGCGGCGGCATCTACACATCTGCAGCTGAAGCAGCAGCCAAGGTTGGCGGAAAGGTCATCGGCGTTGACGTTGACCAGGCTCCGATCATTGACGGCGACTATGGCGAAGGCATGACAGTCACTTCCGCTATGAAGGGTCTCGCTCCGACAGTCAAGACACTGCTCGGTGCCATCGTTGAAGGCAAGTGGGATTCCTACAAGGGTCAGATCCAGACTCTCGGTCTTGTTTCCGAAAATCCGGAAGAGAACTATGTACAGCTCCCTGCTTCCACACAGTTCGAAGACGGCAAGTTCACAGAGGATGACTACAAGGCTCTCGTAAGCAAGCTCTACAAGGGTGAGATCACAGTTTCCAACGCAACTGATGCAATTCCTGAGACAAAGGTTGCCAAGGTTGACGATCAGGGCGCAATCAAGGGTTAATTTCTTATTCACGAAAAGACTGACAGATGCTTTCATCTGCCGGTCTTTTTTTTTATAATAGAGGACGAAGAAAGAGCAGGAGGAAAACGATCATGGATGCTCCATATGCAATTGAGATGCTCAATATCACCAAACGTTTTCCCGGTATCATCGCCAATGATAATGTAACCATCCAGCTGAAGAAGGGTGAAATCCATGCGCTTTTAGGAGAAAACGGCGCTGGAAAATCCACTCTGATGTCTGTTCTTTTCGGCCTTTACCAGGCGGAAGAGGGCATCATCAAAAAAGATGGCGTGGAAGTTAAGATCAATGACCCGAACGACGCGAATGATCTGGGAATCGGAATGGTGCACCAGCATTTCAAATTAGTACAGTGCTTTACCGTATTGCAGAATATCATTCTCGGTGTAGAAACAACCAAGCACGGCGTTCTGCAGATGGATGAGGCAAGAAAAAAAGTTATCGAGCTGTCGGAAAAGTACGGACTTTACGTTGATCCGGACGCGGTGATTGAAGACATCACCGTCGGTATGCAGCAGAGAACGGAAATTCTCAAGATGCTTTACCGCGACAACGAAATTCTGATTTTCGATGAGCCGACCGCTGTATTGACACCGCAGGAAATCGCCGAACTGATGCAGATCATGAAGAATCTGGCCAGAGAAGGCAAATCCATTCTGTTTATTTCCCATAAACTGAACGAAATCATGGAAGTCGCGGACAGAGTCAGTGTCCTCCGCAAAGGCAAATATATCGGCACCGTCAATGTCAAGGACGTCAATGAGGCGGAGCTTTCCAGAATGATGGTCGGCCGTGACGTTCAGCTTGTCGTTGAAAAGGAACCGGCAAAACCCGGCGATGTCGTTCTGGATATCCAGAATATGACAGTTGCCTCCAAGGTTCACAAAAACAACGCGGTCAAGAATGTGTCGCTTCAGGTCAGAAGCGGTGAGATTGTCTGTATCGCAGGAATTGACGGCAACGGCCAGTCCGAATTCGTCTATGGTCTCTCAGGCCTTGAACCGCTTGTTTCCGGAAAGATCACACTCTGCGGAAAAGACATCACCAAGTCATCCATCCGCAGCCGTTCCGAACTGATGAGCCATATTCCGGAAGACAGACACAAGCACGGTCTTGTTCTGGATTACTCTCTGGAATACAACATGATTCTGCAGCTTTACTTCGAACCTGAGTTCACCACCAAGGCAGGTTTCCTCAAGAGAAAGGAAATCAGAGAATATGCCGACAGGCTGATCGATGAATACGATGTCCGTTCCGGCCAGGGCGCCATCACCACCACCCGCGCCATGTCCGGCGGCAACCAGCAGAAGGCAATCATCGGCCGTGAGCTTGACAGACCGCATGAACTGCTGCTGGCGGTTCAGCCGACCCGCGGACTTGACGTCGGCGCAATCGAGGGTGTCCACCGCAACCTGATCAAGGAAAGAGATGCCGGCAAGGCAGTCCTTCTGGTTTCACTGGAACTTGAGGAAGTGCTCAATGTATCCGACCGCATCCTTGTCATGTATGAAGGTGAAATCGTCGGTGAGCTTGATCCGAAACAGACAACACCCGAAGAACTCGGTCTTTATATGGCAGGCGCAAAGCGCAGCACGCCGAAGGGAGATAAAGCATAATGAAACAGAGTTTATTCAAAAAACCGGCTGTGCAGACGCTGCTTTCCTCCTTGATCTGTATCGTGGCGGGCCTTCTGGTCGGATTCATCATCCTGACCATCATCAACCCGTCAGGCAGCGGCCAGGCCATCACAACCATTATTCTCAACTTCATCACCAGAAGTTCCGGTCCCGCCAAACTCAAGGCGTTCGGAAACACCCTGGCAAAGACAGCGCCGCTTCTGATGTGCGCGCTCAGTGTATGCTTCTGCTATAAGGTCGGTCTCTTCAACATCGGCGCGGCCGGTCAGTATGAGGCAGGCGCCTGCGCAGCTCTCTTCATGGCAATCTCGGTTGGCGCTCCCTGGTATGTATGTCTGCTTGCGGCAGCGGCAGCCGGTGCCGTTCTCGGCGCCATCAGCGGCTTCCTCAAGGCATACCGCAACGTTAATGAAGTTATTTCAGGAATCATGCTCAACTGGATCACGTTGTATCTGACCAACATGGTGCTTTCCAACCCGGCAATCAAGGATCCGGCTTCCCCTTACACAAAGCCGCTTTCCTCCGCAAATGCAAAGGGCATGCTGCCGACGTTGGGACTGGACGCATTGTTTGCCAATAACCGCTATGTCACCTTGGCGGTTCCGCTGGCTGTGATCATTGCGATTCTGATCTGGATGATTCTGGAAAAGACAAGATTCGGCTACGAATTAAGAGCGACCGGTTTCAATAAGGACGCTTCCCGTTATGCCGGTATGAAAGAAAAGAGAAACATCATCGTCACTCTGGCAATGGGCGGCGCGCTGGCAGCAGTCGGTGCAGCCTTCCTGTTCCTGAGCGGCTATCAGCAGTGGTCCACCACCCAGACATCCGTTCCGGGCATGGGCTTCAACGGTATCGCGGCGACATTCCTTGGCGGTCTGTCCCCGATCGGAACGATCTTCTCAAGTTTCTTCATTCAGTCCATCACGGATGGCGGCGCATTGATCAACCGTTCCCTGTATCCGGCTGAAATCTCCGATCTGATTTCCGCTGTCATCATCTATCTGTGCGGCTTCGTGCTCTTCTTCAAGACTGTCATGAACGGATGGATCGCTAAGAATGAAGAGAAAAAAGCACTGAAAGCGAAAGGAGGTAACGCATAATGGTACTCCTGGTTCAGTACACGATTATTTTCGCCTCCGTATTGATGCTTGTCGCCCTGGGCGGCTGCTTCTCCGAACACTCCGGTATCATCAACCTCGGTCTTGAGGGCATCATGGTCATCGGCGCGCTGGGCGGAGCTCTGATTATGAATCTTCTGCCGGCCGGCACCAACGGCTTTGTCATGGTGGTTGTCACCGCGCTTGCGGCGGTCGGCTTCGGCATTCTCTATTCCTGCCTGCTCGGTGTTGCGGCAATCCAGTTCAAAGCTGACCAGACCCTGATCGGCACAGCCATGAACATGCTGGCAACAGCAGCGGCGACCGTATTCGTTTCCGCATTCAATGCGTCAAAGAATCCGGACAACACTTCATCCACACTGCAGTACATCTCTCAGAAGAACGCATTCATCGTCCGTATCGGGGGCTTTGAGTTCAACTGGTTCATGCTGCTGGCAGTCATCCTGCTTGGCATTTCCTGGTTCATTCTTTACAAGACAAGATTCGGGCTCCGTCTGATGGCATGCGGTGAAAATCCGCAGGCAGCTGACTCGGTCGGTATCAATGTCAAGAGAATGAGATGGAGCGGTGTGTTGATCTCCGGCGCACTCGGCGGCCTTGGCGGTATCGTCTACATTCTCGCCGGTGTTTCCGAGTGGAAGTTTGAAGTCGGTGTTGCCGGTTTCGGTTTCCTTGCTCTGGCGGTTATGATCTTCGGTCAATGGAAGCCGACAAAGATCGCGCTTGCGGCGCTGCTCTTCGGTTTCTTCCGCGCACTCTCCAACGTATATACAGGCTTCCCGTTCCTGGCGAATCTCGGTATTCCGAGCACCATCTACAACATGATGCCGTATATCATCTCACTCGTCATTCTTGCCTTCACTTCGAAAAACTCGAAAGCACCGAAGGCGGAAGGCATTCCTTACGACAAGGGAATGCGTTAATCCTGATTCATTTCAAGCCGGATCCGGAAGGGTCCGGCTTTTCATTTACGGATAATAAAAAATCAACCATGACGTGCATGGCTGATCAGGGACTGATTAAGGATAAGTTTCCATATGGGCGGCTTCGGGATTCACATATTCGCTGCGCCAGGATGTCTGAACGTTCTCCCAGGCATCGATGATTGTTTCCCAATCCTTGTTTTCATATGCGTCTTTGTATTGTGCAATGAATGTTTCAGTGATATCCTCACCGGTCTTTTTGTCTGTGATGGTGAGATATTCATATGTGTCAAACCGTCCGTCCTCATAAGAGCCGGGCCAGACTTTTTCAGGATCATTTTCGAAGATCCTTCTGAACGTGTAAATGGTTCCGTCATTCAGACTGATATGTTTCTCATATTCACCGATCAGTTTTATCAGCTGATCACTTGCCTTGTGAATACCGTAATTCGGCTCATCCAGCATCCAGATGCCGTTGTCTGCCTTTAGCACAAAGAAGACGGTGCTGCTGGATGTCGGATCATCATCGGAAAGGGCGATTTCATAGAACTTTTCAGGGAAGCCGGTTTCATCCTGTGAATCTGTCATGGTGAACTCGTTTTTGGTAACGGACCAGACGCCGCTAGGCTCACATGAGAGAATGGCTTCTTTCAGCGCATCGTTATATTCCCTGTCATAACTCAGATAATAGTCAAAGCGGTGTGAGCTCTTCCACTCATTGGTGACTCTGGGAATTTCATCATCCGCGCTGATCTTAATGCTGTAGATCTCATCGCATCTGATCACGGGCGGATCGTTATACGGCCTGAACATGAGAATCCGGTTCCAGTGCAGAATGGCTCCGTAATAGAGCAATACTGATACAAGCGCGCTGAGGATGGATCCGATGATGACAATCGGCTTTTCCGCCTTGCTGTAGCGCTTTGAGAGGAAATAGGTGATATTTCTCAGCATGATCCAGATCAGGATGATCCCGCACATGGTGAGCATTCCCTTGAGGAAGAAATGGCCTTCCGTACCGTTGTTGCGGATGCTTTCCCGCCAGCAGACATTGCCTGCGCTGAAGATCAGAAGGATCAGTACGATCACCGCCAGTACGACGGAGCCTTTGCGCTTGCGCTTCCATAACAATGGTTTGAAGATGGGGAAGAACCACTGGAAGTGGCCGAAGGATTCGACAAACAGTTCGGATGTGTAATTGAGCACATCCTTTTTCAGATCATTGAATCCGGACGGCTTTTCAGAGGCGATCCGTTCAAGATAACGGTCGGCGTCAAGCTCATTGATGGAGATATGTTCTTTCTCAATCTCTTCACAGATGGTCTTTGCCTCATTCATGGAGGCAATTTCCTGATCGATGCGCCTGCGGGTTTCATCCAGCGCCGCATTCAGATCTTTGGTGCCGTTCAGGATTTCACGGATATCCGCAACCGGCACATTCAGTTTTCTCAATACAAGTACTTTTTTCAGCCGCTCCACATCCTCATCGGAATAGTCACGATATCCGTTCGCCTTGCGGGCAGGGAAGATCAATCCTTCCGACTCATAGTAGCGGAGGTTGTCTTTGGAGATGTTCAGCAGCTGTTCAATCTCTTTCACCTGCATGGTATGCCTCCTTTCTGACTTCATCATAAAGGGTGGAGTGACTTCAAGGTCAAGAGAAAACCGGAAAAAATTGAAAATTAAACTGTTTTCGCTCAATTTAACAGTCTGACAGTACTGTTTCAAAAATGCTTAACACTGAAAAAAATAAAAAAAGACTTTCACCATTGCGGAGAAAGTCAGTGAAGAAACAGCATTTCAATGCATTTGAACAGAGCGAAGAATACATGAATCATGATGATGCAGAAGCAGATCAGTCCGCCGGTGTAGCTAATTCCGTCACCGGTGATTCTGCGGATGACTTCCAGCATCGGATTACCGTATGTATCCCGCAGAAACATGAAGTTTTTATCAAATCTGCAGTCAATGACATAAATGACTGCCGCAAGAACAATGATTTTCAGTATGGAAAGCCAGACGCCCGGATAGGTCAAAGGGATTTCCTTTGCCGCAAAGCGGGCAATGACATATGCGATGATCAGTCCATGATAGACAAACTGATGAATCGTATAGAAATTGAATGCCGGCAGGGTGGAAGTCGTCGGAAACAGGACTGCCATGATCGCAGCCGGAAGAAACAGTGTCAGCAGCATTTCCGGGAAGAAGGTATTTCCGATGAATATGGAATCACAGACGATGAAGTAGGCGGCGAAGCTGCAGATCTCAAGCGGCAGATATTCTGAAAGCTTTACATCCGAGAAAGCAATCAGAACCATTTTGATGATGTCAATCAGAATCAGCACCGCGCCGGTTGTCCGCAGAAAGAGGATTCTTCCCGCCTGATCCGCCTGCAGATACCACATCACGGAAAGAATGACACAGACCGCAACAGCCGCAAGATACAGCAGGTGCTTCCAGGTGAACTGGCCGTATCCCATGCCTTCGGGAATATTATCCTTGTGTGTCCAGAAGCTGTTCATAACAATTTCATTATAGTACATCAGACTTTCCGTAACCGTTTCTGTCACGGGATTTGAAAAAAGATAAAGAGGGAACTCTTTGCTCATTGATGTGCTTCAAAAACAAATTGTAATGCATATAGTCAAAATGACTATACAAATAAAAATGTTTGTGATATAACTTCCCTGGAAACAAAGGAGGGCACATTCATGAGCAATGTCAGAGAATTCCTTGAAAAGAAAGATGTCACGATTTCCGCGCACAGATATGTCATTGACGCGATGAGCGCCATGGCACAGGGTCTGTTTGCGTCTTTGCTGATCGGCACAATCATTGAGACCCTCGGATCTCAGCTGAACATCCAGTTCCTGATCGACGCGGGAACATTTGCCAAAAGCGTTGCCGGCCCCGCCATGGCGGTTTCCATCGGCTATGCCCTGCATGCGCCTCAGCTGGTGCTCTTCTCTCTGATCGCGGTCGGCGCCGCTGCCAATTCACTTGGCGGGGCAGGGGGACCTCTGGCCGTTTATGTAATCGCGATTATCGCATGTGAATGCGGCAAGCTTGTATCAAAGGAAACAAAGGTTGATATTCTGATCACTCCGGCTGTGACAATCCTTGCCGGCAGTCTGCTCAGTGTTCTCTTTGCGCCTTATATCGGCAAAGCGGCAAGCTCTCTTGGCACCCTGATCATGTGGGCAACCGAACTGCAGCCGTTCTTCATGGGTATCATCGTCTCCGCACTGGTGGGCATTGCCCTGACACTTCCGATCTCAAGTGCAGCCATCTGTGCAGCACTCGGACTGACCGGTCTTGCCGGCGGGGCTGCGGTGGCAGGCTGCTGCGCGCAGATGGTCGGCTTTGCGGTAATGAGCTATAAGGAAAACGGCATCGGCGGTCTGGTATCCCAGGGCCTGGGCACAAGCATGCTGCAGATGTCCAACATCATCAAAAATCCGAAAACATGGCTTCCTCCGATCATCGCATCGATGGTTACCGGTCCGCTTGCCACATGCGTGTTTCATATGGAAAACAACGGTCCGGCAGTCGCTTCCGGCATGGGCACATGCGGTCTGGTCGGACAGATCGGTGTGTATACCGGCTGGGTCAATGATGTGGCAAACGGCGTGAAAAGCTCGATCGGTGCCATGGACTGGATCGGTCTCATTCTGATCTGCTTTATTCTTCCGGCAGTGATCAGCTGGCTGGTATGCGAAGCGGAGCGCAAAGCGGGATGGATCAAAGAAGGCGATCTCAAGCTTTAAAATAGCAGGCGGGTGTTTTTCACAGCGGCGCGTTTCACAAATTGTCAAGAAACAAACAGGCTAATGTTCTTAAGAGAAAATGATTCAGCTTCGTGATATGCTAAGATGAAATTAATCAGCGGACATCTTTCATGTTTCTCTGCTTTCTTCGCACACATATCATTGATTAAAATGAAGGCCTCAAAACGGCCGGAAAGGAGCGGCAGACAGTCATTGTTATGATTGTGATCTGCCGGATGAATCATCATGAAAAAAAGCATCCTGGTCTCTCTTTCCGCATTACTTCTTTTAAGCGGATGCAGTTCAGCAGTTTCACAACAGAGCAATGAATCTGAAAACACAGCTGCCGTCAAAAACGCGGAATCTGTCACCCTTGACAGTGATGCAGGTGAAAGCGAACTTGAAACCATATCATTGACCAGAGCACCGGAACCTAAGCAGGGCGGTGCGTTCATCAGCATCAATTCCTCACTGAATCCCTACGAGCCATCGCTCATGCTTTACAGCGACTGGACCTTCGTCTTTACGGAAAACTGCTATGAGGGACTCAAAACTTACCGCGGAATCTATACGGTCATTGGGGATGATGTGATCTGTGCAGTCCAGGAACAGGAATATCCGGAATATGCGCACAAGGATGAGCTTCGCTTCAAATACCTCAACGAGTACATTCTGCAGAGTGAACAGGATATCGTCGCAACCGCCGCAGGAGATCTGTTTGTCTATGTCAATCAGATCAAGGGGCTGGGAACGTTCTATAACGTAACCCCCGGCACTTTCAATGAAGGACTGGAACCGACGGTCACATTCAATGATGACGGAACCTTCGAAATGGTTGAAAATCTGCTTGCGGCAATGGGAGAATACAAAGGCCTCTGGCTGTATGACGGCAGCCAGTACCGCTGCAAAGTCCAGGACATCAGTTTCAGCGGTTTTGCCGGTGACAGCGTGAAGGAGATCAGCTTCCGCAATGCAGGCAGCGGCTATCTTTATCTCACAACGGACCTTTGCGGATCACGGAGCGGCCATATCTTCAAATTCACCGAGAAAGAGGGCAACAAACCCGAAGAAACCGCGAAACCGAAGGAAAAGAAGGGAACCGTCTTCATCGTGGCCGGTGCGGATTCCAACCGGATCAAAGTCAGAAACGGACCCGGTCTTTCCGCCGCGGATACTGGTGAGCGCAAATACTCCGGTGACAAGGTTACCGTCTATGAGGAGGTTTCCAAAGACGGCTACACATGGTACCGGATTGATACTGATAAATGGATGGCAGGCAACGGCACATCCTTCGGCATCAAATTCGAGTAGGCACTGACAAAAACAGCAGACCGCGCGGTCTGCTGTTTTGATGAGGAATCATTAAATCTCTTTGTCCACGCAGACGGGCAGCTCCGGATGCTTTGTAACATACCGGATGCGGATTCTCTGGCCCACGGTGAAGGCACCGTTCGGATTGGACAGAACGGCTTCCACGGTTTCATTTGCCTGGTTGCGGTAGACAATATGAACATCATATGTCCGTTTGACAACGGTATCGAGATCGGCCGATTCATGCTCAACGATGGATGTGACCGTGGCATAGGTTTCAATTCCTCTGGTTCTGACCTGAATCTGATAATACAGCACATAGAGAGCTCCGATCGCCAGGATCGCGATGATGATATATGAGAATGGATCGTCACTGAATGTCGGCATGCTCACCTCCGTTTTTTTCATCAAAGCCCAAAGATGAAGAAAAGAACACATTCATGCAAAGTATCATACCTGGATTTTCTCAAAAAAAATAAAAAATTCACGCGCAGAAAAAATCAATCCTTTCTGAATATAAGTGATGAGACGGCAAAGCCGTGGAAAGGATATTGATTATGACTGAAAAAGAATTTCTCCCTCTGACACATCCGCGTGTCTTTCCTGTGTTTGTGCATGAACATCCTGACATGTTCAAAGAAATTGTTCATCTTTTCTTTCCGGATGTGGAAATCAAAAGACTGATTCCTTCCGGCGCGTTCTGGGAATATTTCGGAATCCATACGGATATGGATGAGGAATCCGCACAGCTGAATCCGGATGAAGCCGAATATCTGATCGATGACATTGCGTATCAGCCAGACGGCACGGCCGAAGTCAGACTGCTGAGATTTCCCCTTGATGATGAGGATTGCGAGGAAAGGGAAACGGAAATGATCGCCTGTCTGTTTTCCCGCAAGCCCGCGAACAGCCCGGGAAATGCGCTGAGCAGATTTGAGGTGGTGGATATCCTTAATGAAAACAGAAGATTAGATTATTCACCGCGCATCCTGAGTGTCAGCTTCTGTACGGATGATGAAAAGCTCAATGATGAGCAGAAGGCATTTCTCAAATATCTGAGAGAAGGAAAACCGGGAAAAGGTTCTACCCCTCTGGTGAACAAAGTCCATGGAGAGGTCATTGCCATCAACCGTGATCAGGGCTGGCACACATTCATGAATTTCATCGAATCCATTCAAAGCTGCGAAGCATACGAAGCGGATTAGAATCTGTCCCGGATACAGGCGGCTTTCAACAGAAATCATCTGAATTGCATACGGAAGCACGGAATCCCGTGCTTCTTTTCGCGCTCTGTGATACGATTTTGCGGGTGATAATTATGAAAATGACAAGAGAATTCCCTTTTGCAAGGGTGAGCAGAAAACAGGAGGCCTCATTGAAGAAAGGCCATCCGTGGATTTATGAGGATGAGATCAGTGAAACTGACGGTGAAATCACCAACGGCTGTCTGATCGATGTGTTCGGAACGAAGAACAATTATCTCGGCACCGGTTTTTACAGTGAGAAATCAAAGATCCGCATCCGCATTCTCGGCACCAATGCCAATGAGAAATACGATGATGCCTTCTTTGAGAGAAAGGTGCGCTACGCCTTGCAGTACCGTAAGGATGTCATGGCGGATGATATGAAGGCATGCCGTCTCATCCATGGCGAGGCGGACGGTCTGCCCGGTCTGACCGTTGACCGCTACAATGACATTCTTGTCACGGAAGTGGCAAGCTATGGCACCGAAATGCACAAGGATGTCATTTACAAAGCTTTGATTGATCAGCTGAGTGAAATGGGCGAAACCATCAACGGCATCTATGAGCGCAATGAGGGCGATCTGCGTCTGAAGGAAGGCCTGCCCCAGTACAAAGGCTGGTATGGCGAAAAACATCCTGAAAGCTGCGTGACTGAAATCCTGGAAAACGGTATTTATTATGAAGTGGATGTGGAGAACGGTCAGAAGACCGGATTCTTCCTTGATCAGAAATACAACCGCAGAGCCATCTGGAACATTGCGAAGGGCAAGCGTGTGCTTGACTGCTGCACGCATACCGGCTCCTTTGCCCTCAATGCGGCAAAGGCAGGCGCAAAGAGTGTGCTGGCAATGGATATTTCCGAAACCGCACTGCAAATGGCGAAGAAGAATGCGGAAAGAAATAATCTGCACCTGGATTTCAGACAGGGTGATGTGTTTGAAGTGCTGCCCCAGTTAAGAGCGGAACATGCGCAGTTTGATTTCATTATTCTCGATCCGCCCGCATTCACCAAAAGCAGAAAGACTTTCCATAATGCCAAGGGCGGCTATAAGCAGATCAACAAGGAGGCGATGAGACTTCTGGGCAGGGGAGGATATCTTGCCAGCGCTTCCTGTTCGCATTTCATGCCGGTTAAAGAATTCCGCAATATGTTAAGCGAAGCGGCTTTTGAAGCGGGCGTTTCCATCCGTATTATTGAGGAGAGACATGCCTCAATGGACCATCCGGTATTGCCGGATGTGCCGGAAACTGAATATTTGAAGTTTTTTGTTGTTCAGATTATATAAACATATGATATAGTATTTCTTTTGTTTCTCGCCTTGGAAAAAAATGTCCAAAATGGTATAATTTATCCAAGAAAGCGGGGAAAAACCTATGTACAAGGTGAATGACATAGTAGTTTACAGACGCGATGTATGCAAGGTTGTCGGCAAGCACCGCAGCGACTTTACAGGCGAAATGTGCTATGACCTCGTGCCGTACCGGAATCAGGACGGTTCCGTGAAAATGCAGGTGCCGATTTCCAACAAGGCCGGAAATCTTCGCGATCTGATCACGGAAGAACAGATTCAGCAGCTGATCAAGGACACACCTGACATTGAAACACTTGAAAACAAGCCTGCAAATATGAAGAGCCAGTACGCGGCGCTGCTCAAGGGCAACGAGGTATCGGATCTGGTGCGCATCATCAAGACCTCCTACGGCCGCAACAAGGCCCGTATGGAGCAGCACAAGAAGCTGGCCAGTATTGATGATGAATATCTGAAGAAGGCTGAGAAATACCTTTACGATGAAATCTCGGTGGCGCTGGGAATGACTTATGATGAAGCCAAGGCGCATTTTGAGGACGAGGTCGCAAAGATCACAGGTGAATAAACCATCCAAAGGGAAGAGAGATCTCTTCTCTTTTTGCTGTGGAAAACAATGAGGATTTTTTTATGGGCATGTATGGAATTGATATTTCCGAACACAACGGCGAAATTGATCTTTCGCAGTATAAAGATCAGTTCGTGATCATCAGGGCCGGCTGGGGCTGGGCCATTGAACAGAAGGATAAAATGTTTGAGCGCAATGTGCGTGAGTGCATCCGGCTGAATATTCCCTTCGGCGTCTATTGGTATTCCTATGCAGTGGACATCGAAAGCGCAAGAGCGGAGGCGCAGGTCTTTCTGAGAGTGATTGCCCCGTACAGGGATCAGATCAGACTTGGCGTATGGGTGGACCAGGAGGATGCGGATGGCTGGAAGGTCAAAAACGGTTTCCGCATCAATCGGGAATACATTACGGAAATCACAGCCCTGATGTGTTCCATGATCGAGGCGCAGGGCTATTATACCGGCATCTACTGCTCATACAGCTGGCTTGGGTATCTTGGTGAAAAGTGCGCGCCGTATGACCGCTGGGTGGCGCATTGGGGAACAGACAACGGTGAAAAGCAGAATGACATGTCTCAATACGGTTCCATCCATCAGTTCACCACGAAGCCGCTTGACCGTGATTACACGAACAGGGATCTGTCCGCTTTCAAAGCGAAGAAAGCGAAAACGGACATGAATCAGGGCGTGATTGACATTGCCTAAAGGCATACCGTCATGTTATATTTATCAAGAATGGGGGAGTAGCGGACGTATCTGTAAAGACGTGGAGAGGTCGTCATCACGGCATAGACCCGGCCCTTCTTAATCCGCGAGACTCATGCAGCCATTTTTCAGCTGTGTGGGTATGAATCATCAACTCAGCAAGCAGCTGGAAACTGCTTGCTTTTTTCCATAAGGGGGAATTTATGACATTAGCTTCATTGGACTGGGGGATGATTCTTGGCGGTTTCGGACTCTTCATGTTCGGAATCAAATTCATGGGAGACGGCCTTAAGGCAGTTGCCGGAGACAGGCTCAAGGATCTGATCAACAAGTACACATCCAACCGTCTTTCCGCACTTCTGATCGGTATTGTTCTTACCATCATCATGCAGTCTTCCAGTGCCACCAGCGCCATTTCCATCGGCCTTGTCCGTGCAGGCCTGATGACGCTTGAACAGGCGGCAGGTATTATACTCGGTGCGACGATCGGTACAACCGTCACATCATTCCTGATTTCCATCAGTATTGAAAAATACGCGATGTTCATCATCTTCGCGGGCTGTGCGCTGATCTGCTTCTCCAGCCGCACAAAGCTCAAGCAGAGCGGAAACGTATTGCTTGGCTTCGGACTGATCTTCTTCGGTATGGCGGCGATGGGCGATGCCCTTGCTGCTCTCAAGGAGCTTCCGCAGTTTGAGGCAATCGCTCTGAAAATGAGTGAACAGCCGTTGCTGGCACTGCTTGCCGGTATTCTTCTGACTGCCGCTGTACAGTCTTCCGCTGCCACCATCGGTGTCATCCAGAAACTGTATATGGCTGGTGCGGTCAGCTTCTCCGCTTCGCTTCCGTTCATGTTCGGCGCCAACATCGGCACAACCATGACCGGTATTCTGGCAGCGATCGGCGGCTCCACCGAAGGCAAGCGCACCGCGGCACTGCATACAACCCTGAACGTGATCTCCACGATTTTCGGAATGCTGCTGCTTAAACCGTATGCAGCCTTCATCCAGTCGGTCTTCGGAAATCTCAATCCGATGATGCAGATCGCGATGGCCAACATCGTCTTCAAGACAGTCACAACCCTGCTGTTTGTTCCGTTTGTCAATCAGCTGGTTGCCTTCGTCAAGAAGATCATCCCCGGCGAGGAAAAAGAATCCTACGACTACGGCTTCGATCAGCTTGAAGCGGATGTCGGTGCCGTCCTTCCTTCCGCTGCGGTTGATGTGGCAAAACAGTTCATTCTCAAGATGGTCGATATCGTCCGTTACAATACATCTGAGGCGCTCACCTATATGAAGAACAAGGGCGGGGATGAACTCAGACAGAAGATTGACGAACGTGAGGCTCTGATCAACCAGTTCGACCTCAAGGTCACTGAATATCTGATCAAGCTTTCCCAGAAACCCAACCTGACAATCAATGACACAAACAACATCCGTTCCTATCTTGACGCCCTGAAGAACTTCGAAAGAGTGGGCGACCTGACCCAGAACCTGATTGAATTCTTCGAAATGGCATATGAGAAGAAGGAAGACTTCACCGAAGATGCCAGAGCTGAAATGGAAGCGATGTTTGAAAAGCTGATCGAGATGTTCGATGTCGCGGCGGAAGTCTTCGTTACCAACGACGAGGCAACATACGAGAATCTCAGAAGACTTGAACATGATCTGGATACAATGGAACTGGATGCCAGACGCCATCACTTCAGAAGAATGCGCGACGGCTCCTGCAACGGTCAGGTCACATCAAGCGTCTACTGCGATATCATCGGTACTCTGGAAAGAATGGGCGACCATTGCTGCAACGTCGGCAAGGCGACTGTCACAGGCTTTACCAGCGACCTCTCCGATGACGAGATTATTCCGGCTTAACAAAAAAATCAAAAATGCAGATCTCATTGAGGTCTGCTTTTTTTTATCGACTAGGAAAGTTCTGTTTTGGTCAAAAAATGTCTGGAAATGAATCTCCATGACAAAAAGACGTAAAAACTGATGTAAAATTTGAACGCATATATGTGTACTTCAAGTTTTGCCGGAATGAAACTTGCAGTAGTTTTGGGGCCAGGGTGTGACTGCTTCGCATCCTGGTTTTGTTGTCAACGCGCAGATGATTTCACTCCTTTATGAGCCAGGTTCATCCGGACCTCATCGTAAATCCTACGTTATGTGATCGGATATCCGGAATTGCTTACGGCGGTTCACCACCAGCCCTGAAGCGCGGAAGAACATAGGAGTCGACAAATACCATGTAATGACCGCAAGTACACAGAAGCGGGTCTACACCGAAAGTGTCGATCAAAGGCAGCCGGTAATGTTTCGGCCGGTTAAGATCAGGTTTATATGAATTCTGTTTCAGAAGTCTGAGTTTTACCGCTTTCTTCAGTTTATGATCACAGGTGGCATAAATGCCATAATAGCGAACCATCTTGAATTGAGGAGGTGGAATATGACGGAGCAGCTTCCATATGAAGTTGAAAATGCTTTCCTCAACTTCGATACGTTCTTCGGTTTTATGATCCTGATAGAAATATCTGATGGTTTTGCAGTTCTTGTTATAGGAGATGATCCTACTCTGAGCCATCGCGGGCTTACCGGCATAACGAATCATGTATTTGACAACATGATCCTTTCCTGAAGCCTTCATATCTCTTGGAGGGGCGTGCACATAGAAACCATTCGTATCATCCTGATATAAGACATTGATAAGTCTTTTAAAGCTCTTCAGCTTTTTGGAATTGTCAGACAGGGCATCACGCATTTTGTCGAGAAGCTGCTTCATTAAAGACTTGCGGAGAGAAGCGTAGTTTATGTACTCCAAAGCCGTGTAAACACTATCCTGGTTCATCCCGCCTTCAGTGCACAAAACGTGGACATGCGGATTCCATTTAAGATCACGGCCGTATGTATGAAGCGTAATGATAAAGCCGGGTGTGATTGTTGATTTCTTTTTCCGCTTGCGGCGTTTCTTTTTTGCGCAGCTGGTTTGAAGAACTTTTGGATTTGTCAAATGTATAGAATATAGCTTCCCTTGCGGCTTCAAAAAGAAAATGAAGCCATTCGGGATGAATCCAGAAGAACTCACGCAAACGTTCATCAATAGTGAAAACCATATGGCGATGATTGACATCAAGAGTTGACCTGGCGATAAAGAAAGCTTTGGCCCGGGTGGCTTTGGAACCGCAGGAAGGGCAGAATCTGCTTTTGCAGGTATAACAAATGATGTGGTGACGATGACAGTTTGGACACTCATATATTTCAAAACCCATATCAAGTGTTCCGCATGCCATCATGCGTTTAATCTCATCTATTTTGAATTGAGGTAATTTAACATTCTTCTTTTTGCAGGCCGCAAGAAAAGCTTCCCAATGATTATGAAAGATCAACTGGAAAGTTGGCTTATTGGGATCATAATGATGTTCAAATGCTTTCGCGGCCGTTTTAACTATCGGTCTAGCCCAATCGTCGTGGATCATGATTGCGGCTTTCTTATCTACAGTATAGACGACCGCAAAAAAATGACTTAAGGGGAAGTGCTTTCCTTCACCTTAAGTCATTTTGTTCGAGATGATCAGGCAACAGAGAAACTGAAGAAGTCCGTTCTGCCCTCTGATTTCCAGGTGAAGAAAAGGGGATATACGCCGCTGACCGGCTGTAATTCTGCCTTGAAATCAATTCTCTCTGCGGAAGGCGCAACATGAATGAAGGCT
Organism: Erysipelotrichaceae bacterium NK3D112; assembly: GCA_000701725.1. Taxonomy (GTDB): domain Bacteria; phylum Bacillota_I; class Bacilli_A; order Erysipelotrichales; family Erysipelotrichaceae; genus Bulleidia. The sequence goes on from JNJQ01000013.1 coordinate 30,599, forward strand.
GCCGCTTCTTCGTTTTCACCATAGCGGACTTCCATAATTCCTTCCGTATCTGCCTTCACCCTGACTGTAATTTCTGTCTGGTTTTCAAACTTAAAGTATTTGAATCCGGCTGTACTGCCGTCATTGAGGTTGCATATATACTGATCGGGATCGCTCATTCTGTCTTCGCCTGTCTGGGTGAATGAGGGGTGCAGGTCCTTGTTTTTGATTTTGTTTATTTTGCATGCACCTTCCTTTGATTTGAGTACACACGCAATCCGGGCTTCATAGGTGCCGCTTCCATTCAGCGGTCCGCCATTGAGGCCGCAGCTTGTCATCTCTGCCATTTCGAAACGGCCGTTTTCATCCATACGGATTTCTTCCGCGACTCCCTGCCTGGAGAATTCGTGGTAATTGGTCTGCCGGTGGCCGAATACATAGAACTTTCCGGCGACCCGCTCGATGGATCCGTGATTGTTGCCCCAGTAGCACTGGGCTTCATGACAGTCTCCGTACCCGATGTTTCCGTTGGAATGAAGGGGTCCGCCATATACAAAACCGCGGTCCGGTCCTTCCTCACTGACCGCATAGGCGAGTTCATGGGACAGCATCGAAGAATAGATGAAATAATACTTGCCGTCAAACTTACGCATTGAACTGGCTTCGTAGAATTCATGGCCTTCGAAAGGCGAACCTTTGCCGTTGGCTCTTCCCGGAATAATTTTGACCGGTTCGGTTCTGATTGTGATCATATTCGGTTCCAGTTCGATGCAGTCGCATCCGGTTTCGGTTGTTTCATTTCCCAGCCTGCGGCAGATTTCTGCGGAACCGAAACCTGAATACAGCCATACTTTGCCGTCATCGTCGGTAAACACAGCGGGATCAAAGGCGAACTCATCACCGGCACGCTTGCCGTAAAGCGTTCCGTCTTTGTGATGCACATCTCCAAAGAATTCAAACGGTCCGGCCGGATTGTCTGCGGCTGCCACGGAAATCACGCCGGCAAAATCCAACGCATAGTAAAGATAGTATCTGCCATCCGGGCCTTTTGTGACGTCCGGCGCGTATAAGTAATGCCTTGTGCCTTTGAAAGGGTTTGGATACACATTGAAATTCGGATCCTGTTCCGGGCGGTAGATGACACCTTCATAACACCATTCGGAAAGATCTGCTGCCGGAGCGCTCCAGCATACGTAATCATTCATGCAGTAATGCGTGCCATTGAACCGGTCATGGCTGCCGTAGATATAAAGTCTTCCATCAAATAAATGCGGTTCCCCATCCGGAATATACTCCCATGAGGGCAGGTATGGGTTGAATGCCTGGTTTTTCATCTTGTTTCCCCACTTTTCATTTTTATTATTAGTTGAATAAACAGTATTTCCATCAAGTTTTTTACCATTACAAAACGGTACATGGACAGAGAAAAAACAGAACAGCATTTTTCAAATGCCGCTCTGTTTTCATTTGGATCTGTCTGTTCAGTGTTATCTGCGCTGCCGTGTGTTCAGTCAATTCTGACAGTGCCCAGTATGCCGATCAGGGTGGAGTAGCTCGGATCCTTGATCAGCTGGTCAACCATTCTTCTGTCGGTGATGAAATGGGAAGTGACCTCATAGAAGAGCTGAGTCGGTTCTTCGTCATTCATGGACAGAAACGCGCAGAGCAGAACCTGGATCTCATATCTTCCCCAGAAGACCGGTTTGTCCAGTACCGCGACAGCCACAATATCCTCTTCAGTGATCAGTTTTGTCGGGTGGGGAACTGCGACATAAGGGCTGTAATCGGTTGAATGAAGGGCTTCTCTTTCCATAACGGATTCATAGAATCCTTCCGGCAGTTTTACGTTTCTGCTCATCCGGTCACAGAGCTGTTTCAGAATGTCCGCTTTGTCGGTGACCCTGATATCCGTGAAAAACATGTTGGGATGGAAGAATCGGTCAATGACGGAAAGGCGGTGTCGGATCAGCCCGGCTTCGATTGTGCTGTTTTTGGAAAAGAGACTGATATCATCCACCATCATGACCGGAATATCCACGGGCAGGGCCGCGCTGACAGTGCATAATATAAAGTCGATGTCCGAAAGATCGAGGGATTTCACCTCATGCAGGGTGGCGAATGTGACATTGCCCACATATTCGGAATAATTGCGTTCAATCTGATATTTCAGCAGCTGTGAACTGGCTCTGCCTGCCTGGCAGACAACAAGCACATTCATCTTCTGCCGTATTTTCTGGTCATGGATGCCGGTCGCGAAAATCAGCGCCAGCCAGTCTGTTTCAGAATTTGGTACTTCCGTGTTGTATTCCCGCTTTAAGACAGCGACCGCTTCACTGGCCAGCGAATAGGCGTAGGGATAGCCAGCCTGGATATCCAGGTAGGCGTTATTTGTCAGTGCGATCCGGTAGCGCAGCCTGACGTCAAGCGAGATCAGATGCTGCGACAGCATGATCCGCAGGCGGAAGTTATTGGAGAAATCCACTTTGTAGATATGGCGGATCGATTCAAAGATCTTTTCCGTCAGCCCGTCGATTCTGGCCGTGATGACTGCGCGGGCATGGATGTCATCCGCCATATTCGCCCGCATGGCGGCGATGTAAATGGCCAGATGATTGATTTCCGGTTCAGTCACCCGGATGCCAAGCTCATTGAAGATGTCCCTGGCGGCTTCAAAGCCGGCGGTATTTTCGGCTTTGCGCTGCGTGTCGACGATCTGGAAACCGCGGCCAAAGCGGATAATGCTCAGGAAGACATATGCGGCGGCCGACTGCAGTGAGATTTCTGTCAGATGGATATGATGGCTCTGCAGGCAGTCGATCAGGGTATCGATGATTTCCGGGATTGGCTCACTTTCACCCTCATGTTCTTCAAAGAAGGTGCCGAATTCATGCTGGAAACAGCTGACGATGCAGTTTCTCTTGCTGAATTCCGATCCGATCAGCCGCAGGCCGTAATACGGCTTGCGCTCAAGGGTCAGATGGTGATATTCAAACAGCGCTTCACAGTCCTTCAGGGTTTCCGAGATGATCTGCGGCGAAACATAAAGCTGGTCGGCGAAATCCGAGGTCTTGATATAATCGTCCGCGGTCAGCAGTTTCAGGGCGATATAGGAAATACGCTCCTGCGAGCTTCCCTGGGAAGCTTCCCGGGAAAGCGCATGGCTGCTGAAATACGCATTCCATTTGTCCCGGTCTGAAATCTCAAGCCTGAAACCGTAGCGGGGCCGGGAAATAATCTGGGCGCCCTGGTCTTCGATCAGAGTGTTGATTTCAGCGATACGGGTGCGCGCCGTTTTCTCGCTGACATGAAGAAAATCCGCGATATCCTTCGCGGTCATATATTCCCGGGATGATAGTTTCGACAGGATTGCTTCAGGGCTGACGCGGTTTTTTCTGCCTTCCATGTATATAATTATACAATACAGACATATTTTTTCAGCCATGTCATTTGAGCTATGATATGACTGTCAGGGAAAATTACCGCATTATTCAAGTAAAACAGATGAAGGATATTGACCTCTGAAACAGGCATACTGATGATGAACAATAATCAGGAGGCATTTATGTCAGTCAGAAACTGGATCTGGACCAAAGAACAATACGATCACGAAAAACCCGTCATGGTTTTCTTCCGCCGCAGCTTCACGCTTGCACAACTGCCCGCTGAACCTGTCTTTGTACAGGTAAGCGCCGATACAAGATACCGCTTTTATGTCAACGGCCATTTCGTATGCACCGGGCCGAGAAGAGGCGATGACAAACAGTGGTTCTACGAACGCGCAGACATCCGCAGGTTCCTGAAGGAAGGTGAAAATGTGCTCGCCGCCGCCGTGCTGCGCTATCCGCCGGTTCCTTACCGCGGATTCCGTTCCGCCTGGCGCACCCAGACGCCCGGCTTCATGTTAATCAGCGAATGTGAGGCAGTCCCGTCTTCCGATGTATCCTGGAAGTGCAGAATTGCGGAAGAAATCGAAGTCGGCTGCCGCGACCGTGAATATATCCGCCTGTTCCAGGAGGAAACCGTGAAGGGAAATCTTCTTCTGAAAACCTGGAACAAAGCCGGCTTTGACGACGAAAGCTGGAATGAGCCGATGACATACCCGCCGTTCCTGCTTGTGCCTTCCGTTTCTCCTCTGTTTATGAAGGAAAGAACGGTTCCGCTCATGTATCAGACAGCAAAGCGCTTCACAGGCGTTCATCATATCGTCAGCTCTGTCCTTGAAAAAGACGCGTATGACGCCATGCTGGCAGGAAAGGGAAGCGTGCGGATTCCCGCCGGCAGCCATGAAATCATCGACATCCTGGCAGAAAAGCTGACAACCGGCTACCTTGAGCTGTCCGTATGCGGCGGCAAAGGCGCAAAAGTATCAATACTGGAATCGGAAGCCTACGCGAAGATGACCGAAATCGACGGCCGGCCTTCCATGATCAAGGCAGACCGCCTGGATTATACCTGGGGTGAGCTCATGGGCCCGGTGGACATCTTTTATCCGGCCGGATACGGCACTGAGGAAGACCCGGAAGTCTATGAACCGTTCGCGTTCCGTGAGTTCCGCCTGATCAGACTGGAAATCGAAACCGCTGACGAAGAACTTGCCATCCATGAGTTCTCTTACCGGGAAACCGGCTATCCGCTCGATGTGAAAACAGAGATCAGGACCAGCGATCCGTCACTGGCAGATATCTGGCGCATTTCAGAAAACACGCTGCGGGCGTGCATGCACGAAACCTATGAAGACTGCCCGGGCTATGAACAGCTGCAGTATGTCATGGACACCAGATCGCAGATCCTCTTTACCTACGTCAGCAGCGGTGATGACCGCCTTGCCAGACAGGCAATCGACGATATTTCCAGATCCCAGAGGGCGGACGGACTGATCGCAGCCTGCTATCCGAGCTTCAAGTCCAACGTCATCCCGGTATTCTCTGTGTATTACGTGCTCATGCTGTATGACCACATGATGTATTTCGGCGATAAGGCGTTCCTGAAACATTACTGGCCGTCCGTCATGCGCGTGTGCAGCTTCTTCACGGATCATATTGATGAGACAGGCATGGTCGGAACCATTGAGAACATGGGCGGCCTCGACAAGTGCTACTGGGGCTATATTGATTCCACCGACGAGTGGGTGCTCGGCATTCCGCCCGTTGAAGAAGGAAAGCATGTCACAATGCTGTCGCTGCTGACGATGACGCTGCTCGACGCATCCGCGAAGATCGCAGCGTATATCGGCTATCGTGATCTGGCTGACGAATACCGCCAGGCAAACGACGCCATGCGCAGCGCCGTTCAGAATACATGCGTTTCTGAAACAGGCCTTGTCCAGGATACGCCGGGTGTGGAAATGTTCTCCCAGGTTTCGCAGATCTTCGCCGTCCTCAACGATGTGCTGAAAGGGAAAGAGGCGAAACAGGCAATGGCGAAGTCTCTTGCGGGCGGATTGACGCCTTGCAGCCTGCCGATGGTTTTCTACCAGCTGCGGGCCCTGGAAAAGACAGGTCTTTATGAACTGAGCAATGATATCATGGAGAGGTGGAGAACCATGCTTAAGCTGAACCTCTCCACAACCCTTGAACACGATTCCCCCAACCAGCAGAGAAGCGACTGCCATGCCTGGGCTTCAATCCCCATGTATGAAATGGCGGCTGTCATGCTCGGCATCCGTCCGGCGGAACCGGGATACGCAAGCGTATCTTTCAGCCCGGTACCCGGCTGGCTCGAATGGGCCGAAGGCGATGTCATTACCCCGAAGGGCATGATCCATGCATCGTGGAAGAAGGAAAACGGAGAAATCGTCAAAACAATCGACCTTCCCGAAGGCCTGAAAACAGTCTGAGCAGATTGCGGTAAATTACCGCAATAAGGCGGTAATTCATTTGATGGATGTGTTGATTGAACAAAATTATTATGTAATTGTCAGGAAACGAAAGGCGCTTCGGCCGGGCGCCCGAATGGAATGAATAGAAAAGGAGACACGGATGAGAAACATTATTCTGGTATGCAACGCAGGCATGTCAACCGCACTGCTGACCAACGCCATGCGCAAGGCGGCGGCAAAGGAAAATTACGAGTGCGAGATTCACGCCTACGGCGTAAGGGCTGCCGCGAAGCAGATCCGCGAAGCGGACATTGTGCTGATCGGTCCCCAGATCTCATTCGAGCTTCCGCAGCTGAAAAAAGACTTCCCGGACACGAACTTCATGGAAGTCGATACAGAAGACTACGGACTGATGAGAGGCGCCAAAGTTCTCCATCAGGTACAGAAAGCATTAGGTGACAGTGAATAAACAAGAGGGGTAAATGAAAATGACATTCGCTGAAAAAGTAGAAAAAAAGCTTGGTGAGTTAAGCGCGGCGCTTAACAACAATAACGTTCTTCAGATCATCCGTGACGCGATGCTGGCATATGTACCGGTCACAATCATCACTGGTCTGTTCCTGATCCTCGCGTTCTTCCCGGTACAGGGTGTTGTGGACTTCTTCTGCGGCATCTTCGGAATTGACAACGGCACATGGATCTCCACTCTGACAATGCTCTACAATGTCGGTCTCGGCATCGGCGGCTTCCTCGTCCTGCTGACAGCTTCCATCGCTGCTGCGAAGAAGCTCGGCATTGATGAGTCCTCCATCATCCTTACAAACGTCATGTCCTTCCTCGTCCTGATCCCGCTCAAGGAAGGCAATCAGATTGCGACAAGCGACCTCAGCGCCAACAACATGTTCATGGCTCTGGTTGTCGCCCTGATCGGTTCCTACCTGTTCAAGTATCTGACAGACAAGAACATCAAGATCAAGATGCCGGACGTTGTCCCTCCGATGGTATCCAAGCCCTTCGAATCCCTGATTCCGGCTGCTGTCGTCATGTCCATGTTCTGGATCATCCGTCTTGTTCTCGCCGGCTTCGGCATGACATTCGCGGAATTCATCGTTACAGTACTCGGCACACCGATGCGCTTCGTCGGCGGCAACATCTTCGGTGTTGTATTCACAAACATCTTCATGCAGCTGCTGTGGTTCTTCGGTATCCACGGTTCCTCCATCACACAGGCATTCACAACTCCTATTTACCAGGTTCTCTCTGAGGAAAACAGAGTTGCTGCCATGGCCGGCCAGCCGGTTCCGAACATCATCTCCGCTGAATTCTCCAACTTCTGCGCCATCGGCGTCGTCGGCGCTGTCATCGCAGCCCTGATCGTCGCAAGATCCAGACGCTACCGCGAAGTCGCAAAGATCACAGCTGTTCCTTATATCTTCGGTGTCGGCGAACCCGCTCTCTTCGGTTTCCCGCTGATGATGAACTTCACATTCTTCATCCCGTTCGTATTCGGCAACGCCATTTCCGCTCTGATCGCCTACATCGGCATGAAGACAGGTCTTGTCGCAATCCCCACCGGTCTGATGAGTGTTCCCTGGACAACACCGTTTATCCTCAAGGGCTTCTTAACCAACCAGTCCATCTCCGGCGCACTCCTCGAAATTGTCCAGCTGGCAGTCGCAACTGCTCTCTGGCTGCCGTTCATCCGTATTGAGGACAAGCGCATCTGCGAACAGGAAGCAGCTGAAGCAAAAGCTGCGGAATGAACAGCCGAACAGAATTGCAGATCACACAGATGATCGGCTACGCGGGAAGTGCCCGCAGCCACTATATCAAAGCAATTGACGCGGCCGCGGATCCGGAAGAATTTGAAAAACTGATTCAGAACGGAGACAGCTGCTTCGATCAGGCACACCGGATTCATTTCAATCTCCTTCAGGAAAATCCCGACGGGATCGCTGAAGGAATGCTGCTGATGATCCACGCTGAAGATCAGATGTCGGCAGCTGAAACATTCCGGATTCTGGCCCGCAAGTTCAGAGATATACAGCAGAATTGACACAGAACAGAGGTTCATAGATTATGATCCTCTGTTTTTTAGAAAGAAAGGCGAATCATATGAAACATCTGAAATATCCGCATCTTTTCGAGCCGGTCCAGGTTGGAAACACGATGTTCAGAAACCGCGTCCTCGCGGCCCCGATGGGGGTACCCAGAGCCATCCAGCCCAGTACAGACAATTACGGCGGCATCTCGCTGTATGACAAATCCCTCGGCAAAGCCGCCGCAGTCACTGTGACCGGACATTATCTGGCACTGATCGCCCATGAGAAATCCGCTTTTGACAAATATGCCCGCGATCTGACAAGAGAAACACTTTCCGTCATGAAGCAGGGCGGCTCTCTTGCCCTCTATGAACTCATGTTTCATTCACACAAAAGGGCAGACGGCACAAATCAGGCTCCTTCTGACGGCATATTCCTGAACGGGGAAACAGCCGGTGCCATGAGCAGTCAGGAAATCACCGCCTGTATTGAAGAGGCCGCAAAAGAAGCGGCAGAGGCCCGCAATTTCGGATTCGACGGGGTCATGCTTCATTTCGGCCATGACTCCCTGAATTCACTCTTCCTTTCGCCGGTATGGAATCAGAGAACCGACGGATACGGCGGCTCACTGGAAAACAGATGCCGTCTGGGCATCGAAGCCCTCAGGGCAATCCGCTTGGCTGTCGGAAAAGATTATCCGCTGATGATGAGAATCTCCAGGCATCTCGGCGTAAAGGAAAGCTATGCGGAAGATGACATGATGTACTTCCTGAAACAATGTGAAGGGCTGGTAAACATTGTCAACGTATCGATGGGCATGGACTGCTATGGCGGCACCATCGACCGCTATGAGGCAAACGGCTTTGCTCATTCCACCGTCTTTGAGCCCCGCATGCATAATCTGGCATTCTGTGAGCGGCTGAAAAAAGAAACAGCTCATACCGTCTGTATCGTCGGCGGTGTCAATGATCCGGCTGAATGCGAAAAAATCATCGAAGAAGGTAAAACTGACTTTGTCATGCTCGGCAGACAGCTCGTGGCGGATCCTTTCTGGCCTCTGAAGGCTCAGGAAGGCAGGGACGATGATATCGTTCCGTGCCTGAGATGCCTGAACTGCTATCACATATCCACTGAACATTACAATACCCAATGCTCTGTCAACCCCCGCTTCCGCAGGGAAAACAGAGTGCCTCTGAAACTCTCAGAAGCGGAAGTCACCAGAAAGGTCATGGTCATCGGCGGCGGTCCGGCCGGCATGAAAGCGGCCCTGACCGCGAAAGAACGCGGCCATGAAGTGATCCTGGCTGAAAAGAGTGATCAGCTCGGCGGCATGCTGAAATACGCGGATTACGGGGACCATAAGAAGGATCTGCGCAGATTCCGCGAATACCTGATTCACCAGGTTGAAAAATCCGGAATCAGGGTTCTTCTGAATACAGAGGCGGATCAGGATCTGATCAGACGTGAAGATCCGGACGCGCTGTTTGTCTGCGTCGGCTCAAAGCCGGCAGTCCCGCCCATCGCCGGCATTGAAAATACAGTCCAGGCACTTTCTGTTTACAGGAACCAGGAAAACTATACGGGCAGGATTGCGATCATCGGCGGCGGCGCGATCGGATGCGAACTGGGAATTGAACTGGCAGATGGCGGCTGTGAAGTGACAGTCATCGAAATGGCCGCGCTTCCCGTCCCGAAGGAAAACTGGCTTTACCGCCATGGGTTCACAAGGGCTCTTGCTAAACGGGACAATATGAAAGTCCTGACGGAATGCAGGGTAAAGCAGGTCAGTGAAAACAGCCTGACCTATATCACAAAAGACGGCACTGAAGTCACCCTTGAGACAGATCATGTCATCAATGCGGCCGGCATGGTTTCGTTAAAGAAGGAAGCTAATGCCTTCTATGGACTGGTGCCTGACACATACCTCATCGGCGACTGCGCAAGAATCGGCAACGTCATGTCAGCGGTCAATGAGGCATATTTCCTGGCGGCAAACTTATGAGAAAAAGGATCAATGAAATCAATGCCTGCTTTGCCCTCGGCACAAGCAGGGCAGGAAGAGCCTATGACGGCAGAGAGGCAGATCTCCTGTTCGACACATTCCTGGACAACGGCGGCTGCGTGATTGACACTGCCCATGTCTATGCCGACTGGATGCCGATTGAACGTTCAATCAGCGAACGCTGCATCGGCGATTACCTGCAGAGATCAGGCCGCCGGGATGAAATCTTCCTGATCACAAAAGGCGGCCATCCGGAACTCAGCGGTAAAGGGTATAATGGCGACGATCTCCACGCGCCAAGGTTAAGCCGCAGAGAAATGCGCAGAGATCTCGAAGGGTCGCTGGCAAAACTGAGAACTGATCATATCGACCTGTATTTCTACCATCGGGATGATCCATCCATAGAGGCAGGGGAACTGATCGAAACAATGGAAACCTTTGTCAGAGAAGGTAAGATTCTGGCGTACGGCTGCTCCAACTGGAAAACAGACCGCATTCTCAAAGCGCAGGAATACGCCCGGGAGCACGGATATACCGGATTTGCGGCCAACCAGGCTCTCTATAATATCGGCACGCTGGCCCGCGATGTGCAGTGGGATGATACATGTGTTACCGTAAATCATGAAATGCTCAGAATGCATGAAGAGCATCCGGAAATCCTGCTGATGCCGTACAGTTCCGTTGCAAACGGCTTCTTTCACAGACTTCTGACAGAAGGGAAAGAAGAACTCCGCAAAGCCCCTTATTATTCTTTGGAAAATATCCAGACCGCTGAAAAACTCAGAGAACTCTGCACAAGAAAACAGTGCACGCTTGCCCAGGCTATGCTCGGCTGGTTCACGGTTCAGAATGTCAGATGCCTGCCATTGTACGCAACCCATCAGCCTGAGCGGGTAAAGGAAGCCCTGAAAACTGCGGATTTACATTTTGAACAGGAAGACTTCTCGTTTGCAAAGCTGAAATACTGAATTTGAAAAGAAGAAACCAGTGATGATGGGATTTCTTCTTTTTTTAATACATTCTTTTCAGGTTGAAAACGGTTGATAAAAGTTGAAAACAGTTGATGCCGTGATACAATGAAATACATAAGGGGACTGGGATGCCAAGGGAAAGAAAAGACGGACATTATATCAATCTGAGAATTGACAGAACGCTTTATGACCGTTTCTCAAAGTATTGCGACCAAGAGGAACGGACAAAAACCGCAGCGCTGGAACGGATGCTGCGGGCGTATCTGGATGCCTATGAAAAACAAAAGAACGCAGGCACCCCCGGGAGGTTATGAAAAAGGGGAAAAGACTGAAACTGCTGCCGTTTACAATCCTGCTGAGCGCACTTTCATTCACGGTCTATGTGCCGGGAATCCTGCTCATGCAGAATGCCAGAAATGAGATATCCATCCAGATTCAGGATATCGAGAAGCAAATTGAAAGCCTCGAGGAAGTCAATCGCGAACTGTCCGCAGAGGTGGAGAATCTGAGAAATGCATGACCGCACAGCCGGTCATCTTTTTTTTGAGACAGATGCGTGAATACACGCAGCGTATGCTATTGTAGTAACAGAGAAACAAGAACCGGAGGTCAGGAATATGGTCTACCCGAAGCCGCTGTCTGAAAAATCATTGAAAAAGAAATATCTGGAAGCTGAAATCAGTGATGAGGAGCAGGTTCTTTTTCACCGGCTCTTTGATGCCTGCGCTGCCCTGTACGGATTGTTAACTGTACAGGAAGCCTATGATCTGTATGAAGGGTACAGAAAGAAGAACAATCATCAGAAAATCAATAAGGCAAAACTGCTCGCTTTTACAGACATCGCCAGACGCGAAGAACTTCCGTATTATGTCTATGAAATGAAAGAGGTTTTCGATGAGGAAACTGAAAAAAAAGAAGACAGGCTTCTCATTCGCCGGGAACTCGTCACCAACGGTATGAACCGCTTCCATAATGTCTATTCGATCTCGGAGAAAGGATCACAATACCCTCCGTATGTTCCGGAAGATCTGTTTGCGCCGGTTGAAGACTATATATCTCTCGCAGAAATCAAGTTGCAGAGTTATCTTGACAATCTCGTCTCTGACGCAAAGGAAATTAAAATTGCCTATAACAAAACCATTCCGAATCCGAACCGCGGAAAAAAGCTCAGACGCTTCAGTTTTGAAAACTCATTTGAACGATATGTATCGGAAAAGGGTGTGAATCCTCATGATCAGATGAGCTATTTCCGTAAAAGATCAGAATACCTGAAAAGCATTCCGGCTTCCGAAAGAGTTATGGAAGAATTGAAATTCACTGAAAACATCGGATTTATCAGTATCACCGATTATCTGAACATGATGTTCGACGACCTGGAAGAAATGGGTGTGAAGATTACGGATTCAGTAATGAGCAGGATGGCAAAGCTTGTGATGGATTTCCATAACAATTTTCACAGCTGGTCAATGAACGGCTGGTCTCCGGCTGAACTTACACGCTCAATGCCGAAAAGCAAAGGGCCGGTCCAGATTTCATTCGGTCCGAATATTGAGAAGATGATTGCAAACGGCGAATATGACCGTAAAGAACTCGTGGAGATGGCTGAGAAAGCAGGCCTTCGGGTTGAACCGAATTCCAGGAATGGTAAGTCCTGAGATGCATAAGGATCATTCGAACCATTTCAAAAAACTGATGTTGTCATTGAATTGCTTGATTTTCTGATGTATCCGTTTCATACTGTCATGGTGCAGGTAATTTGCAGAAAGTTTTTATATGAACGTTTTTATTTTTGCCCTTAACAGCATGGCCCTTGGCTTCGGACTGGCAATGGATGCCTTCTCCGTATCGCTTGCCAACGGTCTTCATGAACCGCAGATGAAACTGAAACGGATGTTTGTGATCGCCGGAACGTTCGCCTTCTTCCAGTTTCTGATGCCGATGCTCGGCTGGATCTGCGTGCATACACTGCTGGAATACTTCAATGCCTTCTCAAAACTGATTCCTTATATCGCGCTTGGTCTGCTTGCCTTTATCGGCGGAAAGATGCTGATTGAGGGAATCAAGGGTGAAGAAGGGGAGAGTGAAGAGGTCGGCAAAGGAGCGCTCTTCGTGCAGGGCATCGCCACATCCATCGATGCGCTATCCGTCGGCTTTACGATCGCCCATTATCAGCTGTTTGAAGCACTCATTGCCTCATTGATCATCGGCACCGTCACGCTTGTGATCTGTCTGGCAGGCCTTAAGATCGGCAGAACCTTCGGTATGAAGCTGGCCGGCAAAGCATCCATTCTCGGCGGAGTCATCCTGATCGCGATCGGTCTGGAAATCTTCATCACCGGTGTATTCTGAAATGTCTGGAACGGATATCGTTCCTTTTTTTTGAGCCAATTGAAAAAGGTCCCGGACGGGAACTTTTCATTCAATTATACATTTGCATGAGTACGGGCGGAAGAAAGCGGCAGATTCAATACTTCCGATACTCCGGCCCCATATCAGCTTTCACTCAATTATTTGAAGAACTTTTCAGCAATTTTGATGACGCCTGCGCCATCCATCAGACCGTATGTGCGCATGTCAATGTCACTGACTGGTGTATCCGGATAAGCAGCCTGGACTTTCTTGAGCGCATAGCGGACCTGCGGACCGATCAGAATGACATCGGAACCTTCGCCCTTGGCGAGATCATCGAGGGAATAAGCGGCAATATCATAATCCTTGCCGTCTTTTTTTGCGATTTGCTGCATTTTGGTAACGAGCATACTTGTGGACATGCCTGCGCAGCAGAAGAGTGTGATTTTTTTCATGATGTTTTCCGTATACAGAAACTGTATACACTTCCTTTCTCCCCTTTGTTTACCGTCCAAGGGCCGACTCTTTTTCGGACGCCGATTGTTTCAGACCGGATGATTGATGTGCGCATGCCATCATATTTCTGCCGTAATGAATGCAATGGCCGGAATGCACAAAAAGAATGATCTGAATCCTCGATGATGTTGTGCGGTCGGGATGCGCTCACGCTCATATGCTTGTAAAATGAACGGATCACACCGGTGTATTTCTGATTTCATCATAAAACGCATGCATGTATGACGCAATTGTTTTGCTATATGCAATGCGCGAAAATATGCAAATTCCGGAAATTATAAAAGACACAGCATGGAGCTGTGCCTATATCAGTCAGTTTCACATACGTGAATGGTTTTAAACTTTGATTTTGGGCAATACGTTGGCGAAACTGTCCTGGATGAGCAGGTCCGCTTCGGAATCATATGCGGTAATGGAGCGGTTGATCAGCACCAGATGTTTGCCATGGAAATAGCGGATCAGTCCGGCTGCCGGATAGACAACCAGGGAGGTGCCAAGCACAATCAGAACATCCGCGCTGGAAATAGCCGCAACCGCCGCATTGAGAACGTAAGAGTTGAGTCCTTCCTCATAAAGGACCACATCCGGCTTGATGATGCCGCCGCATTTGGGACAGCGGGGAACGCCTTTGGAATTGGCAATGAATTCCGCATCATAGAACGCGTTGCAGTCCATGCAGTAATTGCGCAGCACGGAACCGTGCAGTTCATAGACTCTCTTTGAGCCTGCCTTCTGGTGAAGTCCGTCGATGTTCTGTGTCACAACACCGAGTGACTTTCCTTTCTTCTCCAGTTCCGCCATCAGTTTATGGGTGAAGTTGGGCTCTGCATCCAGATAGAGCATCTTGTCCTTGTAGAAACGGTAGAACTCTTCCGGATCCGCATCGAAGAAACTGCGTGAAATGATGGTCTCGGGCGGATATCTGTACTGCTGGTTGTACAGGCCGTCCTGGCTTCTGAAATCGGGAATGCCGCTGTCGGTGGACACACCGGCGCCGGTGAAGAAAACGATCCGCTTTCCTTCATCAATGATTTTCTGGAGCTTCTCAATTTTATCTTCCATATCAATGATCCTCCTGTATCTGATATGTTCTGATGAGACTTTCGCCGATGTCATTCATCCGCTGTCTCAATGATTCCGGTCGAATGACCTCCATCCGGTCATAGAACTGCAGCAGCCAGCTGATCAGGGTGGGGGTGATGGCGCTGCGGATGGAAGCGATGAAGTGCTTCTCATCCACGGCTGATATGATGATATCCTTGCCGAATTCATCGAATACGATATTCGCAAGGGAAAGCTCAAAGCGCACGGTGATGGTTTCCGCCTCGCCATGGTACATATTGAATGAGGAGCGGATGTGATCTTTCAAAGAGAAATAAACAGGATCCGCCTGTTCCTCCTCAATCACATGGATCATGTCCATCTTGTCAATGCGGTAGTTGGCAAAGGACTGATGTACCGGTGAATAGAATACACAATAATAGCGGCCTGAATCCGACAGCAGGGCATAGGGAATCAGATGATACTTCTTATTTGCCTTGCGGTATTGTTTCTTCCTTGTCACGCTCAGATCATAATAGCGGAATTCCACCGGGTTTCTCTGCGGGATGGCCTTCAGTAAGATCCCGATTGTTTTCAATATCTGATCATTTTCCGTCTTCGCAGCCGAAAGCAGGTTTTCAGGCAGGCTTTTACGCTCATGTTCACTGAGCATTGAACGGATCTTTCCGGAAAACCGCATGCTGGTATCCGCGCTTAACGCATTGGACACATTGACGGCATCAATCAGAAAGAAGGATTCCGCCAGCGTGAACGGATGACGGATGCGGTAGCCCTGTTTTCCGTTTTTCGCCTCATAGACGATTTCATCCCCGTATTCATTGAGGGCATTGATTGCCTTGTATATACTGCGTCTGTCCGCCTCATAGCCCATTTCGGAAAGATACTGTCTGATTTCGCGCATTTCGACCATATGTTCCGCGTCGCTGTGGGCAAGCAGGATTTCCCTGACCATCAGGGGCAGATAGATGATATCGGCATGTTTCATGAATCTTTTCCTTTTTTTTCTTAATTGTACACCGCCGTGTACAGCCTGCCAAACGAAAATCCATATGATTTAAGTGTAAGAGGGGAAAAGAATATGAATGAGAAAACAACGATGATGATCAATGAGGGAATGCTGATCTGGGCATTCGGATGCGCGGTGAACCATGAGGATACAGCTGCCATCGTGATTGCAATCCTGGCTGTGCTTTATACAATCCATACCTATGGTGCTCACATCAGAGCGAATGTGCTCAAAGGCCTTGCGGCGGTGGATCTCTGCCTGGTATTTGCCCATATGTGCGGGCTTTCCCATATCGTGCCGGCAATCGGCGCGGTAATCGCGGCCAATACATTCTTCGCCGTCATGACACTTGCCAACAGCTGGAAGCTCATGGATCAGGCGGTAAATGTTCATACATGGCTTCTGCTTGGCTATGGCGCAATGGCATTCATCCTTCCGTCGGATCAGTTCACCTTCGCCCAGCTGCTTGCGCTGCTGCTTCTGATCTTCGCGCCGGTGATGGCTGTTTATGCGGCAAGAGTGTTCGCGGAAGGTCCTGAGAAGACTTATCATGGCGGCAGACTCACAAATGATATAGAATAACTCTTGTAATTATATGACCGAATGGCTGATTGCAAGATTTGTAAAAGACGCGGAAAACACCAATGATCCGGCGGTGCGCGTGAGATACGGAACCTTCAGCAGTATGACAGGCATTGCCTGCAATATACTGCTTTTTCTGCTGAAAGGGGGCATCGGTCTGTTCTCCGGCTCGATTGCGGTCGTTTCAGATGCCTTCAACAATCTTTCCGACTGCCTTTCCTGTCTGATTTCACTGTTCGGCTACCGCATGGCCGCAAAGCCGGCGGACAAGGAACATCCATTTGGCCACGGCCGCAGTGAATATGTTGCTTCATTGTTTATTTCGCTGATCATTTTCCTGGCCGGGTTTGAACTGCTGATCACCGGTGTTTCAAGAATCATTCATCCTTCGCCGGTGCGCTTTTCCTGGATCATGGTCATCATTCTGATCTTCTCCATCCTCGTCAAATTCTGGATGAGCACGTTTTATATGAATATCGGCAGACGCATTGACAGCTCAACCCTGATCGCATCAGCCCAGGATTCCAGAAACGATGTGCTTTCAACGGCACTGACACTGGGAGCGATGCTGGTATCGCTCAGCGGCATCTCATTTCCGCTGGACGGGATTGCCGGATGTGTGATCTCATTGCTCATTCTGAAGGCGGGCTATGACATTGCAAAGGAAATCATCACCCAGCTGCTTGGCAGACCGCTTGATCCGCAGCTGAGCAAAGCCATCCGTGAACAGATTCTCTCCCATCCGGAAATCCTCGGTGTTCATGATCTGATTGTTCATGATTACGGACCCGGTGTGCAGATCGGCAGCGCCCATGCGGAAGTGGATGCGGACATGACATTGATCAAAGCGCATGAGATCATCGATGCGGCGGAAGAGGAGATCAATGAGAAATTCCATGTGAATATCACTCTGCATACAGATCCGGTTGAAACGCACAATGAAACAATGGCTAGATACAAAGCTGCTTTTGAAGAGGTTCTGAACCATCTGGATCCGGATCTCAGTCTTCATGATTTCCGCTTAAGAAAGAAGGGGGATTGCGAAGAGGCAAGCTTTGATATTCTGATTCCCTATGACTGCGCTTTGACACAGGAGCAGATCCATGCTCAGCTCAAAGAGGTATCCGAAACCATCGGCATTCGGATTTCCGTCATTTATGATCACGACTATACAGGTGAAGCCTGATGAACAGCCGGATGAAAAGCAATCTTCTGTTGCTATTGACAGCACTCATCTGGGGTGTGGCGTTTGTTGCACAGGCAAGCTCCATGGAACATATCGGACCATGGACATTCACCTGTGTGCGCTCCTTCATCGCGGGTTTTACGCTCTGCATATTGATGCCTTTGCTTGATCAAATCAGAAGCGATGTCCGCAAACCCGTGACGGATGATGAGAAAAAGCATCTGCTCAAGGCGGGCATTGTCTGCGGCGTGTTCCTGTGCTTTGCCAGCATGTTCCAGCAATATGGAATTCTTTATACCACCGTTGGCAAGGCGGGATTTCTGACCGCGCTCTATGTGGTGCTTGTGCCTTTGCTCGGGTTATTCCTTGGCCATCAGAGCAGCGTGAAAATCTGGATTGCCGCATTCATTGCGCTGTGCGGTTTCTGGTTTCTTTCCGTCAGGGAAAACTTCACGGTCGGCTTCGGCGATCTTCTGCTTGTCATCTGTTCCCTGCTGTTTGCCGGCCATATTCTGGTGATCGATCATTACGGACCGGGCACAGACGGCATCCGGCTCTCATGCATTCAGTTTTTTACCGTCGGAGTGATCTGCCTGGTCCCGATGATCCTTGAAAAGCCTTCGCTTTCCGATTTGTTCAAAGCGGCCGTACCCGTTCTTTATGCAGGCGTGCTTTCCAGCGGGGCAGGCTACACATTGCAGATATTGGGACAGAAGGATGCCGATCCGGCTGTGGCGGGGATGATTCTTTCCCTGGAGTCGGTCTTCTCGGCACTGGCCGGGTATGTGCTTCTGCATCAGGTATTGAGCATGCGCGAACTGCTTGGCTGCGCATTGGTATTTGCGGCTGTCATTCTTTCCCAGCTTCCCGGAAAAAAGAAAACGGAATGAGAAATTTTCACATCTCATCCCGTATTTTTTTTACTTCTTCAGTTGGAATGGATCATCAGTTCGGTGATCTTTCTTGCGTAGGCAGCCGGATCCTCAATCGGTAATCCCGCAATCAGCAATGCCTGGTTGTAGAGGACATCGGTGTAATCCTTCAGTCTGTCAGGATTTTCCGTATTCACTTCCTGCAGTTTTGCGAAGACAGGGTGGTCCGGATTGATTTCCAGAATCTTGACAGCCTTCATGCCCTGGCCTTTCGCCATCGGATCATTGGCCATGTATCTTTCCATTTCCAGGGAGAGACCCTCATCCGCAACGATGCAGACGGGATCGTCCTTGAGTCTTGAGGAGATGCGGACATCCTTGACCTTGCCGTCCAGGGCATCCTTCATGGCGCTGAGCATATCCTTGTTGGCTTCAGCCTTTTCTTCCTTTTCCTTCTTCTCTTCCGCGGAATCCAGATCCAGATCGCCGGCTGTGACGGACTTGAATGCCTTGCCGTCATAGTCTCTCATGATCTGTGTGCAGAATTCATCGCGCTCATCCAGGAAGTAGAGAACCTCATAGCCCTTGTCTCTGATTCTGCTCATGACAGGCAGCTTTTCGATTTCTTCCGCGCTTGAACCGCATGCGTAGTAGATCTCTTTCTGATCCGCAGGCATTCTTTCAACATACTCTTTCAGAGTGACATACTTTCCTTCCTTTGAGGAATGGAAGAGGATGAGATCCTGGAGTTTGTTCTTGTTGATGCCGTAGTCTTTGTAGATACCGTATTTCAGGTTGAGACCGAAGTTGTCGAAGAACTTCTCGTAATTCTCACGCTCATCTTTGAGCATGTCTTCCAGTGAGGACTGGATCTTCTTTTCAATGGATCTTGCCAGCATCTTGACCTGTCTGTCCTGCTGGAGGATCTCTCTTGAAATGTTCAGGTTGAGATCATCGCTGTCAATCAGACCTGTGACAAAGCGGAAGTGATCAGGCAGAAGGTCCTTTGCCTTATCGAGGATGAACACACCCTTGGAATAGAGCTGCAGACCGGATTCATAGGTCTGGTAATAGAAGTCATACGGTGTGCGTCCGGGAATGAACATCAGCGCTGTATAGGAGAGGTTTCCTTCAACACTGTAATGCATGACCCTGGCCGGGTCTTCCCAGTCCATATATTTCGCCTTGTAGAATTCGTTGTATTCTTCCGGCTTGATTTCACTCTTGGGTTTCTTCCATAACGGAATCATCGAGTTGAGGGTTTCCATTTCCTTGGTGTCAATGGTCTTTTTCTCATCGGTGGGATCGGGAATGGACTTGGTGACTTCCATCTGGATCGGATATCTCACATAGTCGGAATATTTGCGGACAAGATCCTTGATCTTGTACTCTTCCAGATATTCGGAATATTTCTCATCCTCGGTATCCTCTTTCAGGTTGAGGGTGATCTTTGTGCCGACGGTATCTCTGTCGGACTCATTGATGGTGTAGCCGTCCTCACCGCTGGAAATCCATGTGTGGGCAGGTCCGCCGTTTACGGAAAGGGACTCCACCGTGATTTTGTCAGCGACCATGAAGGCGCTGTAGAAACCGACGCCGAACTGACCGATGATATCGATGTTGTTTTCGGCTTTCTCAAGCTGTGCGCGGAATTCCGCGGAGCCGCTCTTGGCAATTGTGCCGAGATTCTTTTCCATCTCCTCATCCGTCATACCGATACCGGTATCCTCGATGATGAGCTGCCTGTTCTCTTTGTCAATGGTCAGGGTGATCTTCAGATCGCTCTGATCGATCTTCTTTGACGGATCTGTCAAAGAAAGATAATGTCTTTTATCCAATGCGTCAGATGCGTTGGAAATCAGTTCTCTTAAGAAAATCTCTTTATTCGTATAGATCGAGTTGATCATCAGTCCGAGCAGACGTTTTGACTCTGCCTTGAATTGTTTCTTAGCCATATTCAAACCTCCTTAGCACTCTTTCTATCTGACTGCTAAACCATCTTAGCACTCGTTGTATGCTTTTGCAAGATTCACATCTTCGTTTTGAGGAAAGCATGATAATATATCGGCATGAAAGAGATCAATGTCAGAAAGATTGAGGACGCCATCGCGTCCATGTGCTCTGAGATCGCCGTTGTATACAACCGGCCCATCCGCAGAGCGCTCGAAAAGGCGAAGGAAGCGGAAACCGGCGAAAGAGCATCCGCGGTCATGGAGATGCTGATTGAGAATGCGGAAATCGCGGAAAAGGAGAACATTCCCATCTGCCAGGATACCGGCATGGCCATCGTCTTTTTAAAGATCGGCCAGGAAGTGCATCTTTGCGGCGGCTCACTGAATGAAGCAGTCAACCGCGGGGTTGAAAGAGGCTATGGCGAGAATTATCTGCGCGCTTCGGTGGTGGCTGATCCGCTTTATGAACGAAAGAATACAAAGACCAACACACCGGCTGTGATCTATACAGAGATCACGGAAGGTGAAGAGGTTGAAATCGAAATCATGGCCAAGGGCTTCGGTTCCGAAAACAAGTCGGCGGTGAAGATGCTGACACCGGCGGATGGTGAGAAGGGAGTCATTGACTTCGTTGTCGAAACCGTGAAGAATGCCGGCCCCAATGCCTGCCCGCCGTTTGTGATCGGCGTGGGCATCGGCGGCACATTTGATTACTGTGCCGTGCTTTCCAAGAAAGCGTTATTGAGAAATGTCGATGAGCATAACCCCGATGAAAAATTCGCGAAGCTTGAGGAAGTGCTTCTGAATGAAATCAACGCGCTGAATATCGGCCCCATGGGCTTCCATGGCAAAACGACAGCGCTGGCCGTGCAGATTGAACAGGCACCCACCCATATTGCCGGGATGCCGGTGGCGGTCAATGTGTGCTGCCATGTATGCAGACATGCAAAGGCGGTGATCCGATGAAAAAACTGAGACTTCCCTTAAGCGAAGAAGAACGCATGAGCCTGAAGGCGGGAGAGCCGGTGCTTCTTTCCGGTGAGATCTATACCGCCCGTGACGCCGCTCATAAAAAACTTCATGAACTGATAGCCCAGGGAAAAGAGCTTCCCGTCAATCTGGAAGGCGCGACAATCTACTACGTCGGTCCCACACCCGCCAAAGAAGGCCAGGCCATCGGTTCCGCCGGTCCCACCACCAGCGGCAGGATGGATCCTTATGCCCCCGAACTGCTTGATCTTGGCTTAAAAGGCATGATCGGCAAGGGCAGACGCAATCAGGCGGTCAAAGACGCGATTATCCGCAACAAGGCGGTTTACTTTGTGGCCGTCGGCGGTGCCGGCGCTTTGCTTTCCCATTCCATCAAGAAGCGGGAGATGGTCGCCTTTGAGGAGCTGCTTGCCGAAGCATTGACCAAATTAACTGTCGAAGACTTCCCGTGCTTTGTCGGCATCGACTGCACAGGCACTGATATCTATGATCTTGATTAGCGCATGCCTGGCAGGCGTCAACTGCAAATACAGCGGCGGCAATAACGAAGTCCCCGAACTGAAAAAACTCTGGGAGGAGGGCAAAGCCGTACTGGTCTGCCCGGAAGTCATGGGCGGATTAAGCACACCGCGCATTCCGTGTGAAATCAGAAACGGCCGTGTGTATAACACAGAAGGGGAAGACAAAACGGAAAATTATGTACGCGGGGCAGAAAAAGCTCTAAAGATCTGTCTGGAAAACAATTGCAGGATTGCGGTTCTCAAGGCAAACAGTCCTTCCTGCGGACCGGATGAAATCTACGACGGCACCTTTACCCATACAAAAATCAAAGGCAGCGGCATCTTCGCGGCCATGTTGAAAGAAAAAGGCATCCCCTGCATCAGTGAAAAGGATGATCTGCAGATCCTCAATGATTATCTTTGATTGACGGAATGCGTGAAAAGGCGGATGATTTGAATGTGGCTTTTCTTTTGAGAAGTGACACTCAGCAATATAAGGAGGTTCCCCATGGAATCAGTGCTTCACATTATTCATACCATTGTCAGCGGCGCCGCATCGATCGGCTGCCTGGTGCTTGAGCTCTTCGGCGTTGCCATTCTCATCTTCAACGGCGTCAAGGCCTTCATTCATTATATCGACAACAATCCCGAGACTTCGGTCAATCTGGGTGAGGGAATCGCCATGGGTCTGGAATTCCTGCTTGCCGGAGAAGTTCTCAACACAGTCAATGCCTCACAGCTTTCCGATCTGTATCTGCTTGGCGGTCTTGTGCTGTTGAGGGGACTCATGACCCTTGAGATCCATTGGGAACTCAAACACGAAAAGGAAGAGATGAAAAAGGAATAAGGCATACATTTCGCAAATCCAAAAGCATATGAAAAAAAGATATTCATATCAGAGGGCTGATCACTGAGTATCTTTTCTGTATACATGAATGATGAACTGGGCAGTGATTTCAAGCTGCTCTTTTTCTTTGAGTCTTGCCTGATCCTCTTTGGAAGTGCGCCATGCGTAGGGGGTCATGGCAAACAGCGCTTCAAGCTCTTCCTGTTTACAGGTGAATTTCTGTTCGATCTGTTCTCTTTGAATCAATGTCATTCCGGTATCGGGTTCAGAGACCTCATTCTCATAAGGATGCTCATAAAGGACTTCCTTCATTTCAAACAGATGCTTCGGTCCGGGAGTGACAAAGATGAACCTTCCGCCGGGTTTGAGAACACGCAGGATTTCCTCTTTGGCCAGCGGCGCAAAGCAGGTGACGCAGACATCCGCACATGCCTCAGGCAAAGGAAGACGGAAAATCGATGCGATTGTGTAATGCGTATTTCTGTCATGCTTTGCCGCATGCTTGAGCGCGTCCTTAGACAGATCAAAGCCGTATTTTTCAGGCGCGTCAAACGCACTGGTGTAATAGCCTTCGCCGCATCCGAGATCGCAAAGCACTTCGCTTCCCGCAGCCAGCTGCGCAATCCGGTCTCTTAAAAAGCCATATGCGCCGCTGTTCAGAAACAGACTTCTGGCTTTGACCATGGCCGCATCATCGCCATGGACCTTCTTGTTTGAAACCAGAAGATTCAGATATCCGCTTTTTGCATAATCAAAATGATGATTGTTTTCACAGATCGCTTCTTTATTGATTTTTTCAAGCGGTTTCCCGCAGACAGGACAGATCAGCCTCATTGTTGAAAGTATAGCACACAGGTATTGACTGTCGGTCAGTCAGTATGTATATTGAACTTGACGGAGGTGATACTGTGCAGGAGAACAGAGACGGCGGGGAAGAACGCAGAAATGAATTCGTTGACGCGGCGGAAAAGCTGTTCCGGGAAAACGGCATCGTTGACACGACGATCAGTTCGATCGTCAAGGAAATGAATGTCGCCAAAGGACTCTTCTATTATTACTTCAAGTCAAAGGATGATGTGATTGACGCAATCAGCGAGAAATACAACGAAGTGTTCAATGAGATG
Source organism: Erysipelotrichaceae bacterium NK3D112 (assembly GCA_000701725.1). Taxonomy (GTDB): domain Bacteria; phylum Bacillota_I; class Bacilli_A; order Erysipelotrichales; family Erysipelotrichaceae; genus Bulleidia. The sequence goes on from JNJQ01000013.1 coordinate 54,397, forward strand.
ATGAACGCATCCATGGATCATTCGGACTATCCGAGCAGACTCAGGCAGTTTGTTTCCAACACGGTCGCATCATTCCGCGATCTTGATAACAAGCTTTCCACCGCAGAGGATGTCGATCTTTCACAGCTCAGCATGCGCTCCATCGAAGAGGCCAAGGCCAATGCGATTGACGCATTAACGGCACTTTTTGAAGAGGGCAACGAAAAGGATGAGCTGATGCTTGTGCATCCCAAATACTACGCGGACATTCTGATCAGCGGCGTGATCGAGCTGGTAAGCCAGAAGGAAGCGGAAGACGATGAAATCAAGGAGATTATCCTGGACCTGATTGAACGGGCCGGAAAGGACTGAAAACATGTCAGAAGACTTCAATGCAAAAGTAAATGAATTTGTCGAAAAGGCAGGAAAGACCATTGAGGAAGGCTCCAAAAACCTTCTCTCAAAACTGGATTATGAAAAGCGCAAGGCTGAGATCCGCTCCGAAATCGGACATGCCTCAAGAGATCTCACCAAGGCGTATGAAAGACTGGGACGCGAGTTCTATGAAGCAAAGGTGAACAACCGTGAATTCACCGACAGCTGCAACACTTTCGAGCTGATCCGCACCAAGGAAAAGGTGCTTGAACTGCTTCATGAAAGGCTGACCCGGGTCGAAAACGAAAATCAGTAAAAAATGATGCCTTAAGGTGAGTTTATTTTTCACCTTAAGGCATTTTTATTTCTGATCAAATCCGGATGTTTCAAGTTACAATGGAAACATCACAGGAGACGATATGAGTGAAATTACGACAGGTGTACAGATTGTTCTGTCACAGCATTGCAACGGAAACGAACGTCCGCGTCTTTTCGGCGGACAATTGATGGCGTGGATCGATGTCATCGGTGCGGTTGCCGCAAGAAGATATGCGCACAAACCGGTCACCACCGCATGCATCGACAATCTCAGCTTTCTCAAGGCTGCTTATCTCAATGACATCATCATCCAGGAGGCCAGAGTCACATGGACGGGCAGAACGTCCATGGAAGTGCGGGTGGATTCCTATATCGACCACTATGGCGATAAGGAACTGATCAACCGGGCTTATCTGGTTTATGTGGCCCTTGATGAAAATGAAAAGCCTTCCCCGGTGCCGGAATTTGTGCCCGCGGATGAGGAAGAGGAAGAAGAATACGCAGCCGCCGTTGAGCGCAAGATCATGCGCATGGCAAGCGGCGACAAATAAGAAGTACAAAACAGCAGCACGACCGCAGGAGCCTTCGGGCTCTTTTCGTTTAAGAATTGACCATCGATCAGTCTGTTTGGTGTAAGATGACATCAGGTGAAGCCATGAACTCTTATTTGACCTCGATTATCACTGCCTGCACACTCTTCCCGCTGGTTGCGGCTGTTTTCACATTGCCTTTTGTGATTGTGCATTACAGAAAATACGGCGGTATTCCCGTGATCAGGGTGATGGTCGTTTATTCCTTCATCCTCTATTCGATGTGCGCATTGTTTCTGACCGTGCTTCCGCTGCCTTCGATCAATGCCGTGGAAGCGATGAAACCAAAGCCTGCCGGACTGATACCCGGAAAAGATCTTTACCAGACACTGATCGATGCCGGCTTCTCATTCAAAAACCTTTCCACATTCGGGAATATCCGTTATTGGAAGTCCATGTTCGGCTCCTTCGGCTTCTTTCAGATCGTTGCCAATATCATCATGCAGGTGCCCTTAGGCATTTATCTGCGCTATTATTTCCGCCTGGACTGGAAGAAGACACTTCTGGCCGGCTTCTTTGTCAGTCTCTTTTATGAACTGACCCAGTTCACCGGTTTATGGTTTATCTATCCCAAAGCTTACCGATATGCGGAAGTGGATGATCTGATCAACAACACACTTGGCTGTATGATCGGCTACTGGATCACACCATTGTTCCAGATGTTTCTGCCCAAGCGCGATGAGATCGATCAGATGTCATATAGCAAAGGACTTTACGTCACACTCATCCGCCGGTTTTTCGCCTGTTTCTTTGATCTGGTTGTCTTCGGTATGATCAACGCGCTCTTTGTATATTTCCATCAGCCTTCCTTCAACGGCAAACTGTATAACCTGCTGTGGTTCTGCGTATTCATATTGCTGTTCGGCCTGCTTCCCGTGCTTTGCAAAGGCAGCACACCCGGACAATTATTGGTGCGTTTAAGAGTGAAGAATGAGGACTGGGTGAAGGATGCCACATTCCTTCAGCACCTGTTGCGCAATACACTTCTGTATGTCCTGGAAACCGGCATGGTCGGACTGTCTGGCGCGTTCCTTGGCTTTGCGGTGTATCTGCTTGCCGGCAATGCGCAGACACCTTTTCCCAGGCTGCTTGTAATCCTTGTGACGGTCGGCATTCCGGTATTGTTTTTCTGGTGGTGCGCGCACTGCTCAAGAAAGTATCACACCTTGCCGCATTCCCATTACAGCAAGACGTCCCTGGTGCCGATTCCGGTAAGCGTCAGGATCAGAAACCGCGATGACCGTGATGAAAACAATTGATTTTATTTTGCCGTGCATAACAGCTGATTGAAACCTATTGACTCGCGGTCAGTTTCTGCTATCATAGGAACAGATGAGGGAGTAGCGGCTGTTGCATAACAGTCTGCGGACCGTCAAGACGGGGAACAATCCTCCGGTCTGCAAATCTTCCGCAAGACTCATGTGTGGTTTCTGCCATGCGTGGGATGATATGTCAAAATTCCGGATGCGCAGAAAACGCATCCGTTTTTGACAGGAGGTAAGAATATATGGCAAAGATGGAAACAATCGTACTGGCTGATTTCGATGAACTCGTATATGTGGTTGAAAACTGCATTCTGGACGGCAGCGCCACCGCCTCGCTTGAGGATGGCAGCGACTATGCCTATGACCACGCCAGATGCGCGGTGCGCGTGTTTGAACGCTTCAGTATGGCCGGCAATAACCGTGTGTCAATGAATGTCACATTCTTTGAGGGCGAGCCGGGAAGGGTTCATGTCTCAGCCATCACATCCGGCGGTTCGCAGGCGATGTTCTTCAAAGTGAACACCTGGGGAGAGGAGACCTTCCTGGACAAATTGCGCGATGTTCTCGACCGCTTCAGGACAATGTAACAGGCAGGACCATATGAAAAGAACATGGATGAGAGTCCATGTTCTTTTTAACGGAATGAGAAGATACATCCGCAATAGTTCTGTTTATAAAGATTGTATGCGTCGCAGATCTCGTTGGATCTGCGCTGTCCGTCCGCTTTCTTGAAGTCGGAAACGAAATATTTTGTATTCTGATATTTCTGCTGCAGCTTTAATCCGATCTCATTGAGCTTCTGTGAATCCTTCTGTCTTGAGAAGGTCATGACCGTGGTGAAATAATCAAAGCCGTTTTCATCCGCATAGCGGAAGGCTTCATCCATCCGCTTTTCATAACAGAAGAAACAGCGTTTCCATCCTTCCGGATCATCTTTGCCAAAGGCCAGCGAATCCATATATTCCTGACCGTTGTATTCCGTGACGATCAATCCGATCTGATCATTCCATCTTTCATGAAGATACCGCTTGAGCTCACTCAGACGGTGATCATATTCCTCTTTGGGCCAGATGTTCGGATTGTTGTAAATCAATGTGATATCAAACGCATCGGCAAGAAAGTCCATCGGCCAGCACGCGCATACCACACAGCACGCATGTAACAGAATGCGGGGCTTACGGTCGGGAAATTTTTCTTTCAGGGATTCGATCTCTTTCAGCGATTCCTTGTAAAAGTTTCTCTTGAAGGAGGATTTTCTGCCTTTGATGTATTCGATATATTCTTCCTGATCATTCATTGGTGATTAACATGCAGTCGCCGAAGGAGAAGAAGCGGTACTTCTCGCTTACCGCATGGCGGTATGCCTCAAAGGTCAGATCATAGCCCGCAAATGAGGCGATCATCATGATCAGGGTGCTCTTGGGAAGGTGGAAGTTGGTGATCATGCAGTCGATGGTATGCCACTCATAGCCCGGATAGATGAACAGCTGGGTGGCGCCTGTGCATTCCTCGAACTTTCCGAAACGGTTCCATACCGATTCAAGGGTTCTGACCGAGGTGGTGCCGATGGCAATGATTCTTCTGCCTTCCTCCTTTGCCTGATTCAGGATGTCCGCGGTTTCTTTGGACATCATATAGACTTCGGAGTGCATTTTATGATCCTCGATGTCTTCGGTGTCCATGGGACGGAAGGTGCCAAGTCCCACATGCAGGGTGACTTCGGCAACCGTGACGCCTTTGGCACGGATCTCATCGAAGTATTCAGGTGTGAAATGAAGTCCCGCAGTCGGTGCGGCGGCGGAGCCTCTGACTTTTGCATATACGGTCTGATAGCGCTCGGGATCATCGAGCTTCTCCCGGATATAGGGAGGCAAAGGCACATTTCCAAGCTCATCAAGAATCTCATTGAAGATGCCGTCATAAAGCATCTTCATGAAACGGATGCCTTTTTCACCGATGCCGGTGCATTGCGCTCTGAGCCTGCCGTCATGGAAGGAGATGATGGTTCCCATCTTGATGACTTTCGCATTTCCTGCTAAGCACTCCCAGATATCATCCTCATTCTGCTTGAGAAGAAGCAGTTCCACATGCGCGCCGGTTTCCTCTTTTGTGCCGAAGAGTCTTGCCGGAATGACACGGGTGTTGTTGCGGACAATCACATCGCCGGGCTTGAGATAATCCAGAAGATCACGGAAATTCTTATCTTCATATGTTCCCTGATTCTTATGGATGACCATCATCCTGGATGCCGTTCTGTCCTTTAAGGGTGTCTGGGCAATCAGCTCCTTGGGCAGTTCGTAATCAAAATCACTTGTTTTACTGTATTTCATCAGAATCCTCTTTCATCGAATTTCATATTCGTGAGAACCTCATGCTTGAAGTCATTGTAGCGGTCCGCCTTGATCGCCCGTCTTGCGTCTTCCATCAGTCTGACCAGGAAACGGGTGTTATGAATGGACATGAGTCTCGTTCCGAAGCCCTCATCGCAGCGGAAGAGGTGGTTCAGATAAGCCTTTGTGTAATTTCTGCAGCAATAGCAGTCGCATTCCGGATCAAGCGGGGTGAAGTCCTCTTTGTACATCGCCTTGCGGATGTTCAGACGTCCATGGCTTGTCATTAATGTGCCGTGTCTGGCAATTCTTGTCGGCAGCACGCAATCGCACATGTCAATGTTGAGCGATACCGCCTCGAGCAGATCATTCACGGCGCCAACGCCCATTAAGTAGCGGGGCTTGTCATAAGGAAGCTTTTCGGCGCTCCATTTCACCATGCGGTACATGGTTTCCTTGTCTTCACCGACCGAGGTTCCCCCGATCGCATAGCCCGGGAAGTCCATCTCTACAAGCTTCTCAGCGCTGTAATTGCGAAGATCCTCATAATCGCCGCCCTGCACAATACCGAAGATTGCCTGCTCATCAGGTCTTTCGTTGGCGTTTTTGCCGCGCTCCGCCCATCTCAGGGTTCTTAACATCGAGTCCTTGGCATATTCATAGGTGGCCGGATAGGGGATGCACTCATCAAAGCTCATCATGATATCGGCGCCGATCGCATTCTGGATCTGAATGGATTTCTCCGGTGAGAGAAACAGCATGTCCCCGTTGAGGACATTTTTAAATGTGACGCCTTCCTCGGAAATCTTTCTGGTATCAGCCAGAGAGAAGACCTGGAAGCCGCCAGAGTCCGTCAGCATCGGACCTTTGTAATTCATGAATTTATGGACACCGCCTGCCTTGCGCAATACCTCTTCGCCCGGTCTTAACCAGAGATGATAGGTGTTGGCCAGCACAACTCCCGCGCCAAGATCATACAGTTCCTCCGGTGAAAGGAACTTGACCGTTGCCTGAGTGCCGACCGGCATGAACATCGGGGTTTCCACATCGCCGTGCGGTGTATGAAGAATGCCGGTGCGGGCGCCGGACTGTTTGCAGACATGCGTGATTTCAAACGTGACTGGATTCATAGTATTCTCGCTTTCGACCTACAGTATAGCAAAGATTCAATGAAAGCGCGTCAATGGCTTAAGTGATATAATCATCTCATGAAGTCACAGGTGATCAGGATCCGCAACTTACCCGCTACAAGAAGTGTGCTGCAGCGCTATCAGCTCAAGCCCACGCTTTTGCTTGTGAGCATGATTATTATCGGAATGCTGCTGGTGGCAGCCAGACCGTATCTCTTGCTCGGAGGCATCATGATGACGATGCTCGGGGCATTCTGTCTGTTTGTGATGCCGGACGGCATCCTCTGTGAATTCACAAGGGAATATCTGATTTTATACAACCGCAGACGCAGCGATGACTGCATGCTCATCTATTGGGATGAGATTGTGTCGTGGAAATATGAAAAACATTCCAATGCCGATGAGCTGATCATCACACTTGTGGATGGCTCCACGCAGAAACAGGAATGCTATTCAAAGCGGATCTGCATCTATATGAGAATTTATGTGCCCGAGAAGGAGGCGCGTGTGCGCGCGAGAAAGTTATGATGAAGGAAAAGCTGATCAATCCCGAAGCAGTGGAACAGTGCCGCAGGGAAATGCTCTGTGAAAAGGAATATGACGATCTCAGTCTGATCTTCGACATGTTCGGGGACAGCACAAGACTCAAGATCATGAGCGCGCTGTTCACAAGCGAGCTTTGCGTCGGCGATCTGGCCGCACTGCTTGAAATGAGCACCAGCGCAATCAGCCACCAGCTTTCCTCACTCAAGAAGACCAAACTGGTCACGACCCGCAAAATCGGCAAGAATGTCTATTATTCAATGGCCGATGAACATATTGAGAACATCTACCGGATGGCACTGGAACATATCAGGGAGTAATGTGTGAAGATAACGGCAATTGATTTTGAAACGGCAAACGGCAGTCCGGCAAGTGTATGCGCGGTCGGCATCTCGGTGATGGAGGACGGCGCCATTGAGGAGAAGTATTACACTTTGATCCGTCCGGAAGCCAATGTGTCTCATTTTTCACCGATGAACATTTCCATTCATCATATCCATCCCCAGGATGTCATACAGGCACCGGACTTCCGCCAGGTATATGCAGAGATGCGTGAATACTTCGAGGATGCGGTGGTGGTTGCCCATAACGCCCGCTTTGATATGGGCTGCCTGAAAGCCGCCTGCCTCAACACCGGTCTGCCGGTTCCCGTACTGACTTATTTTGATACGGTGGAACTGAGCCGGCGTGTGTTTCCCAATCTTGCAAGGCACAGACTCAATGACATGTGCGATTATCTCGGGGTTGAGCTGGACCACCATAACGCGCTCAGCGATTCCTATGGCTGTCTGATGATTGTCGCAAATGTGATGAATCTGACCGGCATCTATGAACCGCTGGATCTTGTCAGCGCATGCAATGTCCGTTTAAGAAATCTCTGAAATTGACAAAAAGGTGCGAAATATCGCTGATTATGCGATAATAACTGATGACCCAAGAGAAAACAGGAGGTTGAACATGGCTACAAACTATGAAATCCTGATGAGTCTTTCGAAAAAACAGATGGCTGCTTTCATTCATTCGCTTGTCAATAAGGAAGTCAGCAGATATATCGACTGGAACGCATGGCTGCTTTCCGAGAATCCCGAACCGCCTTACCGCGGAGAGGCCGCCTTCCTCAAAGAGGACGGTCAGGAAACAGAATGTTTCCTGCTGGAAGAAAAAGAGGAGAACGGTGTCCGTACAAGAACCGTCTTCATTCCGGGTGAAAAGGGCAATGTGATTCTGAAACAGATGGAAGCCCATTTTGTCAGAAAGGCATCCGAAGCGATTTATCCGGCCGCCCCGCTGCCCGAGCTTGATGAAGAAGAGCTGAAAGCGGCTGCCGATGAGAGTGATCTGGTTCTTGAAAGCCTGCTGAATGAAACCGAGCAGGAAGCGGAAGAACTGGATCAGTTGATCAATGAATCGATCGATCTCGGTCTGGAAGAAAAGACGGAAACACCGCAGCCGGAAGAAACCGCTGCTGAAGAAACAGCACAGCCGGAAGAAGTCACACCGGCCGCTGAACCTGAGCCGGAAGAACCGCAGCTGCCGGAAACAGAAGCGGAAACAGAACCGGAAATCGAAATTCCTGAAATGAAGTTTGATGAGATTGAAACAATCTCACAGACAGATGATGAAATCAAAGCTGAAAAGGCCGTGATTGAAGGGGATGATGAGATTCCCGATATCGCGTTAAGTGAAATCATCGCCGAAGCTTCTCCGCTTGAAGAAGAACCCGGACTGCCAAAGAATCTGCCGCTCACCGAAGCGGATGATGAACCGTTAAGCTTTGAGGAGCCGGAAGAGGATGACCTCGTTCTGCCTCCGTATACACAGATGACACCGGCGGAAGAACGCACCCGCCAGCTGGAAATCCAGGCGCTGCTGTTTGATGATGACGATGAGGATGAGCAGCCGATGCAGGAAAAACCTGAACCGGTCATCACAAAAGCTGAACCCGAGTCTGTCACAGAAGAACCTGAGCCCGTCAAAAAAGAACCGCAGCCGGCAGTCGTTGAACCGGAACCCGAAACAGCCGAAGAAGAGGATGATTTATTCGACTTTGATCTGAGTCTTCTCGATGAGCTTGACAGTGCCGTTCTTGCAGCGGAACAGAAGGAAACCGAAGCGACTTCCTCATTGAACTTCAAGGATCTGCAGACAGCGGAAACACCGGTGAAGAAACCGGAAGAGCCGGTGAGTGAAGAAGAACAGCCGGAAGAGGATGAAGTCGTTGACTTCTTCGATGAGCAGGACCGTGCAGCTGCCTCTGAACCGGACTATTACAGCCGCGGACGCATTGAGCTGCTCAAGGAATCACTCTTTGATGATTATGATGAACCGCCGCTGGGAACCGGAGACCTCGTCTTCCAGGAAACCACCGCGATTGAGATCGACCGCAACGAGCAGAAGCTGCCCGAAGCCGCTGATCTTGACGAAGGAATTGCCTTTGCCGATGTGGAGATCCCCGAAAAGATGATCGAAACCGCCAAGAAGGCTGAATCCACTTCTTCCATGGAACTGCAGGAGGATGAGGATGCCGATTCATTCTTCGACCGCTTCCGCGAACTGACTGAAAGCGAACCCGAGGATGACGCGACGGCAGAGCTTGATCTTGAGGAACTCAAGAAGGAAAGCTCCGTGCTTGGCCGTCTGGCAGACAAAAATGCGCAGAAAGAACCGGAGAAAACACCGGAGGAAGAGGAACGCGACTTCCGCAGTGATACGCTGGCGATGTTACTGATTGACAAGAAGAAGACATCGATGCTCTATGATCCCAACGATCCCGAGGATCAGGAGCTGCCGACCATCGCTTTCTCCGCCATTGACAACGAAGAGGAACAGATGTTCTGATGAACCATGAAGCCGTTTTGCGACAGCTGCCGCAGGCCGGCTTTTTTCTTTGAAGGAGATCAGTGACACGGTGTTACGCAATTTGAATGATTTGTGAATCTGTCAAAATGAAAAATCTTACATTCCGTTTGATGTTGTTTACATCAACTGTCTACAATGATATGATAGGTGCACTTGAGAAAGGTTTGACTAAACTGTTATGGCACAATATGAAAACAATGCTTACTTCTGGCAGAAGGTTGACACGCTGTTTCTCTCAAGCGGCATGAATCTCTCCAGGAAAAAGGGAGATGTTCATCCTGTATTCAAGAACCTGATCTATCCCACTGATTACGGTCACATCTCCGACACGAAAAGTGTCACCAGCGAAGGCGTATCCGTATATGCGGGCAGCGGCGACAGAAACAAGATCACAGCTCTCGTCATCGCGGCGGATATCCTGGCTAAGGAACTCGATGTCAAAATGCTGGTCGGCTGCACGGACAAGGAAGTGGATGACGTTCTCCGTTTCCTGAACCAGACAGATCTGCAGAAGACGGTTCTGATCAGAAGAGGCAATGATATTCCCGCCTGGGGCTTCTCGGACAACTAAATATCAGACCAAAGGACTGCGCAGGCAGTCTTTTCATTTGCAGTAAAAAAGCAGAACTTTTCAGTTCTGCTGGGGTTCGCCGTTGAAGTTGAGCGTGAAATCCGCATCGCTGCGGTCTTTGAGCAGCTTCTGCGCTTTGATCACCGCTTCGCCATAGAGTTCCGGGAAGGAGGCGCTGATTGTCTTTGATGAATCATAGCGCAGGGTATAGGTGGTATGGTCCAGATTGATGATTTCCATATTGCCTTTGCCCACAAGCACCATACCGCTGATTGCCGGCGGCATGTTCAGCAGCTTTTCAAGCTCCTTGATCGCAAGATTGGTGGCTTTATGCGGATAGAGCACGCCGGTGAAGAAGCCCGCGTCCTTGACGGACCGTTTCAGCTCGGCTGCGCTGATTTCAATATCATAGACTTCCGCAAACATCATGTGATACATATCGGCCAGCTTTGATGCGCATTCATTGCTTACCTTGATCATTTTATGAACATCGTAGCTGGAGATCTTTCTGCCTCTCTGATGTAAAATCCACACATCAATGTCCGCTTCCATCGTCACATGGGCGCTGCCTTCATGCACACCGGACTGATCATGGCGGGCTCTGGCAACCGCGTTGATCAAGGGATGGGCCGTGGAGTCAAGCGCATAGTGGCATAGGAAGCCCATATAATAGCTGTAGAGATCAGGATCATCCGCCGACCAGTGCTCAAAGAAATCCATGACCTTTGCGACTTTGGCGTTGTGCATGAGATTGCCGTATTTGTGCAGTGAGCCGGGCAGTACGCTTGCCTTGGAAAAGAACAGCATGTCCGGTCCCTGGGAACCGAGCCAGTACATGTGCAGGTTGGTGATCTTTCTGCGCTGCTCCTCATCCAGGGTGCGCAGAACATCTTTCGCGAATTCAATATGGGTGGTTGCTGCAGGCATAATTGTTTCCTCTTTAATTCCTATTCCTCAAACAGATATGTGCCGATCCGCACCAGCGTGCTTCCGCACTGCACGGCAATCGCATAATCGCTGCTCATACCCATTGAAAGGGTATGTATGATCTCATTTCCGAATTCCTTCTGAAGATTCATGAACAGTTCATGTGCCTCATTGAACACTTCACGGATTCTTTCCTCATCATCGGTATGGGGTCCCATGACCATGATGCCTCTGACACGGATGTGTTCCAGTTTCAGAACCTCTTTGATAAACGGAACCGCTTCCTCTTTGTTCAGACCGGTTTTGGCGGTATCCTCATCGGCGAGATGGAATTCACATAACACATCGACAATCCGTTCTGCCTTGGCGGCTTCCTTTTCAATCACCTGGGCAAGGGGAAGATTGTCAAGCGACTGGATGCAGTCAACCAGGCGGATGATGTCTTTGACCTTGTTTCTCTGCAGATGGCCGATGAACTGCCAGCGGATATCTGAAGGCAGCTCAGCTGCTCTGGCTTTGAGCTGCTGGGCATGGTTTTCCGCGAACATGCGTTCTCCCGCTTCATAGTAAGACAGAATCTCTTCGGTTGAACGCCTCTTGGTGACAATGCAAAGCTGAACGTGATCTCCGATTGTGTTTTTCACATTTTCATAATGCTTACGAATCATGATCAAATTATAGCACTCATTCCCGAAGCATAAGCATAAGAGCGTATCAAGTCTGTGCCGATTTATGCATGGAACTGAAAAAACAGCAGCGTTTTTGCTTCTGTTTTCACAGTCGGTTATAACTTTTTTTAATTCATCTGAACCTTTCCAAAACTGTCCGTGATGAGAATATTACTGACCGTTTTCGACTGCTGCCCAGTACTTTGCCAGCAGTGTTTCCAGTTCCACTCTGCCGCCGGAATATGCTCCGTCATAGCCGCATCACAGTCCAGTATTTCATTGAACTGTGAGTACCAGAAGAAACACATCATATCCGCCATGCAGAATCCATGACATGCATGCGATTTTAAAAAAGTGCAGTGTAACAAAAAAGAAGAAGCGTGAGAGCCTCTTCTTAGTTTGTCAGGATTCTTTTTTCGCAAACAGTCTGATCGGCAGGGGATCCTGCGGAATGATCAGCTTCTGTCTGACCAGAGTGGGAATGAGGACATTGAACAATGCGACCAGGGCAATGATTTCAAACGGAAGCAGAATCGAGTTTTTGATCAGTGACTGGGTTGCGTAGAAGATGTAGCCTTTGGACATCATCATCGCACTCCATACCGAGCCAAGCAGCACATTGACGCCATAGTTGACAATCGCCTTGGCTGCCGCGATGCGCACGATCGTGATCTTCTGTCTGTAAAGGAAGATGGCATAGACAAACAGACCCAGCATTGCGGAAAGGGTATAGCCCGGGAAGAAGGAATAACCCCTGGAGTTCACCATATATCCGACGACATCCGTGACAGCACCGGATACCATGCCGGCAACCGGCCCGATGATGGCACCCTCAACGCTGGTGAACAGGAATGAAATGGAGACATAGAGATTTTCGGAAACTCTGATGGAGATGAAGGAGACGATGACCTTGCATGCGATGAACAGGCCGATCAAAGCCAGATATTTGGTGCTTTTGAGTTTTTCGGCTGAAGACTTCCAATAGTCTTTGGTAAACATAAAAACCTCCTCTCTTCGTCCATTTCTGTGAAGAAAGAAGGCTCTTTCACATCAATGGGATAGATCAGCCAACCGCAAGCAATGCTTTTCGTCCGTGAGATTCCCGTCACTCACAGCACTTAACGCCGACTGATGACTTTAACATACCATATGCGGTGTGCAAGTCAAGCGATATGCGTGATACAATACTCCGTATGAACGGAAAATTAAGCATTACATGTGAAAACCCTGTGCTTTTCACAGAATACAGACAGGCCGGGGCGGATGAAGTGATTCTGGCTCTGAAAGACAGCTGTTTCAGTCCGCTGAAAGCCTATGACAAAGAAGAGATGGTCAAACTGATTGAAGAGGCGCATCAGTGCGGTCTTGAAGTCAGTGTGTTGATGAACCGTCTGTTTCATGAAAACGATGCCGTTAACGCATGTGAAACCATGAAGCGTCTTGTTGAAGCGGGTGCGGACGGTATCATCTTCGCCGACACTGCGCTGGCATATACAGCAAAGCGGGAAGGCTTTATGAACAGGATGATCTTTCAGCCGGAAACAATGATGACCTCATCCTTTGACGCAAAGGTATGGCATGATCTTGGCACACAGGCGGTCATGATTTCTTCGCTTCTGACCAAAGAGGAAGTGATCCATATCGCATCATGCATTGATAACGGCGGTGTGAATGTGCACGGCTATCAGATGATGAGTGTTTCAGGCAGACCGCTCTTAAGCGCCTATGCCCAAAACAGAGGCTTATATCCTTTGAAAAACAAAGGAAATCTCTTCCTGGTTGAAGAGAAACGCGACGGTAAGATGCCCGTTTATGAAAATGATTACTGCACGATGGTATTCAGCGATTATATCCAGGAATCCTTCGATGAAATGAAGGCATTCATGAATGCCGGCGTGAAGCGCTTTGTCATTGATTCATGGATGCTCAAAGACACATGCGTCAAAGACACCCTGTGCATTTACCGCGCTTATCTTGACGGTAATGAAACAGCAGACATGGTGCGCACATACCGCAAAACTTATGGAGAGCTTCCGCTTTCCTCAGGCTATTATGAACAGAAGACAGTCAGGTGAAAACATGCGAAAGGTTGAACTGCTCGCTCCGGCCGGTGATCTTGCCAGAGCTAAAACCGCGATCCGCTATGGAGCTGATGCCGTCTATATCGGCGGTCAGCTGTTTTCACTTCGCTCGCGGGCTTCCAACTTCACCATGGATGATATCCGTGAAATCTGCGCCTTCGCGAAGGATTACGGCTGTGCCATCCATGTGACGGTCAATATGATTCCCCATGATGAGGACTTCGAAGGCCTCAGAGAATACCTGATCAAATTACAGGAGTATGGCGTCAAGGCAATCATCTGCGCTTCTACCGCGATCATGAAAATCGCTCATGAATGTGCGCCAAAGCTGGAAATCCATTGCAGCACACAGATGTCGGTGACCAACAGCCTCGCCGCAAAGTTCATGCGTGAGGAGTTCGGCGTGGACAGAGTGGTATTGGCCAGAGAGTGCACGATGGAACAGGTGAGGGAAATCACTGAAAACTGCGATATCGAAACCGAAGCCTTTATCCATGGCGGCATGTGCGTCAATTATTCAGGCCGCTGCACATTAAGCAACCGCATGACACTGCGCGATGCAAACCGTGGCGGATGTGCGCAAAGCTGCCGCTGGCAGTATCATCTTTATGATGAAGACAAAGAGATCAGCGATGATCTGCTGTTTACTTCCGGGTCCAAAGATCTCTTTGCGGCGGATATGATCTATGATCTGATTGAGGCGGGTGTTTCCTCGTTCAAGATCGAAGGACGCATGAAAACGGAATATTACATCGCTTCCGTGATCAGTGCCTACCGCCATCTGATTGATGAAATCCTGGAAACCGGCAAACCGTTATCCGCTGAGCGCATGGCATATCATAAAAAAGAAATCCTGCGCGGTGAAAACCGCGAGACATGCATCGGCTTCTATCAGGGCGTGCCGGGCAGCGAATCGATTATTTACCATCCCAATTCCGATGCCAGCGTCAATCATGATTTCCTGGCAACCGTGAAATCCTATGATGACACAAAGAAAACAGCGGTGATTGAAACCAGAAATCCCTTTGATGTCAATGAGGCATTCGAAGTGCTTTCCCCGGGCAGGGAAAACCGCAGCTTTACAGTGCATTCAATCCGCAATGAGGATGGGGAATATATTGAGAAATCCAGAAAGCCGATGGCACTTCTGGAAATTCCGGTTCCCTTTGAGCTCAAAGCGGAAGATATCCTCAGGAGGGCAAGATGATTCTGGAAGGAAATGTGAGTGTCAAGGCGGCCATACTTGGCGGCAAAAGAAAAGTCACAAAGCTTTATGCGGATGCGCATAAACATGACAAGGACACGTCCTGGATCATTCACCGTGCATCCGAACGCGATATTCCGGTGGAACGGGTATCCCGCGATTTCATTGATTCGCTTGCCTCAGGCAGAACCCATGGAGGTCTCATCGCAGAGGCAGGTCCGAGAGTTTATCAGAACAGCGATTCAGTTCTGAATAAAAAGAACCCATTCCTGATGATGGTGGAAGGGGTGGAGGATCCCTTCAATCTCGGCTATATCATCCGCTCATTGTATTCAAGCGGCTGCGACGGTCTGTTTCTGGATGAGCGTGACTGGTCAAAGGCGGAATCAGTAATCCTCAAATCCAGTGCCGGCGCATTTGAATATCTTGATATCGTATTGTGCGCGGATCCTTCTCTTGAAATCCGCAAAATGAAACAGAAAGGCATCCGCACCTATGCGGCCATGCGCAAAGACGCAATCGAATGCTTTGATGCGGATCTCTCAAGACCATTATTCATTGCGGTGGGAGGGGAAATGCGAGGCCTTTCCGCCGGTGTGCGCAAAGAGATTGAAACCAATATCTTCATTCCTTATGCCAATGATTTCCGCAATGCGCTCAATGCGTCAGGCGCGTGCAGTGTGCTGGCTTTTGAGGTGATGCGCCAAAACAGAATTTAAAAAATGCAGTCATATGACCGCATTCTTTGATTATCAGATACAATCAGCGGAGCAATCCGCTTTTTATTCGCTGATTCCGATGGTCAGCAGCCATGTCTGAATCTTGAACCTGCTGATCGTTCCGTTGAGTAACATTCCTTCGGTAACCTTTGTGTCCTCACCTGCATATGCCTGGATATCCTTAGCTGCGCTGCCCATGGAGCCGCCTTTGCTGGTCGCAAAGGGAACGATGGTCTTGCCTTTGAAATCATTGTGTTCAATGAAAGAGGCGATGATACGCGGGCAGGTGTCAAACCATACCGGGAAGCCGAGGAAGATCAGATCATAGGATGAAAGGTCAGTTGTTTCTTCGGCGAGTTTAGGCCTGAAACCGGGCTCTTTGTTTTCCAGACATGATCTGGATTCGGGATTCATATAGTCCAGATCCTGTTCCGTATAAGGGGCAAGCGGTTTAATTTCGTAAAGATCTGCCTCCATGATCTGTGCAAGCTCTCTTGCGGTGAAGCGGGTTTCTCTTCCTGCTGAAAAAAAGGCGACTAGCTTTCTGCTCATGATAAGTGTCCTCCATGTCTGCAACACTATTATGGCAGATTCATCCTCATGTTCGTGTATAATTTGAATGAATCTTGCAAAGGAGGACCATATGATCTGTCTGAAATGCCGTGCCGAGATTGAGGATCTCAGCATGTACTGTCCGAATTGCGGCGCACCTCAGTTCACACCCAAACATGATGAGGAGATTGTTCTTGAACTCAATGATCCGATGAAATCAAAGGTTGTGATCATGGAAATCACCAACATGACAAGCGCGCTATCCACGCTCAAAAACATCACCGGTCTTTCCATTGCCGAAATCAGAAACGCACTGAAAGAGCTGCCGGCCGTTTTGATGGATCATCTTTCCGAAGAGGATGCCTTATTGAAAGCGACTGAATTATGCACGGCGGGCATCAAGGCCGAAGCAGTGAGCGGCAGCGTTTCAATCAATGATCATGGAGAAACCGATGAAGAAAGATAAAATCACATCTTTGCAGAATGGGAAAGTCAAGAAATGGACTTCCCTGCATACAAAAAAAGGAAGAGATGAAAGCGGACTGTTTCTGGTCGAAGGGGAACATCTGATTTCCGAAGCCATCACGGCCGGAATCCTGAAAACCCTGATCATCGATGAAGAATGTCCGTTTGAAGCGGATGAGATCTATGAGGTCACGCCCGAAATCATGAAGAAGATTTCACAGAATGTGTCCGCTGTTCATATGATCGGTGTCTGTGAACAGAGAGAGCCGCACATCGCAAAAGCGCAAAGAACTGTCCTGCTTGACGGCGTTCAGGATCCAGGCAACCTCGGCACGATTATCCGCACCGCTGTATCCTTCGGCTTTGACGCGGTTTACTGTTCCGAAGATACCTGCGATCTTTACAATGACAAGGTGATCCGCTCCACCCAGGGGGCATTGTTCCATATTCCCGTGCTGCGCGTGAATCTGAATGATCTGATCAGAAATCTCAGAAACGACGGATTCACGATTGTTGCGACCACCCTGGAACATTCAAAAACAATGTCCGAAATCCCTGATGAAGGAAAGCTGGCGTTTGTCTTTGGCAATGAGGGCAAAGGCGTCACGCCCGCCATCCAGAAAGCCGCAGATGAAAGATTGCGCATCGAAATGGAAGGATTTGAATCGCTCAATGTGGCGGTGGCAGCCGGCATTGTCATGTACCATTACCGGAGGAAATCATGATCCGCAATATCATCTTTGACATGGGCGGTGTACTCAAATATTTCAATCCTCCCAAGCTGATCGCAAAGTATACCGATGATCCGGCTGAAACAAAACTTCTGTTAAGGGAAGTGTTCAAAGAAAAAGAATGGATTCTTCTGGATGAAGGAACCATTACCGAGGAAGAGGCAATCGAAAGAATCACAAAACGTCTGCCCGCATCTCTTCATCAAGCCGCCCAAAGCCTGATCCTCAGCTGGTGGAAAGAAGACTTTGACGATGTGCAGGGGATGGATGATCTGATCGCATCCCTTCATGAGCATGGGTATCATATCTACCTGCTTTCCAACGCCTCCATCCGTCAGGCGGAATATGCAGACCGTCTTCCCGGCGCCCGTTTCTTCGAAGGCAGAATCACCTCGGCCGAGGTCAATCTGCTCAAGCCTGATCTCAGAATCTATGAGCTGATCAAAGAGAAATATGATCTGAAAGCGGAAGAGTGTCTGTTCATTGATGACTCCGCCGCCAACGTATGCGCCGCACAAAGAGCGGGCATGGAAGGAATTGTCTTCCATGATGATCTGGATCATTTCCGAAAACAGCTCAAAGAAAAAGGAATCCGTTTTGAATGATGAGCACAATGTAAAGCGGAATGGTTCAGTTTCAGACTGACATTCTGCTTTTTTTTCTGAAACCTCATGCCCCGTATGCGTTGATTTCCTTTACAATAGAATCAGCAGACAAGAGGAAATATCATGAATGACTTCAACTGGTTTTCAATCGGTTTTCAGATCATAACGGAACTGCTGCTGGCAGGCGGATTATGGATGATCCTGAAAAAATGCAATATGAAGGGATGGCACGGCCTGATTCCGGGTCTGAGATTTTATGATCTTGGCATCGTGGGCGGCCGTGAATCGGAAGGCTGGATGGCAATGGTGTTCGACGCTTTGAACGCACTGTTCCGTTTCGGCTTTTATTTCATTCCCGCCGATGCCGCTGTGAATGGTGTGTGGATGCTGTTATGGATGGTGGCAGCCATCACTGACATCGTTTATGAAGTCCGTGTCATGGACAGTGTCATACGAACCTTTGACGCACCGAAACGATACAGTTTCCTCTGGGTCATCATGCCATGGTATGTCGCCGCAAAACTCGGCTTCTCAGTTAATTATGAGCCGGTGAATCTCGGCCGCTACAACGATGATGAAGCGCTTGCCGGAACAGCTCCGGCGGATATCGATGCGGCCATCGATGATGATCCGAGCGACGACGGTCTGGTCATTCATCTGCGCAACCGTGTTGTGCGTGCCAAGGGACGCAGACGCTATCTGCTCAAGGATATCAACCTGACCATTCCCAACGGCTCACTGGTGTTACTGCTTGGCGGCTCAGGCGCCGGCAAGACAACATTGATCAATGCCGTGATCGGCTATGAAAAAGCCAATGCGCAGGTATCGCTCAACGGTGTGAATATCTACCGTCATTATGACGAGATGAAATACAAGATCGGCTATGTGCCTCAACAGGATTTGCTGAGACTCAACGACTCGGTCAGAAGAACACTGTCCGATGCGGCATTGTTCCGTTTGCCGAAAGACATCAAACCGGCCGAGCGCGCAAAGCGTCTGGAGGATGTGGTGGAAACCCTCGGTATGACAGGCCGTGATGACGGCCTTGTCGCAAAGAAATCAGGCGGACAGAAAAAGAGAATCTCGATCGGTATGGAACTGATCGCCGACCCCGAACTGTTCATTCTCGATGAGCCGGATTCAGGTCTGGACGGTGTCATTGCAAGAGAACTGTTTGAGCGTCTGCGCGATGTTGCAAATCAGGGCAAAATTGTCATTGCGATTACCCATACACCTGACCGCGTTGTGGATCTGTTTGACAAGGTGATCGTGCTTGCCCGTGACTCGGGCAGAGTCGGCCGTCTTGCTTTCTATGGCACACCCGATGAGGCAAAGGAATTCTTTGAAAAGGATTCGATGGAACGCATCGTCATGAGCGTCAACTCCACCCATGAGGGAGGAGAGGGCAGAGCCGATGAATTCATCGAGAAATTCGCACATCTGAAACAGGAGGGAGGTGCTTCCCATGGCTGAGAAACGCAGATACAGAGGAAGGTTTGCCCAGACCGGAATCTATCTTGGCAAACTGTTCCGCATGTTTGTTTACCAGAATGACTGGAAGATGCTGCCGATGGCCGCTTTGATCGGCGGACTTGTCACCTTTGCAGTGGGCACCAATGTGTTTGTGACCCAGGAGGGCACAATGAACGGATGCTTCTCACTGGCCTGTGTCTGTGTATGGAACGGCTGTTTCAATTCCATCCAGGTCATCTGCCGTGAACGTCCGATCATCAAAAGGGAACACCGCTCCGGCGCCCATATCTCCTCATACATTGCCGCGCATATGATTTACCAGGCGGTATTATGCATTGCCCAGACCGCAATCATTCTTACCATCTGCGGCTTTGCCGGCTTCAAGTTCCCCAAGGAGGGACTTGTCACCAGCTACTTCCTTTTGGACTTTGCCATTTCAATGTTCCTGATCACTTATGCGGCGGACATGCTCTCACTTGCCATTTCGGCGATTGTCAAAAACACCACCGCGGCAATGACCGTCATGCCCTTTGTCATGATGTTTCAGCTGCTCTTTTCCGGCACGCTGATTCTCCTGAATGGTCCGGCTGCGAATATACCGAACTTCACCATCACCAAGTGGGGACTTCAGAGCTTATGCGCGCTTGGTGATTACAACAGCCAGCCGATGGTCTCCATGTGGAATATGATCTGGAAATTCCGCGGCTATGAGATCGAGGGCCAGAAACCGATTGAAATGATCACCGACTACATCCGCAAAAACGGATTGAGAGATCAGTTCCTTCAGGAAACAGGCGCATACAGCGCGGTGGAGGCATATGCCCATACCGCAGACAATGTGCTCCTGTGCTGGTTTGTGCTGATATTCATGATCATGCTGTTTGCGGTTGTGGCAGTGGCAGTACTGGAACAGATTGACCGCGACAAACGATAAGACAGACAAAAGATGTATCGCAATGATATGTCTTTTTTCTATGCCTCATACAAGACAGCATGTATACAGCCTGATCCTTATAGTCATGCTAAAATGCCATGGAAAGAAGGCTTATCAATGAAGACAGTCATACTGAAAGATGGAATACCTGTGCCTGCGGTTTCTTTCGGATCATTATCGGCTGTTTAAGCTGGAAATACGCTCTTAAAATCAGGAGAAAAACAGCCGATAACGGAGTATAATGAAACTGCGAAAGAATCACAGGTGACGGAATGAGTTTCATATCAGTGAAAGAAGCAAGTGAAAAATGGGGGATCACGGAACGGGTTGTACGCCAGTACTGTGCGGATGGGCGTATCCCTGGTGCATTCATTACCGGAAAGACGTGGAATATTCCGGATGATGCGGAAAAACCGGAAAGAAAGCCGAGAAAACGGGCAGTCCCCGAAGATCTTTTTGGCAGGCTGGTGTTCGAAAAGGAAAACGGAATCACCGGAGGCATCTACCATAAGCTGCAGATCGAACTGACATACAATTCCAATCACATGGAAGGCAGCCGGCTGTCTCATGAGCAGACCCGGTACATCTTTGAAACCAATACAATTGACGCTTCTGAAGGCGCGATAAATGTGGACGATATCCTGGAGACGGTGAATCATTTCCGCTGCATAGATCTGATCATCGATCAGGCGAAACGTCCTGTGAGTGAAGCAATGATCAAACAGCTCCATCTTCTTTTGAAAAGCGGGACAGCTGACAGCAGAAAAAGCTGGTTTTCAGTCGGAGACTATAAGAAACTGGCAAATGAAGTCGGCGGCAAAGAAACCGTAGCGCCAAAAGATGTTCCGAAAAGGATGAAAGAGCTGATATCAGACTACAGAAAGCTGGAAACAGTCACCCTTGACGATCTGCTGGATTTTCATTACCGCTTTGAGTCAATTCATCCGTTCCAGGATGGAAACGGGCGCATCGGAAGGCTGATTCTCTTTAAAGAGTGCCTCCGTAACGGGATCGTTCCTTTCATCATCGAAGATGACATGAAGATGTATTATTATCGCGGGCTGAACGAGTGGAGACATGAAAAAGGCTGGCTCCGGGATACCTGTCTGGCAGCCCAGGACCGTTTCAAGACATATCTCGATTATTACGGAATTAAATATTGACCTGGAATCGGGAGAACATCAGATTCAGGACATAAGACACAAAAAACTGTTTTCCAAACAGATCTGATTATCTGAAGGAAAACAGTTTTTAAATCAGTATTCAGCGGTTTTTCAGTCTGCTCATGATGGCATCGAATTCCATGGTTGCGGAAGGTCTCAGACCTGCATTCTCCTCAATGATGGAACCGAAGTGAACCTCCTCGCCTAAGTGCCATGCACTATAAACGGGGCTTCCAAGGCACCTGCGGTGCCAAAGACTTCCGTCTGAATACTGATACGGTTAATATCCAGCTGAAACAGTACAAAGCCTGTTCAGCCCGATATCACTAACAATACCCAGACTTATGTCGGGATATTGGCTGATTACGGCATCGATATGCCATAAATCAGCCAATACCCTTCGGGTTCCACTCCCGATCCCAGGGACTT
>JNJQ01000014.1 GCA_000701725.1 Erysipelotrichaceae bacterium NK3D112
CCCGCAGCACTTTAGAGCACTGCCAGAATCAGCTTCTTTTACTTACCCGGGAAAACTTGGGGCATACGTCATTTCCCGTCCAGATTTATATGTTCGATAAAAAAGTGAATCAATGAAACAGAATACCTGTTCTGAGTCAGACATCCTGTCTTTCAGAACAGGTTTTTCAGTTGCCTGATCTATAAGTTTTTCCTTCAGATCTTCGGATGTCATTAAGAGAATGACCATACCCGCGGCATCTTGTTTGAGTAATGAAAAATTTATGAAAATTATTTGAGGAAAATTTCAACATTTTGCAAATTATTACAGCAGATGCGTTGTAAATGATTACACCCGATTTTATAATGAAACATGTTATCTGCATGATGCATGGCAGATATGTGATTGGAAAGAGTATATTATGGCAAAATATCTGGTTAAACGTATTCTGCTGGCTCTGCTCAGTATATTCCTGATCTGTATGATCACATTCTTCCTGATGAATGCCGTCCCGGGCGGACCGTTCAGCAGTGAAAAGGCGGTCAGTGCACAGGTAATGGCTGCGCTGGAAGCCAGGTTCAATCTCGATAAGCCGCTGTGGCAGCAGTTTATCATGTACATGAACAATATTCTTCATGGCGATTTCGGTATTTCCATGAAGACGGGAAGAGAGATTGCGGTCACCCTGAAATCCTGTTTCTCCGTCTCGGCCAAACTGGGCGGAAGCGCCCTGATCGTTGCGATGATTCTGGGTATCATTTTCGGCTGTGTCGCGGCTCTTTACAGAAACCGTGTTCCTGACAGAATCATTGTCTTCATGACCACGCTGTTTACGGCAATGCCTTCCTTTGTGCTGGCAACGCTGCTGCTGCTTGTATTCTGCATTCAGCTGAAATGGTTCCCGGTCTGGGATGCCTCCAGCAAGAGCTTCCTGCTTCCGGTCATTGCGCTGGCCGCATATCCCACCGCTTATATCACCCGTCTGACAAAGACGGCGATGCTCGACGCATTAAGCCAGGACTATATCAGAACCGCAAGGGCGAAAGGTGTGCCGATGACAAGGGTTATTTTCAAGCATGCGCTCAGAAACGCCCTGATTCCTGTCATCACATATCTCGGACCTGAACTCGCATACATTCTGACCGGTTCGCTTGTCATTGAAAACATCTTCACGATCGGCGGCCTTGGCCAGCAGTTTGTGCAGTCCATTAACAACCGTGACTATTCCATGATCATGGGAACCACCATCTTCCTGGCGATCATCATGGTTTTCTGCAATCTGCTCAGTGACATCCTGTATAAGGTAGTCGATCCGAGAATCAAACTCGAAGCATAGGAAAGGAGATCAAACATATGTCAGAAATCAATATGCCTAAAAAGAACCTCCTTTCCATGCAGATAGATCCTTCCGCATTCGAACCGGCAAGTGAGGAGGAAAAGCGTCAGGCGGACGTCATGAGCGAATCAACATCCTTCTTCAAGGACGGTATGCGCAAGCTCATGAAGAATCCGCTGGCGGTCGGCTCAATTATCGCCCTGGTGCTGATTGTGCTTCTGATTCTGATCGCCCCGAAGATTGTTCCTTACGGCTATGAGGAAATCATCAAAGTCGGCGGTTCCAAAGACAAGACAATCACCAATCTGGCACCGTTTGCCTGGAGTGAAAAGGAAACGGCTCTGATCGCTTCCGGCACAAAGCTGTTCCCGCATATCATGGGAACCGACTCGCTTGGCCGTGATTACTTTATCAGAGTGATTTACGGAACCCGCGTTTCACTGACTGTCGGTCTGTTCGCAAGTATCCTCGTATTGATCATCGGTGTTCTCTATGGGGCTGTTTCCGGCTACCGCGGGGGCAGAACCGACATGATCATGATGAGAATTGTCGACATTATTTATTCACTGCCCGATGTTCTGATCATTATCCTGCTGTCGGTCGTTCTGAACCAGACGCTGAATAAATCCAATCCGATTGTCAAACTGCTCGGTACGAACATGGTTGCGATCTTTATCGTCTTCGGTCTGCTCTACTGGGTCGGCATGGCAAGACTTGTAAGAGGCGAAGTGCTTAAGATCAAAAACAATGAGTACTTCCTGGCAGCCAAAGCCACGGGAGCTTCCAGCTGGCACATTATCAGAACGCATGTCATTCCCAACTGCATCAGCGTCATCATCATCACAACGGCGCTGCAGATTCCTTCATCAATCTTCACCGAGTCATTCCTTTCCTTCATGGGAATGGGTGTCCAGGCACCGATGCCTTCGCTTGGCTCTTTGGCAAACAATGCCAGAGCCGGTCTGCAGAGCTATCCCTGGCAGCTGGTTTTCCCGGCGCTGATGATCGTTCTCATCGTTCTGGCATTCAATCTGCTCGGCGATGGTCTGCGTGATGCGTTTGACCCGAAACTCAGGAGGTAACTTATGGCTGTACTTGAACAGATACTTGAAGACGGTCAGGAACCTCTTCTCAAGGTGATTGACCTGCATACAAGCTTCACAACGGATAACGGCGAGGTCCAGGCTGTCAACGGTCTGAGCTTCAACCTGAATCCCGGAACCACACTCGGCATTGTCGGTGAATCCGGCTCGGGCAAATCGGTAACCGCTTATTCCATCATGAGAATTCTCGAATCCAACGGTCATGTGACCGGGGGAAAGATTCTCTTCAATGGCGAGGATATCGCTTCCTACACGGAAAAGCAGATGGCTGACTTCCGCGGCAACAAGATTTCAATTATCTTCCAGGACCCGATGACTTCACTCAATCCGGTCTATACCATCGGCAACCAGATTGTCGAGGCGATCATCCTGCACCAGAATGTCACAAAGGAGCAGGCGAAAGAAGAAGCCATTGAAATGCTGAAACAGGTCGGAATCAACGACGCGGAAAGACGTTTCAAACAGTATCCGCATGAACTCTCAGGCGGTATGAGACAGCGTGTCATGATTGCCATGGCGCTTGTCTCCAAGCCTTCCATCCTGATCGCGGATGAGCCCACAACCGCCCTTGATGTGACCATTCAGGCACAGATTCTCGAACTGATGCAGGAACTGCAGAAGAAATACCATATGGCAATCATCATTGTCACCCATGACCTTGGTGTCATTGCCCAGATGGCGGATGAGATTGTCGTCATGTATGGCGGCCGGATCTGTGAAAGGGGAACTGCTGAAGACATCTTCTACAATCCCTGCCACGAATATACAAAAGGACTTCTGAAATCCATTCCCAATGTGGACAACATGAAGGAAAAGCTGATTCCGATCGAAGGATCGCCGATCAACCTTCTGAACCTTCCCAAAGGATGCGCGTTCTGCGCAAGATGCGCGAAAGCGATGAAGATCTGCCTTGAGCAGGTGCCGCCGGAGCTGAGAATGCCGGACGGTCATCTGGCTTCCTGCTGGATGAATGTGAAAAACAACAACTACATAGAAGTGGGGGCAGACGCATGAGTACAGAAAACAAAAGCGAATACCTCGTTGAAGTAAAACATCTCAAACAGTACTTCCCGGTCAGAACGGGTTTCATGAAAACGATACCCCTCAAGGCTGTGGATGACGTCAGTTTTTCGATCAGACCCGGTGAGACACTCGGTCTGGTAGGTGAATCCGGCTGCGGCAAAACAACAGTCGGCAGAACACTGATGCATCTGTACAAGCCGACCGCCGGTGAGATTTATTTTGAGGGAAAACAGGTTACCGAGAAGAACATCGGTGAATTCCGCAAGGACATGCAGATGGTGTTCCAGGATCCCTATTCCTCACTTGATCCCAGAATGACAGTTGAAGACATCATCGGCGAGCCGCTTGATGTGCACAAGCTGTATTCCACAAAAGAAGAGCGCCGTCAGAAGGTTATGGATCTGATGAGCCTGGTCGGACTCAACGCTGAGCACGCAACCAGATATGTCCATGAATTCTCCGGCGGTCAGAGACAGAGAATCGGTATCGCCAGAGCGCTGGCTGTCAACCCGAAATTCATCGTCTGCGATGAACCGGTTTCCGCCCTTGACGTTTCCATTCAGGCCCAGGTCATCAACATGTTTGAAGAGCTTCAGGAAAAGCTCGGTGTGGCATATCTGTTCATTGCCCATGATCTGCTGGTCGTCCACCACATTTCCGACCGGATCGCCGTTATGTACCTTGGCAGAATGGTTGAAATGGCCGACGCCGATGAACTGAATGAGAATCCGATCCATCCGTACACACTCTCGCTGCTGTCCGCGGTTCCGGTCCCTGATCCGAAAACCGCCAAGGCTTCGCAGAGAATTATCCTTGAGGGCGATGTACCAAGCCCGCTCAATATGCCTTCAGGCTGCGCGTTCCGCACCCGCTGCCGTTATGCGACAGAGCAGTGTGCAAAGGAATGCCCGGCTTTGACGGACAGAGGCAACGGCCATATGGTTGCCTGCTGGAATAAATAAGGTTTCAAACTCATAAGGAGGGAAAAAAATGAGTATGAAAAAGATGATGGCCTCCGTCCTTGCAATCGCTCTTCTGGCTGGATGTTCTTCTTCTACACCGGCAGACGGTTCTTCGGACGCAGAAGGTCAGAGTGCTGAAGCATTCGAATCAACACTCTATCCGACACCGGAAGGCGTCACTTACACAGCTTCTTCCACAAACGCTGCCGCTCCTGACTGGGCAAAGTATGACGAGCTCGTCAGCCAGATCAGAACAACTCTTGACATGGATGAGCGTGTCAGTCTGCTCCACCAGGCTGAAGATATCCTGATGGGCACAGCTGCTGTTATCCCGCTGTATTACTACAATGACATCTTCATGCAGAAGACAGATGTTGACGGAATCTATTCCAACGTCTTCGGCAACAAGTTCTTCATGTTCGCAACTTCCCCGCGTGATGTCCTGAAGGTGAACCTGGCTTCCGAACCGGATAAGATTGACCCGGCTCTGAACTCCTCTGTTGACGGCGCATGCCTTGATGTCAACCTGTTCTCCGGTCTCTACACATATGACAAGGACGGCAACCTCGCACCGGATCTGCTTGATCATGAGAATCCTTATGAGATTTCTGAAGACGGTACAGAATACACATTCCATCTGCAGGAAGGTCTGAAGTGGTCCGACGGCGATCCGCTGACAATGAATGACTTCGCTTATGCATGGAACCGTGCAATTGATCCCGCAACAGCCGCTGACTATGAGTATATGTATGCTCCGATCGCCGGCTATGAAGACGGTGCTCTGCAGATTGAAGTTGTTGATGATTACACAATGACAGTCAAGCTCAGCGCTCCGACTGCTTACTTCCTCGACCTCATGGCTTTCCCGGCATTCTTCCCGGTCAAGCAGAGTGAAGTTGAAGGCGCTGAAGGCTTCGCTGAGAACCCCGGCGCATGGGCAACTGAAGCAGGCTTCGTTTCCAACGGTGCTTACACACTGGAATCCTGGAAGCACGAAGAGTCCATGGTCTTCAAGAAGAACCCGAACTATTACAGAGCTGACGAAGTCACAATCGAAGAAATCGACTTCATGCTTTCCGCTGATGATACAGCAATCTTCGCTGCATTCAATGCCGGCAACCTCGATTTCGCTGACTCCGTTCCGACAAACGAAATCGCTTCCGTCAAGGACAGCCCTGAATTCCATGTCATTGACAACCTCGGCACATACTATGCATGCTTCAACGTCAACAGCCCTGTATTCGAAGGCAAGACAGTTGATCAGGCAATCGCTATGAGAAAGGCATTCTCCCTGCTCATCGACCGTCAGTACATCTGCGACACAGTCGGTCAGACCGGCCAGATCGCTGCTACTTCCTACATCCCTGCAGGTATGGCAGACGGCAACGGCGGCGTCTTCAAGACAGCCGGTGCCTGGAACTATCCAAACGGTTCTGACGGATACTATGATGCGGAAGTCAGTGAAACAGCAGTTGAAGAAGCCCGCAAGCTCCTTGAATTCGCAGGCTACACATTCGATGACAGCGGCAAGCTTTCCGCTGACACACCGATCAACATCACATATCTGACAAATGATTCCTCAGGACACGTTGCAGCAGCTGAATCCATGCAGCAGGACTTCTCCGAGGTCGGCATCAACATGGAAATCAAGACTGAAGACTGGAACGTATTCCTTGATGACCGTAAGAACGGCAACTATGACTTCGCCCGTGAAGGCTGGCTCGCCGACTTCAACGACCCGATCAACATGATCGAAATGTTTGCTTCCTACTCCGGAAACAACGATCCGCAGTTCGGCAAATAAGATCTGATCAGAAAATGAAAAAGACTCCGGTGAAAACATATGGCTCGCCGGAGCCTTTTTTCTGCAAAGATCATCATAAAGAAGAAATCAGAATCATTAAAAACGGGACGGCTGTTCAAAGCCGCCCCGAAATTGTTTGTGGATTCACCCGGTGAATTATCTGAAGAGAATGCTGTTGAAGACGTTTTCCAGATATTCCTGTCTGCCGCTGCCCGGCAGTTCAGGTGCGCCGAGCTTTTCCGCATAAGCGGAGAGTTCTTCCAGAGTCGCCTGATTCGCGCGGATCTTACGGCCCAGTTCGCCATCCCATGAAGCGTATCTGTCTTTGATGAACTGATCGATGCGTCCGTCTTCAATCAGCTCTGCCGCCTTGATCAGGCCAAGCGCGAAGGTATCCATACCCAGGATGAAGGCATAGAACATGTCTTCGTATGTGTAGCTGGGTCTTCTGTTTTTGGAGTCGAAGTTGAAGCCGCCGGTCAGACCGCCGTTTTTCAGAACTTCATACATGCATCTGGTTGCCTCATAGACATCGAAGGGGAATTCATCGGTGTCCCAGCCCAGCAGTGTGTCGCCCTGGTTGGCGTCGATGGAGCCGAGCATGCCGTTGATTGCGCTGATGCGCAGATCGTGCTGGAAGGTGTGGCCGGCAAGGGTCGCATGGTTGGCTTCGATGTTCATCTTGAAGTCCTTATCCAGACCGTACTGGCGCAAAAAGCCGATTGCGGTTGCCGCATCGAAGTCATACTGATGCTTCATCGGTTCCTTCGGTTTGGGCTCAATATAGAAGTCGCCGGTAAAGCCGATGGATCTGCCGTAGTCAACCGCCATATGCATGAGAGATGCGATGTTTTCCTGTTCCAGTTTCACATCGGTATTGAGCAGGGTTTCATAACCTTCACGTCCGCCCCAGAAGACATATCCGCGTCCGCCGAGCTTGACCGTCAGATCCAGAGCCTTTTTGATCTGGGCTGCCGCAAATGCGTAGACATCAACACTGTTGGTGGAACCTGCACCGTTCATGAAACGCGGGTTGGAGAACATGTTCGCGGTTCCCCAGAGGCACTTGATATCTGTGCCTTCCATCTTTTCCAGAATGTAGTCGCTGATCTCATCCAGACGTCTGTTTGTCT
Organism: Erysipelotrichaceae bacterium NK3D112; assembly: GCA_000701725.1. Classification (GTDB taxonomy): domain Bacteria; phylum Bacillota_I; class Bacilli_A; order Erysipelotrichales; family Erysipelotrichaceae; genus Bulleidia. Next base: position 7,341 of record JNJQ01000014.1, read on the forward strand.
CCTTGATATCATCGGCTTCCGGAACCAGGTCGACATCATGGAAGCAGAAGTATTTGATTCCGAGCTTCTGCATGAATTCGAAGCCGGCATCAACCTTTGCCTTTGCGTGTTCCATTGTGCCTTTTTCGCATCCGAATGACTTGTCGGCTGTGTCACGTCCGAACATGTCTGTGCCGGCAGCGCCGAGGTTGTGCCACCATGCCATGGCGAAGGGCAGATGCTCACTCATCTTTTTGCCCATGATCACACGGTCGGCATCGTAATATCTGAATGCCAGGGGATTCTTTGATTCAGGTCCTTCAAACGGAATGACGGGGATGTTTTTGAATACAGTCATGATTTTCTCCTCCTCTTTTTACAGTTCTTTGAATATCTCTTTGAGAGCCGGATAGATTTTCCGGAATGTCCAGTATTTTTTCTCATAGCGCGCGGCGGTTTCGGGATCAGGCAATACGGATTCCCGGACGGCTGCGAAGCTGTCCGCGCACTCCTGAATGGTGGCGAATTTACCGGATGCGGTCATGGCAAGCAAAGCGCCGCCATAGCCCGGTCCTTCCTCCGTGAGCGGAATATCAATGCGGATATTGAGCACGTTTGCGATGATTCTGCGCCATAATGCGGATCTGGCACCTCCGCCGCAAAGGGTGGAAGATGTGATTTTCTGATGTGCGCCGGCTGCTTCGAGGCAATCGCGGAAGGCGAAGGCAACACCTTCAAGAACCGCAAGATCCATCTCCGCTTTTGTGGTGGTCATGTCCATGCCGACAAAGCAGGCGCGTGCTTCTGGATCATTGAGCGGGCTGCGCTCTCCCATCAGATAGGGCAGGAAATAAACGGTCCCGTTTCCGAGTTGATCCTCTTTGATGGAACTCAGAATTCCCGCATAGTCTTTGGTATCAAGAATATCCTCCAGGAACCACTTGTTTGCCGAAGCGGCGGAGAGGATGCATCCCATCAGATGATATCTGCCGCTGGCATGGGCGAAGGAATGCAGAGAATTGGCCGGATCAACACTGAATTCATCATTTGCGATGAAGATGGTTCCGCTGGTTCCAAGCGAAATATTGCATGTGCCATCCGCCAAAGTGTTTGTGCCGATGGCAGCTGCCGCGTTGTCGCCCGCACCGGCGGCTACAATGACATCCTTGAGGAACGGCAGCTCCTCATTGTTCACAACACCGACAGGTTCATAGCTTTCAAACAGCTGCGGCAGCCACTCTTCCTGAACCGAGCAGATTCTGCACATCTGTTCGCTCCAGCACTTGTGTTCCACATCCAGCAGCAATGTACCGGATGCATCGCTGTAATCGGTGCAGTGCACGCCGGTCAGTTTGAAATTGATATAGTCTTTCGGCAGCATGATCTTTCTGATCTTCATGAAGTTGCCGGGCTCATTTTCTCTGAGCCATAAAAGTTTAGGCGCCGTGAAACCGGCAAATGCGATGTTTGCGGTGCAGCCGGAAAGAATATCCTTTCCGACTGTGTTGTTGAGCCATTCGGTCTGCTGTGCTGTCCGGCTGTCATTCCATAAAATACACGGGCGGATCACCTCATCATTTTCATCCAAAATGACCAGGCCGTGCATCTGACCGCCGCAGCCGATCCCTTTGATCATTGCGGGATCGATTCCTGCCGTCAGTTCCTTCAGACCTTTGACCGTCTGTTCCCACCAGTCCTGCGGATTCTGCTGTGACCAGCCGGGATTGGGAAATGAAATCGGGTAATCCTTTGAAATTGTTTTTTCGACTTTTCCGTGATCGTCAACCAGAAGAAGCTTGACAGAAGTCGTACCGAGATCAATGCCGATATAGAACATCTCTTCCTCCGTATTTAATATCTGTTTTTATTCTAAAAAACACAGAGTGCCTGAGCGATGGTATTATTGAGATAACCGATCGACAATCCTGCGATTTTTGTGTAAGAGGAAAAACGATTATTATGATTGAATATGAAATCGTCAGACATGACAGAATGCGCGGAGTCAGGGTACTGATCAACTCCATCCGCATCCGCTCTCTGCATATGCATCATGATACGGAACTTCTGTATGTGATCCATGGCAGCGGCAGTGTCATCATCCGCAATTACCCGTACCATCTGGACCAGGATGACATTTTTGTGATCAATGCCTATGAACCGCACGAGATTCTTTCGGACGGAAATGACTTCACACTGATCATCATCCAGTTCTCCGGACATTTTCTGCAGGAGTATTGTTCACTGAACCGCATGCTGTTTTCAAACGGCCGTCTGAGCGAACAGATGGACAAAGAAGATCTGGCAGATCTGAAAAGGGATATTTTTGATCTTTCCGTTTCCTATCTGGAAGGCGGTGAATATTTCAGTCTGTTATGTGTGAGCAGACTTTCCGCAATCCTGTATTCACTGATGAAACATACAGATATGATTTTATTGAGTGAAAGCGAGTATGCGAAACGGCGCAAAACCGAAAAACGGATGATGCGCATCAGTGAATATATTGAAATGAATTATCAGGAGCCGCTTCGTCTTCGGGATCTGGCCGAGAAGGAGGGCGTTACCGAAACGCATCTTTCCCATTTCATCAGGCAGGAGTTCGGAATCAGTTTCCAGGAATATCTCCGCAATAAAAGGCTGGAATGCGCGGTGCGCATGATTCATACAAACCGCACGCTCTGCGAGATTTCCGATGCCTGCGGCTTTTCGGAACTCAAATATATGACAAAGGCATTCCGTGAAGCATTCCATATGACGCCGGCCCAATACCGTGCGCTTGCGGCACCGGCTGTTCATCATGCGGGCAGCTCGGACAGCACGGAATACATTTATCCAGCCAAAGAGGCACTGGCGCTTCTCAAAGAAACCGCATCACTGTATAAGTGAACCATTCCGCAGTGAAAAAGTGTGAAACGCATCGCATCATCCGGCATCAGAGACGGTCTGCACTTATGGCGGATCGTTTTTTTCTTTTTCTTCAAAAATGTGTGACCGGATCACCAAAGAATCTGTGTATGAAGGTGAAAGGGCAAAACAAACAGACCCGGACAGAAAAAAAGATTTCAAAAAGATGTGACCAGGCACAATCAAAACCTGTGTATGAAAGTGAAAGGCAAAGAAAAAGCCAAAGGAGAAAGAAAATGTTGAAATCAATGATCGCAGGCGCAGCGGTAATCGCCATGTTAACAGGAGCAGCCATGAACAATACAGCCAAAACAGAACAGACCATCGTCGGCGGATGGGAAAAGACAGAGGAGACAGTCATCAATGATGACGCAATGGCAATCTTCGACGAAGCCACCGAAAAGCTGATCGGTGTCAATTATGAGGCCATCGAGCTGATTGAGACACAGCTGGTCAACGGAACCAACTACAAGTTCCGCGCAGAAAGCCAGGTTGTCTATCCGGGAGCCGAGAAGAAGGAAGTCATCATCACCATCCACAAGGCACTGGACGGCACCGTCACAATCCTTGACATCGAAGGATAACAGACACAAAAGCAGCTGATTCGGCGTGCATGCACACCGGAACCATGTGTGCATGATGTATAATCGGAGATATGGAAGACTTTGAAATCGTTGAAATGTACTGGGACAGGAATGAGAATGCCATCACCCAGACGGACAGAAAATACGGGAAATACTGCAGAAAGATCGCTTACAGCATCCTGTTTGACAGAGAGGATACAGAGGAGTGCGTGAATGATACCTGGCTGCAGACATGGAACTCGATTCCTCCCCACCGTCCGGAGAGATTAAGCACATATCTCGGAAAAATCTGCCGCAATATTTCCATCAATTTATTCGAAAAGCTGAGCGCGGACAAGCGCGGCGGTACGGAAACGGACGCATGCCTGGATGAAATGGCCGAAGTGGTCGGTCAGAGCTCGGATGTGGAGGAACAGCTGGATCTGTCCGTCCTGACGGATGTGATCAACGGTTTCCTGAAACAGTGCGAGAAACAGGCAAGGACTGTGTTCGTGCAGAGATACTGGTACATGCTCAATGTCAAAGAGATCGCCAAAGAAAACGGAATGAGCGAAAGCAATGTCAAAATGACATTGATGAGAACCAGGGAGAAACTGAAAGAATACCTCATTGAGGAGGGATACAGCATATGAAAAAAGAAACAATTCTGAAAGCGATGACAGACATCAATGATGACTTCATCCTTGAGGCTGCCCCGAAGGGGTATATGCCGAAAGAGAAAAAGGCCTTCAGCTGGTTCAATATGAAGGTGCTCGCAGGCGCCTTCGCGGTGCTGTTAATGGCAATTCTTCTGCCGCAGGTGCTGAAGCCGGGCCAGAATGTCCCGGGCGGCAGCGGCAATGTGGAGCTGGTGAGACCGTATGAGACGGTTGAATCCATGGCTCAGGCGGAGCAGATAACCGGATTCTCAATTGACTATCCTGACACATTCCTGGAATGGACAAGTTCAGAAATCAACGTTTATAACAAGGAAATGATTGATGTCGCCTACACCGATGCAAATGAGCAGATCATGATGCATGTGCGCAAGGCGGAAGGTGAAGAGGATATCAGCGGAGACTTCAACGCTTACGGATTCGAGACGGAAATCAACGGCGGAAACTACAAGGTTACAGTAAAAGGCAATGACGGACGTGTGCATCTGATGACCTGGATCAGGAGCGGATACAGCTACTCCATCAGCCTCACCGAAGGAATCAGCCTGGATGATGCGGCACGGATTGTCAGCGACATTCATTGATTGAACTCTTTCATAACGGACAGGGCACCCGGAAGGGTGCCTTGTCTGTGTTATGACCGTTTTATAACCACATTCCGCGCAAAACATCCGTGAGCGGTCCGGACATGCGGATATGTTCTTAAAAAATAATTTGACACATCCTCTTGACAGGAATATATAAGCGTATTACTGTACTAGTGTATTAAGTGATTAATACAGTGATACACAAAGGGAGGGATATATGAGCTGGACATTCAAATCCGATCAGCCGATCTACATCCAGATCGTTGAACGAATCGAAATCCGGATTGTCAAAGGTGAATATCCGCCCGGCTCAAAACTTCCTTCCGTGCGTGAGCTTGCCCTGGAGGCAGGCGTCAATCCGAACACTGTGCAAAGAGCGTATGCGGACCTGGAGCAGAACGGATTTGTGCGTACGGAAAGGACAAGCGGGAAATATGTCACCGATGATGCGGAAATGCTCATCTCGCTGAGGAAATCACTCAGCAGCAAATACATCGAAGAGCTCTTTGTCAGAATGACAGAACTGGGCTATTCAGAAAAAGAAATCATCGAAGCCGTAAGGGCTGCGAAAGGAGAAACTGATGAATGTGCTTGAATGCAGGAATCTGACCAAAAACTACGGTTCAAAGACCGCTCTGGATTCCGTCAATATCACACTGGAAAGCGGCCGCATCACCGGTCTGCTGGGCCCAAACGGCTCCGGCAAGACCACACTGATCAAACTTGCATGCCGTCTGCTGGTGCCCACACAGGGCGATATCAGCATCTGCGGCAGTCAGCCCGGCGTGGAAACAAAGAAAATCGTTTCCTATCTTCCGGACAGAAATTATCTGCCGGAATGGATGAACTGCCGTGATCTGATTTATCTGTATGAGGATTTCTATGAGGATTTCGATACACAAAGGGCAGTCGATATGATCCGCTCACTGGACATCGATCACAAAATCCCGATGAAGAAAATGTCCAAGGGCACAAAGGAAAAGCTTCAGCTGATCCTGACCATGAGCAGAAGGGCAAAGCTGTATCTGCTTGATGAGCCGATTGCCGGTGTCGATCCCGCCGCAAGAGACTATATCCTTCATACCATTCTGTCCAATTACGATGAGGATGCGTCCATTCTCATCAGCACTCATCTGATCGCCGATGTCGAGTCGGTGCTCGATGAAGCGATTTTCCTGAAAGATGGAAAAGTGATTCTCCAGGACTCCGTTGATTCCATCCGCGAGAAGTCCGGAAAGAGTCTGGATGAACACTTCCGGGAGGTATTCAGATGCTGGGAAAGTTAATGAAATATGATCTGAAAGCAGCGTTCCGCTCATTCGCACCGCTGTATCTCGCATTGCTTGGCATGTCGCTGATCATCGGTCTGTTCGGCCGCTTCAATGCCGAGGGAAATTCCGTACTCGCCTTTATCGCGATTGTCTATGGCGTGACAATGATTATCTGCTGGGTGATTCCGATTGTCATCCTGACACTGCGCTTTAAGAAAAACCTGCTTGAGGATGAAGGATATCTCAGCTTCTCCCTGCCGGTTTCCACCCTGGAACATATCGTGGCTAAAGTGCTTTCCGCCCTGGTGATTACGGTTGTGTGCGCGCTGGTTGTGGTGCTTTCCTTCCTGATCATCGGTCTGATCTCGGCTGACTTTGAGCAGTTGCGCAATGCCATGCAGCAGATCATGTCCGCATTCAATCAGATCTTTGATGCGAATCTGCTGCCGCAGATCTTCAAGGCGGTGGTGATTATGGTCCTTGGTTCCGTGGAGCTTATTTCGCAGATCTATCTGGCTCTGGCAATCGGTCATCTGTTCAAAGATCATGAGAGACTGGCAGCGGTCGGCGCATTCATCGGCATCAATGTCATCCTGAGTCTTATCATGAATGTGATTCATCTGCCCAACATGCTGGAATCCGCAGGTCTGTATTATGTCTATTCAATCGCCCTGACCGCGATCTTCACATCGCTGACCTGGCTGATTCTGGACCGCAATCTGAATCTCGGCTGATGATCAGATGTGCAGTAAAACAATCTGAAATGAAAAAAGGGAAACCGCGCGGTTTCCCTTTTAAGTGAATGAGAGATCAGTCTTTTGCGCCAAGCTCAAACGCTTCGCCGACCGCTTTCACATACAGTCTTTCCGGATTGACGATTCTTTCTTTGACGACAGCCGGATCGCCGTTGAATTCCTTCCACTCGGGAGCGTCCACACATCCCCAGTGAATCGGCAGCAGCGGTGTTTCAGGATAAGCGGCTGCCATTTTGTCGACACCGTCAAGACCGATATGCCATCTTGAATCAGAGATGTCCATGAGGATCAGATCCATCGGATCCTGCTCGAGCTGTTCCTGCATCAGTCTGGAATCACCGGGCATCCAGATGATGCCGTCTTCTGTTTCAATGCGGAATCCGCAGAAATCCTCCATTTCATAGTGACGGACCTTGCTGTGCTTGGGGGAATCATTCTGCCATGCGTGATCAGCCGGAGTCAGGGTGATCTTGATTCCGTTTACAGTAAAGGAATCATGAATATCATGGCCTTTTGCCTCAAGGCCGATTTCCTCACTGAGCTGTGCCACATAGTGAGTGGTATGGATTTCATCAATCTGATCTTTGAGATCAAGAAGTGTGGATTTGCTGAAATGATCATTGTCACAATGTGTGATCAGCACTGCATCGATATGGCCTGCATCCTTTACGCCGAAAGGCGCCTCGGTCAATACCGGCATGTCAAAGTCCTGCAGAAGGGGATCGATCAGAATCACGGTTCCGCGGGAGTTGATCATCGCGCCGCCTCCGCCAAGCCAGTAAACTTTTGTATTGTTGATCTTTTCAAATGCACTCTGATTCATTTCAATTCTTTCAGCTTTTGCCTGTGTCATAGGAAACCTCCTGTCTGTTGTTCTGCTTAATCTTAAAAATTAGAGTATACTCTAAGTCAAGAGGGAAAATTAATGAGCACATATTATACGATCAAAGACGTCGCAAAACGCACCGGCATCAGCGCATACACACTCCGCTATTATGACAAGGAAGGCCTTCTTCCCTTTGTCAGACGCAGTGATTCGGGTATCCGTATTTTCACAGAAGAAGACTTTGAACCTCTCTATACAATCACCGTACTCAAAAAAAGCGGCATGCCGATCAGTAATATCCGCGCATTCATGGAACTGTATGTGAAGGGAGATGAAACCCTGCATGAAAGAAAACTTATGTTTGAAGAGCACAAAAAGAATCTTCAGGCAAAAATCGATGAACTGAATGAAATGATGAAAATCGTGGATTACAAATGCTGGTATTTCGGCGAAGCGGAAAAACACGGTGATATCAATTATTATCAGAAGCTGCCTGAAAATGAGATTGATCAGAGAATTATTGATTTCATGAACGTGCTGAATGATTTCCGCAAGGATCCGGCTGAAGACTGACACCGACTTTCAATGAAGATCGCATATGATCTTCTTTTTTTATTCGGAAATCTGTGACCTGATCATCAGAGAATCTGTATATGAAGGTGAAAGGGCAAAAGAAAGCCCGGACAGAAAAAGATTTCATAAAAATGTGACCAGGCACAATCAAAACCTGTGTATGAAAGTGAAAGGCAAAGAAAAAGCCAAAGGAGAAATAAAATGTTGAAATCAATGATCGCAGGCGCAGCGGTAATCGCCATGTTAACAGGAGCAGCCATGAACAATACAGCAAAAACAGAAGAGACGATTGTCGGCGGATGGGAAAAGACAGAAGAAACAGTCATCAATGATGACGCAAAGGCAATCTTCGACGAAGCCACCGAAAAGCTGATCGGTGTCAATTATGAGGCCATTGAACTGATCGAGACACAGCTGGTCAACGGAACCAACTACAAGTTCCGCGCAGAGAGTCAGGTTGTTTATCCGGGAGCCGAGAAGAAGGAAGCCATCATCACCATTCATAAGGCACTGGATGGAACCGTCACAATCCTCGACATCGAAGCATAACAAAAAAACTATCAATAAGCAGTAATACACCGGAGTCTTCTGATCAGATCGGAAGTTCCGGTGCTTTTGTCTCTGGTTTGAATGTCAATTGTTACAGCGGCATCATTGTGCGGAACCGTTTGTACAGCGCTCTGTAAAGCAGAATGGAGACAAACACACATACCACCGCATTGAATGCCGTCACCCCGCCCAGCCATGTGGTCAGGATCGCAGCCGCTTCCGCTCCGGTTCTCAGGATGAACCGTCTGTAAAGATAGCTGATGACAGGTTCAAAGATCACATTGAAGCCCAGACCGGCAATGGCGCTGAGAGCGGTGATTTTTGTAATAGTTTTCGGATCATCGGTTTTATGCAGACCCATTTTCTGAGCAATTGTGCCGGCGATAAAGCCGATCATGAATTTCAGAAAGAAGGTTTTCGGTGCTGAAACAATATAGATGGGATCGAGAATGTCGGCGATTGAAAGACCGACAGCTCCGGCAAGACCGCCGTAGACGGGACCGATCAGCCATGCGGACAGAACGACAACAGCGTTTGCGACATGGATCGCGACCGCACTGCCTCCGGGAAGGGGAATATTGATTTTCGCATATGTGAACACCACGAAGTTCACAGCTGCGAACATGACTGTGAAACTCAGCAGTTTTGTCTGTCTGTTCATGGGGAATCACCTCCAGTCTTTGGTATGTGAATTACTATACACCAGTAACACTTACCGGTGAAATTGATTGCTCCTATAACCTGTAATTGAAAAAAACAGGACATCCGGTTACCAGGTGCCCTGCATACGTTACTGTTATCAGTTTTCTTCCAGTTTGATGGAATAGGTTTCCTTTTCGAAGTCCACATCCAGTCTTGCGCAGCCGGCTGCGTTTTTCCAGATGATGCACATGAGAGAGCCGTTCAGATCACAGCTGATCTCAGCATCTTCCGAGAAGATTTCGCTGGTGTTTCTCATTCTGAGCATTTCCAGCTGCTTTTGTACGACATCCTTTTTCAGGCTTTCCTCAATCTGTTCCTTTGTCAGATTGGTGCGGTTGATTTCCTTGTGACCGCCTTCACCCGCTCTGCGCATGGCTTCATAGTCATTGGTTCCGGCAAACAGGTCAAGATACCAGACCTGCGGCTTGCCGGGCATGAACAGCTGAATGGCTCTTGCCATTAACATTCTCGCATCACTCTCACCAAGCGCGCTGTAATAAGTCGCGTTGACCTGGTAATAGACATTCTTTGCGCCATGGAGATCCTTGACATAACCGCCTCTGTCGACGGTGGCCTTGATGACATTCTGGATGCTTTCCTCAGAGAGCAGTCCCTTGAGATCCAGCAGGGGGATGCCGTCATGGCAGCCGAGCATATTGACTGTACGGATCTTCTTTTCAATGATCTCGTCAAACCATTTTTTCAGATAGGTGCCGTTCTTTCTTTCAAACGCGTCAATGACCAGTCCCGGCAGGAAGAAGTCATAAACCATATAGCCCTTGGAGGCCAGTGTTTCATAGATTTTCTCCTCATAGGAGGCGTGGATTTCAGGCAGAACGGTGAGGTTGTTTTCCTTCGCGATGGCTGCGACTTTTTCCAGCAGATCCCATGTGCCCGGATCATTGAGGAAGTTCTTCTCGCCCGGCTCTTTGGGAGCGTAGGCAAACGCATCCAGACGCACAATCGATGTGCCGTAATCAGCCAGTCTCTTCAGGGTGTCTCTGTAATAATCCCAGACCAGAGGGGATTTGATATTGAGATCCATCTGGCCGAGATAGGTGCGTCTTGCCTGCACATAATCCAGGACCTGATCTTTGTATTTGTTCCATCTGCCGAAATCAATTGTTTCCGGTTTTTTGGAGGAGTGATTGAAGATATCGGCGATCTCACTTGCAACGCAGTACTGCAGATTGAGATCTCTTACCAGTTCATAGGCGTTCAGATCGGGATAATTGATTTCCTGATAGAAGGTATTCCAGTAAGGCACATCTCTTCCGTCCGGGAAGCGCACCATGAGAATGGGCAGGCCCGCCTTGCGGAAGAACATGTCGCGGATATATTTCTCATCCGGCTGGATATAGCCGGCTTCCGTCATTTCACCGCAGCCTTCCCAGAAGCGGTTCCAGTCAATGAAGAAATCTCTGTATTCGGATTCATCCCCGTTTTTCAGGATGTCCTGGAACTGGGGAGAAAGGACGGAAATGTGATTGAGAACGAAATCCATCATCAGACGGATGTTCAGCTTTTTCAGCTCTTCGATATCTTCTTTGGAAGCCAGTGACTCATTGAGGTCATAGTTGACCAGTGAGAATCCGCGGTCAAGATCGGAGTTGAAGACACTGGGCAGGATATAGAAGGATTCAAAAGTGTCTTTGAATTCATCTTTTTTCAGAACCTCGACGATATCCTTTAACTGTCCGCCCATGGAATCGCAGTAGGCGTTCAGAAGTGTTCCGGTTTTTGTTCTGTCCATATTACGGTCTTAAAACCTCGCCTTTCTTGGAAAGAATGATATCCGCGTTTTCCATTCTTCTGTCCAGCTTCTCCTGTTCGATTTCCAGAACCATTGTGACAAATGGCGAATCGGCGCCTGTGTCTCTGGCACGGAACAGACGGTATGCCTTTGTTTCTTCGGGAGTGGATCTGAGGCAGATGGAAATATCAACGCCTTTCACCTGATCGGCACCGCTGTGTGTCCATTCCAGCAGAAGCACGTCGGTGTCGCTGAAATCAACGTGGTCATACCATCTGGCATCCTCGGTTCTGCCCATGCGTTTGAGCCAGATCTTTTCATTTCCCTGCTTGAACGCATCCAGAACCCAGTTGATCTGGGCATAGTCCTGTTCCTTGTCCTCACCGAGATAGCCTTTCAGACCTTCTCTGCCATATGCCTGATAAGCCTTGAGCCATGGATAAGCTTCTGTTTCCTGAGGATCGGAGTCAGTCTCCTTCTTCCATAATTCATCGAGAACCTTCTGGGCATCCTCGCTGTAGAGTCCTTCTTTCAGCAGACCCTTGAGTCCTTCGGAGCGGAAAATGGAAAGACGCTCGGCATCGTTGTACATCGGAATGCGGCGCGGATAATTATCGCCGGAAAGGGCATAGGTTTTAATGCCGGCCGCATTGAGATAATAAGTGAGCAGGGATGTGGTCACGCTCTTTCCCGATCCGGAACCGCCGAAAATGGAAATGACATATTTGCTGTCGCCCTTGTTTTTCATCATCTTGATGAGAAGTTTGAAAATGGTCTGCGCATGGGGCACAAGCGCATCTGAAATCATCACCTTGTCACCGGGCATGTCGCCATGAGGCATGTCCTCAATCAGCTCGGGGAACTGCCATGTGTCGAGCTGGCCCAGGATCTGTTCAAGTCTGTTCTGAAGCATATAATTGTTTATTCCTCCACCTTGTTACTAAAATCCATTTTATCAGTCTGTCCATATGACCGACAGTACTTTCACCAAGATTACACAAAAAATAACATCGTTATTTACATGGCACTAAAAACATCAAAAAAGAGGATTCAGTCCTCTTCATCACCGAATCCTCTCAGCAGTGTCTCATTGTATTTCTGATTGTAATATTCAGCTGATTTCTTCCTGATCCAGGCTTCCCGCTCTTCCATGATGGCAAGCATTTCATCCGCGATTTCCTCGGGATGTTTCGGCTTTGCCTGCCTGAGATAGCCGATCATTCTGCGCATTGCCTTTTCCGTACGAAGCTGTGATGCGACTGCTTTGCCGAAATCTTCGGGATAGCCCATCACTTTGAAAATGTATATCAGCTGTGCGGCTGTCTTCGCTCTTTCGTCCATATCATTCAGTCTCCGCACATCATTTTACAGCAGGTCCTGCAAGACATCCATTTCAGATGCCGTACATGTGTTTCCTGATCATTCTTTCCGCGATCTCTTTGCCAAACAGCTTCACCATGGTATCAGCCGCCGGTCCGCCTTCTGCGATCAGACGGCCCGCGAATTCCGCCGTTTTTGCGGTCTTTTCATCAGCGGAACATTCCGGCGCATTCTTTAACTGCTTCACAAATGCGTCGATGTAATCATCTGCGGCTTTAGTGAACCGTGCGGAATATCCTTTGCCTTTCTTCGCCATGGAACACGGGAAGAGGATGGGATCATACCAGTGTCCGGAATGCTCATACTCAGGCAGATCTCTGTTCTGATCCTGAATCGCTTCAAATGCTTTGTTTGCCTCAGGCGGCCACGGTTCAAGCTGTGTGTCATACAGTTCAGCCATGAATGTCTCCGTGCTGCCAAAGCGCATCGTGTCCACGTTGAACAGGGGAACATCCTTATGGACGGATGAGAGCACAACCGTCTCCATACTGACGAGATTGAACAGGAAGTTCATGCGCATGATGCACAGATGCCCGATGCCTTCGACTTCCCATGATTCTGTATTCAGACGGATTCCTTTTGCGTGCAGATGCGCATCGCTGCCGATGTCATTTTTTCTGAGAACATACTGTCTGTGCAGTGTCTCAAGCATATGGTTTCCGATTGTTGTATTGTTCATAATCACTCCTTAAAACAACCACATTATACGCGCATCATAGACAACCGCAAGTTGCCTGTATCTACTATGTTGCAACTTGTGAAAAAAATATTATAATGAAGCCAAGAAAACTGAACGCGTTCAGTTTTAAAAAACCGGGGAGAACTATATGGCGGAAAAAGGCAGAAACACAAAGCTCAGAATACTTAATGCGACCAGGCGGTTCATGATGGAATCCCCGGATGAAACGCTGTCGATGCGCACAATCGCATCCCTGTGCGGCATTTCGGCAGGAACGATCTACAACCACTTTCCCGACAAGGACAGCCTGATGGCGGCGATCATGATCGAGGACTGGCACAAATCGCTCCATGACATGGAAACGGAATGCATGAATGCGCGCAGTCTGTCAGAAGGGGTTGCGGGAATCTATCATGCGCTTTTGGATTTCGTTGAAATCTACAGCGGTTTCTGGAAGGAATACCGTGTGCCCGGAAACTTTGATGATGTGAAGGGAAAACGCCACAGACAGCTGGTCACGGAGATTTCCGGATATATCAGAAAGCTTCTGGAGAAATTCGCGCATGAGGAGGATCTCATCATGGACCGGATTCTTGCGGAAAACGTTCTTTCCGCAGCCGTGCAGAAGGAAATCACTCTGGAAATGCTGCTGCGGCTGGTTTCATACATTGCGGATTAGGAGGATATGAAAGATGAGCAGTTTCAAGGATCTCAGAATTGTCGATAACTTTTATCAGACATCACTTTTCTTTCCGATGCCGGTGGTGCTGATCAGCACACTGACCGATGACGGAAAAACAACATGCGGACCGTATTCACTGGTTCAGCCGTTCTACATTGCGGGCAAGGATTACTATGCGATGTTATTGAGCTGCCGCAATTCCAGCAACACGGCGCAGAATCTGATCAAACATAAAAAATGCGTCCTGAATTTCCTTCCGGACAAAAAGTCCTATTTCAAGGAGACGGTACGTCTGGGCTGGCCGGGCGACACACCGGAAGAAAAGATGAAAGACTTCAAATTCACGCTGGAAGACGGTCTGATGAAACAGGCGGATCCGCAGGGCACATACCCGAAAGTGATTGCGGAAGCCTTCCAGGCGATGGAATGCACATGGATGGACAATCTGGAACACAGTGAGGACACTCAGCCGCTCAAAGAGGGAGAGGATCATTATGAGCTGGAATCCTATCATGATTTCAACGGCATCACCTCACCCTATGGCGCCCACTTCGTATTGAGAGTGGACAAGATTCTCATGAAAGAGAAGTATTACAACGCGATTGTCAACGGTGTGAAACGCTTTGACTTCCCGCCGGTGCCGGTGGATTACGGATACCGTGATTCCAAAAACTTCTGGTATCACAAACATAACTTCATGATTCCGGAACTGCTGCCGATGAGACAGACAACCGTGCAGTCGGTGCGCTATGCGGCAGACCGTATCGATCCCTCCGTCACCTTTACGGATGAGGCGCTTGCCATGCTGGTCAATGTGCCCAGAGTCTTCCTTCCGACTGTCCTGAAGGGCTGCATCAAATGGGCGAAGGAAAACGGCGTGACCAATATCACCGAAAAGGAAATGAAGATCATCAACGACAAGAGAAACAAGGAAAAGAAAAAGAAATAATCCGTTTCGGATATACAGAACAACAAAGGAGTGTGCAGAAAATGAAAGTATTGCTGGCAGGAGCTTATGGAAAGCTCGGAACCGATGTGTTGAAGACACTTGTACGCGAAGGCCATGATGTGCTGGCTGTTGACATGGTTACCAGAGACATTGACGGCATTGAAGGAAAGTATGAAAAGAAAAAGGTGGATGTCACAAAACCTGAACAGGTCAAAGGCATCTGCGCAGGCAGGGAGGTTGTGATCACAACCGTCGGTCTGACCGGAAGCAGCGCCACCGTGACCAATTATGATGTCGATTATCAGGGCAACCTGAACATCCTCAATGATGCCGTGAAGGAAGGCGTGAAGAACTTTGCGTATGTCTCCGTTCTCAAAGCCGATGATCCCAAAGCGGCAGGCGTGTCCATGCTGGATGCCAAGGCGAAGTTTGAGAAGAAGTTAAAGGAAAGCGGACTGCAGTATACCATTTACCGTCCGACCGGATATTTCTATGACATCGTCAAGGTGTTCAAGCCGATGATTGCCAAGGGCAAGGTCACACTGCTCGGCAAGGAGCCTGTCTCATGCAATGTCATTGATACAACCGATCTGGCTGATTTCATGGTCAAGCATATGCTGGATGACAACAAGACCTATAACATCGGCGGCACCGAGACTTACACCTATGAGGAAATCGCCAATATGATGTTTGCGGTCAACGGCAAGACACCCAATATCTCAAGAGCGCCGGTATGGCTGTTTGATGTGCTGGCCTGGATTCAGAAGGTGAAGAAGACCGGTAAGGAAAGCATCATCCGCTTCTCCAAGTGGACATTGAGCAATTCGATGGTCGCCGATACCGAATACGGAAAACTTTCCTTTAAGAAATACATTGAGGAAAACGGAAAGGTCGATGCGTGATCATGGGATTTGAAAAACTCTGGATCGTCTTCGTTGTATGCCTGCTGGCATGCTCGGTCGGCTTTCACAACTTTATCTGGTTCATGTCTGTCGGCTACGGTCTGGCCGTGGCGGCAGGCGGAGCTGCGATTCTGATTCTCTTTTTCTCAAAACTGACATGGGTCACCGTGATTCAGTGCGCGGTTCTGCTGTTTTACGGCATCCGTCTGGCATATTTCCTGTGGTCGCGTGAGCGCACCAGCAAGTCCTACAAAGACGCGATGAAAGGCGTCACGGACAGCACTGTTCCGATGCCGGTCATGATTGTCATGTGGCTGTTTCTGGGTGTGCTTTACACCATGCAGGTGTCACCGGTGTTCTACCGTTTGTACAACGGTTCCACTGATACCGTGCTTCCTCTGATCGGTGCTGTGATTTCTTTCGCCGGTGCAGTCATTGAAGCGATGGCGGACGCCCAGAAGAGCGAGCAGAAAAAGAAGAATCCGAAGAAGGTCGCAACCGAAGGCCTCTTCAGGATCTGCCGCTGCCCGAACTATTTCGGTGAACTGCTGATGTGGCTCGGCGTATTTGTCGGCGGATTAACCACATACACAGGAATCGGCCAGTGGCTGATGGCAATCATCTCCTTCATCGCCATTATCATCATCATGTTCAATGGCGCCCAGCGTCTTGAAAAGCGTCAGGCAAAACGCTATGGAAATGATCCGGAATTCAATCACTATTGTGATACAACCCCGATCATCATTCCGTTTGTGCCGCTGTATCATCTGACAAAGAAAGAAGGCAGATAAATGAGCATCCCCATGGCTCTTGCCGACTTCATCCCGGTTGTGTTGTTTCTGATCGCCTCATTCACACTGATGCATGATCTCTATCACATGATGTCCAAAGGCGCATTCGCTCTGTTTGCGGCAGGCATGATCGTGATTCTCACAGCCGGATTCTATAAAGCTTCCTGGAAATTTCTCTATACGATGAACATCTGCGATTTCACCGCTCTCAATCAGTCCTTCTTCCCGATGCAGTCAACCGGGTTCATGCTCGGGGGCATCGGTATGGCCGGCCTGCTGTTTTTCAGACAGAAGCGCACAATCATGACAGCGGTTCCCGCCGTATTCGGAGGAACCATGATCTTTGTGTTCTTCACGATCATCGGCACCGCCCTGATCTGGAGCGGCATGGCGGACATTTCCGCGAAGATGAAAAAGAAAAACTGCATGATTCTCTTCCTGGTCTCATTTGTGTGCATGCTGGGAATGGGATATCTTTCCTCAAAGGATTTCACGAATCCGATGTTCAACTGGATCGGTGAGTTTGTCAACATCGCCGGCATGTCACTGTTTTTATGCGGAGTGAAGCTGCTGCACAAAGCAGGTCTGGAAACATTTGAAATGCATTGAAAAAAAAGAATACGCGTCCGGCTCACTTCTGAGCACAGATGCGTATTTTTTCAATTCAGTCCATGTTTTCAATGATATCCGGCAGTTCTCTCATGCTGTCGCAGCGGTATGCCGCATCCGGCACATCGCCGAATCCCCATGAGACAAAGATGAAGGGAACACCGGCAATTTCACAGCATTCCTCATCCCGTTTTGTGTCGCCGACATAGACGGGATTTTTCAAGTCATAATCAGCGATCATCTTTTTCAGATTGTCCGGTTTGTCCAGACCGTTGTCGCCAAAACATAAATGCCCTTTGACAAACGGTTCAATGCCCGCATGAGCCATGACCGCCTCGATATATCCTCTGCCGCAGTTGGAGAGGATGAACAGCTGATAATCTTTGCTCAACAGTTCAAATGTCGCTCTGACATCCGGATATAGATCCGTTCCGTTTGTGCGGATCTCATCATTTTCAAGCCGCTCCATCTCTTCGGTGATTTCCCTGGAAACAGACAGGGGCAGCTCAGGAAGTACCGCCGTTGCCCAATCGTCCATCGTTTTGCCCATCAGAGAACCCGCCAGCGTTTCATCCAGAAGCCGGTGGGGATGGGGAAGGGAATCAAGATGTCTGTTCCATGAGGCGATGATTGCCCTGGTGCTGTTGGTAAGCGTTCCGTCAATATCAAAGATGATGGCGTCTTTTTTCATAATATTTCTCCGTCTTCAGCGGCTTCAGAATACATCAGATTGTGCCTGATGGCAAAAGTTTTCCATGCGTGCTTTCACACAGGCTATAATGAAATCATAAAGACAAGAGGAAAATCATCTATGGCAAAACAGCTGGATATGAATCACGGATTTTATTATCAGTTTCTCAATAATGCGCAGAAGCAGACCTATGACACGCTTCTGACTCACATGCGTCAGTTTGAAACGGCATTCGAGATTGATCCTGTCTCAACGGCGGATTATCTGATTGCCAACCGCGCGGTTCTCGATGACCATCCCGAATTATGGTGGGCGGACACACCGGCAAGATATTCGTTCAACATCATGGGCAAGGTCACAAAACACCAGTTCCTTGAACTCAAAGGCAATGAAAAGCAGATCACCGCGGCAATGGCCCAGGCGATTCAGCAGGTGATGGAACAGTCCCGCCAACTGGACAGTGACTGGAAAAAGGCGCTTCTGTTCCATGATTACATTGTGCAGAAAACAAAATTCAACACCGGCAGAGACACCGACGGCTATCTCGACCAGAATATCAGCAGTGTCTTCATGGGCGGCAATTCCGTCTGTGCAGGCTATGCCAGAGCGTTCATGCTGTTATGCAGAAGCGCCGGTATTGAGTGCATCTATGTGAGCGGTCCGGCAGTCAAAAACGGAAACAACATCCGTCATGCATGGAATCTTGCCCTGATCGACGGCAGCTGGACATGGATTGACTGCACCTGGGATGACCTGATTCTGAATGACGGAACGGAGAGCTGCGAACATGATTACTTCTGCCTCAATGACACATGGATTTCAAAGGAACATCCGATTCCTTCTTATCTTGAGACGGGCAATGCCCAGGCAAGACTGAAGATTTCATTCCCGAAGGCCTCCTCGCTCAAGATGGAATATCACAGACTGGCCGGCACATATTTTGAGAAATACGATGCGAATGCGGTGCTGGCAAGCACGCAGGCACAGGCGCCGGGCGGAAAGGTGAGACTGCGCTTTGGCTCAACCCAGGCTCTTGCCCAGGCGGTTCAGGCGATTGTCGTGCAGAACAATCTGCTCAATCAGCCGCAGCTGCGGGTGAACAAGGATGATGTGATGTGCGTTCTGCGCATTGACCGCAAGTAAAAACATCATGCATTCATGAAAGACGGCCGGTCCGTCTTTCTTTCATTCTTCCCGCCGCATGGTATGATGATTGACATATACCGGCATATATTTAAAAGGGGTATTCTATGGCAGTGAAAACAATCTCAGTGATGATCAAACCGGCTTCATCCTTATGCAATCTGAGATGCAGATATTGTTTCTATGCGGATATTTCCGAAAACCGGACAGTCGCTTCCAACGGCGTGATGAGCGAGGAAACAACCGATATCATCATTGACAGAATCGCAGAGGCGCTCGAAGGCAAAGGAACCGCCAATGTCAGCTTCCAGGGAGGGGAGCCGACCGTGGCAGGACTTCCGTATTTCATTCATTTTGCGGAAAAGATGAAGGAATACCCTGATATCAAAGTCAACTATGCACTGCAGACCAATGGCACGCTCATCAATGAGGAATGGGTGAAATTCTTCGCGGACAATCACTTCCTGATCGGTGTTTCCCTTGACGGGTACAAACTGAATATGGATCATTTCCGCTTTGATGCAGAGAACAGGTCGGTTTATTACACCATCTTGGACAATATCAGACTGCTGAAGAAACATAAGGTTGACTTCAATATCCTCACCGTTGTCACAAAAGATCTCGCAAAACATGCAAAGGCGCTGCTCCGCTTTTATAAAGACAACCGGTTTCAGTTTGTGCAGCTGATTCCGTGTCTGCCCGGCTTCCATGAAAGCACTGACGCGTTCGCACTTACAGTCAATGAATATGCGTCCTTCTATATCGAATTCTTTGATGAATGGCTGAAGGAATTGAAAAATGGAAATCCAATCAGTGTGAATCTGTTTGAGAATCTTTATGGTATGGCGCATGGGCAGCCGCCGTATCAGTGCGGCATGCTCGGCATGTGCATGATGCAGTATGTCATCGAGTCAAACGGAGACACATATCCATGCGACTTCTATTGCCTGGACGAATATCTGCTCGGCAATCTTCATGAACACTCATTCAACGATTTCAATGCATCCCAAACCGCAAAGAAATTCATCGCCGATTCGAAATGCACGAAGAAGCCATGTGAAACATGCCGCTATGTGAAAATGTGCAGCGGCGGATGCAGAAGGCAGAATATCTGTTATCTGACAGATGAGGAATGCGCATATCAGAAAGTTCTTGATCATGTGCTTCCCGTATTGAGCAGAATGTAAAAAGAAAGGGAATGAACCATCTGAACAGGTTCATTCCCTTTTTATAAGAATCGCAGTTACTTCACTCTTCGATATAAACTCTCTTCATGACAACCGGTGTCAGCGGCTTGTCTCTGAAATTGGTTTTGACTGAAGCAATCTCATCCACTGCCTCAATGCCTTCAACAACTTTGCCGAATGCGGCATAGCTGCCGTCAAGATGCGGTGCGTCCTGATGCATGATGAAGAACTGTGAGGAGGCGGAATCAGGATTCATGGATCTTGCCATGGAAATCACGCCGCGGGTGTGCTTGAGCGGATTGTTCACACCGTTGGATGAGAATTCGCCCTTGATGGTTTTGGAACTGCCGCCCATGCCTGTGCCGGTCGGATCGCCGCCCTGGATCATGAATCCCTTGATCACGCGGTGGAAGGTCAGGCCGTCATAGAATCCTTCTTTGACAAGTTTGCGGAAGTTGGCTGCGGTGATGGGTGCTGCTTTGTCATCGAGTTCGATCTTAATGACTCTGCCGTTGTCCATTTCGATAATGACCATGCGTTTCTCCTTCTTTTATTTGATATGCCAGATATCCCAGTTGTAATCGTTGATTGTGCGGTCGCTGGAGAAGAAGCCTGCCTTGGCAGTGTTTACCAGTGACTTTCTCTTCCA
Source organism: Erysipelotrichaceae bacterium NK3D112 (assembly GCA_000701725.1). Lineage (GTDB taxonomy): Bacteria > Bacillota_I > Bacilli_A > Erysipelotrichales > Erysipelotrichaceae > Bulleidia. The sequence continues at coordinate 28,139 of JNJQ01000014.1, forward strand.
CCATGCGCGGTTTTCGTAATCGTAGAGAACTGTTTCCTTGACGGAGCAGTAGCTTTCGATATCAAGCAGGGTCATGAACCAGTCTTTGTGGATCAGGTTTTCCTTCAGTTCGCCCAGCATGTTCACATCGCCGATCTTACTCAGTTCAGGTCCGGTGATGAAATCGACGATTTCACGGATGGAGGCAGAACGGTTGTAGTAGTCGATGGAATGGTAGCCTCTGGAATTGTAGAGACCGATGACCTCATCGCTTGTTCTGCCGAAGATGTAGATGTTGTCATTGCCGACCAGATTGCGGATTTCCACATTCGCGCCGTCCGCTGTTCCCAGTGTCACCGCGCCGTTGAGCATGAACTTCATATTGCCGGTGCCGGAAGCCTCCTTGGAAGCCAGGGAGATCTGTTCGGAAATATCGCATGCGGGAACCAGCTTCTCCGCCTTGTGGACGTTGTAGTTGGTGATCATGACAACCTTGAGCCAGGGTGAGACATCCGGATCATTGTTGATGAGCTCCTGCAGGCAGAGAATCAGATGGATGATATTCTTTGCCATCTTATAGGCAGGAGCGGCCTTTCCGCCGAAGATCACGGTGATCGGACGCTGCGGTCTGTTTCCGCGCTTGATCTGCAGATAAGTATAGATGACCCAGAGGGCGTTCATCTGCTGTCTCTTGTATTCGTGCATGCGCTTGATCTGCACATCGAAGATGGAATCCGGATCAACGGAAATGCCTTCGCGCTCCGCGATCATCTTCGCGCATCTGATCTTATTGTTGTGTTTGATCTCAACCAGACGGTCAAGAACGTTTTCATCATTATAATAGCGTAACAGTTCCTCCAGATGGGAAGCATCTGATTTCCAGCCTTCACCGATCAGAGAATCGATGAAATCGGAAAGCTCATGGTTTGAATGCATGAGGAAGCGTCTGAAGGTGATGCCGTTTGTCTTGTTGTTGAACTTGCTGGCATAAACGTTATAGAACGGTTTGAGCTCCTGGCGCTTGAGAATTTCAGTATGCAGGGCTGCCACACCGTTGATGGAATGGGAGAAGTGCATATCCATTCTGGCCATATGAACACGGTTTTCCTCATCGATGATGGCGAGATCCGGATTCGCGTTGAAGGCGCAGTAGGCCGCATAGTCCATACCCTCAATAATCGGTACCAGATGGGGAACCACTTCCATAAGATAGGAAAGCGGCCACTTTTCCAGGGCTTCCGCCAGGATGGTATGGTTGGTATATCCGCAGACATTGGAGACAATATCCGCAGCTTTCTTCATTGTGATGCCTTCATTGATCAGCAGGCGCATCAGTTCGGGAATGATCAGGGAAGGGTGGGTGTCATTGATCTGAACAGCCACATAACGGTCCAGATGGCGGATGTCATGACCCTTCTCACGCTCTTCCTTCAGAATGAGCTGAGCCGCATTGGCAACCATGAAATACTGCTGATAGATTCTTAAGAGCTGGCCGTCCTTGTCGGAATCATCCGGATAGAGGAAGAGCGTCAGGTTCTTCGCGATATCCTTTTTATCAAACTGGATGCCGTCATGAACAATGCTTTCATCCACACTGTCCAGATCGAACAGGTGCAGGGTGTTCTTGTTTCCCTTGTAGCCGATGACATCCATGTCATACATTCTGGAAACATATTCTTTTCCCGCCAGCATGACCGGGAACTGCACACCGGTATCCTTTAACATGTTTTTGCATGAGAGCCACTCATCGGGAATCTCATACTGCTTGTGATCGCGGAACTGCTGCTTGAAGAGACCGAAGTGATAATTCAGACCGACGCCGTCTCCCTCCATGCCCAGTGTGGCGATGGAATCAAGGAAACACGCGGCCAGTCTGCCCAGACCGCCATTGCCGAGAGAAGGCTCCTGTTCCTTGTCTTCGACATCCTCAATGTTTCTGCCGTGGTTTTTGAGAATCCTTGCCATCTCGTCATAGATGCCGAGATTGATCAGATTCTTGCCCAGCTGTTTTCCGACCAGGAATTCAGCGCTGATATAATAGACCTTCTTACCGCCGCGGATTTTAGGCAGGGCGTTGGCTCTGTCTTTGACCAGATCGCACATTGCTTCATAGAGCTCGCGCCCGCTGGCGTCTTCGATCGGTTTTTTCAGATAGCCCAGATACTCATTTTCGAGTGACATAGCTGTTGACCTCCTTTGGATCCGGCATTATCCGGATTCAATCCCGTGTAGTATAGCATAAATTGAATTTTGTGCCACATTATGGAAAAACATGTCTGTTTGGTTTAACATTATTCTGAATCATTATGAGGTAATCCGGTATGAGAAAAGCAGGAATATTGATGCCTGTTGCCAGCCTGCCTGACAGACACGGCTGCGGAACATTCGGCAAAGAAGCATATCATTTTGTTGACCTGGCGCAAAGGGCAGGTTTTTCCATCTGGCAGATACTGCCGCTGAATCCGCTGGGATACGGCAATTCCCCGTATCAGCCCTATTCCTCCTTCGCGATGGATGATATTTATATCTCCCTGGACAGACTGCATGAGATGGGGCTGATTGAAAAGGCTCCTTCCTATCATAAATATGCGGCGCAGATCGATTACGAGGCAGTGCGGAAATTCCGTGAGCCTTATCTGAAAGAGGCCTATGCCAATTTCAAGCCCGATCTGAACTACTCCACATTCTCCTATCAGGAGTGGGTCAAGAACTTTGCCATCTTCATGGCTCTCAAGCGCAGAAACGGCATGCGTTCATGGCTCGAATGGGAAAATGCGGATGAGAAGAACCAGCCGGTGAACGGAAAACTTGATCTGAAGCCTTATCAGGATGAGATCCTCTATGAGGTGTTCAAGCAGTATATCCTTTATCTGCAGTGGAAGGATCTGAAACAGTATGCCAATGACCGCGGCATTGAGATCATGGGCGACATTCCGTTCTATGTGGGCATTGACAGCGCCGATGTCTGGGCAAACAGAGAGAACTTCCTGCTCGATGATGACGGCAGACCGATCTTCATCGCCGGTGTACCGCCGGATTATTTCTCCGCGACAGGTCAGAGATGGGGCAACCCGATCTATGACTGGGATTATATGGAAAAGAATGATTTCGCTTTCTGGGTGGAGAGAATCTCCTATACACAGAGGCTTTTCGATATCATCCGCGTCGATCACTTCCGTGCCTTTGACACTTACTGGAAGATCAATGCGGAATGTCCGACCGCCATTGACGGCGTCTGGGTGGAAGCACCGGGCTATCAGCTGTTTGACACGCTGCTTGGCAAGACAGAAAATCTTCAGCTGGTGGCGGAGGATCTCGGCGATCTTCGTCCCGAAGTGCATATCCTGCGCGACCATTACGATTTCCGCGGCATGAGAGTCATTCAGTTCGCCTTCCTGCCGGAGGAATCCGATGTGCATGACAGACCGCATCAACTGGTCTATACCGGCACCCATGACAACGACACGCTGTTTGCGTGGTACCGTGAAAAGCCGCAGGCGGAAAAGAGAAAACTCAGAAGGTATCTCAGAAGCGAAGGCTTCAACACGCACAGCTTTGTCAATGACGTGATCAGCTATGCCTTAACCAGAGAGGCTGACCTGGTTATGATCCCGTTAAGCGACTGGCTCCATAAGGGCCATGAGGCAAGACTCAATACGCCGGGAACGGTTGGCGCGCCTAACTGGATGTACCGCATGAGCTCGCTGGCACCTTTTGCGGCAAAGACCGCTTATATGCGCAAGGAGCTTGAAAGGGCCGGACGCATCAATACTGAAGAATAGAGAGGACTATCAATGGGATTTTTGATGAATCTGATCAAATCCGTCATATACGGCATTGTCCAGGGAATCACGGAGTGGCTGCCGATCAGCTCGACCGCGCATCTGATCATGATGAATTCCTTCATGCCGCTGAATCTGTTTGAGGATGCGGCGGCCAATGCCGAATTCTGGAACCTTTACAAGGTGGTGATCCAGCTGGGCAGTATCCTGGCTGTGATCTTTGTGTACAACCGCCGTCTCAATCCGTTTCAGAAAAAGATCAGCGCCAAACGCAAAAGCAGTATTCTGCGCATGTGGACACTGATCCTGATCGCCTGTGTTCCCACCGGCATCGCCGGCATCCTGCTGGATGATCTGATCGACGCGAAGCTCAGTTCCGCATGGGTGATGTCATTCATGCTGATATGCGTGGGCATTCTGCTGATCTGGATGGAACTCACCCCGCGCAAACAGACCGTGACATCGATCGGACGCATTTCGCCGCTCAAGGCATTCCAGACCGGCTGCTGGCAGATCCTTGCCCTGATTCCGGGCACCAGCAGATCCGGCGCCACGATCTTCGGTGAGACAATGATGGGCTTTGACCGTGTGACTGCGGTCGAGTTCTCATTCTTCCTCGCCATTCCGGTCATGTTCGGGGCAAGCCTTCTGAAAGTGATCAAATACATCGCGGCCGGTGCGGCATTCAGCGCGGGCAGTGCGGTGGTATTGCTGGCGGGAATGATTGCGGCATTTGCGGTTTCGCTTGTGGTGATCAATTTCATGATGGATTATATCCGCAAAAACAACTTCAGCATTTTCGGTCTTTACCGGATCGCCCTCGGCATCGTCATGCTTGTGTTCACCGCCTTCGGTGTGCTGGCATGATGCGGAGTGAATTATGAATACACAGCTTGGTATCGGCAGTCTTTTCCTGGAAGGACTGCTTTCATTCTTCTCTCCATGCGTTCTGCCTCTGATTCCGGTGTATTTCGCCTATCTCAGCGGCGGTTCAAAACCCTTGGATGAGAATGGAAGTGTTCATTACGACCGTTTAAAGACCTTTCTTCTGACAACCGGTTTTGTGCTTGGCATCATCACCGTTTTCGCCATTGCCTCACTGGCGGCGCCGCTGTTGCGCAATGTGTTTCAGTCATACCGTGTGCTGTTTGAAGTGATCGGCGGCATGTTTCTGGTTTTCATGGGCCTCTATGCCCTGGAAATCATCCAGATCCCGCTGCTTTCAAAGCTGATGCACAACCGCACCATGGAAGGCTCAATGAGCTTTGTGAAGGCATATCTGTTCGGCTTCACGGTCAGCTTTGCCTGGACACCATGCGTGGGTCCGATGCTGGCGCAGGCGATCATGGCAGCCTCACGGGCACAGAACGCACTGACCGGCTGGCTTTACATGGGTAGTTACACGCTCGGTTTTGTTCTAATCTTCTTAATTGCGGGACTGTTTACTTCCGAAGTGCTTGAGGCATTGAAAAAGTTCCGCAATGTGACAAAGTATACCGGCATTCTCTGCGGCCTGATCGTGCTTGGCATGGGTGTATGGATGATTGCGCAGGGATGTCAGGATTATTCAAATCTTTTGAAAAACGGTACGTCTGAAAGTGAGATCACCCCGGCTGAAACAAGTGAGGAAAGCGGTGAAACGGATCAGGGAAACGCAACTGTTGACCAGTATGACTTTGAACTCAAGGACGGGGACGGAAATACTGTTTCCTTAAAAGATTACAATGGCCAGGTCGTGATCCTGGATTTCTATGAAACCTGGTGCACCTATTGCAATGAGTCGCTCGGCACTCTGGCCAAAGCGGATGCCATGGATGATGTGCAGGTGCTCATGGTGGTGACGCCTTCCCTTGGCTCGGAAGGAGATCTGAAATATATCCAGAGCTTCCTGGCTGAAAAGGGTCATTCCTTCCATCTGCTGATCGATGAAACCGCCGAAGTCACACGCCTTTACGGTGTGTCAGGCTATCCGACAACCTACTTCATCACACCGAAGGGAGAGTATTACGGATATATCCCCGGATACCTGCCTGAAGAGGATTTCATGAATCTCATCGAGGAATGCAGAAACCGCTGAAATACCAACAAACAATCTCAGCAGCACTTTTATCCAGCAGACAAGAAGACCCCATCCAAGCCTGTCAGCTGTGGATGGGGCTTCTTGCCGGTCAGATAAACAAAAATCATAAAGAATTATCTCTGAAAACATTTTCAGAAAAAATCTGGAAAGTATTGAAAATACTGTTGACACGAAATAATCAGAATTCTATACTGATAAAGTATTTTTGAGTTGTACGGCCGTACAAAATGATATTCACGTATAGGGAAGCGTGAAAGAGCTTTTAAAGCCCTTCCTGACAGATAACATCTCCGGATGTTGTTTTTTTATTATTTTGGAGGTCTGTATGAGCAAGATCATCTTTGTGACAGGCGGAGTGGTATCCGGCCTTGGAAAAGGCGTCACTGCTGCATCTCTGGGAAGACTGCTGAAAGCAAGAGGTCTGAAAGTGGCTTCGCAGAAACTTGATCCATACATCAACGTCGATCCGGGAACGATGTCTCCGTACCAGCATGGGGAAGTATATGTAACGGAAGACGGCGCAGAAACAGATCTGGACCTGGGACATTATGAAAGGTTTATTGACGAAGACCTGAACAGGTTCTCCAATCTGACGACCGGAAGAGTTTACTGGAATGTTCTGAACAAGGAGCGGCGGGGTGAATACCTCGGGAAAACCGTTCAGGTGATTCCGCATATCACGGATGAGATCAAAAAGTTCATTTACGCGGCGCTTGAGCATGATGCTCCGGACGTGCTGATCTGTGAGATCGGCGGCACGGTCGGTGATATCGAAAGTCAGCCGTTTCTGGAGGCGATCCGGCAGATCGGTCTGGAAAGAGGCAGGGAAAATGTGCTGTATATCCATGTGACGCTGGTTCCGTATCTGGAATGCTCCAAAGAACATAAAAGCAAACCAACCCAGCATTCGGTTAAAACGCTGCAGGGTCTGGGCATCAACCCGGATATACTGGTTCTGCGGTGCAGCCATGCGCTGGAAAAGGATATCCTGGACAAGATCTCTCACTTCTGCAATATCAAGCGTGACTGCGTTATGGAAAACAGGACGATTCCGGTTTTATATGAAGCACCCCTGATGATGGAAAAACAGCATTTCGGGGATATTGTATGCCGTGAGCTTAACCTGAAGAGTACAAAGCCGGATCTGCAGGAATGGAAAGATCTCGTCAGACGGATCAAACATCTGCACAGGAATGTAACGATCGGACTGGTTGGAAAATACGTCAAGCTGCATGATGCCTATCTGTCCGTGTCGGAGGCTCTGGCGCATGCAGGTTACCGGTATGATGCGAAAGTAAAGATCAGATGGATCGACAGTGAAACCATTACGAAAAACAATGCAGAAAAGAAACTGGAGGAATGCGACGGCATCATCGTACCGGGCGGATTCGGCGGCAGAGGCATTGAAGGCATGATCGTTACGGCACAATACTGCCGGGAAAAGAATGTGCCGTATCTCGGGATCTGTCTGGGCATGCAGATAGGGGTCATTGAATTTGCCAGGAATGTATGCGGGCTGAAGAATGCCAATTCCCGCGAATTCGATCCCGATTCGCCGTATAAAGTAATCGATTTCCTGCCGGATCAGAACGACAGCACCGACAAAGGCGGGACGCTGCGTCTGGGACACTATGACTGCGTGCTGAAAGAAGGTACCCGCATTATGGAACAATACGGGAAGGCTGAGATCAGTGAGCGGCACAGACACCGCTATGAATTCAACAATGATTTCCGGGAGATACTGCAGGAGAACGGAATGGTTCTCAGCGGGACTTCACCGGATAACTATATCGTTGAAACGGTTGAAACGGACAATGACTACTTTGTCGGCGTACAGTTCCATCCCGAGTTCAAATCAAGACCGAACAAACCGCATCCGCTGTTCCTCGGACTGATCTCTCATTCCCTGGAACGGAAGGAAAACAGATAAAAAGCGTAAAGCAGGAGACAGATTATGTGTGGAATTACAGGATTTACAGGAAAGGGAACAGCGCTGCCCGTATTGATGCAGGGGCTGGAGAAACTGGAATACCGCGGCTATGATTCTGCCGGGGTAACACTGGCGGATGATCAGGGACTGCGCACTTTCAAAGCGAAGGGGAGATTGAGTGAGCTGCGGAGCATAGTGGAAAACCGTGAGCTGCACCAGCATACCGGGATCGGGCATACGAGATGGGCAACACACGGTGTCCCCAACAACCTGAATGCGCATCCCCATACCAACAGTACGAATACGATCTCGTTAGTTCATAACGGGATCATTGAAAACTATGTTTCCTTGAAACAGATGCTTGAGAACAACGGCTATGTGTTCCAGTCGGAAACAGACAGTGAAGCAGTCGTGCATCTGATCGATTATTATTACAGACGTTTTCAGGATATGGAAACGGCGTTCAAGCGGGCTGTACGGGATCTGGAAGGAAGTTATGGTTTATGTGTCATTTCCACATATGCGCCGGATACCGTATTTGTCGCGAGAAAAGAAAGCCCGATGATCCTGGGAATCAGTGATGAGGGTACGTACTGTGCCTCCGATGCGCCGGCGCTTCTGGAATATACAAGGAAGCTGATGACGCTGAATGACGGGGATATCGCGGTATTGAAACCGGAGCATATTGCACTGTTCGATGCAAAGGGAAATGAGAAAAAAGAAGAATGGATGGAATTTCCATATGATCTGCAGTCAGCCCAGAAGGGCGGATATGACACATTTATGGAGAAGGAGATCCATGAACAGCCGCAGACGATCCGGGAAACCATGAGAGGAAGAATTGAAGGCAAGTCTATCGTTCTGCCGGAACTGGATCCGATCCTGGGACGGATTCTGCGGGCAGATCATGTTTTATGGATTGCATGCGGTACGGCATATCATGCCTGTGTTTACGGGCAGATGGTTCTCAACCGTCTTGTTCCGATCAACAGCGCGGCTATACCGGCAAGTGAATTCCGGTACGGGAATTACTATGTGGATAAAAACACTTTATGTATCTTTGTGTCCCAGTCCGGTGAAACAGCGGATACACTGGCGGCGATCAAGCGTGCAAAATCATCCGGTGCCGCGACCATTGCGGTGGCGAATGTCTTAGGGTCTTCCCTGACCAGGATCGCGGACGCAACAGTATATACCTGCGCCGGACTGGAGATTGCGGTTGCCAGTACAAAGGCATATACCGCCCAGCTGACCCTGATCTATCTTCTGGCGCAGAAACTTGCCGAGATCATGGGATATTCCACCCGTGAACATGATGAGATCATTACGTATCTCAATGAGCTGGATCGTCTGACACAGGAAACGATCGACATTGCCAAACCGGTGATCCGTGAATATGCGTCCATGTTAAAGAATGAACATGATGTCTATTTTATCGGCAGGCAGCTGGATTATGTCAGTGCCATGGAAGGTGCGCTTAAACTAAAGGAAATATCGTATATTCACGCAGATGCGTATTATGCCGGTGAGCTGAAGCACGGTCCTATCGCGCTGATCCAGGATCAGACGGTGGTAATTGCATTCGCCACACAGCCGGAAGTTGCATCAAAAACAATATCCAATATCAAAGAAACAGTCGCCAGAGGTGCAAAGATCATTCTGATCACCGATCAGAATACGCCGGCGGAAGGTTTCACTTACGTCATCCGGATTCCGGAGATCCGGCCGGATCTTGCCTGCATCATTTCCGCGGTTATTTTTCAGTTCCTGGCTTATTATGCCGCGTCTGAGAGAGGCTGCGATATTGACAAACCGAGAAATCTGGCTAAATCTGTAACAGTGGAATAACGGAGGAACAGATATGGATAAAATACTTGTACTTGATTTTGGCGGTCAGTATGATCAGCTGATCGCGCGAAGGGTCAGGGAACTGCATGTTTACGCGGAGATCCGTTCCTGCCGGAAAATAACCCTCAATGAAATTGAAGAGAATGGATATAAAGGCATTATCTTTACCGGCGGGCCGAACAGTGTGTATGATCCGGCTTCCCCGACATTTGACAAAGAGATTCTGGAACTTGGTGTTCCGGTTCTGGGCATTTGTTACGGGGCGCAGCTGATCGCATATCTCGCCGGCGGCAAGGTCGAAAGCGCAGCCAACTCCAGTGAATACGGCAAAACGACTGTTTATGCGGAAAAGGATCCGCTGTTTGAACATACAAAAGAAAAAAGCATCTGCTGGATGTCGCATACAGACTACATTTCCGAACTGCCTTCCGGATTCAGAAGGACAGCATATACGGATAAATGTCCCTGTGCCGCAATGTCGAACGAACAGAAAAAGATCTACGCGGTTCAGTTCCATCCGGAAGTGACGCATACAGAGATCGGGAAACAGATCTTTTCCAATTTTGTTTTCGCTGTCTGCGGATGTACTCCGGACTGGAACATGGATGATTTCATAGATCGTTCAGTGGAAAAATTCCGTGATGAATTAAAAGGCAAAAAAGTCTTGCTCGCCTTGTCCGGCGGTGTGGATTCCTCGGTTACAGCAGTCCTTCTGCATAAAGCGATCGGTGAACGTCTGGTCTGTGTATTTGTGGATCACGGTCTCCTCAGGAAAGATGAAGGGGATTATGTGGAGAAAACATTTAAGGACAGATTCGGACTGAACCTGATCCGGGCAAATGTGCAGGAAGTTTTCCTGGCAAAACTGAAGGGTGTCACAGATCCTGAAAGCAAGAGAAAGATCATCGGGGAAGAGTTTATCCGTGTCTTTGAACAGGAAGCAGGGAAACTGGATAATGTTCAGGTACTGGCACAGGGAACCATCTATCCGGATGTTATTGAGAGCGGAAAAGGGGATTCGGCTGTAATCAAGTCTCATCACAATGTAGGCGGTCTGCCGGAATCCATGTCATTTGAAAAGATCGTGGAACCGCTGCGGGATCTGTTCAAGGATGAAGTCCGGGAAGTTGGTGTTAAACTGGGCATACCTGCTGATCTCGTGTATCGTCAGCCATTCCCGGGACCGGGTCTTGGTGTCAGGATCATCGGTGAGATCACAGAAAAGAAACTGCATATTCTCAAAGAAGCTGATGCAATCTTCCGTGAAGAAATCAGAAAATCATTTCCCGGGAAAGAACCGGATCAGTATTTTGCGGTGTTGACAGATTCACGTTCTGTAGGTGTTATGGGGGATGCCAGAACATACGGTTATACCCTTGCGCTGAGGGCTGTAGATACAGATGACTTTATGACGGCGGAATGGACAAGACTATCCTATGAATGTCTGGCAGAGACCAGCCGCCGGATTACCAATGAAGTACAAGGTATATCCAGGGTGGTTTATGATATAACATCGAAACCTCCGGGCACAGTGGAGTGGGAATAAGTCGATCGGAAAAGTGCACTAAATATAATAAAACACGCTTGGAAAAGTGTGTTTTATTATTGGGAAGTCGCTTGGAAAAGTGTAAAATCATAGTATGTTCAAAAGAAAAAGGGATCGCTTCCGGTTAAACCGGATTTGCGGTCCCTTCTTTAAAACAGAGTATTCAGCGGGCTGTCATCGATGGCAGTCTGAAGACTTTTCCGGCGGTGATCCCGCCTTCCCCAAAGGCATCCACAGCGGCGCAGTATTCCTGATCAGCCGCCAGCATTGTAAGCAATACTTCCGTCTGCCCGTAAACCATGTGGCTTGAATAAAGTTTGTCCGGAGCGGTTCCGTAGCGGACATTGTAGCCGATGGCACGCTCTGAAGACTTCCATTTAAGTGCGGCTGTCATCGGATCGCTGCGAAGTGATGTGAGCGCAGTAACCTTTTCCGGCTTTTCTGAATATCCGGTACCGAAAACACGGAGTCCCGACAGAGCGAACGGCTCATCATAGGGAAGTTTTTCTGCGGTTATGCGGATATAGCGCATCTTCATGCCGTCTGTTTCGACATAATCATGAGGAAGGTTTGTTTCCGCATTCCTTTTATCTGCGATGACAAACCATGTTTTTCCGTCAGTGCTTCCCTCCATCAGCCAGCGGGTACGCATGTCCGGATCCGGATCAATATAGCGGTTGGAAGTATAGACATTGGAACGCAGGGATTTATCGACGTCCAGCATCGGCACATTCACATCCGCGAAGTTGATCTGGATGAAGTATACCGGGTACTCTTCTTCAAGATCGAGGCAATACCATTCACCGGCGCTTCCTTCTGCACACCAGCATGTGCGGATGTCTTCATTGAGCGCCAGTTCAGCGCCATGTCCTTCTTTTGAGGAGGAAACCTCCGCAGATTTCTGATATGACAGCAGCATCCACTTCGGCGTGATCTGCATGGGATCGAATTTTCCTTCGGGAATTTCCAGCGGGTAATCCGCGAAATTCTAGTTGCAGAAGAGGATTCCGTCTTTGTCAAATCCTGCCGGGAAAAGACCCAGACGCCTTTCAAAGTTGGCGTTCACAGAGATCCGCATGGTGGAAGCGTGCCAGAGATTGCCGTATTGATCTTCGATTGTTGATCCATGGCCGGCGCCTGTAATGAACCCTCCGGGCTTTGATGAGAAGGGATTATGTGTCTGCGCTTCGAACGGACCGAGCGGACTGTCCCCGGTGTAAACACCATCGCAGTAAGTGGCAAATTCCGTTCCCGGGGCAGCGTACTGCAGATAATACCTGCCGCTGTGCTTTGTCATAAATGCCCCTTCGATAAAAGGCTTTGAATCGGAGCCGGAAATCTTCATTGCCAGATGATAAAGCCGCATTGAGAGTGCTTCTTTTCCTTTTTCTTTCGGTTTTCCCGGATAATCCGGTCTTTCCCAGCCGAATTTTTCCGGATGACCGGAAATCAGTTCTTTCCTGTCTGAGGCAGGTGTCATTGTTTCAGGATCGAATTCCTGTCCATAGATCGGCTTTTTATTGTCACAGCCCCAGTAGAAATACACCCGTCCGTCATCGTCCTGGAATGTATCGGGATCCCAGAAAGGAAACGGCTCACTGAGCTTTTCGAACTGATCGCTCAGCGGATCTTTTGTACGGTAGATTTCACTGGGACCGCGGTCTGATGAGGAAAAGATCAGCCAGTCATTTACCTGCCGGACATCCGGTGCGTACCGGAACGGCGTCAGGCTGCGGTTTTCGTGCCACTGCCAGTGAAGCATGTCGTCAGAATAATAGAAACCTCCGGACATGGACGCAAACAGGTAGTAGCTGCCTTTGAAATAAACAAGCGTGGGGTCCGCGGCCTCCCGGGAAGCCTGCTTGTTGTAATGCTGGAACTGATAGGGAATATTCAGTGGGTTGCATAAGATTCGCTGCATAATAATCCATCCTTTCGGTATTGGCTGGGCGAAACGCCGTAGTGTCTGCGGAAATTGTCAGTGAAATAGCTTTGTGAGCAGAATTGCATACGGATCGCGATCTGCTGGATATCCAGATCTGTGGAACGCAGCAGGATGGCGGCTTTTTCAAGCCTTTTCTGACGCAGATAGCCGGCGACGCTCATTCCGGTTTCACGTTTGAATTTTTTGGAAAAGTAGTATTCGGTATATCCCGCATACGCAGCCAGGGAAGCAATGCTCAGCTCATCTTCCAGATGGCGTTCCATATAACTGCATGCGGATTCAATTGTCTTTGAAAGCTGCTGCGTGCGCACCGCATGAACTCTTCTGACAAAATCCTGATGCATTGTCTGGGAAATGCCGGTCAGTTCGGAGAGGGATCCTGCTTTTTCAACACTCTGGAAATACATATCGCACAGCGTGTATGCTGTCTCGGGACTAAGCCCGCCCTCGATCGCCGCGCGTGAAAACAGTGTCGCGCATACCTGCACACTGTTTTTCATCTGCCGCAGAGTGTCGCCCGTTTCAGCCAGCTGGCCGATACTGCCGGTCACAGCGATCCGGTCAATATGTCTGATCAGTTCCAGATCTCCTTCCCGTACCATTCTGAGCATTTCCTGCTCAGCCAGATAAGTGCCGTGTGTATCGTTTGCCGGCTGCTCCTGAGAACTGCCTGTTTCTGAAGAACTGTCACTGAAAAAACGGAGATCGGACTGCCGGATCTTTTCTTCGGTGATCAGATAATGCAGCATCAGCGCATATTCCTGAATTCTTCCCCAGCTGAGCACAGGAAGCCTGCTGATCAGGTTTTCCGCTTTCTGCCGCAATGTGAAGGTTGCCCCGGCTTCCGTCAGACCGGCGCTGACTGCGCGGGCGGAAATATCATCCATAAAGAACGGTCCGAGGACATGGATCAGTTTTAAAGAACCGCCTTCGTATTCAGGGCACAGCAGCCACATCATACTGAATCTGCTGGTGAAGAGGACAGGCGTCGTGCCGGACGAAACTTCTTCAAGAAGATTCGCGTCAGGCAATGATATGAACAGCAGCTCTTCTGCTGTCCGTTCCTCTTCTGTCTCGTTTCCGAGCCGGAAAAAGTCATGATCATAAGTGCATAGCAGCAGCTGATGACATGTGGATATCATCTCCTTAAAGAGGTTCAGCTTTTCTTCCGTCTTTTCCATTGATTTTCTGCCTCCCATCCATAGCTTACCGGCATCAGAATAATTTCGCTGTCGTAAATTAGATTTAAATTCATCAAATTGGCTAATATAAGAAACTAAATCTAAAATGCTGAAATTGGAACGAATATATTATATCTGAGAACTGCCGCCGTTGCTATACTGAGCCTGCTTACATGGAAATAGGAGGCAATCAAATGAACAATTCTGACAAAGTCGGATTCCGTGAAATTTTCGGAACCGCAGCCATGGGCCTGACCGACGGACTGGCGGCAGCCTTAATGACTTCATTCTTTCTGCAGTATCTGACCGATTATGCCGGGCTGGGTGCTTTCGGGGCGGTTGTAGGCTCGAGTGTTCTTCTGTTCTCACGGATATTTGATGCAGTGAATGATCCGATCGAAGGGTGGATCATGGACCGTGCAAAAGTGGGAAAACATGGCAAATACAAACCATTTATCATTCTTTCCATTCTCACTGCCTTCGTCGGCGTCACCGCGCTGTTCTTCATTCCCGAAGGAATCAGCCCCGCACTCGCGGTTGTCTGGGTCATCTTCTTCTATCTTCTCTATGATATGGGTTCCTCATTCTATGCGCCTAACCTGATCTTCAGAACCCTGACGCTTGATCAGAATGAGCGCGGAAAGCTGCTGATCGCTCCCCGTATTGTTTCGATGATGACCGGCATGGTGACAGCGGTGCTGATCGCTATGGTGACGGGCGTAAACAAATCCATCAACAATATGCATACTTCCTTCGGTCTGACCGTAGGCGGCCTTCTGCTCGTAACAACAGTCATTTCGCTGATCGGCATCTCGCTGGTAAAGGAACGTCATCATGCCGAACGGGATGAAGATGAAAAAGTCAGAATCACGGATATTTTCAAACTTCTCAAAGAAAACAAAGCGCTTCGCGTCAATGTGAGCGCGGCCCTGTTCTCCGGCTTCATCTGGACATTCCTGTTTGCGACAATGCTGTATTACATCAAGTGGGGACTGTGCGCGGATCTCACGACCGGCGCGGTGGACAACGCGAAATATGCGCTTTACTCCGGTATTTCCTCCATGCTGATGTTTGTTCCGCTGGTCGGCGGCACATTGATCGCGGCACCGATTATGAAGAAAATAGGTGATCCGATGAAATTTATACGAATCCTTCTGCTCTGCCAGGCAATCCCCTGCGGCGTGGTGTTCCTGCTTCAGGTTCTCGGTATTCTTCAGAAAATGCCGTGGCTGTTCCTTGTCTGCGCGGCTGTCACAACCACCGCGGTCGGCATGGGCTATATTCCCGGCTCAACCGTTGATATTGAGATTATGGATTATGAAATCTATAAGAACGGCAAAGACCGTTCCGGTCTCCAGATTGTTGACAAAGTGACTTCTAACGTAAAAATTAGAAGTCACTTTTCATTTTTTAACTCAGAACGTGGAGTGATAGTAGTCGTTCTCACCTGATTATCACCTTTTATGTGCTGATTCACGTAAAAAAATAAGACTCATCCGAGCCATTTTGCCATCTTTTTCAAATTGTGACAGCCGAAAATGATCAGCGCCTGGTGCTGATTCTTTTTCAGTCCTCTTAGCCGTGTATATCGCAGTCCATGATTCTCTTTTGACATAGCAAACACACGCTCTATTGTCTCTTTTCGCTGCGGATATATTTCCTTCCACTCCGGTGTGTGCCGGATCCGCTCGCATTGATCCAGATAATCTGCCCACACATGCCGTGTCACTGTTTTCTGGTGATTCCTGCTGTTTGTACATTTGCCAAGCATTGGACAGTTTTTGCATTTCTCCGGATCGCTTTTGTATTCCATGTAGCCTTTCCGGTTGGTTGTTGTGTACTTCAGAACTTCACCCTGCGGACATCTGTATTCATTTTTGTCATGGTTATATGTGTATTCATATTTTCTGAAGAAGCCCGCTTTCGTCATTGGTCTTTTATATGGCAGATAAGGTACTTGACCATTCTCTATGATTTCTCTGGCTATTGCCGGTGTCTTGTATCCTGAATCAAGACAAACATTCTTAATTGAGCTGCCAAACTGTTCACACACCTGTTCATATGCGCCATAGAAGCTGATACTATCATGGACATTTCCGGGTACTGTACACGTCGCCAGCACAAATCCGTTCTTTTCACATATTGTCTGCAGACAATATGCGAAACACTCTTCGTGTTCACCTTTATGAAAATTGCCTGATTCAGGATCGGTCAGACTTTGCTTGACTGTCTTTGTGTCGATCCGCTCTTTCACTTCGCCGGTTTCTTCATCATAGTCATATTCGGTTCTGCGCAATGAATCAAATTCTTTCTGCCCGTTATGTCTGCGCACTTCATTGATCTCATCGAGCAGATCATCCTCAAACTTCTTTTTTGTCAGTTCAACTTCCTCAGATATGCTTTTTCTTTTATTAGCACTTGCTTTCATATGTGTGGAATCACCGAATACTGTCTCTGTATTAATGAATCCATGTCTGATTGCCTGCTCAAGTATCTTCTTGAAGATCACATCAAATATGTCACTGTCTTTATATCTGCGAATATAGTTCTGCGACCACGTTGAATAATTGGGAACAGGTTCATATATTCCAATTCCTAGAAACCACCTGTAGGCCAGATTCACTTCAATTTCCCGGCATGTACGGCGCATGGAATTGATCCCAAAAGTGTAATTGATCATTATCATCTTAAACAAAATCACAGGATCAATACTTGGTCTTCCAAAATCGCTGTAAAGATGCTTGACTTCCGGGTAAATGAATTCCCAGTTGACTGCTCTTTCCAGACGTCTGACCTCATGATCCTGCGGTACAATATCTTCAATTGTGCACAAAATAAAACAATCATTCTTTCTGTTTGAACGATTACTCATTGCCATAATAATTTCCTCCGTACACCTACCATAATTATACCATGCATGCATGTCCACTTTTACAAAATAAAAGCAGAGAACGCTGCCAAATTTGGGTGTACGGAGTCGTTCTCTGCTTATTCATTCTAGCATGTCGGCACAGTTTTTACTATTTCTACTTTGTCAACAAGCTGAAGACCGTTCCGGTCTCTGCAATGCGGTTAACCGTTTCCTTTCCAAAGCACAGGGAGCGGTCGGCGCCAGTGTTGTCGGATTTATGCTGGCAGGGATCGGCTACGTTGTTGATTCCGAAACCGGTGACTTTGCCGGAGATCTTGCCAAAATGCCGGTCATGCTCAACTGGTTTGTTGTCATCATGGGACTGATTCCCTTCATCCTTGGAATGATCGCGTGGTTCATTGAACGCAGATATCCGATTGACAACGTACTGCGCGCGGAAATGCGTGATGCGCTGAACAAAGCTGAAAAAACAGAGGAGTAAAAAAGATTATGAGCTTTCCGAAAGATTTCTTATGGGGCGCAGCGAGCGCCGCGGCACAGATTGAAGGTGCCTGGGATGAGGACGGCAAATGCCCGAGCATCTGGGATGTCGCCGGGGATCATATTGAAAACGGCCAGACCTGTCACACTGCCTGTGATCACTACCATCGTTATAAAGAAGACGTTGCCCTGATGAAAGAACTGGGACTGAAGAGCTACCGCTTTTCAATCTCATGGGGAAGGATCATACCCGAAAAAGGAAGGATCAATCCCAAAGGTATTGAATTCTACAGAAATCTGATCAGTGAACTCAGGGCAGCCGGGATTGAACCGCTTGTGACTCTGTACCATTGGGATCTGCCGCTGTGGGTCCATGAAGAAGGCGGCTGGCCTGATCCGAAGATCATTGATTACTATCTTGAGTATGTCAGAGCTGCTGTTGACGCATTTTCTGATCAGGTTCAGTACTGGATGACATTCAATGAACCTTCGGTATTTATCATGCTGTCGTATGCCGTAGGCACCTTCGCGCCGTTCCAGAAGGATATAGAGGCATGCATGGAGGCGTTAAGGAATATGCTGCTGGCCCATGGCAAAGCGGTCAGGCTGATCCGTGAGACCGCCAGAACAAAGCCTGTCATCGGCCTGGCAATGGCAGCCACCACGTATATCCCTGACAGTGAGGATGAGGAAGGCCTGAAAGACGCTGCTGAAAAATCATTCCTCTCCCAGGTCGGCGAAGGCAGCAACTCCTTATATATGGATCTGATCGCGCTCGGCAAGGCAAGCCCGATTCTTTCGCAGAAACTCAGCGAAGAGGATCTGAAGATCATTTCCGAACCGATGGATTTTGTCGGCGTGAATGTCTACCAGCCCTCAAATCCTCTGCTCAATAAAGAAGGTTATGATACAGAAAAGCTTCCGAAAACGATGCTGGACTGGGTGATTGACGGCCGCTGCCTGTACTGGACGATCCGTCAGTACTGGGAACGGTATCATCTGCCTGTCATGGTAACGGAAAACGGAATGGCCAACCCCGATGAAGTGGGAGCGGATGGATGCGTGCATGATGAAATCCGCAGAACGTTCCTGCATGATTTCCTGCAGGGAGTCAGCCGGGCCGTTGATGAGGGAATTCCGGTGCTCGGTTACCAGCATTGGAGCATTATGGATATCTTTGAGTGGTGCAGCGGCTACGGTCCCCGTTTCGGCTTGATTCATATCGATTATGAAACACAGAAGAGAACGATCAAGGACTCTGCCCGTTATTATGCAGAAATTATCCGTACAAACGGTGAAGCGCTCTGAGCGTACAGTCTGAAAAGAAATGAAAGGGAATGTCCGCAGACTGAAAATGATTCTGGTTCTGAGAAAACTCGGTTTTTCGGTTTCCGAGATTGAGGATCAGTTTGAGAACAGAGCCGGCTTTGAGGAATTGCTGAATGAGCGGATCGAAACACTTGAACAGCAGAAACAGGAAGTCCAGGGAGCCATTGCGCTCTGCAGGGAAATGAAGAATGCTTCGGTCCGCATGGAAACATTCGATGCGGATGATTACTGGCGGAAGATCCGTGAAAAGGAAACGGCCGGTTATTCATTTTTCGATATTGTTTCAGCTGAAATGCAGAATGTTATGTACAAAGCAGCATCGCAGATTGAGTATTCTCCCGGACACGGACCAAGAACACCGGATCTCATTTTCAATCCGATGCGCAAGACAACAGACAGGATCAATGCTTTCTGGCAAAAGCATTCCGTCATTCAGCTGGTTCTGGTTGTGATCATACTTGCGCTCAGTCTGGCGTTTGTGATCTTTCTGGGAAACATGTAAGGCAGATCATCTGATCCGCTTCTGAAATGCAGTGAATATGAAAAAAGGATTGGAGAACCGGGAACTTCCGGATATCTCTCAATCCTTTTTTTGTATAGATATTGCTGAATGATCAGCCCATAATCAGGAACAGCAGAACACTGACAATTGTGCTGGTCAGACCGACACATGCCTCATAGGGGATCAGTTTGGCACGGTCGCTGATTGACATGTTCACCGAACCGCCGGTCGCATGGAAGAAAGAGCCGTGGGGCAAAGAGTCGACAACTGTCGCACCGGCATGAACCATGGCGCCTGCTGCCAGAGCCGGAACACCTTCCGAAAGAAGCGTCGGAGCGAATGTCTGGGCTGCGATGGTTGCGCCGGCAGTGGTGGAAGCGGTGGCACCGGCCATGAGAATACCGGCAAGAGGTGCCAGAACAAACGCGGGCATATGCATGGCTTCGAGCACATTGATCACATCATACTGCAGAGCGGAAGCTTTGATGATGCCGGCGATGGTGCCGGTGCCGATCAGAAGGATGGATACACCGACAACCTTGGAGAGACCGTATTCGGTATAAGCGACGGTATCTTTCGCATTGCCTGTGACAAGAATGCTGACCAGACCGCCAAGGGGAAGAGCGATCAGGGGATCAATACTGATGCCGGCAATGGGACGAAGGGCAAGAAGGATAATGACAACCAACGGTCCGAGCACCGCCGCGAAGAAACCGGGCAGCTCGTTTTCTGATGAATCACAGTCGGAATCCTGGACGGCAAGTCCATTGTCCTTCTTGGCAAGCATGGACGCCAGAGTGATGGCGACGATCAGTGCGCATAATGCGGGAATCGCATTCTTTACCATGAGCGATGTCAGATCAACCCCGAAGGCCTCGGAAGCCGCAATCGTGTTGGGGTTGGGGGAGATGATATTGCCGGCTTTGCCGCCGCCGATCATGGCGAGCAGAAGGCTCTGCTTGGAAATGCCTGCCTTTTTGCCGATGGCAAGAGCGATCGGGGCAACGGTAATGACAGAGATATCGATGAATACGCCGACCGCGCAGATGATCATGGTTGCGATGGCGATGGCCGCGACGGCTTTCTTTTCGCCCATCTTGTCAACGATGGTTTCGGCAATCCGCTGGGCGGAACCGGTTTTGATCAAAGCGCCGGCAAGAATTCCCGAGGTCATGATTCTGAGAACGGATGACATCATGCTCTGGGCACCGGAAATCATGGTGTTGACGGTGGTGACAAGTCCGCCGCCGCCGATCACGCCGCCGATCAGTGCGCCGAGAATCAGGGAGTAGGCGGGATGGACTTTCTTGATGATCAGAACGATCGCGATGACGAGACCGGCCAGTGCGCCGATTGTTGAAAATTCATATGCTGCCTGCATGTTGATGTACTTTTTATCCTTTCATTATTTTAACGGTTGGCAATGGCGATTCCGCATCTGATGAAACGGAACATGTTGACGGCTGCCTGATAGTAGAGTTCTTCAGCGCGTTCAATCGCTTCCTCCACATGCATCGGGCCGTTGACGGAGGTGATGAGAGCTTCGATTCCGCAGTCATAAATCTTGGTGGCATCCTTTCCGAGCGATCCGGAAAGACCGACTGTGGCGACACCTTTCGCGCGGCTTCTTTCACCGACACCCTGCATGACTTTACCGAAGCAGCTCTGCCAGTCGGTACGGCCTTCGCCTGTGACGACCAGATCCACGCCTTCAAGTCTTTCGTCAAAGTGAATCAGATCCAGAACGGTATCGATCCCTGACTTCATTTCGCCTTTGAGGAAAACCATCAGGGCTGTGCCGAGTCCGCCGGCGGCGCCCGCACCGCTGATATCATCCGGATTGATGCCGAACTGGCTGATGATGATGTCACGGTAGTGACGCATGCCTGCCTCAAGGCGTTCCTGGATTTCCGGAGTTGCGCCTTTCTGTGCGCCGAATGTCCAGGTTGCGCCGTTTTCACCGCACAGCGGATTAGTCACATCGCACATGACGGTGATTTTTGTTTCATTGATGCGGGCATCCAGGCCGGACATGTCGATTTTCATGACTTTCTCCAGATCCGCTCCTGTTCCCTGCAGCTCATTGCCGCGGGCATCGAGGAAACGGACACCGAGCGCTCTTGCGCATCCCATGCCGCCGTCATTGGTGGCACTGCCGCCGATCGCGATGGAAATATCACGGAAGCCTCTGTCCAGCGCGTCACGGATCAGTTCACCGGTGCCGTAGCTGGTGGTATAGAGCGGATTTCTCATGGATCTCGGAATCAGCGGAAGACCGGATGCGGCAGCCATTTCAATGACTGCTCTGTGATCATCGAGCCTGCCGTATGCGGCATCGAGCCTGTCCATGAGAGGTCCGTATACCTCGGCGTGAATGAGTTCGCCTTTTTCAGCGGCGATGACCGCGTCCACTGTGCCTTCACCGCCATCGGCTACCGGCACACCGCTGCATTCGACTTCGCCGAATACTTCCTTCGCGGCTGCAGTGAGCAGCTCCTGTGTCTTTTCACTGCTCAGCGATCCCTTGAATGAGTCAGAAGCGAATAAGAGTTTCATGGGCTTTCTCCTTTGCCAGGTAAGCGCTTACCTGTATTTCTGTAAATATAATAATTAAGTTCCACGGTTTAACATATGTTTCATATAATTAATATGAAACTAAATATAAAAACAAAATTGTTATAAATGACAAATGGAGGTGAATATGTCCCTGCCTGTGCATATCCGTCTGGCTCAGCAGATTGTCGACACGCTGAAATCCATCTGCGATCATGACATCAACTACATCGATCCGTCCGGTCTGATCCGGGCGAGCACGGACCGTACCCGTGTGAGTGAATATCATGAGGACGGACTGACTGCGGCCCGCACCGGCAAAACGGTCATCGTTGAAAAGGATGATCCCGAGCGCGGTGTCAGACGCGGCATCAACATGCCGATTCTTTCGCATGGCGATGTGGTGGCGGTCATCGGCATCACCGGGGATCCGGATGAAGTCAGCCGCTATGCGGATCTGGCCAGAAGGATCACGCGTCTTTTGCTGCGTGAGCAGGAAATCGATCTGCGCGAGCGTAATCTGCGCACCCGCACCGCCCATCTGATCCGCTGCCTGTGTGAGAATGAGCCGCTCAATCCGGTTTATATGAAGGAAGTGCTGCATGCCAACGGCATTGAGCACAGAGGCGGCACATGGTGCACAGCCGTCATTGCGGTCAAATCAGAGGAACAGACGGAAGCGTTCACCGCCCTGGAACCGGAACTGAATCAGGTCTTCGGCAGTTTTGAAAACACTCTGTTTACATTTTTCTATCCGCTGGAATATGTTCTGATCATGCCGGCTGAAACGATGCAGAGACAAAGCTCTCTGCTGAGGGCAATCGCAGCCCAATACAGCGGGATTCTGAAAATCGGCACGGGAAGCCCGGGCAAGCTCACCCGTCAGCACATCTCCGTGCGCTTTGCAAGGCTTGCCATCGCTTCAATGGGTCCGGGAATCAATTATGCGGGAATTGATGATATGGATCTGGAACTGCTGTTTTCAGAAGTCTCCGGCGATACGGCGCAGGCTTATCTGCACAAATGCATGGACAGGATCAATGACAAGGACAGGGAGCTTCTGGAAGCCTATTTTGAATGCGACATGTCATTGAAAAAGACTTCGGAACTGCTGTTCATCCATAAAAACACCCTGCAGTATCAGCTCAACAGGATTCAGCAGCGCACCGGTTATGATCCAAGATCCTTCCGCGATGCCGCGGTGCTTTACACCGGTCTGAAACTGGAGAAGATTTATCCACTTCAGCAAGGCAACACTGCCGCCCATAATGTTGAAAAAGACAAAATATGATTCGAAGCCGGTATGCATACTGATAAAATAAACATAGCTTTATGCCTTCAAAGGCGATGTCATTCCATGCGGAATGACCTGAATATAATGGCGGTGATCACATGAAAAAATTATTCAGACACGGACTTTTTACGAGAATTGTTCTGCCGGTATTCTTTCTGCTCATCATCTTCTGCTTCCATGGCGCTGTGCATGCCGAGGAAACAGATGAAACCATGCCCGACAACGGTATCCCCGTGGTTTATGTCAATGTCGATGAATCACAGGGAACCATCGAAGATATGCTGAGCAGCCCCGATCATTCGGTTTACTGCTATGGCACGGTCAGTATTGAAGTGCCGGAAGGCTTTCATTATGCCGATCTGCCGGATATTGATCAGGCAAGTGTTCATGATCTTGCCATGAGTATCCGCGGCCGCGGCAATTCCACCTGGGAAAGAAAGGACAAGAAACCTTTCAAAATCAAGCTGGACAAGAAAACGGATCTGTTCGGCTTCGGTAAAAACAAGCACTGGGTGCTGGTCGCCAATGCCATGGATCCCTCATTGTTAAGAGACAGAATCACCGCATGGCTCGGTGATGCGCTCGGCTTTGAATTCACTCCGCGCGGTGTGCCGGTGGATCTGGTCATGCGCGGCGAACAGTACGGCACAAAATATCTCGGCGCCTATTATCTGAGTGAGAATGTGCGCGTGGATACAAACCGTCTGGAAATCGATGAACTGAAAGAGGATGATGTGGATGAGCCGACGATCACCGGCGGTTATCTGCTGCAGGATGCGCTGCAGGTCCGCCAGGGATCGCCTGACCGTTTCTTCACTTCACGCCATGTGGACTGGGCAACCCATACACCGTCCTTTGATACCGAAGCTGAAGCGGCGCTGGGTGCTTCAGAGGGTGAGAAAGAAAATGGCGAGGAAAACTTCGCCGCTGCCGAACTTGGCGACGCATATGAAAATCACGTTCAGCAGACCTATATCCAGAATCATATTCAGGAAGTGGAGGATGCGCTGTTTGCGGGAACAGCTGATTACCGTGAGCTGATGGACCTTGAAACAGCCGCCAAATACTGGCTGGTCAATGACTTCTCGCTCAACGCTGATTCCTATGGAACCGGCAGTACATATATTTATAAAAAGCGCGATGTCGACGGCGTGGTCGGAAAGATCTACTGGGGCCCGTTATGGGACTTTGACTTCTCCTGGGACAACCGTCCGGTCACATCCGGCTTCACCGTGAGACATGAATGGCTCAAACCGCTGTTCTGTGACAGATCGGAAGGCGGCTTTGTGGAGGAAATCCGGAAACAGTGGCCTGTATTCAGGGAAAAGATTGTCATGCTTGTGGAGGATGGCGGTCTGATCGATCAGTACGCCGCTGAAACCGAAGCATCCGCAATCCGCGATGATGAGATCAATCACGCCGGTGAATATGAGCAGACATATCTGGAGAGAGTCGAAAATCTCAAGAACTGGATCAAGGAAAGACTGGCATGGGTGGATGCGAATCTGGACATGCTTGACAGCCTGGCTCACAGGGTTGAGTTCATGAGTGATGACAGTCTTTACGCACTTGCTTTCAAGGCACATTCAGAAAAAGTCGAGGATATCGCTGATATCTGCGATCCGCCCGAAAAGGAAGGCTATGTCTTTACAGGCTGGGCTGATGAAGATGGAAATCTGATCGAAGACGAATTCATTGTGGACAGAGAAATGGTGCTGACCGCCCAGTTCATTTCCGAAAGTGAAGCGGTTCATGCGCAGGATATCACCTTCCGCAAGGACAGCGATGTGACAGTATTCGGCTTCTGGAGCCGCATGTATGAAATCCAGTATGAGATCATTCCTGCAGATGCGCAGGAAAAGAAAGTGACATGGACTTCATCAGATGAAAGCTTCGCAACGGTTGATCCGTATGGCGTGGTATCTTTCAATGGTCCGGGCACGGTTACAATCACGGCAACACTGGCAAACGGTGTGAGCAGGGGTTTCACCCTGACTGTGACCGATGCGGATCTGCCCATACCGGATGAGGTCATCCCGGAACAGGAAGTCTATGAAATGGAGCCGGGACAGCTGCTTCCGGTGATTGTGGAAACAGAACCGACGCCGGCAAGAATCGTTACTTATCAATATGTTTCGGATGATGAAAGTGTTGTCACCGTGGACGCATTCGGTGTTCTGAGCGCCGTCGGTCCCGGTGAAACCACCGTGCGTATCATTACAACTTCTCCCGATGGCACACCGGAAGGAAAAGTGATCGAAACGGTTGTCACGGTCATTGTCTCCGAAGAAAAACCGGAGCCCACACCTGAGCCCGCAGAGATCACATATACTGTGACTAATGGAGCGGATGGCAGCTGGACAAAGGGTTCCAGCAAAGACTTCACCCTGACAATCAAGCGTTCAGAAGCGGACGAGACCTGCTTCGCGCATTTCACAAGCGTGAAGATTGACGGAAAACTGATCGGCAAGGATAAGGATTATACCGCCGCGCCAGGCAGCACCGTCATCACCATCAAGGCTTCCATGCTTGAAACGTTAAAGGACGGCAGCCATACGGTCAGTGTCATCTTCGATGACGGCACAGCAGAAACGACACTGAAGATCGCACCGAAGGGTGTGACACCCGCTCCGGACACATCCGACCATGCAAATACCGGCTGGGCCTTCCTGATGGCAGGTGCACTGCTCGCATCCGCACTGGCTCTGATTCTGAGACTGAAAACAGCCAGATAAAAACTGAAATTCATCCGCAGGCACTCCGCATCCGGGGTGCCTTTTCAAAAACATCTGAATGAAAATTGAGTAAACTGATATCAGAGGTGTGAATCCATGCGAAATGAAAAAGAATATTTTCCCGACGGGACTGAAATCGGGGAATGGTTTTATGAAACAGAAATACCAAAGCTGTCTGAACTGGGCAGACCTTACAGTCTGAAAGATTTCGCCATCCCGGCTGACGGCACTGTGCAGACGGAAAGAATCCAGAATGTGATTGATCAGGCGGCGGAAAACGGCGGCGGAGTGATTGTTGTCAGCGGGGGAACCTGGACATCGGGAGCCCTGTATTTCCCGCAGTCCGTCAATCTGTATGTTGCCAAAGACGGCGTCCTCAACGGCAGTGAGGATATTTCCGATTTTCCGTTATGCCAGACCAGAATTGAAGGGCAGATCTGCACCTATTTTCCGGCTTTGATCAATGTCAGCAATGTGCATGGATTTGTCATAGCGGGAGAGGGAACCATCGACGGCAGCGGAGAGCGCTACTGGAAAAACTTCTGGCTCAGAAGGGCATGGAATCCGGAATGCACCAACAAGGATGAACAGCGGCCGAGACTGCTGTATATTTCCAACAGTTCGGATGTGCTGATCAGCGGCGTCACATTTCAGAATTCCCCGTTCTGGACCACCCATATTTACAAATGCGATCATGTGAAATACCTTGGCTGCAGAATGCTGTCACCGCATGAAGGCATCAAAGGCCCGAGCACAGACGCGATCGATATCGATGCCTGCAGCGATGTGCTGGTGAAAAACTGCTATATGGCGGTCAATGATGACGCGGTGGCGCTCAAAGGCGGCAAGGGTCCCTGGGCGGACAGCGATCCTGCCAACGGAGCCAATGAAAGAATCATTATCGAGGATTGTGAGTACGGCTTCTGCCATGGCTGTGTGACATTCGGATCGGAATCCGTCCATGACCGCAATATCATCATCCGCAATATCACGGTGGACACCGGATACAACCTGCTCTGGATGAAATTCCGTCCGGACACACCGCAATGTTATGAATATGTGCTGATGGAGAATATCAGAGGAAGGGCAGCCCATTTCCTCAATATCAATCCATGGAGACAGTTTTATGACAACGGAGGCAGAACCGATATCCCCGTTTCAAAGGCAAGGCATATCACTCTGCGCAACTGTGAATTTGACAGTGATGTGTTCTTCAATGTCAAAGCGGATGAGGAACAGTATCACCTCAGTGATTTCACTTTGGAGAATATTACAGTCAGGGCGGCGGACATTTCCTTCTATACGGAAACAATTGAGAATCTGAAGCAGAATGAGTTTGTCCTGATTCAGAAAGAGGAAAGAAGCTATACCGACGCGGTCACAACCCTTTAATAAGACAAGGACATTCAGCTGCTCTGAAATTGTCTTTCGCCATTATTGCCACAGTGTAGTAAGATATTAGACATGGACAAGAGAGTTGATTTACATTGCCATTCAACCTTCTCGGATGGCACGATGACACCGGAAGAACTGGTCAGCCTGGCAGAGAAACAGGGCCTTTCCGCTCTGGCTCTGACGGATCACAACACCGCCCGCGGACTTCCGGATTTCATGGCGGCAGGCAGAAACAGCAGCGTGATCACGGTGCCGGGATGCGAATTCACAACCGAATGGAGAAAAAAGGAAATCCATATCGTCGGCCTGTTTTTCCGCGAAGAGCACTGGGCTGAAATCGAGGACTTCCTTGAACTGGCGCATCTGGCCAAAATCAATTCCAATAACAGTCTGATTACAAGACTCAATGACGCCGGTTATGAAGTCAGTGTGGAAGAAGCTTCCGCCCTGACCCAGGGCGATGATTTCAACCGTGCCCATGTGGCAAGAGTCCTGATGGCAAAAGGCTATGTCAAAAGCGTTTCCGAAGCTTTCGCGACATTGCTGAAGGAAGGCAACGGCTTCTATGTTCCGCCGCGGCGCATCACATCGATGGCTGCGATCCGCTTTATCAAAACCTTCAGCGCCACAGCCATCTTCGCGCATCCATTGCTCAATCTGAGCTATGAGGAAATGCTGGAATTTCTGCCGGAGGCCAAAGAGGCGGGACTTGACGCGATTGAAACGCACTATACCGAATATGATGAGGAAATGACCGAGGTGGCCGTCTCACTGGCTGAACAGTTCGGTCTGAAACAGAGCGGCGGTTCGGATTTCCATGGCGCTGCCAAACCGCATATTCAGCTTGGCGTCGGCCGCGGCGATCTGGTGGTTCCTTATTCCTTCTATGAGGATATGCTCGGCTGTGCCGATTATGAATGATGAGAATGATCTTCTTCTGAACGAGGAGATCATTTTTTGTGACCAAGGCATTTCTTAAGTCTGAGGGCAGCACAGATGCGGATACTTACAATTTCCGATGAGCGGCGGTATGATGAAAAGGCGGAAAACAATGGAGGACAATATGAAAACAAGTGTTCTGAATGATGCTCTGGTATTTGCTTATCCGGATGATTTCGAAGAAATGAGCAAAGAGGAAATCAGCAATATGGCAAACTACGGAGAGGCGCCGCAGTTCGTCATCCGCAATGCGCAGCGTCATATGGTTGTTTCAGTCGGTTATAAAGTGATCAACGGTTTCTCGGCGATGATGCTCAATACAGCGGATATGGCCAAAAAGACACAGTCGGAAATTTCCAAAGTGATGAAAGACTCCGGCTATGAACTGATCTGCAATGTGAAAGAAAACATCGCAGACAAAACAGCGGAAGGCTTCCGTTACAGATATCAGGTGCAGGATGTTGATATGAGTTCGGAAAGTCTGATCCTCAAGGAGGGCAAGGTTGTGTATTACATCCAGTGCTACTACAGAACAGCGATGAGTGAAGACAGTCTGCCCGTCTTTGATCAGATGCTGAAGAATTCCTCCTGGAAATAAGCATAGATATGAAAAACTCTGATCACACGGTCAGAGTTTTTTTAAAGCTCATTTTTCGAAAGACTGATACAGTTTTTCGCACCAGCCGATATAGCGGGCGGTATTGGTCACCGGAGTGATCGGCGAGAAGGAGAACTGGCTGCGGATGCATTCGTTGTAGTGTGCAAGCTCATACCGGAATTCATATTCACACTCCGCCTTGACCGTTTCAATCAGCTGATCATCTTTGTAAATATATGCGGCTTTTGCTTTCCAGTAATCGGGGATCTCGATCCTTGCCTGATCCAGATGGATCGTGAGTCCGTTATGGAACAGCACTTTCTGCGATACGCACAGTG
This sequence comes from Erysipelotrichaceae bacterium NK3D112, assembly GCA_000701725.1. Classification (GTDB taxonomy): domain Bacteria; phylum Bacillota_I; class Bacilli_A; order Erysipelotrichales; family Erysipelotrichaceae; genus Bulleidia. Next base: position 57,465 of record JNJQ01000014.1, read on the forward strand.
TCGCAAGGATGCCGCCTTCGAGAGTTGCCATGACCGCGCACTGATCCTCCTACTCATCCGGATCGCTGTATGAGGCACATCCCTGAGCGGAAAGAACCTTTCCTCCCAGAAACTCCGCCATATGGAAGAAGTAGGCCTCATTGGCTATGAGAACTCCGCCGCCGTATTCCTTTTTTCTGTTCCAGCCCTGTGTATACGGACCGTCTGTATAGGATTGTCTGAATTCCATGAAGCGGATGTTTCCGTACGTCTTATCCTCGATGAGTTTTCTGATTCTCGCATAGACCGGCAGGAAAGGCGTCTTGACCGCCTCGGTGATAAAGAGATGTTTTTCAGCGGCCAGGGATGCGAGCTCCTGCGCCTCCCGTTCATGCAGAACAAACGGCTTTTCGACGATGACATGCTTGCCCGCCAGCAGGGCTTTTTTCGCATACGGATAATGCATGGAATTGATTAACGGAATATAAACCGCATCGATTCCGGGATGCTGAATGACCTTTTCGTAATCATCATAATACTCCGGAATTTCAAGCAGCTGCGCCATGGCGGCCGCCTTTTCGGATGATCTGGATGCGATCGCAATGACCGTGCCGGAGCCGGTCAGATTCAGTCCCCGCACAAAGCGCGGGACAATGGATGAAGTGGAAAGAATTCCGTATCTGACTGTCTTTTTCATGATTCTGACCTCTCTGATCTGTCTGTTTTTTCAGGGAATGATTCCTGAATGCATTATAGCCTCTCATGCATGATGCTCCATGAGGCACACATTCACTTAACATGCATATAAGAATAAATGACACACAATGGTGCTGTATGGATGAAAAATATGTTAGCTGGTGCTGATTCATTTCCATCAATCCTCAAATTTGTAGTATGATTTTTATGTGGCAATGAAGATATTGTTCATATAATTCATACATTAATTAAGGAGAGGAAAAATGAAACAGATTACGTATGAAATCACCAACCCGCTTGGAATGCATGCACGTCCGGCTGCTTTTGTTGCACAGGCATGTGTAGCTCTTCCTTCTCAGATCACCATCAAATGCAACGGCAAGGTTGCCAACGGTGATAACGTTCTTCAGATCCTCGCACTGAATGCCCAGCAGGGCAACGTCCTCTATATTACCGCTGAAGGCGGCGATGAGGATGCGGCACTTGAGGCAGTCAGAAAAGAACTCGATCAGAGAATGAAAAAGTACGAGGAAGTTCCGGTTCTCAAGATCGCTTTCTTCGGTGCGAAAGACTATGACAGAATCTTCTTCAGTGAGCTGGCAAGAGATGTGGGCGAAGGTGCTTACAACTGCGATATCAAATACTTCAATGCCCGTCTGACTCCTGAAACAGCCGGTCTGGCCAAGGGATTCGACGCTGTATGTATTTTCGTCAATGACGAGTGCCCCCGCATTGCGGTTGAGAAACTCCATGAATGCGGCGTCAAGCTGATCCTTCTGCGCTGCGCAGGCTTCAACAATGTTGACCTGCAGGCTGCCAAGGAATGCGGCATCCGTGTCGCACGTGTTCCGGCTTACTCACCTTACGCAGTCGCTGAACATGCAATCACTCTGGCAATGACCTGCAACAGACGTATGCACAAGGCTGTCAACAAGGTCAAGGACAACAACTTCGCGCTGAGCGGACTGCTCGGTGTTGACCTGCACAACAAGGTTGCCGGTATCATGGGTACAGGCAAGATCGGTCAGTGCATGGCTTCCATCTGCAAGGGCTTTGGCATGACAGTTCTGGGCTGGGACGCATTCCCGAACCAGAAGCTGGTTGACGATGGTCTGCTGACCTATGTCGACAAGGATGAGCTGCTTGAAAAGGCTGACCTGATTTCACTGCACGCACCGCTGATCATGGGTCCTAAGGGCACATATCACCTGATCGATGCGGAAGCGATCTCCAAGATGAAGGATACAGCAATCCTGGTCAATACAGCCCGCGGCGGACTGATTGATACAGAAGCTCTGATTGAAGCGCTGAAGAACGGCAAGTTCCACGCTGTCGGTCTTGATGTTTACGAAGGCGAAGATGCCAACGTCTACACAGACCATTCCGATGACTTCCTGGTCAATGACATCACAGCCAGACTGACAATGTTCCCGAACGTTGTCCTGACATCGCACCAGGCATTCTTCACCAGAGAAGCACTCCAGGCAATTGCGGCTGTCACTCTCGAAAACGCCCGCAACTTCAACCAGGGTGTTGATCTTGGCGCAGCTGAAGTCAAATAATCAGATATTCATAAAGGACTTCCGGAAAAATCCGGAAGTCTTTTGTTTTATGCATGGCAAATGCATTAAAATGGATTTAACAATATTTGAGGAGAATATAATCATGAAATTTCTGGCATTTGACTTCGGCGGCACATTCGTTAAACACTGCATCATGGATGATGAGGCGAATATCACTGACCGCGGTGAGATTCCCGCACCGCTTGATTCCAGCGAGCACTTCGTTCAGGTGATCGCCGATCTTTATGCAAAATATAAAGGGGAAGTGGACGGCGTTGCCATCTCCATGCCCGGTGTCATCGACAGCAGCACAGGCCATCTGTTCTCGGCCGGCGCCTACACGATGGTGATGTCGGGAAAGAATCTGTTCGAACTGCTCAAGGATAAAGTCGATGTGCCCGTCGCGGTTGAAAACGACGGCAAATCGGCTGTATTGGCTGAGAAGTGGAAGGGCTCCCTGGAAGGCGTTACGGATGGCGCGGCAGTCATCATCGGAAGCGGTCTTGGCGGCGGTATCATCCTGGATGGAAAACTGCGCAAAGGCGCTCATTTCGCATCCGGTGAAATCAGCGGACTGCTCAGAGTTCCCGGAAACTACGGCTTTGACAATCTGGCAGCCGGCGGCGCATCCACAAGCGCACTGCTCACCATGGTCGCCTATGCCAAGGGCATGACACCGAAACAGTTCGAGGTATCCCCGTTCATGACCCAGGGTGCTCCGGAACCTGATCCCAATCTTCCGATCTATACCGGAAGAGATGTGTTTGAATGGATTGATCAGGGAGATCCCGCAACCTGCGCTGTTTATCAGACATGGCTTGGCAATCTCTGCCAGGTGATCATTAATCTGAAAATGACTCTCGATCCCGAAAAGATCGTGCTCGGCGGCGGTGTTTCCAGAAATCCGAGACTTCTGCCGGATGTGATCGCGGAATACAATAAATTCGCTCCCATCATGAACGGCTTCGGCATGCCCGAAACCGGAATCGATATCTGCAAATACAGCGCGGACGCGAACATGGTCGGTGCCGTATACAACTGGCTTCTGCTGAACAAATAAGCATCATCAGGAAAAGGCGCACAGCGTCTTTTCTTTTGCATACAAATGAAAAAAGCGCATGCGCGCTTATGCATAACAAAAGCAGAGAACGCTGCCAAATTTGGGTGTACGGAGTCGTTCTCTGCTTATTCATTTTAGCATGTCGGCGCAGCTTTTACTATTTCTATTTTGTTAACAATTTGAAAAAAGCGCATGCGCGCTTTTTGAAATGCATTCTGTTACCGGCCCATCAGCTCATCAAGGGTGCGGCCGTAATCGGGAATGAATGATTCCAGGAAATCCTTTACCATGGGACATTCGGGAATCATTTCCTCAATCGCCTTTCGGGTTGAAACGGCGGCGGTGGCGAACTCGCTGTTGCCGGCGGTTTCCTCCTCGATGCATTTGATCAGGGCGGAGAGCTTGTCGGCGGCCTTGACGATTTTCTTCAGTTCATCGTCATTCTCATGAAGGATATCATGATACGCATCCCTGAGATCTTCGGGCAGCTGTTTGAGCAGCTCATTGACAGCCACGCTTTCCACCTTGCGGTAGGCGCTTTCGATTTCATCGTTGAAATACTTGACCGGAGTGGGCAGATCGCCGGTGATGATTTCCGAAACATCATGATACACAGCGAGCACAGCCGCTCTGTCCGCGTTCAGATTCATGCCGTAGCGGATATTGCCGATGATGCATAAGGCATGGGCAATCTGGGCGACTTCCAGGGAGTGCTCACTGAGATTCTCCGGCCGCGAGTTGCGCATCAGTGCCCAGCGCTCAATGTATTTCATCCGTGAAACGGTTGCGAAAAACGGATAATCTTTCATGGAATTCATTTTGCCATTTCCGGCATGACCTTAAAGGAGACCGCCTTGTCGAAGAACTGGGTGAACGGGCCCAGGCAAAGCGCGCATAACAGGGTTCCGATGCCGATCAGTCCTCCCATTAAGAAGGCTGCGATGGCACACATGGAATCGGTGAAGATGCGGCATGCGAAATAGGGGAAGTGAAGATGATCGCGAAGACCCAGAGCGAGATAGTCATACGGTCCGACGCCGAGATCCGCGGTCTGATACAGCGAAATGCCCAGCGAAATCACGATCACCGCCGGAATCAGCCAGACAAGCTTGATCACAAGCGAAGAAGGATCTCCGAACATGCCGTTGATCAGTTTGAAGAAGAAATCAACGATGTATCCCAGCAGCACTCCGTTGAGAATGGTGCCGATGTTGATATACTTTCTGCCCCAGATCAGCGGTGCGATCAGATAGATGCAGTTCATGATGACCGTCATGGTGCCAAGTGAAATTCCGGTCTTTTCGGAAAGGGTGATATTCAGCGCGGTGAAGGCGTCATTGCCGCAGGCGGACTGCTTGAACAGCGCGCAGCCGAGCCCGATAATCACAACCCCGAGCAGACACCAGATAATACGTTTGATTTTTGTGTCCATAGGAACCTCCGGATATGCATTCAATGTAACACAAAAGACAGCCGATGGCATCATCTTTGAATAGGCATGAAGGCCATGCATCATGTATAATTTCCCGGGAAAAGGAAAGATGCTTATGGAAAAGAAATACTTCTTCTTTGATATCGACGGAACACTCACAGTCGCCGCCAGAGATGCCTCCTATGTGCCTCAAAGCACAAAGATGGCACTTGCGAAACTGCGCGAAAAAGGCCACTTTCTGGCGATTGCGACCGGAAGAAGCTATGCCAAGGCGCTGCCTGTCATGAAAGCCCTCGGCTTTGAGAATATGGTCCATGACGGCGGCTATGGCATCACATTGAACAATGAACTGATTGATATTGAACCTCTGAACCGTGATGACTGCATCGCCCTGGTAAGAGAATGCCAGGCAAAGGGCATCCTCTGGGGCATCCAGCCGGAAAACTCCGACACCCGCTTTGTGCCGGATGAGAGATTCATGGAATTCACCCATGATCAATACATGAAGTCAAAGATCATTCCGGGACTGGATCCGGAAAATTACGAGAAGATTTACAAGGTCTATGTGGCCTGCTATGAGCCGGTTGAGCATTCTCTTGAAACATTGAAGAAACTGCCCTGGTGCAGGTTCATGAAAGAATATATCTTTGTCGAGCCTTCGGACAAGGCCCGCGGCATCCGCAGAATTGTCGATCATTTCGGCGGCGATTACAGGGATGTGGTGGTATTCGGCGACCACCGCAATGACCTTTCCATGTTTACGGGAGAGTGGACAGGCATTGCCATGGGCAACGCGGTGGAAGAGCTCAAGGCAAAGGCTGATTATGTGACAAGCGACATCGAGGATGACGGCATCTGGAATGCCTGTGTCCGCTTTGGCTGGATCTGAAATACGGAAGATGTATCATGCAAGCTCTGCAATGCGCGGGGCTTTTTTTGTAATGATCAGTTTGAACCGGAAAGTCTGTTGAGCAGTCTCATCAGCCAGCCCTCGGGATGTTTTGCGGATTCGGTCTGATAGGTGACACCCTGCACATGAAGACCTTCCTCATTGATGGTGACAAGCATGTAGGTGGGCGAGGAGCCGTCGCGGTTATGAAAGATGGAGCCCGGATTGAGCAGGCGCACGCCATCCAGCTCAGTGTCATGATAGGTGTGCACATGGCCGAAGAAGACGGTATCACATCCATGCGCTTTTGCGTGCATGACCATGGGCTTGTAATGATAGTAGGATAAGAAATCCTTGTGCCCGTGGCAGAGATAGATGCGGTGCGCACCGATCTCAAGAATACGGTAATCCGGCACTTTGTCATGATACTGGATATCATGATTCCCGCAGACACAGAGGAAACCTTCCATCTCCTCAGCCATGAGATCCGAGTCGCCGAGGTGGATCAGATAATCATAGTCCGCATATGTTTCGCGGATGAACTGCAATGATTTTCTGTCCCCGTGATTGTCGGAAACCAGGACAATTCTGACATCTTTCATAATTCACCAGATTCTAAAGCAGTTTCTCTTTACGGATGATCTGCCTGATTTCATCCGCTCTTACGCGCTGATGAAGAAGTTCTGAAATGCGCCTGAATACCGGATCGCCATATTCGTAAAACCGTTTCAGGCCTTCGCATAAATGATTTTCATTGTTTTCCCTGATCCGGTCCTTGAGGCAGCCGCCATGGCATATGGAAAGCCATGGACATTCTTTGCATGTTTCACTGAGCGCATCTTTTTTGCTCTGACCGAAAGAGCGCTGCAGATTGGAATCAACAGCCTCTGCAAATGACATGGACGCGATATTGCCGATCAGATGATCTTTATTGACAAAGTGATCGCAGGAATAGATGTTTCCGTCACTTTCCGCAATCAGGGCGTGTCCGCATGTTTCGCTCATCCAGCATACCCCGGGAATTCCTCCGTGATACACATTGAGCAGCTCCGCAAACATCTGCACATTGGTTTTTCCGAAATCTTTCAATACCCACTGTCTGAACAGCGCACACAGGAATTCCCCGTACGCCTCCGGTGTGACGGAATCTGATGAAACGGATCCGCTGCCGGTATGATTGACAACCGGGATGAACTGGATCCAGCCGGTGCGGAAGCTTTTCATATTCTCATACACCCGCACGGGATTCTTCACGGTTTCCGCATTCACCGTGCATAAGAGATCAGGCTGTATGCCGTGCTTCTGAAGCAGGGCGATGTTTTTGCGGATTCTTTCATAAGTGGGACTGCCGGAAGCGTCTGCGCGGTAATGATCGTGAAGCGCTTTTGTGCCGTCTATGGAAATGCCGACATCAAAATGATTCGCCTTCAGAAAGGCGCACCATTCCTCATTCAAAGCCAGACCGTTGGTCTGCAGGTTGTTCCAGCATTCATAACCTTGCGGCAGATATGCTTTCTGAAACCGCATGGCTTTGCGGTAGAAGTCAAGACCGGCAAGAGTCGGCTCGCCGCCATGCCATACGAAAGACAGCACGGGACCCGGTGAGCTTTCACAATAATCACGGATCACTTTTTCCAGTGTTTCCTCACTCATGAAAGTGTGACCGCCCGAAGGGTTGTCAATGTAATAACAGTAGGCGCAGCGCATGTTGCAGGCGCTGCCGGCAGGTTTGACCATCAGTGTGAACGGCAGTTCTGTTTTCATCTTAGATGTTTCTCAAAGAAAGCGAACACTTTCTCCTGCGAATCCATGGCCGCTTCCTGACGGTACATCGGTTTGTCATAATACCAGATGCCGTGGCCAGCTCCGTGATAGCGGTAGAACTCGTATTCCTTGTTCAGCTCTTTCAGCTTTGCCTCAAGCTGATCCACTTCCTCTTTCGGCGGATGCCTGTCGTCATTGCCGAAGATGCCGATCAGAGGGCAGCTCAGATTCTCTGCATAGTCAAACGGGGAAACCGGACGGGATTCGCTGAGATCCTCCGGTTTCATGATCACACCGCCGCCCCAGAGATCAGCCGCCGCGTCGATGCCTTCGAGTGTGCATGCGGCTAAGAATGTGTGTCTGCCGCCGGAGCACATGCCGATGACGCCGGTCCTGTGATTGGAGGCGGGCTGTTCCTTCAGAAAGTCAATGCATGCCTGCACATCACCCATCACCGTTTCATCCTTCGCGCCGCCTGCCACACGGGCTTTCATTGCGACTTCCGCCGGTTTTCCGGTGCCGAATCTGGCATAGATGTCAGGGCAGAGCACTGCGTAATTATGCTGGGTGAAGCGTCTGGCAGCCTCACGGCAGTATTCATCCCATCCCGGCATATGCGGAATCAGGACAATGGAGGGACAGCTGTCTGCGTAAAGGGGACGGGAATAATAAGCGCGGATGGTGTCTCCGCCATGTCCCCTGAGTGAGATGGTTTCGGCGATCATGCCTTCGCATGCGCCGGTGTCTAAATCATTCCACATCATTGTTTTCTGTTCCTTTCTTTCTGATTCGATTGTAACATGAATGTTTTTGTGAATATGCCCGTGATACTTTTGCGGATGATTGTGCGTGAGAAAGGAAAGTTCTTTGTTACAATGAAAGCGGAGATTCAATATGATGAGAAACAATCAATCTGTCAGAAGACTGTTTGGAGGAATCGGGCTGGTCTGCCTGCTTCTGTGCATATCCATCTGTGTTTCATGCGCGAAAACACAGGTCTCGGACAGCGCTCTGATCACCATCAGCGCAGAAGACGCAAACGAAATGATGCAGGCGCAGGACTGTCTGATTGTCGATGTGCGCACCAGACAGGAATATGCGGAAAAACATATTCCGCAGGCCGTCAACATTCCGCTCGATGAGATCGGCAGCTCCATCCCGCAGAAGATTCTAGACGCAAAGGGACCGGTGCTGCTTTACTGCCGCAGCGGCAGAAGATCGCATCAGGCTGCTGAAAAACTGGTATCGCTCGGCATGGAAACCGTCTATGATTTCGGCGGCATCATTGACTGGCCCTATGAAACAGTTTCTTCTGATGAGGAAGCGGAAATGATTTCACCCGTTTTGATGCTTGATCATCATGAACAGACGGAAACAGACGGCATTCTCTTTGAAGTCACCGGTTTTGCGGACAATATGCTGTATGCAGAGATTACCAACCAGAGCGATGCGGTATATGTGTATGGCGAGGCGTTTGAACTCAGAGTGAAGGAAAACGGTGAATGGAAACAGGTGCCGTGGGCGGATGAGCCGGTCTGGATTGAGGTTGCCTGGGAGCTTGCGCCGGGTGAGAGTGCACAGGTGAAGTGCGCCATGACTCTTGTGAAAACAATAGACAGCGGTGAATACATGCTGGTGAAGGGCGGACTGGAAACACCGTTCACACTGGTTTACAGCGAATAAAAATGAGGTGCTTATGAGCAGAATACTTCTGTTGCATACCGGCGGAACGATCGGTATGACAAAAACCGAAAACGGCTATCAGCCTGATGGCGAGTATTTCCGTCAGGCGGTATTTCACATGGACTCCCTGAAAAAGGCGGATATGCCGGAGTGGGATTTCATGGAAACGGAAACGCTTCTGGATTCCAGCCGGATGAAAGTGAAGGACTGGAACATGATCGGAAGCGTGATCGCGGAGCATTACAAGGATTATGACGGCTTTGTGATTCTGCATGGAACCGACACCATGGCTTATACGGCTTCCGCGTTATCGTTCATGTTAAAGGGACTGAACAAGCCGGTGATTCTGACCGGTTCACAGATTCCCTTATGCGAAACAAGAAGCGACGGCCGTGACAATCTGATCACATCGATGATGATTGCCGGCGAAGGAAAAGTCAGAGAGGTGTGCATCTATTTCGGCGGTTTACTGTTAAGAGGCAACCGCGCAACCAAATACTCGGCCGAGGGCATGCAGGCATTTGTCTCACCCAACTGGCCGCCTCTGGCAACCGCGGGAATTTCCATTCAGTACAATGAGTCCGCCTTCCTGCAGCACCGCAGCGAAAAGTTCGAACTGCGTCCCTTTGCGGACATTCCGATCGGTGTGCTCAAGGTATTCCCGGGCATCCGTTTCGAACTGTTTGAGTCCGTGATCGCCGGCAGGCTGAAAGGGGTTGTGCTGGAAACCTTCGGTGCCGGCAACATTCCCGATGATGAAGGTCTGCTGCCGCTGCTGAAAAAGGCGGAGGAAAACGGCACCGTGCTGACCGTATGCTCGCAATGCGTGCAGGCTACCGTGGATATGAGCACCTATGAGGCGGGCAGCGCCTTGCGCAAAGCGGGAGCTGTCACCGGCCATGATCTGACCACCGAGGCGGCGGTTGCCAAACTGTATTATCTCTTCAGTGTCTACAATGACGCGGGCAGTGTGAAATTCAATATGGAACGGGATATCCGCGGCGAACTGACATCCAGAATCGAGCTTTGAAATAGGAGGTGTTCCATGAACAAGCTGTTTGAATCAGCCAACCGCTATATGAAGGAAAGTGACTGGAAAGATCTTTCCCTGATTAAGTTCTGCCTGGCCTCGGCAGGTGTACTGATCGGCATTGCGATTCCCGCGCGGTACAGAAAGATCGCAGGCATTGCGGCAGGAGTGATTTTCACCGCAACCTATGAGCCTTTAATGGAGAAATATTTCCGGATTCTTTCTGAAGAAAAAGAGCTGAAAACCGAAGATGCGTGAAAAAATTCGTCGAAAGACGGATTTTTAATATTTATCCTCTGATGAAACACAGGCCGTGATGATAGAATGAAATCGCATTTTAACAATGGAGAAATCAGGATGAATCAGATCGGCAAAATCATCTGCGCCAGGCGGATTGAGAAAAACTGGAACCAGGAGGAACTCTGCAAAGGAATCTGCGCGGTTTCCTATCTTTCCAAAATCGAAAAGGGAAAGGCGGAACCCTCACAGGAAATCGTTGCGAAGCTGCTGGAACGGCTTGGCATCACGATTGATGAAGAGAAGGAACAGCAGGCAAAACAGACGGCGGAACAGGCATATGAATATGTCTTTTCAGCCATGAACCGCGAATTCCGCGAACTGCTTGGACGCACGGATATCAAAGAACTGGAAGGCACCCGCTATGCGATCGATCTGAAACTGCTTGAACAGCTGGCTTCTTCGGAAATGAAACCGCTGAATTCTTCCGCTGAGGCATCCATGGATCTGAGACAGAAGGCGGTCCAAAAGGTGCTTTCGGGCAGCTGCGAAGAGGCGCTGCTGCTGTATCCAAACGCATGGATGTATCTGATGAGCGGCATAGACGCCTATGAAAAGGGGAAGATCAACGACGCCTCTGATTATCTGAACACCGCATATGATATGGGCGCCAAAGAGGGAACGGTGCGGATTCTCTTAAGCGCCGCCCTGTATCAGTACAGATGCGCCGCCGCCGTGCATGACTTTGCGAAAATGAAGGAAATCTCTCAGCGTGCCCGCCGCATCGCGGTTTCACTGAATGAGCGGAATACGCTGTTCATGATTGAATACAATATGGCGCTTGCGTCTGTTGGCGCCGGCGATTATGAAGAGGCATATGAATTCTTTTCATCCCTGGACAAGCCGAACAGTCTTTCGTTACTGTTTCTGGCTGTTTGCTGTGAAAAGACAGACCGCCGTGAGGAAGCACGCTCAGCCATTGATGAGGCAAACGCTGACAGTCCGCATTCACCGCTCATTGCCCAATGTCTGAAACTTGTTTCCTGCCGCCTTGACCATCCGGATTATCTGGATCAGGAAGAATACGGAAACATACTCAAAGCCTGCCGTCAAAGTGCTTTGAGTGAACCGGTCAACGGAACCGCAACGCTGATCACACGGTGGCTGCTGGAATGGTATCAGGCCACAAGACAATATAAAAAAGCATTTGAACTGCTGGCCGATGAACCATGGGCGGCGCAATAAACTCATCTCCTGATGTGAACAGATCAGTTCTGCTTATGTATTCATGCCGGGATTGCAATTGATCCCGGTTTTTGAAACCCGTATACTGAGGCCATAAAGAGGTGAAAAAATGGAAAAAAGAAGACTCGGAAACAGTGACCTGTATGTGAATCCGGTAGGACTTGGCTGCATGGGTTTCAGCCACGCTTCCGGCGATCCCACTCCCGAAGAGATTTCAGTCAAAACGCTCAGAGAGGCTTATGAGATCGGTTACGATTTCTTTGATACAGCGGAGGCTTATACCGGTGTGTATCCGGACGGTTCCATTTCCTATAATGAGGAGCTTGTCGGCAAGGCTCTCAAAGATGTCCGTGACAAAGTGGTCATCGCCACAAAGATGGGTGTCGGCCACAATGAGGACAGAAGCCTGAAACTGGATTCAAGACCTGAGACAATCCGCAGATCCCTTGAAAAATCCCTGGAGAGACTCGGCACAGACTATGTAGATCTGTATTATCAGCACAGAATCGATCCGAATGTTGAACCGGAGGCTGTCGCTGAAACAATGGGCGAACTGATCAAAGAAGGCAAAATCCGCTATTGGGGAATTTCCGAAACAACCGAGGAATATCTCAGACGCGCCAATGCCGTCACACCTGTGACAGCCATTGAAAACAGATATTCCATGATGGCCAGATGGCATGAATCCATCTTCCCGGTCTGTGAGGAGCTCAACATTGCCTATGTCGCTTTCTCACCGATGGCAAACGGTTTTTTGACCGGCGCCTACAATCCCAATACGAAATTCGAAGGCGGCCAGGACTACCGCGCGAACATGCCGCAGTATACGGAAGAAGGCTATGCCAAGGCAAAGGGACTTCTCGATATGCTGGAAACTATGGCAAATGAAAAGAACTGCACAAGAGCGCAGCTCAGTCTTGCATGGATGATCTGCAAGAAGCCTTATATTGTGCCGATTCCCGGCTCCAGAAAGATTGAACGGCTGAAGGCAAACTTCGAGGCGGGAAATGTCATCCTGACACCGGAAGAGATCGCATCGATTGACGCGAAGCTTGACACCATGAGTTTCGATGTCTTCGGCGGCCACAGCGCGAAGAAGTAATCATCATCACATGAAGCAGGCAGCGGAATTCCCGCTGCCTCTTTTGTTTTTAAAGTCCCAATTTGCACTGCGTTGGTAAACAACGCTAATAACGGTATAATTAATTCGTTCTGGAAAGGGAACACCTAGGAACCTTTCAGGAATGAATTAATGCTAGGGCTTGGCGGTCCGTTAATTCATTCCTGAAAGATCCGACCGCCAAACTATGTGTAAATATGTGGACGACGCTTCCTCTTGGGGAAGCTCTTTGAAGTATCTTCCCTGGGATAAAACAGAGGAGAACTCCGTCTCAAGGAAGCTGATCAGTGCCACTGTCCACGAGTGGTACGATGCCAAACACAGATCTGTATCAGCAGAGGAAGTCACGCTGGTCAATTCTGTCG
>JNJQ01000015.1 GCA_000701725.1 Erysipelotrichaceae bacterium NK3D112
TCCAGGAATTATCCCAGTCTTCGTGGGCAGGTTGCTTATGTATTACTCACCCGTTCGCCTCTCCTTCATTCAAGCAAGCTTGAATTCCAGCGATCGACTTGCATGTATTAGGCACGCCGCCAGCGTTTATCCTGAGCCAGGATCAAACTCTTCATTTGTTTGATTGCTCATTATTTTTTCGTAAATCTCTTTCGATTTACTTTCTTACATAAATAAACTTGACGTTTGTAATGTGTTTCTTTTCCTGTTCAGTTTTCAAAGATCTGCCGCGCCGCTCTCTCCGAGCGCGCTTTGATAATATACCACCCAGGAACCGTCATGTCAAAAGTTTTTTCAGAAATTTTTTAGGAATTTCACTTCAAACTCTCGGACATCCGTCCTGCGGGTGATTTTTATTATATTGAATTCACTTTATTTGTAAAGTGTTATTTTCAAAAAAAATGCCGAAATTCACGGCATTTTCACTGCTTTCTGATGATAGGATTTCCAACCAAAAAATGTGTGGATTTCCAACTAAAAATCAGGGCATTTTCTTAGGATTTCAGCCCTGATCTTCATGGTTATTTTTCGCGTGTCATATCCAGATACATATGATAATACGCATCAATGCATTCCTTGTTGAACGGATCCTCTCCGTCTTTCATCATTTCCAGAATTCTGTCCATCTGCGCTTCAACGATCTCCATCACCTTTTCGGGATATTTCATCGCTTTGGCATGATCCGCATATTCCGATCCGTCGAGAATCTGGTAGGAATCATCCGGATACAGTTTGACATCCAGATCGTAGTCGATATTGCGGATCGCCTCTCCGTCATAGATACTCGGGGATGCGAGATTGCAATAATAGTAGATGCCGCCGTGGCGGATCATCGAAATGACGTTGTACCATCTGTGCGTGTAGAAGAAACAGACAGCCGGCTCTCTGGTCAGCCATTTTCTGCCGTCGGATTCAATGACCCATGCGCGGTCGGTCACAACCACGATCTTATCTTCATCCGCGTCGAGGACATAAGCCATGCACCAGGTTCTGTGCAGACTTCCGTTATGCTTGTAGCTCTGGATGTAAACAGATGATCCAATTTCCGGCAGCATACTCCTCAGTCCTCTCTTTCTTCTGTCATAACATTTTACTATTAACGAAAAATAAATCCATTCTTTTTGCAATGAATATTTCTGCGCGCCTTTGCGGATGGCCTGCGAAGAAAAAGGAGTGCATGCACACTCCTGATTAACGGTACAGATCGTAAACAACGGTTTTGTCGAAATAACGCACTGCCTCATCGATAGCCGCAGCAGCCGGGAAGAACTGGATGCGGCAGCCGCCCAGTGTCGTTTCGCGGATCATCTTTTTTCTGACCAGAATCTGTCTGACCTTGCTGAAGACCTCACTGTCGATGTTCAGATCGAGATATTTCGTCCACTGCGGGCCGTCTTTGGTATTCATGCACGCGCCGGAGATCACGATCGGCCGGCAGTCGCATCTGTATTCAGCCAGGTGCATGCACGTGCATGTGTCAAAATCAGTGCCGAGCAGAAGAACATAGCCTTTCAGTTCATATAATCTTGCGCACGGGGATTCCTCGGCCAGTGGGAAATGCATGGACTGTCTGTTGCATAACAGTCTGGCATATCTGCCCCAGGCCGCGTAGGAAACCGCCGGATGATTGGAAATCACCACGCCTTCGCGGTGGCGGAAGTTCTCAACGACCTCGCCCATATTTCTCAGATCGCTTTTGCGGCTGTCATAAGGCGGCATCGCGGCTCTGATTTCCTTGTACATATAGGCGGGAACGGCGGGATCCACCCAATTGCCGGGCTCACTGTTTTCCGTGGTCTGGGTAGGCATCAGAATCGTGCCTCCGGGCTCAGCGATCTCCATCAGCGCATCAACGATGGTCCTTGCCCCGCCGACCACATAGCCGAAGGAGGAAAGACTTGAATGCACTTCCAGAATCTGATTCCCGGTAACCCCGAGACCGCGCAGCGTATTGATCAGCGCCTCCCTGGTAACCGGATTGGTCACGGTTTTGATATTGTTATTCTTCTGTTCTGTCATATCACTTTCTGAAATATTCTTTGGCAATTTCCGTACCCACTGCCGCGTTGTTGAAAACGAGCCGGATATTGGAATTCAATGATTCGCCGCCGGTGATCTCCGCAATGCGGGCAAGCAGGAAAGGCGTGCATTCCTTGCCTTTGATGCCTTTTTCATCCATCTCACGGATGGCTTCATCAATCACCTTGTTGATGGCTTCCGGATCCATGGAGTATTCTTCCGGAATCGGATTGGTGATCAGAACACCGCCATCCAGGCCGAGATCGCGCTTTGCACGAATGACTGCAGCCGCTTCCTTTGCGTCCTTGAGCGCGTAGTCAACCTTCAGTCCGGATGTTCTTGTATAGAATGCGGGCAGCTCAGCGGTCTGATAGCCGAGCACCGGAACACCCTTTGTTTCAAGAACCTCAAGGGTTTTGGGCAGATCAAGAATCGCCTTTGCGCCGGCGCAGATGACTGTCACGTTTGTTCTGGCAAGCTCTTCCAGATCAGCGGATACGTCAAAGGTCAGCTCCGCCCCGCGGTGCACACCGCCGATGCCGCCGGTCACGAAGAATTCAACTCCGCCAAGAGCCGCCAGGATCATTGTTGTCGCAACGGTTGTGGCGCCCCAGCTGCCGGTCGCCATGATCACGGGAAGATCTCTTCTGGAAACCTTCGGAATGCTCATGCCGCGCTTGCCGAACTCTTCAATCTCCGCTTCGCTCATGCCGACAACACCGGTGCCGTCAATGATGCCGATGGTGGCGGGGATGCCGCCATGCTCACGGACAATCTTCTCCACCTGCAGCGCTGTCTGCACATTCTGCGGATAAGGCATTCCGTGCGAAATAATTGTTGATTCAAGGGCAATGACCGGTTTTCCTTCCTCAATTGCCTGCTTCACTTCATCTCTGATTCTCAGATTCATAATAACTTCTCCTTTATCTGCATCCCCCGCTCATTTTCCATAACGGCCTGACGGGTGATCTGTCGTCTTTGTGCCGCCTTTTTTTCAATGACGCATACCGCGCACGATGCCGCAAAGCGGACTGCCTCACGGGGTGTGTCCCCGCGGTTTCTGGCCGATGTGTAGGCAGCCAGGAACGAATCCCCGCCGCCGGTCGCGTTTTCGATATCCACTATCCGGTGACTCAGCAGGATTTTCTCTTCGGCTGTTCCGAGCAGGATTCCCTTTTCAGCCATGGAGATGACCGTTTCCTTCACGCCCTGTTCCAGAAACCAGTCAAGCACTCTGCGCATGGAATCCTCATCGGTGATTTCGATGCCGCTCATGTGCTCCGCCTCAAAGCGGTTGGGCTTGAAGACGGTCAGTCTGTCCAGCACATCCGCCAGTCTTGCGGATTTTGCCACACTGACCGGGTCAGCGGCCAGAATGCACTGTGCATTGCGGGCAATATAATGGATGCTCGGAATATCCAGATTCGCGTCAATAATAATGATATCATCACGGCTGACGCTTTTCAGTACATCATCCAGCATTTCCTTTGTGAATGCCCTGAGGATTCTCATATCGCTCATGGCAATGCGCATGTCGCGGTCATGGTCCAGAATGGCGATATACATGGAACTCGGATAATCATGTGTGGTGATGCTGAGGGAACAGTCCATGCCCAGCTGTTCACAGTCATTCCTTAACAGGGTTCCGTAATTGTCCGATGAAAAGGCGGTGACAAACTTCACCTTCTCATCAAGCAGCGCCGCATATTCCGCGATGTTTCTGCCAACGCCGCCAAAAGCCACGCTGATCGTTCCGGGATTGGAATCATAATTGCGCAGCGGCTCATTGCTCGCTCCGCATATATCAACATTGGCTCCGCCGATCACAATCAACTGTCCCATAACACGCTCCGTATGCACTTCCAAAAGTATACTTCATATTATTTCAGAACGGACACGGTTCAGAAAGTCTAATTCTTTCTTTTTCAGACTTTTCATCTTACAATGAGAGAAACAGAGGTAAACACATATGGCAATTCCGATTTATGAATCCGCTGAGGACTATCTTGAGGCGATTCTGATCATCCAGAACAAAAAAGGCATCGCGCATTCCGTGGATATCGCCGATCATCTCCATTATTCGAAAGCCAGCGTTTCGGTGGCCATGAAGAAACTCAGGGAGAACGGCTATATTTCCATGGAAAAAGACGGCACCCTGAACCTTCTGCCGCCCGGCCGGGAAATTGCTGAAAGAATCTATGAAAGACACCGCGTGCTGACCGAATACTTCGTCACGATCGGTGTCGATGAGGAAACCGCGGCTGCCGATGCATGCAAGATTGAGCATGACCTCAGCGAGGTTACCTTTGAGAAGCTCAAGGCGGACATCGCATCCAGAAAAGCAAAATGACAAAAGGGGAATCATTTCCCCTTTTCATTTTCATTCAGCTGATTTCATTCCGTCATACAGATGGCAGTAGACGAAGTGATCCGCATTGACCGAATACTTTTCCGGCGCCTTCTGTTTACAGATCTCCATGCACTGCTTGCAGCGGGTATGGAATTTGCAGCCGGTCGGCGGGTTGAGCGCGGAGGGAATGGTCCCTTCCAGCAGCACCCGTTCTTTTCTTTTGGTCGGATCCGGAATCGGATGGGCGTCCAGAAGCGCTTTGGTATACGGATGCAGAGGATTCTCATACAGCTCCTGGCTGGTGCCTTCCTCGACGATATTGCCAAGATACATCACCACCACACGGTTGGAAATGTGCTCCACGACCGAAAGGTCATGGGCGATGAAGATCATGGTCAGGTTTCTTTCCTTCAGCAGTTTGGAAAGCAGATTGAGCACCTGCGACTGGATCGACACGTCAAGAGCGGATACGGGCTCATCGGCGATAATCAGATCGGGTTCGGTTGCCAGCGCTCTGGCAATGCCGATTCTCTGTCTCTGGCCGCCGGAGAACTCATGCGGATAGCGCTGCGCATGATAGTCATCCAGACCAACTTCCCTGAGCAGTTCGGTCACCTTCTGATCGATCTCCTCCTTTGTGGAATACATCTTATGGATTTCCATCGGCTCGGCGATGATGTCATGCACGCTCATGCGCGGATTCAGGGAGGCATAAGGATCCTGGAAAATCATCTGGATCTGCTTGCGGTAAGGACGCAGCTGGTTCTCACTCATCCTCGCAATGTCCATATCATTGAGCACAATGTTTCCGTCTGTGACCGGAATCAGCTTGCATACCGCCTTGCCCAGTGTGGACTTGCCGCAGCCGGATTCACCGACGATTCCGAGCACCTCGCCTTTATGAACATTCAGACTGACACCGTCCACCGCTTTGACATACTGGGTCTTGCCCATCATGCCCTTGCGGACGGGATAATAGACTTTCAGATCTTCAATCTTCAGAATATCACCGCTCATGATTCAGCCTCCTTTTCTTTGAAATCAGGAAAATTCCGCCAGCATCTGGAGAAATGCCCGTTGCCAAGATCCGCAAATCCGGGTTCTTCCTGTGTGCAGCGCTCAAAGCAGTATTTGCACCGGTCTGAGAATTTGCAGCCTTTAGGCATGTTGGCGGGACTGGGCACATTGCCCGGAATCACTTCGAGCTCATCGGCATGCACACCGATCTTGGGGATGGATTCCAGAAGACCTTCGGTGTAAGGATGGCTCGGATTTGCGAAGATATCATAGACATTGCCCTTTTCCACGATTCTTCCGCAATACATGACGACAACGTCATCGCAGACTTCCGCAACCACGCCGAAATCATGGGTGATAAACAGAATGGATGTGCCGGTTTCCTTTTTCAGCTGTTCCATCAGGGTCAGGATCTGCGCCTGGATGGTCACATCAAGGGCTGTGGTCGGCTCATCCGCAATCAGGATTTCCGGTTTGCAGGCAAGCGCCATGGCGATCATGACACGCTGTCTCTGGCCGCCGGAAAGCTGGAACGGATATTCATTGACAATTCTTTCAACTCTGGGCAGACCGGTCATTTTCAGAAGTTCAATGACCCTTTCATCCGCCTGCTGCTTTGAAATCTTTTCGTGCTGAAGGATGTTCTCCCTGATCTGTCTGCCGATTTTCATGACCGGATTGAGCGAGGTCATCGGTTCCTGGAAGATCATTGAGATTTTCGAGCCTCTGAGTTCACGGCGCTTCTTTTCATCATATTTGGTGATGTCTTCGCCATCGAGCAGGATTTCACCTTCGGTGATCTTTCCGGTGGTGCCCATCAGAAGACCGATTACGGAAAGCGAAGTGACGCTTTTGCCGCTGCCGGATTCACCGACAATACCGAGTGTATGTCCGCGCTCAAGCGTGAAGTCCACACCGTCAACCGCCGGCACCACTCCATTATCAGTGAAGAAGTAGGTATGGAGATTTTTCACTTCAAGAATCGTATCTGACATATTGTTCCCCTTCCTTATTCACTGAGCTTCGGATCAAGGGCGTCACGCAGCCCGTCGCCAAGCAGGTTGAAACACAATACCGTAATAAAGATCGCCAGACCCGGGAACAGCATCATATGCACAGCATTGACCATATAGGTGCGTCCGGTGCTGAGAATCAGTCCCCATTCGGGCGTCGGCGCCTGGGCTCCCATGCCCAGGAAGGAAAGACTTGATGCGGTCATGATCGAGTTGCCGATCGACATCGTGTACTGAACGATGATATTGGGAAGCGCGGCGGGCAGGATGTGCCTGAACAGAATTCTCGCATCGCTTGCGCCGAGTGAGCGCTCCGCCTGCACATAGACGCTTTCCTTGGTGGCCAGAACCGTGCTGCGCACAAGACGGCAGAACGTCGGCATTGAGAAGACCGCGACGGCGATGACCACGTTTGTCATGCCGCTGCCGAGGATCGCAATAATGGCAATTGCCAGAATGATACCCGGGAAGGCAAACAGCACATCGCACATACGCATGATCAGCGATTCCGCGATACCGCCGTAATAACCGGCAATCAGACCGAGCACCGTGCCGCTGATCGCGCCGACGGTAACCGCCGCAAGACCGACGGTCAGGGAGATTCTTGTTCCGCAGAGGATTCTGGAGAAAAGATCCCGGCCGAACTCATCGGTTCCGAACCAGTGGGCCGCACTGGGTTTCTGCAGAACCGAGGAATAATCAAATTCATTGATGCCGTAAGGGGCGATCTGATAGCAGAAAATGGCAATGAAGACCAGAATCAGAAGCACGATCAGAGCTGCGATTGCCGACTTCTGCTTTTTGAACTTCCTGAGAAAATCATTGAAACGGGAAGACTTTGCTTTTTCATTTTTTGTGCTCATATGTTCCTCCCTTTTTAACTCAGCTGGATCTCAGGATTCAGCACCGCATAGAGAATATCAACGATCAGGTTGATGACAATGAAGTGCAGCGAGAAGATCAGGATCAGCGACTGGATCGCCGGATAATCACGGAATGAGACGGATGTGACAAGAAGAGTTCCGATCCCGTTGAAGGCGAATACCTGTTCGGTGACCACTGATCCGCCGATCAGGAAACCGAACTGCATGCCGATGACCGTGACAACCGAGATCATCGAATTGCGGAAGGCGTGCTTCCAGGTGACCGGTGTTTCACTGATGCCTTTGGAACGGGCGGTGCGGATATAGTCTTCTTTCAGCTGTTCAATCATCGATGAACGGGTGAATCTTGCCAGGATTGCCATAATATTGGTTCCCAGCGTCAAAGCCGGCAGGATAAAGGACTTGAATCCTGCCGTTCCCGTGGATGGCAACAGATGCAGTTTGACCGCAAACAGCGATATTAGCATGAAGCCGATCCAGAAATTGGGCAGTGAAATGCCCGAGACGGCGATCGTCATGCCGAGATAATCCTGCCATTTCGTCCTGTGCCTTGCCGACCATACACCGATCAGAATGCCCAGCGTGGCGCTCCATGCGATCGACAGCATGGCAAGCTTGATCGTGTTGGGATAGCGCTGCGAAAGCTCAGCGGCAACCGGACGCTTGGTTCTTAACGAAGTTCCCAGGTCGCCTTTGAGCAGTCCGCTGATATAGATCGCATACTGCTGGGGAACCGGCTTGTTGAGTCCCAGCGATTCCCTGACATTTTCAACATCCTCAAGAGTTGCCTGCTCACCGGCAATCATACGCGCCGGATCACCCGGAATCATGCGGACAAAGAAAAACACCGCTGTCGTGACAATAAACAATGTCAGCAGGGTTTCCAGAAACTTTTTAATCAGATATCTAACCATAACAGCAACTCCTTTGTCTGATAATCGGATACGGCTGTCTGCCGTACAGAGACAGAATGAATAAGAGAAGATGCCTGCTGCATCTGACAGCAGGCATCTTCAGATCAGTTCATTGAGACTGCGGTTTATTCTCCCGCCGCGAGTTTTGCGTTTCTGATGTTGATCGCACCATCCTTGTAGATCTTGACATTCTGCATGTTCTTGGCTGTTGCCCATGTGTTGAAGCTGTTTGCCAGCGGAACGATCGGCAGTTCAGCCCAGACAATATCCTGAGCCTGTGCATACAGTCTGTTTCTCTCATCCTGGTCTGCTGTTTCAAGAGCGGCGTGGATCAGATTGTCATACTCTTCATTGGCAAAGTACGAAATGTTGTAGTTTGCCGGCGGGCACATTTCAGATGCGAGCAGAGGTCTCAGAGCCCAGTCAGCGTCGCCTGTGGAAGGTGACCAGCCTGTGTGGTAAATGTCAACTTCAGCTTCGGAACCCGGCTTTGTGCAGTCCTGGATCAGAGCGTTTGTAATAGCGCTTTCCTGACCGACAAGATTGACCGTGATGCCGACCTGGCTCAGCTGCTGCTGCATGAACTGAGCGGTCTTTTCATTTGCGGAGTTGGAGCTGTAATACTGAGTGATGGTGAAGCCGTTCTCATATCCCGCTTCCTTGAGGAGCTCTTTTGCCTTGTCAAGATCAGCCTCAATCGGTTCGTTCTTCTTATAACCAGCGACAGCCGGGCCGAGAATGGAAGTTGCCTTTGTGCCAAGACCGTTTCTGATGATTTCAATGTAAGCATCCTTGTCGATGGCATAGTTCATAGCCTGACGGACACGGATATCATTAAACGGAGCCTTCTGTGTGTTCATGCACAGATAGTAAACAACGATACCTTCATCGGAGAATACATTGACATTGGAATCACTCTCGAGTGTCTGATAGCTCTCGGTCGGAACCGGCCAGATGAACTGGTAGTCGCCGGACTGAACGCCGGAAACTCTTGTGGAGCTTTCTGTGACAACGTCGAATGTCACGCTCTTGAAGCCTGCGTCCGCATCAGCCAGACCTGCCTCATATCCCCACCAGTCGGGATTGAGCTCAACTGTCAAATGATGTCCGGATTCCCATTCAACGAACTTGTACTGGCCTGTGCCTACCGGATGGGCAGCGCACTCGGCATCGCCTGCTTCGAGAACCTTCGGGCTCATCATGACGCATGCGGGATGTGCAAGAGTAGCGATGAACGCACCGAACGGCTGAGTCAGTTTGACAGTGACTTCGTAGTCGCCTGTGATTTCAACAGTATCGATGATCGGTCCGAGCAGTGAAGTTCTCTTGAGACCGCGTGATGTGTCAGCGAGTTTGTCGAGGTTTGCCTTGGCAGCTGCTGCATCCCACGGTGTGCCGTCTGTGAAGGAGATGCCTTCTCTGAGTGTCAGAACATATTCAGTCGCATCGTCATTGGCTGTGTATCCTGTCGCCAGCATCGGGATGTTGTTCATGTCATCGTCAAAACCGAACATGCCGTCCATGATCAGACGCTGGATACCGCCGGAAAGTGTATCGGAAGTATCGACCGGATCCATGGTTGTGAAGTCGAGTGATACAGCTGCCTTGACATCTGTTTCACGGGATGTCTTTGCGCCTGAATCACCGCCGGAAGAGCCGCCGCAGGCACTCAGAAGCATTGCGCCGCAAAGCGCAAGAGCCAGAAGCTTGGACTTTTTCATTGATTTCCCTCCTTGGCCAGACACTCTCTCACAGCCATCCGCCAAATAAAACAGAAACCGGCTTTGTATCGCTGTGCCGGGTCCGCCTGGATGTCTGCTGTCAGATAATCTGACCTATGTCCCTTTTATAGCAGATGGGGATCATGCATGTCAAACAAATTGACAGCGTTTTCAAATAAATGTAAATATTTTCAACAAATCTCTGCGGTCTTGTTGAAAAGTTTTCAGGCGATGGGCGGACAGATGTGTTAGATTATATGTGCATTTCTAAACAGGAGACCTACAACATGAAACCATTGATCGGCATACCGGCTCACCCGACACTATTTGAAAGAAACCATTCCATCATTCAGTCATGCGGCCAGAATTATATCGAATCCGTTGAAAAAGCAGGCGGAATTGTGCTGATTCTGCCGATCACCGCTGATGAGGAGGCGATCAGACGGCAGGCGGAAATGTGCGATGCTTATCTGATTCCCGGCGGCATTGATGTCAATCCGCTCAGCTATGGCGAAAACCCGCATCCTTTGCTGCAGATGACAAGACTGGAATACGATGAATATGAAATCAGCCTGATCCGTGAAATCACCAAAACAGGCAAGCCTGTTCTGGGCATCTGCCGCGGTATACAGATTATCAACGTTGCTTTCGGCGGAACCCTCTGGCAGGATGTTTCCCTGCGTCCGGAAACCACTTTCCTTCATCAGCAGAAGGAAATGGACAACAGTTCCGTCAGCCATAAGGTTCTGATTGAAAATGATTCCCTTCTGCATCAGCTGTACGGGGATGAGCTGCTCACAAACAGCTTCCACCATCAGGCAGTCAAAGACACCGGCAAAGGACTCAGGGTCATCGCCCGTGCCGAAGACGGTGTTGTCGAAGCGCTTGAGGGTGAGAACTATCCCTTCCTGCTGGCTGTGCAGTGGCATCCGGAATGTTTCATCAGACTTGCGGTCAATCCGATGATGAAGATATTTGATGCATTCATTGCGGCCTGCGGCAAGGAAAATACAAAATGAGTCATCACCAAACCGCATCCGTTTCATACGCGGCTTTGATTCATCTCTTTTCTATACTGTCTTTCGCATACGGCATCTTCATCATGTCAGCGGGCAGCGGCTCCTTCTTCTTCCTGTTCTGGATCGCGCTTGCCCTGTTTGCGGAAGGCTTTCTGTTCTGCATGCGCAAGGATCTCTTCAGACATATTCCCGTATGGATCAGAAAAGCATGTGTCTGCGTCTTCTGTCTGATGCTGGGTCTGTTCCTGTTTCTGGAAGTCAGGATCATTTCCGATTTTCATCCAGCCATTCACGAACAGCAGGATTATCTGATTGTGCTTGGCGCACAGGTCTATCAGGACAGAGTCAGCACCATTCTGAAACACAGACTGGATGCCGCATATGATTATCTGATTGAAAATCCTGAGACAAAGGCAATCGTCAGCGGCGGTCAGGGATACAACGAGCCTTATCCCGAAGCGAAAGGAATGGCTGCTTATCTGATGGACAGAGGCATTGCGCAAGACCGTATTATCAAAGAGGACAAGGCGGACAACACGGTGCAGAATATCGAATACAGCTTCCGTCTCATTGATCCTGAAAATGACCGGATCTGCATTGTCACAAACCAGTTCCATGTCCACCGTGCTCTTCTGCTCGCAAAAAAAGCAGGCGCGAAGCATCTCTGCGGCATCGGAGCTCCCAGCGATCCTTTGTACCTGCTGAACAATCTGGTGCGTGAAAGCGCCGCCCTCATCAAGGACTGGCTGATTCAAAGAATCTGAAAAAAATGTGTGTCAATTAACGGCACACATTTTTGGTTTCATTCATATTCGTAATAATTCTTCACACACAGCTGCGAATCCCTGAGTACCTGTTTTCCTCTTGCGATCACATCGGTGATTTCAAGATTCTCATTCAGCAAAACGAGATCCGCATCCTTGTCTTTTGCGATTCTTCCCTTTTGATCCAGCATCAGCGCATCTGCGACATTGCATGTGATGATCGAAATTGCATCGCTGATACTGATGTTCTGGTCCAGAATCAGATGACGGATGGTGTCAAAGAGGGTTTCCATCTTGCCCACGCCCATGCCGATGATCTTCATGTCCGCCGACCACTTGGGGAAGCTGCCGTTGGAATCGGAGCTGAGCGTGATCTGTTTCAGATTGACCGTCTTCAGCGCGTCCGCGATTCTTTCTGCTGTTTCGGCTGTGCGGATTCCCGAAGTGAAGTCGAGATAGCCGCCTCTTTGCGCGAATTCATCAAATCCCGGCATGTTCTTTGAAACATGGGTCGGACGGAACTGGGTGATCGGAATATCTGTTTCATCTGCAATCTTCAGAATATCCGTCAGGCCTTTTTTGCCTCTGCCCGTATGCATGTGCACCACGCCCGGCTTTTTAGCCAGGAAGCCTGCGGTTCTTGCCTGGGTGGCAAGTCTTGCGAGCTCCTCAGCTGAAATATTGCTGGAGCGATGATCGCTGATCGCGATCTTGACGCCGATGACTTCCTCTAAGAATGCGATGTCACGGGCAACCGAACCGGTCAGGGTTGTGCTGGGATAGGCATAGGAGCCGGTCAGGCACCATGCGCTCATGCCCTGTTCCCTGAGCGCCTTGGCGCGGGCAACGATGGACTCAACGCTTTTGGCGTTGCTGTCGGTGCCGAGGACTCCGATCACGCTGGTGACGCCATAGCGCACGCAGTCAGTCATCTGGATTTCGCGGATCAATGAGGCGAAACCGTCCTCACCGCCTCCGCCGATGATATGGACATGCTGGTCGATAAAGCCCGGAACAAGTTTCTTTCCGCTGCCGTCAATCTGTGTAAAATCATCCGCATCCCATTCAAAATCAATATGTTCCGCAACCTTGACAATGCGCTCATTGCAGATGAGCACATCCTGAATGCCGAGGTCTTCCGGCGCATACACATGCGCATTTCTGATCAATGTAAACATGGCCGTCCTCCTCAGTTTCCCATCCAGTATCCGGTTTCTTCCTTTACCCATTCATAATAGGCATCGCGGATTTTTCCGGCTGTTTCGGGATCTTTCATACCGGCTTTGACCCCGTCGATCTCATCGGCTCTGGTCATGAGCTTGCTGGTGGAAAGAACCAGAACCTCATCCGCATGCAGGACCTCATCCATTGTGACATCCCTCTCCTCTGTTTCAATGCCGAGCTTCTCGCACAGCTGCCAGACATGCTTTCTGGTGATGGAGGGCAGAATCAGATTGTCCAGCTTCGGACCGGTCACCTTGTGATCCTTGATGATTACCAGCGCGCTGTGAGCGCATTCGGTCAGCTGCGTTCCTCTGTGAAGGATTGCTTCCTGGCATCCCGCCTCCTCTGCCCGCTGGGCGGCGATGACATTGGGAATCAGGTTGAGGGTTTTGATGTTGCAGTGCAGAAAGCGTGTATCCTCCAGCGTGATCAGTTTCAGCGGCTTGTTATAATCCGGATTTTTGAGCGGATTGACCGTGATCAGCAGCGTTGAGGGAGTTCCCTTGGGCGGGAAGATATGATTGCGTCTGCAGTTGCCTCTTGAAGTCTGCCAATAGAGGGCCGCACCGTCTTTGATCTCCGATGCGTCCAGGCACTTCTGCAGCTCACCTTTGAGCTCCTCCTTCGTGCATGGCGGATCAATTTCCAGCATCGCCAGTGAATTGAAGAATCTGTCCAGATGATCCTCAATCCTGAATATGATGCCGTTATAGGCAAAGGCGAAATCATAGGCGCCGTCTCCGAAAAAGAGCGCTCTGTCCTGCATGGGGATGTTCACCTGTTCCACCGGTCCCATCACTCCGTTGTAATATCCGATCCGTTTCATAGCTTCAACCTTCTTTCTTATTTATGCTTTCGTTTCCGTTCTGAAGAGTTACGGCTGTCGTGACGCGGGTTTCTCTCCCGCTTTGCTTTCTGGTCATGGTGCGGATGTGCCTGGGCTTCCTTTGTGTGCGGATTCATTTTCCGCGGCGGAATCAGGCAGTTTTTCCCGAAGCCGATCAGATCTTTCCGGCCTGCTTTCTCAAGCGCCTCTTTGACAAGATCATAATTGGCGGGATTGCGGTATTGA
This sequence comes from Erysipelotrichaceae bacterium NK3D112, assembly GCA_000701725.1. GTDB lineage: Bacteria > Bacillota_I > Bacilli_A > Erysipelotrichales > Erysipelotrichaceae > Bulleidia. The sequence goes on from JNJQ01000015.1 coordinate 14,037, forward strand.
ATCAATGCCCTCTGCATCGCTTTTTCATGCGGATTGTCGGTGACATAGACCGGCTTCATCGTCTCCGGATCCAGATGGGTGTAATACATGCACGTTGAGATGGTTCCCGGCGTCGGATAATAGTCCTGCACCTGCTGGGGATTGAGATGATGCTCATTGAGATATTCCGCCAGGGCGATCGCATCTTTGAGCGTGCTGCCCGGATGGCTGGACATCAGATAAGGAACCGCATACTGTTCCATGCCGCAGCGCTGATTCGCTTTTTCAAATTCACGGATGAAGCGGTTGTATACGGAGACGGGCGGTTTGCCCATCTTTGCCAATACGTTGTCCGAGATATGTTCGGGGGCGACCCTGAGCTGGCCGCTGATATGATAGCGGCACAATTCATCCAGGAATGTGCGGTCAGGATCGGCAAGCAGATAGTCAAAGCGGATGCCCGAACGCACAAACACCTTTTTGACCCCTTTGAGATTTCTCAGCTTTCTTAATAAGGAAAGATAATCGCTGTGATCCACATCCATGTTCTCGCAGACCTTCGGATACAGGCACTTTCTGTTTGTGCAGGTGCCGTATTTCATCTGCTTTTTGCATGAGGGAGCGCGAAACTGCGCGGTGGGACCGCCGACATCATGGATATAGCCCTTGAAATCCGGTTCTTTCAGGAACTGCTTCGCCTCTTTCAGAATGGACTCGTGGCTGCGCACCTGGACAATTCTGCCCTGATGGAACGTCAATGCGCAGAAATTGCATTCGCCGAAGCAGCCGCGGTTGCTGGTGAGGGAGAATTTGATCTCACCATAGGCCGGGATGCCGCCGGCCGCGTCATAGGACGGATGCCATGCCCGCATATAAGGCAGTGCGTAAACATCGTCCATCTCTTTGACGGACAGCGGTTTGGAAGGCGGATTCTGCACCACGAACATCTTTCCGTCATAAGGCTCATAGAGCCGTTTCGCGGTGAACGGGTCGGTGTTCTGGTATTGGATGCGGAAGCTTTCCGCATATGCTTTTTTATCATCGCGGATCTTTTCAAAATCCGGTAAGCGGATGGCATCAAAGATGCTTTCCTCATCCCTTGTCTTATATACAGTGCCCTCGATGAAGGTGATATCCTTCACGGCCAGACCGCTGTTAAGGGCATCGGCAATCTCCACGATTGACCGTTCACCCATGCCATAGGAGATCAGATCGGCACCGGCATCCAGCAATATGGATCTGCGCACTTTATTGGACCAGTAATCATAATGGCCCATGCGGCGTAAGCTTGCCTCGATGCCGCCGATGATCAGCGGTGTCTTTTTATATGTTCTGCGGATCAGGTTGCAATACACAGTGGCGGCGTAATCCGGTCTCATGCCTGCTTTTCCGCCCGGACTGTAGGCATCCATGTTCCGCTTCTTTTTCGCCACGGTATAGTGATTGACCATGGAATCCATGTTTCCCGCGGAAACAAGGAAACCGAGTCTCGGCTCGCCATAGATCGTCACACTTTCGGGATCGCGCCAGTCCGGCTGGCAGATCAGAGCCACCTTGTAGCCGTTGGCCTCGAGTATTCTTGAAATGATGGCCATGCCGAAACTGGAGTGATCGACATAAGCATCACCCACGACATAGACAAAATCGGGACGTTCCCATCCCCGTTCGTCCATTTCCTTTCTGCTTAATGGAAGAAATCCGCTCATTGTTTTCACCTGCCCATATTGTAGCTTAAGTATGCCATGTTTTTTTCCAGTCCGAAATGAAAAACCGGAAATCACTCCGGCTCTTTCTGCAGTGTCATTGTTTCCCTGCGCTTTCTGTCCGTTTCGATCCACTCGTCAAGACTCAGCGGCTCATAATCCGAAAACATGCAGAAACAGTTGATCAGATTGCACGGAATTGTAAATTGCTGTCCGTCTCTGCCAATCAGTTCTGAATTTCTTGTGCGCATGATCATCTCATTGACCAGTATTTCATCATAGGTGTTATGGACATGGCCGTACAGCATATACCGCTTCGGATTGCCCTCCTCATCCGTTCTGTACTGGCCGTTGTAGCACATGATCGGATAATGGCATAACACCACCGTGCGCCGGTTGTCTTTCATTTCGGCGTAATCCTTAATCCAGTAAAACAGCGATGTGTCAAATTCGCGGTCATCGAGAAAGTATGAATCATGATTGCCGCGGATCAGATACTTCCTGCCGTTGAGCTTTTTGAGCAGTTCATTGACCGTTTTTCCATCCGCAAATGCAAAATCGCCCAGAATCACGGTTTCATCATTCACCCTGACCTTTGCGTTCCACTTTCTGATCATGTATTCGTTCATTTCCTCTGTATCCGCAAAACCGCGATGATCCATTTTTTCAATCAGGCTGCGATGAAAGAAATGCTGGTCGGATATGTAATATCTCATCTGTCTTTCTCCTTGTTCAGAGTTTTTCTCATCAGGATGATCCCTTCCCGGCTTCCATATTTTTCAAATCCGCATGCCTGCCAGAAATGAAACGCCGGTGTGTTGGTTTCCATGACGCCGAGGCGGATCTCATTTTTGTCTTTGCTGAGTCCTTCGCACATAAGCTTTATGAGAATCCTGCCCATGCCTTTATGCTGAAATTCAGAATGAACCATGAACAGACCGATCCATGCCTTTCCTGTTTCCGGATAATTCTCAAGCAGGTCCATGAGTGCGCATAATCTTCCGTCCTCATACCAGCCGTATAAATGCTTGATGATTCCGATGCCTTCCGGTTTTACAGTCATATCCCCGGATACGGAATTCTCATCCGGTTCCGGCGGACAATGCACGAAATACTGCGGATTGGTCCGGTAAAGTTCCAGAACTTCCGGAATATCTTCGGTGGAAAGTTCCTTTCTTTCCATCATTTTCACACGGCTGTTGAGATAGCCCTCTTTTGTGCATGCCATCTGCGTGATTCCGCGATCGCTTCCGCAGATTGCAAAACCGCATCTTTGATGAATGGCCATTGCCGCGCGGCGGCTTTCCTCAAAGCTGTTGTGCACTTCCTTCACATGCATATCGTCAAAGGCATGGCTCATAAGCAGCTTCAATGCCGCAAGGCCATAGCCTCTGCCTCTGTGGCATGCCTCGATCACGATTCCCATCTCATGAAACGGGTCATTCCCGTGATGATGCAGGCACACTTCACCGACGGGCATATTGTCTTTGCACCGCATCACATATGCGTAAAATCTTTCCGGCTCATGACCTGTCCACCATTCATACCACTGTGCCCATTCCTCCTGCGGAAAAGCGATACAGCCGGTATCGGGATCGTAGCCGGAAAAGTTCAGATCATATCCTTTGTTATATGACATTGTCCCTGGATCGGCCATCAGTTTCCGTCTGTAATCCAGTTCGGATAATTCAGGCACATGCAGATACAGGCGGTCAGTTTTCATATGGTTCATCCGTATTCTTTCCTTTTCATCAGTATTATACCGTCACACTGCGGATTATCTGCTGATTCATGAGGCAGGAAGTACTCTTTCAAACTGTCTCAATCCGTCTGTTGACTATTGGAAAAAGCCATTTCACGTAATAAAATTGTTACATAGAGAGTCATCTGATCATTTTTATCATGCATCAGAAACACAGGAGGAAAATTTTATATGACTGATTGGAAAAACCTTGACACGCTCGCGTCGTACAAGGAACTCGAAGCTCTTGATCGTGTGAATCTGCCCGAAGTCATGGCAGGCGAAAACGGTGCTGCCCGTGTTAAGAATTATTCCGTGCCGATGGCTGAAGGTCTTGTGTTCAACTATGCCGCAAAGGCTGTTGATGACAAAATCCTGGCTGCTCTGGCAAAGCTCGCAGAAGAGCAGGAACTGCTTGCGAAGTTTGAAGCTCTTTACAACGGCGAAGTCGTCAACACCGGTGAAAAGAGACTGGTTCTCCACCAGCTCTGCCGCGGCCAGCTCGGCGAGGATGTCATTGCGGACGGCGTCAACAAGCGTGAGTTCTATGTGAAGCAGCAGACCAGAATCGCTGAATTCGCAAAGAAGGTCCACAACGGTGAAATCACAAACGCGGACGGTGAAAAGTTCACAACTGTTGTTCAGATCGGTATCGGCGGCAGCGACCTCGGTCCCCGCGCGATCTATATCGCTCTTGAAAACTGGGCAAAGAAGACAGGCAATCTGAAAATGAATGCGGCCTTCATCTCCAACGTTGACCCGGATGATGCGGCAGGCGTATTAAGCAATATCGATGTCAAGCATTCCCTGTTCGTTCTGGTTTCCAAGTCCGGAACAACTCTGGAAACTCTGACAAACGAATCCTTCGTCAAGAACGCTCTGGAAGAGGCAGGCCTCAACCCGGGCAAGCATATGATCGCGGTTACCAGCGAAACATCCCCGCTCGCCAAGAATGAAGGCTATCTCGATGCATTCTTCATGGATGACTACATCGGCGGACGTTATTCATCATCCTCCGCAGTCGGCGGCGCTGTTCTCTCACTCGCCTTCGGACCGGAAGTATTCGCAGACTTCCTCAATGGCGCAGCTGAAGCTGACAAGCTCGCAAAGGAAAAGGATGTCTTCAAGAACGCGGCTCTGCTCGACGCTCTGATCGGTGTCTATGAGCGCAATGTTCTCGGCTATGAGAACACAGCGGTTCTGCCTTATTCCCAGGCACTGGCACGCTTCCCCGCTCATCTGCAGCAGCTCGACATGGAATCCAACGGCAAATCCGTGAACCGTTTCGGTGAGCCGGTTGACTATCCGACAGGCCCGATCATCTTCGGTGAGCCGGGTACCAACGGACAGCACTCCTTCTACCAGCTGCTCCATCAGGGCAAGAACATTGTCCCGATGCAGTTCATCGGCTTCAGAAACTCCCAGATCGGCTCCGACGTTGTCATCCAGGGCAGCACAAGCCAGCAGAAGCTCAGCGCAAACGTCGCTGCGCAGATTGTTGCCTTCGCATGCGGCAAGGATGACGAGAACCTCAACAAGAAGTTTGACGGCGGACGTCCTTCCAGCATCATCATCGGCGACCAGCTGACACCGGCTTCCCTTGGCGCGCTGCTTGCCCACTTCGAAAACAAGGTCATGTTCCAGGGCTTCACATGGAATGTGAACAGCTTCGACCAGGAAGGCGTTCAGCTCGGTAAGGTTCTGGCCAAGAAAGTTCTGGCTCACGACACAGACGGCGCACTGGCTGAATACAGTGCTCTGCTCAACATCTGAGTCTGACATTGTCAGAGAATCATTATGGCTGACAAAACAATTATCTTATTCTGCGGAGCAGGCATGTCCACAAGCCTTCTCGTCAACAAGATGAAGGAAGTGGCCGCTTCCCAGGGCAAGAATTATGAGATTCACGCCCACGCACTGACCGAGGAAGCGAAGTATGCTCCGACTGCCGATGTCATTCTGATCGGCCCGCAGGTCCGTTTCGAACTCGAAAATATGCGCAAGAGAAATCCCGGCAAAAAGATCACCGACATTCCGATGCGCACATACGGCCTGATGGACGGCAAAGGCGCGCTTGAAATCGCCGAAAAAATGATGGCTGAATAATCAAAGCCCGATGAAAGCACACTGTTCAAAAGAGCAGTGTGCTTTTTTCATTGATGAAAAAAGACAGCCATGGGATTCATGACTGTCATTGATTTAATTCTTATTTTTTAAAACCGTCTCTGAGCAGAACGCTTCTGTTGAAGACCAGATGATCGGCACTGGAGTCCTTGTTGTCAAGGCAGAAGAATCCGATGCGCATGAACTGGAAGGTCGGAGCGTTGGTTCCGGTGCGGTTTTCGCGTGCGTCGAATTCCTTCGCCACATCCAGCATGGATTTTTCAACCTTGCAGTGGTTCAGCACGGTCAGGCTTTCCGGATTCAGTGCTTCCAGGAAGTTCTTGTCCGGTCCGTCCGGGTTGGGATCGGTGAACAGATTGTCATAAAGACGGACTTCCGCATCGAGGCAGTTGTTCTGATCAACCCAGTGGATGGTCGCGCCCTTGACCTTGCGTCCGTCAGCGGGATCGCCGCCTCTGGATTCAGGATCGTATTCGCAGAGAACTTCGGTGACATTTCCGTTTTCATCCTTGACGCAGCCTGTGCATGTGACAAGGTATGCGCCTTTGAGACGGACCTCATTGCCCGGATACATTCTCTTGTATTTGGGAATCGGTGTTTCCAGGAAGTCATCCTCTTCAATCCACAGATTGCGGCTGAAGGTGATGGTATGTGTTCCCTGGGACGGATCGAGCGGATTGTTCTCCACTTCGAAGGATTCGGACTGTCCTTCCGGATAATTGGTGACAGTCAGCTTGACTGGATGAATGACGGCCATGGTTCTTTCCGCGGTGGCGTTGAGATCTTCACGCAGGCAGCGCTCGAGTTCTCTGAATTCGATCGTGTTGGAGCTCTTGGCAACACCGATCACCTCGCAGAAATTGCGGATGGAGGCAGCTGTGTAGCCTCTTCTTCTCAGACCGCAGAGAGTGGGCATTCTCGGATCATCCCAGCCGGAAACATAACCTTCCTCGACAAGCTGTCTCAGCTTGCGCTTGCTCATGACAGTGTGATCAATGCCGAGACGAGCAAATTCGATCTGTCTGGGCTTGTGGTAAGGAATGGACACATTCTCGACAACCCAGTTGTACAGGGGTCTGTGATCCTCGTATTCCAGGGAGCAGAGTGAATGTGTGATGCCTTCCAGAGCGTCCTGGATCGGATGAGCGAAGTCATACATCGGGAAGATGCACCACTTGGTGCCCTGGCGGTGATGGTTGATGAAACGGATGCGGTAAATGACCGGATCACGCATGTTGAAATTGCCGCTGGCAAGATCAATCTTGGCACGCAGGGTCATCTTTCCTTCCTCGACTTCCCCGTTCTTCATCATTTCAAACAGACGCAGGTTTTCCTCGATCGGTCTGTCTCTGTAAGGGGATCTTGCCGGAGTGCTTGTGTCACCGCGGTATTCCCTGAACTGCTCGGGTGTCAGTTCGCAGACATATGCCAGTCCCTTCTTGATCAGTTCAATGGCATATTCATAGTCCTTTTCAAAATAGTCGGATCCGTAATAGAATCTGTCGCCCCAGTCAAAGCCGAGCCAGTGGATGTCCTGCTTGATCGCATCGACATATTCGGTGTCTTCCTTTGCCGGGTTGGTATCGTCCATTCTCAGGTTGCAGATACCGCCGAACTTTTCCGCCATACCGAAGTCAATGCACAATGCCTTGCAGTGACCGATATGAAGATATCCGTTGGGTTCCGGCGGGAAACGGGTATGAACCGTCATTCCTTCAAACTGTCCGCCCGGTGCGATATCTTCTTCAATAAAGTTGTAGATGAAGTTTCTGTTGACATTGACTTCAGCTTCAGCCATTTCCTTCTTCTCTTCAGCCATAAGTGAATTCTCCTTGGTGTAATACCTACCAAGTATATAACAAATCACGCGGTTGGGTAACCATATCATTTCATGATGTTTCAGCCACATTTCATGATTGAAGTCTGAATACAGGGCCAAACTTAAAACCGCGGCTTTCACCGCGGCATAAACAGTTTTTCGAACTTCTCAAAAGCGCATCATTCAGCCTTCCTCATTCAGTCTGTCATATTCTTTCATGACATGAGCGATCAGCTGAGAAAGTCCGTTTTGTTCCAGCACAGCGGATGCGCATTGCAGGAATTCCTCTACATGAAAGTCAAACGGGAGGATGTAACGATCTTTGTTTTCGTTCTTTCTTTCCTGCACATAAATATGATCAGCCGCCTCACTCCAGACAAAGCGGCATTCCGGATCGCCCTGTGAAAGCACTGATTCCACATGCAGATCAAAACTGCCGTCAAAACCTTTGCATAATGCCTTATCTATATAGCGGCAGTAATATCTGCCGTATTCTTCAAGCCCGTATTGTTTCCAGGTGTCATACCATGCGCAGCGGCTGACTCTTGAAACGGTGCTGTCCGGATGGAATTCCATGACGCTTTCATTTTCGTGCGGTCTGCCTTTCCACTCGCCATGGATCAGATACGCATTGATATCAGCCTTTTCATGATTTTCTTCCGCTTTTTTCCGCATGCGTTTACCGCGCTTTATTCCATAGGAGACAGTGATCTCTTCAATCAGCGCTTCGGCTTTTTCTTTTTCCACAGCGGAACATATCTCTTTTGCGCACAGCGCATAGATCAGGGCATGGTCTCTGATTTGTTTCATATCATTCCTCATTCCCGTTCAAGCATCCACCACTGTCCGTCATCGCTCATGACAAGTGAAGCGTTGATGACCTCTTTGATTTCACCGCCTGAAAGATCTCTGATCACGGTTTCCTCACGGTAATCCGGATCCTCTTCCCATCTGGAGAAACAGAGGGAATCATCCCTGCGGAAACAGAAGGATTCACGGGGTGAAACATTGTACCGTTTCGTGAGCGGCCAGATGATTTCAAAGCACTCACTCTCTGATCTGGTTAACATGAGCGGCTCTTTGTGCATCATCAGGTTATAGCAGTTTTTGATCTGTGTGCGCGCAGTTTCACAGACGGTTTCAATCGTGCCGCTTTGCGGATCAAAGGAAAGAATGCGGATCACACCTGCCGCAAAGTCAGCCTGCAGGATCATGATCCTGCCCTGATCATACAGAGGTTTGCCGAAATACTGTCCCGGTTTTTCCGCAAGCGGCTCATATATCCTGCCGTTGATCCGGTTCACAAAAATCAGCCGGTCTGAAACAATGCGGTGATGATCCTGATACAGTTCTTCCGCTTCATACAGATCGCCATAAGTGTAATTTGTTCCCCATAACCACTCTTCACTTCCTTCCAGAGCGCTGAGTGAGGAAATATTGCCTGTTTTCAGTATTCTCAGTTCCATCTTTCCTCCGTATCAGGTGTGGCGGATGACTTCGAAGCGTTCCAGCCTGACGTCCTCATATGAATGGATGCCCGCTTTGTTCATGGCGATATTGATCTGATCATCCACCGTATCCACGCCTTCCAGATCGGGCAGAAGAAGTCCCCTTCTCGCCCCTTTTGAAACGATGACGCCATAGCGTTTCACATCCAGCTGATCCGCAGTGTCAATCGCTTCCGGCTCGCTCAGTTCATCCACGCTGATTTCCAGCCATTTCAGTTCATCCGCACGCACAGGTGAAAAACGCGGATCACGGGCTGCGGCGCTGACGGCGTTGTAAATGATTTCCTCCGCGACACAGGAGCGCACCGGTGAGATGGTGCCGATGCAGCCGCGCAGTTTTCCTTCCTTGTGCAGGGAAACGAATGTGCCGGCTTTTTTGGTACGCATTTCTTCGGGAATATCATCCGGCACGGCGATGATCTCGCGTCTGAGGATAAAGCTTTCCAATGATTTCCTGGCAAGCTTCACATACGGATCGGCTTCTTCTGTTTTCCGTTTCAATTCCTCTTCCTGTTTCTTCATATAATCATCCAGAAAATGTCTGGTTTCATCTTTGACAAGCGGATAGAACGAGCAGATGCCGTAACCCACACCAGTGACATCCTCATGCGAGTAAGCCTTTGCCTCAACTGCCATGCCGTCAAACGCGCCGGCCATGATCACAAAGGAACGGTGTCCGCACTCAGCCGCTTTGTCACAGAAGGATTCGCCGAATTCAAACAGTTCCCCGAATGCAGCTTTACCCATGACATCCATGATGCGCCTGTCATATTGCGGACCTTCCGCGGCATATCCGTAGGGACCGTATTCCTGCAGTTTATGGGAAAGATCCCCGCTGGCAATGATCACGCATTTTCTTCCGGTTTTTTCAACTGCCTTGCGGATCATCATGCCGTAGCGGTAATGATCGCTTAGCGCAAGACCGCTTAATCCGCTTCTTAGAATGCGGAAATCATTGTACTTCTTCCTGATGAAATAAAGCGGAACCATAACCCCGTGGTCAAGATTCTTGTCTCTTTCGCCAAGCACACCGGCCGGGAATTGCGTTTCGTCCGCAAGCGCGCAGATCTCATCTCTCAGCTCTGTGTCATAGGTTTCTTTGAAACTGACCTGTGATGCGCCGAATCTTGAGAAGGAGCCTGTGGCGCCTTTGCCGTCGGAAATATGAAAATAATCCGCATACATCACCGCATGCGGAGAGGTGATGATGATTGTTTCGGGTCTGAGTTCGGCGATCTGTGAAGCGATATTCTCATATGCATCAATGGTCGCGCGGATCTGTTCCTCACCTCCCTTTCCGACATCCGGAATGATCAAAGGCGGATGGGGAACCATAAAAGCAGCCAGTATTGTCATGAATGCTCCTTTCTAACAATTTCCCGGGAAAACGTATTTCAGATGTTTTTTTGCAATTTCAACCAGATGATAAACGGTGCTGACCGGTGTCGCGTTTCTGTCCGTCATATGAAAGCGCGGGAAGAAACGGGAGATATGCAGAACGGTTTCACTTCCGTTTTCCAATGAAGCGATCCATGCGCTCAGCTGTTCCATCTCCTCATCCGTATCATTTTCTCCCGGCACAATGAGCGTGGTCAGTTCCACATGGCAGCGTTTCATTGCCTCTTTGATAAAGGTCATGACCATCTGCCGGTTTCCTTTCAGCACATCCTCATAATATCTGTCTGTAAAGCCTTTGAGATCGATGTTCATCGCATCGATGTAAGGCGACAGCTCATCCAGGACATGCAGTTCTGCCATGCCGTTGGTCACCAGAATGTTTTTCATACCGAGTTCATGAATCAGTTTCGCGCAGTCACGCACATACTCATAACCGCATAGCGGCTCATTGTATGTGAAGGCGGCACCGATGTTTCCCCGCTCACGATAATACCCGGCCGTCGCCGCAATCCGCTCAGGCGGAATGTATTCACAGCGCTCTGCCATGCGCATAGCTTCGGCAGACCAGGAGATTTCATGATTCTGGCAGAAGGGGCAGCGCAGATTGCAGCCATAGCTGCCGATTGAAAGAACCAGTGAGCCGGGATGAAACCGGTAAAGCGGCTTCTTTTCAACCGGGTCCAGGGCCAGCGATGTGACCCGTCCGTAGTTTGCGGCAATGACCTTTCCGTTTTCACATGTTCTTGCCCCGCAGAAGCCAAGCCCTCCTTCGGGAATTTCACAATGTCTGAAACAGACTGTGCATTCAGCCATATCCGCCTCCTTAACCGATCATTTCCGAAACATGACGGATGCTGTGGGCGATCAGCAGCTGTCCGGCATAGTAAAACATGATATAGATCATATGCCTGCGGTGGCTGGAATGCGAAGAAAAGGTATTCAGAATCAGCAGGATATCACTGATCAGAAAGAACACGGCACCTGCCTGAAACATTCCCGTAAAAGCATGCGGTGTATGAATCAGAGCACCGATGGCGACAAAATTCATAGCCGTGATCACACTGATATAAACAATACCGAACAGACGGTAGACTTTGTCTGCGCTGATCTGCGACATGATCCAGCGGATCAGGAAGAAGCTGAACACGAATGACAGAAGAATCCATAACAGCGGCTGTTTCGCATAGCGCGCAATGGCGATCAGATAAGCGATGTGGCCGGTCTGAAACAGCAGCACACCGAAGAGATAGGCCGCATTGCCGTATTTGGGAACAACCCGTTTCAGCCCCAGAAAGACATCGGCCAGGGCTCCGAAAACCAGGCCCCAGACAATCAGATCCGCGGATGCGGCACGGTCATGCGTAAACAATGCGTACAGGACAAAAAACAGCGATGCCAGGGTTTTGAATAACAGTGCGCTCTGATAAGCTTTCTTTCTGTATTCCAGAACATAGACAACTGCAGAGCAAAGACATAAGGGAATCAAAATAACCATATGACTGCCTCCTGTGCAATGAATGATGCTTTTTTGAATTTCTTTTTCTAAGCAAATTATACGTTATGTGCACAGTGAAAAAAAAGCACCTGATAACTCAGGCGCCGAAATATATCATTCTTGTACTGCTTAACAGCAGAATCACCAGGATGGTGATATAGGCTGTCGCTTTCAGCAGCGGGAAGGCATTGATTTTCCCTTTGAGTTTCACCGAAACCGAACCGATGGAGAAGATGGTGAAGCCAAGCGCAATCCACCATGCCTGCGGACTCTTTCCAACGAAAAGGCAATATGAAGTGATGCCCTGTACAATGCCGACAACAATTGTCACATATCCCATCTTTTTCGCAAATGCGCTTCTTCTGCCGGGATCGGACAGCTTTTCCATGAAGGAATCGGAAAGTTCCAGCGGATTGAGTTCGCGTTTTCCGCCTGCGTAAATGATTCCCGTCACTATGGAAAAGATGCACAATACCGCATAGAAGAGCGCACACAGAATCAGAAGTATTCCCCGTTTTCTTAACATATTCCTGTCACTCTTCTTCCTGTTTCTGCGGACCGTTATACTGCATGCACAGCATGGTCAGATCATCAAACTGATCCGCGTCTTTGACAAATTCATCCACGGCAATCCGGATATTGCTCAGCGTGTCGACAACCGATGTGTCCGGATTCTGATTCAGCACCTCAAACACTCTGTCCGTGGTGAACATGGTGCCGTCTTTGGAGGCTGCTTCAGGCAGACCGTCCGTATAGATAAACATCTGTGTGCCCGGTTCCAGCTTCAAAGTGTATTCATGGTATCTGACATTTTCGATCACGCCCAGCACGAAGCCGTGGCGGTCTCTGATCATTTCATATTTTCTGCCCGGATGGCGGATGTACGGATATTCATGACCGGCATTGGCGGCGGTCAGCTCACCGGTTTCAAGATCAAGGACACCGAGCCATACCGTGACAAACATATCCTCCGGATTGTTGGCGCAGATCTGCTTATTCACAATCTCCAGGGCTTTGGCGGGAGAGGGATGCGCGTTGACCACATTGCGGATGGTGATCATGGAGCTCATCATGAACAAAGCGCCGGAAATGCTCTTGCCGGAAACATCCGCAATCAAGAATGCCAGATGTGTGTCATCAATCAGGAAGAAATCATAGAAGTCGCCGCCGACCTCTTTGGCCGGATCCATGGCCGCATACACATCAAATTCCTTCCGTTCGGGGAACGGCGGGAAGATATTGGGCAGCGTGTTTGCCTGGATTCTTGAAGCCAGCGAAAGCTCCGTGCTGATACGTTCTTTCTCAGCGGTGATCCTTTCGATTCTGCGCACATGGTTTTCAATCGCTGTGATCATCTCCATGACATCAACGGAAAGATCGCCGATCTCATTGCTTGAGCGGATCTGCGAAAGGTTTTCCAGAACTGCGTCGGCTTCTTTTGTCTCTCTGTAGGTGCGGATATTCTTCTGAACGATCTTCAGCGGCTTGAGCACGAAGAACTGGATCAATGCCAGACATGACAATGCCAGCATCAGCTGCACAAGGACCGTGAACACCATCCAGAATCCCGACAGATCCGCAATCTCCGCCTGCAGCCCCTGAAGACTGAATGTCAGACCGATGAAAGCCTCCTGCCCGTTCACATCACCAAGGTACATATAATAGTCAAGATAATTGCCTGCCAGTGCCAGAGCTCCGTTTTCGGCTCTGGCATTTTTCATCGCATTCATCTGCTGTTCGTTGTCTTTGACCGAGACGGTTGTGCCGAGCACGTATGCCTCCTCGTAGGATTCACCGCGCGGTTTTTCCTCGTCCCCGGCGCTGAACAGGAAGAATTGCGTTTTATAGTCTTCATCCGCGACCACCGCGAACAGATAATCAACACTGTATGCTTTCTTGATGGCGTTGATGCGGGTGATAAACCACGAATAGGCAACCTCCGCATAGAGCTTCTGATCCTCGCTGCTGAATGATTTCAGATCATTCTCATCCAGATAATCCAGAGCAGTTTCAGGATGTCTTTGCGTCAGAAGCGCGGCTTTTTCTGCCGTCCGTGTGCCTTTCTGATAAGTGACATCATATTCAATATCCATTTCATCGGCATGTTCATGCCAATACTCCAGCAGCCATTCATAAGCCGGATAGTCATGGATTGCTGATTCGGTTTCCACCGCAACGGCTGCCGCCTGGGTGCGGGTCTGTTCACGCACCGCGGTTGAGGAAATGATTCTCAGACTGACAAAGGCAATGATGCCGATCACAACCGCACTGAGCACGAAAAGAGCTGCGACTTCCCAGATCAGTGAGATTCTGGTTCTTTCTTTCAGCTTCCTGGTGCGGCTGCGGATCTTTTCAAGTGTGCTCATATCGTGTGTTCACCTGTATATTGATTAAGCTTCAATCATTTCCCTTTCTTCACGGTATCTTCTTTGTAGATTGTCTGGAATTCATCTTTCATTGAAACGGTTGTCAGGCCCATTTCCTCACAGTCCTTCTGAAAAGACTTTGCGATTTCAATGTTTCCGTAATCACGCTCTGTGTCATCGCACAGCAGCATATATCCCCTGCCGCCGTGATTGAGCGCGTATTGAGCCATGGACAGATCGCCGGAACTGTTGCCGAACACCAGCAGCGGCGCTTTGCCGATTTCATCAATAATGGAAAATACCTTGTTTGTCTTCTGGTTCTTGGTGACAAGATTGCCTTCCATGAGAACCTTGTCATCTGCTTTGAACGAATAGCTTCTTCCCTGCTTGTCCCCCTGTCCGGAAGCTTCGAGAGAGAAGGTGCTGCCGATCACGTTTTCCGAAGGAACCCATTCATCCAGAGTTCCCTCAATCACTTCCCTGACCTGGGCACGTTCCGAACCGGAGCTGATGAAGATTTTAAATCCATTGTCATGAAGATATTCGACCAATGAGACCATGGGCAGATAGAAGCCTTCCCCATAGGTCATGTTTTCAAATCCGAATGCCGGCTCAGCCATATAGTCACGCACATAATCCCGGTATTCCTCCACGCTCATGCCGGCGAACGTCTCCGCCTCCATCTGGGCGGTGGAACGCGGTGAATCAGGTTCGGGCTCATGGTTCTGCGCGGCCTTTTCAAAAGCTTCGGCATATTCACGCACATCATCGGCTGGAGTGTAGGTCTCATCATGAAGCACTCTGTGCATGAACAGGCAGTTGTCAAAATATGTCGGGAACAGTTCCCCGAACAGCGTTCCGTCAAAATCAAAGACGGCGATTCTGTCCGCTTCCGGCACAAATGTGTCCGCCTTTTCGGCCGTGACGGATTCCACGTAATCCATGATTGAAATCATCGCCGGTGAATTCTCTGTCCAATAGGGTATGGTCTTAACGGCTTCTGTTTCTTCCGGCGCCTTTTTGCATGCCGTGGCAAAGCAGAGGCAGAGGGCCAGTACATATACGGGTTTTCTCATTTTCATGGCTGCAAATCGTCCTTTCTATGATGATATCAGAGTCAGGCAGATGAAGGGAATCAGCTGTTTTGCTCATGCCTTCGGCTCGCGGTGGGCTTCTCCCCAGTCGCACATCTGATCCAGAATCGGAATCAGGGATTTCCCTTTCTCACTCAGTCTGTATTCAACCTTCGGAGGAATCTGGGCATACTCCTTCCGGATGATCAGTCCGTCCGCCTCCAGCGCTTTCAGGGTATTGCTCAATGTCTTGAAAGAAACATCGCCGATATAGCGTTTCATCTCATTGAAGCGCACAACCTCATAGCAGGAAAGCGTGTAAAGAATAAACATTTTGTATTTGCCCTGGATCAGGGACATCGTATAGTTGAAGCCGGTATCCTCCAGCCTGTGATCCGCGATGCATTCAATGGACATATTGCTTTCCTCCGGGATAGTATATTACTTTAATGTTCGTACTTGCCATCAGTTTATCATTTAAACTACATTTATTATGCAATATTTAATGAACAGACAAATTGCTTTGATCAGGAAGGAGAAAAGATCATGAAAAAAGATTTGGGTCTGGTTCAGGCAGTCTACCCGATGCCGGTGCTGATGGTTGCGGCCTATGATGAAAACGGAAAAGTCAATGCGATGAATGTGGCATGGGGACAGATCTGCGATGATGACAAGATCATCCTCTTCATCGGGGAAGGAAAGAAAACATGGCTGAATATCAAAGCCAGCAAGGCCTTCACTGTATCCCTGGCTGACAGAGATCATATGAAAGAAGCTGATTTCCTTGGCATCGCCACCGGAAATAAAATGGAAGACAAATTCGAGCGTACCGGTCTGCATGCAAAAAAGAGCGACAAGGTGAACGCTCCCATCATCGATGAGTTCCCGGTTGTCATGGAATGCGAGCTGCTTGAATTCCTCAACAGCGACTATGTGTCAGGCGTTGTCGGAAAGATTGTCAACGTGAAAGCCGAGGAAGCGGTTCTGGATGAAAACGGCAAGGTTGATCCTTCCAGGCTGAACGCGCTGATTTTCGATCAGTTCCGCAACGGATATTATGTGAGCGGCGAAAAGGTCGGCCAGGCATGGAATGCCGGCGTGCCGCTGATGAGAAAATAATCACTGCACACTGAACAAAGACGACAGGCAGAAACATTTCTGCATATCGTCTTTTCTTTTTTCTTGCATACCGGCAACTGAAAAGACAGCTGTCCGCTGTCTTCGAAATTCATTAACCGGATTGTTTAAGGTTTTACAACCTCAATCTTTACGGTTCCTTTGGTTTTTCCTTCGGCTGTCACCAGCATTGCATAATCACCTTCCGGCAGGGTGAATGATGATGAATCCTGTCCGGTCAGATTGAGGGTCGTAATAACATTGCCGATGATGACATCCTCGGGCGTGTCCGGATCGCCGAGAATCACCGTGGCTTCCGCAAACTCGAGCTTCATTGTGCCTTCACTCAGATCCGCATTGACATTCACGATTCTGTCCTTGCCCACACCGAATTCAAACGACTCGCCGTACTTTCCGTCAACCGCGTCGATCTCAATGGTGTATTTGTCAAATCCGCCGCTGAATACAATCGTTCCGCCGCTGCAGCCGCCCGCAAGCATTGCAAAGAACGCCATGATCAATACAAATACCTTTGCTTTCCTCATACTGGTTTTCTCCTTCGATAATTCTATCCTAGCAGACGGATCGCGCCTGTGTACAGGCGTGTTTTCCATACATTTTTTTTGCAGGAAACGAAGGATTGCGGATGAAAACCTCTGTCTGCAGCTGATCCTTAAGCAGAGGTTTCAGTCATTCTGTCTCACCAGATTTCCTCGGCGGTTTCATTGAACGTTGCCTGTCTTGCGCATTCTTCGCTCAGCTGCGGATAGACATCCGCAATCTTTTCCAGAACGGCTTTTCGATAAAGCGGATAGGCGAAGGAAATTCCCGTTTTGCCTTTGACTGAAAACAGGAATGAGTCATACTCGGTCAGATTGTGACGGATGTAATTGACCGTCCAGCGCTCAACCGTTTTCTCATCCGGGTTGAACTGCGTGTTGTCCCATTGCCCGGTGATGAGATACCAGTTTCGTGTTGCGCCCAATGCGCGTCTGGTAACCTTCTGGAAATCCATTTTCTTCACTCTGATATTTCCGATTGCGCTGGTGAGAATTGTCTTCATTTTTTCCTGCTTTGTCTTCACTGCCCGCTGCGCTCTTTCCTGATGCGGTTTCCTTCTTTCAACACGCTCCAGAAAAGCCTGTTTCTTCTCCGCCTGTGTCACATCGCTTTCCTTCCAGCGGTACATCTTCATGCGGCGGCAGTGCGGATTGACGGAAATCTCCGGATCCGGAAGCATTTCCCGCATCATCGCTTCCGTCCAGCCTCTTTGTTTCAGTTCGGTTTTTGTCAGATATCGTTCCATTCGGTTCGTAACCTCCCTGATTCTTTATTGTTCAGAATGCTGAAGTTTCTCCGGTACGGTCTGATTTTTTCTGCAGGATTATTATCTGATTCAGAGCGCAATAAAGACCGCCCATCTGAGTGACAGGCGGCCGGCTGTGAAAACTCCGGTGCTTTCGTTCCGATATCCAGTATTTCTGAAACCCTCCCTATTCTTTGAGATCCATGATTATTGGACCGCGGTTATACCGTGTTTTGCACTTCTCATCCCAGTGCGACATCCAGGATCATCATCAGAACAAATCCCAGTGAAAATGCGATCGTCCCGATATTGGAGTGTTCTCCTTCGGACATCTCCGGAATCAGTTCCTCCACAACCACATAAAACATGGCGCCAGCGGCAAAAGCCAGCATGTACGGCAGAATGGATGTCACCGCGCTTGCGGCCGCTATGGTGATCAGCGATGCGACCGGCTCCACAGCTCCTGAGAGCACCCCGTACCAGAATGTTTTGATCTTCGGCATTCCGGATGCACGAAGAGGCATGGATACGATTGCGCCTTCCGGGAAATTCTGTAATGCAATACCCACTGCCAGGGCAAATGCGGCTGTCTGGCTGACACCTGTTTCACCGGCTGCCCAGCCTGCATATACGACGCCGACCGCCATTCCTTCGGGAATATTATGGAGTGTGACCGCGAGGATCAGTTTTGTCGTCCGTTTCAGACTGCTTTTCGGACCCTCCGTCTGTTCATCCATGTGCATATGCGGCGTCACTGTATCCAGAAACAGCAGGAAGCCGACACCGGCCAGGAAGCCCACTGCTGCCGGAATAAACGAAAGCTTTCCCATATCTGCGGAACTTTCCAGTGCCGGGGCAAGAAGGCTCCAGAATGAAGCCGCGACCATCACGCCGGCAGCGAATCCCGTCAGCATACGCTGGATACTGTCGGATATTTTATCTTTCAGTACGAACACCATTGCCGCGCCAAGACTCGTTCCCAGAAACGGCAGCAGAATGCCCGTCATAATCTGTGTGTTCATAGTTACTCCTTAACAAACAGCTCCCCACCGCCATCTGGAAGTGAGGAGCTTCTTTCTGCCTGTCAGGCATTTTCTTCTGCCGCAGCCTCAGATGGATCTGAACTGATCTTTCCCTTTGCGGCAGCGCGGACATTTCCAGTCTTCAGGAAGATCTTCAAACTCTGTTCCGGATCTATACCATGTATCGGATCCCCTTTTTGAGGATCGCAGACACAGCCGCAGTGCTCTTCTTCGGCTTCCACGAATTCTTCAGCCAGCTTTCTTGTTACAGCATCATCATCAAATGGATTCAGGATGGTCATCTGACAAAAGATGACGCCGCTGCGCTTCTGACAGACATCATGCTGCATGTTCCGTCTGATATTTCGGCTCAGTTCAAATAATGTCCATATCTTCAAAAGCAAATGACTCACGTGCGTTTGCTTTTTTTTATGACTGTTAACGGCAGGTTAATCATGCCTTTTACGGCAGCATTATCACAATCGCGGCTGCAATTGCCGCACCCGCAAACCAGACAAGTGTCAGGATCGCGCGTTTCTTCAGAACCTGCGCCCAGGTCTGAACGAATGGTATGCTTTCGGTGCCCGGAATAACCCAGAACCGGCTGTGTCCGACCCAGAGGCGGTCAATCACAATTCCGTCATACCAGTTCATGACTTCGAGAATGAGCAGTGCCTGCAGATATGCCTGTTTGAAATGATGCACATCATTCCAGTAACGGATGATGACGATCAGGGCTGATGCCATTACTGCAATGAAGATGATCATGAAGCGTTTCCTTTTCACTGTCACCGTTTCGCGATCTGTCATTCCAAGCTCATATACCTTCTTACGGACCGGTTCCGGATAGAAATATAATCCGTTCAATGCATTGTTTCCGACGGCGACTTTCACCATCAGCGTAAACAGCACACAGTACAGAACCATCTGAATCACAAGCATTTTTTACCTCCGTACGCCATGAAGATCATATCTGCTTTCTTTTTCTGCGCTCACCCCTGTTTCTTCACACTGAGCAGAAGTCCGTTTTCCGCTCTGCAAAGCGCATACCCGGCCGCGAGCGGATTTCTGTCACCGACGATGCAGTAGTCACAGCACCCGGACGTCATGCATGTCCCCTCTCTGATCAAAGACGCATGAAGTGCCTGCATGGCCAGATGGTCGCAATTGCAAAGAACCGGCAGCATATCCTCCATGTGATGACGTTTTGCGAATTGTGCGTTTGGACATTGGGTAAAGCTGTAACGGACAATACCGTTTTCTTTGTCATAGGAAAAGTACCCCATGCGGAAGGATTCCGGAAACTGTCTGATCTCTTCGACACGGATATCATTTGTCTTCCGGAAAATCCAGGCGGCCAGCCGGTTATCAAGCTTCCGGTTCAGATTGAAGATTCTGCCCAATGTATCGAAGGAACCGAAAAAGCTCCTGTATATATCCTTCTGAACCGCTTCAAGAGGCGGTTTGTCAGGGATGATTGCATACCATGCAAAAATCAGAATCGGATCATAAATGCTGTCCGTTATCTTCAACCCGGCCAGTGCCGGTTCATCCTTCAGATATTCGCAATACTGCAGCTGCACTTTTTCCCAGAGCTCATCTGCCGTCTTTTCGTCATAATAACGACGCAGAAGCTTCCGGACACATTTTTCGGCATTCCTGGAATAGACCTTGTGTTTTGTGAGATCGATGGGAAGATCTTTGGTTTTCATGATCACTGCCTCCTTACGCGAGAAAGCGGCGGCTTCTTCCTGTGCCATTCTGTTTCTGCAGATCATACAGACCAAAGATGTGCATTCATGGCAGAAGCCGGGAAGAAGTTGCGCTCTGTTTACGCCTGATTCAAAAGCGGTGTCAGGCTGTTCATGCTCAGAAAAATGGTGGAACCGTTGTGCAGTAAGGCTGATACAGCAGGCGGAAGTATGCCAAGTGCCCCAAAAGCGATCAGAGCGCCATTGAATCCCATGACAAAGCTGTAATTGCGATCGATTCTTTCCATCAGCTTCTGTGACAGCCGCCTGAGCAATACCACTTCTCTGAGATCCTGTGCGGCGATGGTGATATCCGCAACTTCGCGGGCAACACCGGCCCCGCTGCCGATGGCGATTGACACATCTGAGAGAGACAGTGCCGGAGTGTCATTGATGCCGTCTCCGATCATAATGACGCAGCGCCCCTGTTCCTGCATGGTGCGGATAAAAGCCGCCTTGTCTTCCGGCAGCACTTCCGCGCGGTATTCGTCGATGCCGAGTTCATCTGCGATTGCACGTGCCGTATTCCGGTTATCACCGGTGAGCATAACAATATGGCAGATTCCGCTCTCATACAGAAGCGAAGTCATTTCTTTCGCTTCCGGACGCAGCGGATCACTGATGCCGATGGCAGCGCAGAGAACCCCGCCAATGGCAAGATACAGCCATGAGCATTCCGCTGAAAGTGAATCGAAGGCTTCCTGATCCTCAGGAAGGATACGTGTCTCCTCATCCTCAAAGACGAAGTGACGGCTGCCGATGACAACTCTTTCCTCTTTGATCCTGGAAGCGATTCCATGAGCCACCACATATTCCACCTCGCTGTGCATTTCCTCATGATCAAGTCCCCGCTCCTTTGCGGCTTTGACCACGGCGTTGGCCACGGAATGCGGGAAATGTTCCTCAAGGCAGGCAGCGATCCGTAACATTTCTTTCTGATCCAGGCCATGGAATCCCACAACACTGCATACCGTGGGACAGGCGTTGGTCAATGTTCCTGTCTTGTCAAAAACCACGGTGTCTGCCTTGCTGAGGATTTCCATATATTTTCCGCCTTTGACAGTAATCTTATGACGGCTGGCTTCCTGCATGGCAGACAGAACACTCAGAGGCATGGACAGTTTCAATGCGCATGAAAAGTCCACCATCAATACCGAAACGGCTCTGGTTGTATTGCCTGTCAGAAGCCATGTCAAAGCGCTGCCGCCAAGGCACCACGGAACCAGTCTGTCTGCGAGAATATATGCCTGTTTTTCGGTATTTGATTTCAGTTTTTCAGACTCCTCGATCATGCGGACAATCCGGTCATAGCGGTTTTCTCCGGCTGTGTGTGTCACCCGCACAACGCAATTACCCTCTTCAATGACGGTGCCTGCATACACTGATGAGCCGGGATGTTTCGCAACCGGAACGGATTCTCCGGTCAGTGACATCTGATTGACCATCACATCCCCCTGATCGATGGTGCCATCCAGCGGCAGAACATGGCCGGTATGGACAATGATCCGCTCATTGACGCGGACCATAGACAAAGGAACCTCTTCCTGACGGCCGTCCTCATTCAGCCGCCAGACACGGTCAACGTGAAGGGACATGTTCTTTGCCAGATCATCGACGGATCTCTTGTGGGTCCAGGCATCCAGCGTATCACCGAGTCCCAGCAGAAAACGCACAGAGCCTGCGGTCGAGTAGTCTCCGGTCAGAAGCGAAGCGCCGATCGCAACGCCATCCAGAACTTCAACTTTGAGTTTTCCGGACACCAGTGTTTTTACCGCAAGCCACATGCGCGGCACTGAACTGACCGTATTGATCACACGTCTGAGAGGCATCGGAACAAACAGTCTTTTCGCATAATGCAGAAGCACCTGAAAGACCATCTTTTCCTTGTATTCGCGGTTGATGCGGCGGCTGTTGGCACTGATCACATGACACTGGTTTCCGGCTTTTTCATAAGAAAAGTCTGAGAGGCGCTGATAAAGATCCTCCCGGTTTCCATGGAAGTGAATGATCAGGCTGCCAAGCCGCTCATGCACGGTTACCCGGTCTACGCCCTCAAGAGTCAGAACCCAGGCCTCAAGAAGATCGGCCTGTTCCATGCTCATGGAGTGCTGTATTGCCTTTAAGCGCACCCGTCCCGGGCTTTCATGAAGGATCTGAAACCTCATGCCTGTGCGCCGTCTTCGATAAATGCGGCTTCTTCTTCCGCTGCTCTGGCTTCATTGATCGCCTTCGCATCAGCCAGAATATCAGCGCAGTTTTCCTGGATGGTTTCCACATCGCGCATCACCTGATCCTTGCAGCGCAGCGCGGCTGCTGTGACATGGGTATAGACTTTGCGTGCGTCTTTGCTGCCAAGCAGTCTGAAGCCTGCCGATCCGAATAATGTGCCTCCTGCAAAAATTGCGATCATTCCTGTTAAACTCATTTTGATTTCCTCTTCTTTCTATTTCTCCGGCATATGCCGTATGAACACTTCCGCTGTCACGCCTGCGTCTTTGGAGCGAAAATGATCTTCACGATTTTCATCTTCACCAATGTGTCGCAGAAACGGATCATCAGTTTATGGAACGCATTGACGCTTTTGTAAATATCCCTGTATCCGCGCATATAGCTTTTCGCGCTTACCGATGCAAACCGGCTGCTCCATGCGTTCAGCTCTTTCTCATCCTCAACAGAGAAAAATGCATTCACATCGCTGATCCCCGCTTCTTTCAGCCAGGTTCTGCGCATCAGCTTCGCGCCAAAGCTGTTGCAGGAATCAAAGGCCACTACCCCTGACGGAAAACGCTCCGCCATCGCCTGAAACAGCTTTTTCACATCTGCTGTGCGGAAATAATAGAACACACCTGCCGCGAAGAAGACAGCACCGTCTGCCGCATCGATCTGATCCATCCATGAGAAATCATTCAGATCGCAGGCAAGATTTGTCTCCCTCTCCCCTGCGGGAAGCAGTTCATTGCGCACTTTAATCACATCCGGAAGGTCGATGTTATATCCCCTGCACATGCCGTTATCGACTTTGGAGAAGGTGTCATCCAGTCCGCAGCCAAGATTCACGACTGCCGCTTTCGGATGGTCCTTCAGATACATCTCTGCTTCGCAGCGCAGGTCATACTGACGCTGTGCCACCTCAAGCGCGCCGAACAGGCCGGCAGCGGATTCCATCTTCTTCCGCTTTTCCTCGAAATCATAATCGAGGCTGTCACAGATGCGTTTGGCTTCGGGATCTGAAAACAGCTGCGGAAAATGTTCGGAACAGATCAGTCTTCCGAAAAGCGGAATGACCAGTGTCTCCTGCACCGTGTTTTTCTCAATGTGATATTTCATTGCGTCAGTCCTTTCTTTCTGTATCCGCAATCGCAGTACGGTCCGCCTGAAGCCAGCGTGTACTGCCTGACAAAGTCTGACGCTCCGCCTGCTTCGCTCATGGTGTAATCCAGACGGCACATGGCAGGTACCAGATCATAAAGACCAAGCTCCTTCATCAATGTGCAGATGCCGCAGGCGGTAAACCGCGCCTCATAGCCGCTTCCGTCCGGATACGGAAGATATTCCATATTCCATGAATACGGATTTCTGTCCGCAGCCCGCAAAGCAGCGGTATCCTTCATTGACTGAATGTCTTTTTCACTGAACTTGTTCTTTCCGCTTTTGCGACAGAACCATTTCATCGGTTCTGTCATCATGGACTCCCGGTAAAACTCCGTTGCTTCCTTAACGGACGGGCGTTTGGGAAGATTGAGAAGAAATGCCGAAAGCATTGCGCAATTGACAATGTTCATTTTGAAGCGGTCACTTTTCTCGGGTTCCGGAAGCTTTCTGATGAGCTCTTTATATTTCAAAGCAGCTTTTGTACTGATCATTTTTGCGGTTTGAGGATCATATCCCAGAACCTGTGAAAGCTGTCTGCGGAATGATTTTGCAAACAGCAGCCACATGCCCATCGGCATTCCTGCATATTTCATGTCATTGATCTCCTTTGACCACATGGAAATCACAGCAGTCCCCGCCTGCGCTGAGTGTTTTGGTACGCAGCAGTTTTCCGCCTTTGTACTCAATGGTGGGATAATCCATCACACACATATGCGGTGTCAGAAACGCGAGATTCTCCTGTTTTCCGATCTTGCATACGCCGCATTCACGGTGTGTCACAAAGTATTCAGGGACTGAGAGGTCATAAGAGAAATCAAAGACCCAGTCCATCGGATATTCTTTTTTCTTTGAGCGCTCAGAGCCGCGGACATATTTATCGATCTCCTTCTGATCAAAACAGTTCTTTCCCCTGTAAAAGCGCTTCATTATATCGCTTCTGCAGATGGCATCGATCATGCCGTCAAAGACTTCGGTTGTGATATGTTCGGGATCGGCTTTGTAATAGGAATAGCCGTAGCAGGCAAGATACATCACCGGCGCGAACATGTTGTCTTTCACGGAGCCGACGGACGGCGTTCTTTGGACCATCGCCTCGTATTCTTTCTGATGTTTTTTCTTAAACTCCCTGATATCCAGCTGAGGAAGCGCCTTTGAGGTATATCCGTAGACCACCTTGCTGAACATGACAGGGAATAATCTGCCGGTCAGTCCGAGTTTCATAAAGAAGTACCATCCTTCCTTTTCAATTCTTAAAACAGAGTGCAGATCCATGCCGCAAGAGCTGCAAGAGCCGGGAAAATGACAAACAGCTTCAGCAGCTGGCTCCTGATGTTGAATCCGTATTTTCTGCCTTCAAGTGCAGGCGCGGTTTCCGGATAGTAATACTGGAAGAAGCCGAACCGGCACAGAAGAAACCAGTCGAAGAAGACCATGTCATATGCCTTGTATATCGTCAGCATCACTCCAAACCGCACAAAGAACTGTATGAAGGTAAACCCGTTCCTGAAGCCATCCCATACCGCAATGGCGAACGCGCCCATGATTGCCAGTGAACTCATGATCATCATGACCCAGCCGATGATCCGCGCACCTTTGAAAAGTTCCTGTTCCCGCGGTTTGAGCAATGCCCGCACCTCTTCGGGAGCAGAAGAGAAAAATCTGTTTTCCTGCACGAATGCCACTGCCGCCACCAGCAGCAGCGTGATCGCCGCGCAGCATACAAGTGAGAGAAATAATGTAAGAAACATAGCCGTCTTCAGACCTCCTTCGTTATGAGAAGATTCTTTTCGAATTCATCAAATCTCTTCTGATCCGGCATCGTGTAAAGCAGACCCGCGAACATGAACGCATTGCCAAAGCTCAGAAACATCATGCCGATGCCTGCACCCAGGGCTGTGTCAGGACCGATAATCAGAGCTAACAGCAGCGCCGGGATAGCGCCGAGAAGGACACAGAACCACTTTGCCTTCTTCGGATAAGGCGTGAACCCTTTGTCAAAGGCTTTGAACTGGATGATCATCATCGGTAGCCAGAACAGGATCAGAAGCACATACACCGGCAGGCTGAAACCGAAAAAGAACAGGTCCGCCGCCTTTGCGGCAAGCTTTGCGTCCGCCTGCAGCAGATATTTGCATGCAAGATTCAGCACACCGACATTCATATGGCAGCCGATTGGTGCCAGCCAGATATAGCCGAAGATACCGGCCCGATAAATATGCGCATAGCGCGGGGATGCATCCGCCATCAGCCGGTAAATGGCGAAGAAGGCAAGTCCTTCCAGAAAGATTCCGATCAGGCCAAGCAGGCCGCCGGCAATCATCTGCCACTCACTCAGGTTCGGAGCGCTTGCCATCATACTTAAGCCGACGCTGCCGCCTGCTGTGTTCTCTGCATATCCAAGCAGAAAATCACCGGTTCCCGTCATGATCGAGGCAGCCAGTCCGATGGTCAGAAGCTTCCTGATCCGCAAACGGTCCAGGTTATGATCGATTCCGATCGTGTTCATTCTGTTTCTCCTTCTGCATATCAATCCATATACTTCAGCAGGAAATCGCAGCAGTCGCCGCCGCGGCAGATAGTCTTCGTACATCCCTGGATCAGCTTCGGATGCAGATGACCGTATCCCGCGATTCCGCAGGCGGATCTGATGAGACTCTGCATGATCACTCTCTTATTTCTTTGCCAGCACCGTGATCCACGGTTTTGATGAATGGTGATAACATCTGACTTCTGAAAAACCTGCGGCTTTCAATGCCTTCTCAATTTCTTCTGCCGTATGGTTCTTCATGCCGTCGATGATCTTTTCAAATTTCAGACTGGTGGGATCAGTTCCGTCTGATTCATTGCAGATCATGAAATATCCGCCGGGTTTCAGCACTTTCGCAACCTCTGCGAAACACTTTTCCAGACCCGGCCAGAAATAAATCGTTTCAAAAGCCGTTGCCAGATCGAATGATGCGGCGGGAAGATGAAGATCCGATACATCTCCCTGCATGACTTCGCAGCGTCCGGCGCTGATCATTGCCCGGTTATACTTCTTTGCTTTCTCCACGGACAAGTCAGAATAGTCCACCGCTGTCACATGCGCCTGCGGATATTTCTTCAGCAGTTCTGCCGCATTCCGTCCGCCGCCGCAGCCAAGGTCCGCCGCTTTGAGAGGATTGATTGAAGGCAGATGTGTGAAACCCCAGTCAGCGAGTTTCGCATGACCGGAATTCATGGTGCTGAGCATCATCTTTCCGAGGAAACCTTCCGGTTTTCTCGTCTGAGAGAAAAAGTTTTTCAGAATACCCATTGCAAGTTCTCCTTAAATACTTCTGCTGCGCTGCCAGCCCTCGCCGGCATCGGTTTCATGGCGGACAAAACGGAAATCGCAAAGTGTTCCACCCTGACACAGTGTCTGTGTGCGGATGAAATCCGTGTATGGAAGACTGCCGTAGTTGATAAGATCAGCCCGGCAGCACATCGCTCCCAGTTTCAGAAGACCGCGCGGTTTCAGGATTTTCTCATAGATGCATTCATTGCATTCAAAGTGAAACTCATTCTTCGGATCATTTTCATGCCAGGTATAGCGCCAGCCCGTGCCGGAGCCTTTGCGGAAACCGAAGGGAACGATCTTTTTCATTAACGGCAGAAAGAAACGCATTTTTGCCAGCTTCTGCATTTTTGAGGGGTCCAGAAACTTCCACATTTCTTCCGAAACAGTTTTGTATGCTTCCGCTTCACTCTTTCCGTGCTTCTGCAGTGTTTCATACAGGGCAATGGATGTGAGGATCTGCGCCATATGCTTGTAGTTTCCCTTGTCACAGTATTCCTTTTCTTCTTCCAGAAGCTCATGCATGCGCATGTATGTGTCATTCTGTATCTCTTTGCTCAGCATTGGAAAATAGTTCTGATAGCGGCTGACTGCCACAAGCTTTTCGGGGGTGTAATTCATTCTGTGCCCTCCAGAAATCTTTTCACTTCCATTGCAAAGCGCTTTGGAAACATCATCACAAGTTCCGCATGCGCAAGACCTTTGAATTCTCTGAGAACCGTCTGCGGAAAAGTCCGGCAGACAAATTCAATATCATGTTCGCTTTCTCTTGCCTTCTTTTCCTCCTCGCCGTACCAGTACTCGATCTGTGTATCCACATGAGGAACAGGATCAGGCATGGAGTAGTTATCAGTTGACCAGAAGACGTTATAGATCGTTCTGGCCGAGTAGTGTTTTTTATAAAATTCCAATAAAGCGCGGTAATGCGCCTTCGGATCCTCGCCTGCGGGTGTCCACCGCTTCGGCGGACAGGCAAGCTCCATCAGACGCAGGGATCTCGTCACCAGCATGATCATGATCCAGTCTTTGACTGAGATCAGCCGGCAGATCAGTTTCGGATATGGATACGGTGTGATGCCTGCGTCGATGATTGCCTTGTCCACGGGAATGTTTTCGGTGGCCAGAAAACGGATCACGGCTGCTCCGCCCATGGAAATGCCGTACATGGCATCGACATGGTTAATACCGTTCCATCTCAGATAATCGGCGGCGTCCTTTGCGTATTTTTCCAGGGAAATAAATTCGGTGCCCAGCTCATCATGACCGTCCGCGATCATCAGATACACGTGATAGTCCTTTGCCATTTCCTCAGCAGGAGCTTTGAACACCCACCAGGGTTCCACCGCGCACTGAAACATGACAAAGTTTTTCTCATTTTCTTTTCCGAACTCGTATACTTTCATTTCAATGCCTTCCTCATAACCGCCACGGCGCAGGGAATCCGTCCGTCCGCATAAATGATCTTCACATCGGGATATCCCGCATCCAGGAAGAACTGTTTGTAGCTTTCCACGGTAAACTGCCGTTTGAAATCCGCTCCGGCTTTTCCCGCGGCGGAAGCGAAACCGCTTGTTTTGCCTTTTGCGTCTTTGTTCATATATGTCGGGATGATCAGGGTTCCGCCCTCTCTGCATACCCGGTTCAGTTCATGAAGAGCGCTCAGCGGATTGTCCAGCAGATGAATCACGTTAGCGGCCATAACTTTGTCAAAACTGCCATCCGGATACGGAAGCGCTGTGATGTCAGCCAGCGCATATGTGATGTTGTCAAAGGCATGACAGTTCTTTTCCGCCCTTTTCAGCATCTTCAAAGAGAAATCCGTCGCTGTCAGCCGTCTGCATTTTTGTGCTGCCACGGCACTCAGAAAGCCTGTTCCGCAGGCACATTCCAGTACGGAATCCTGTTCACCGATGAGATCAGAGACGATCTCTTTCAGCTTCTGATGCGTCTTTCTGTTAATGACATTGACAAAGATGTCATATACGCCTGCCACCTGATCCCAGAACATCCTGTCCCCTTCTGATGAAGCTTTCGATTTCTTCCGTATATTCCTTCGTGTGCGCGGCCATATAGCCGCAATGCGCATAACCGGGACGGATCACAAGCTGTGCTTCCGGCATATAAACCGGAATTGTTTTCTTTGAATACTTCAGGTCAAAATCCTTCTCACCGAAATCAAGATGGAGTTTTGCCTGTTCTTCTATATTCAGTCTGCGCAGATTATAATGGCAGCACGCATGACAGATCGCGTCGATGTCGTTTACGGTGATCCGCTCAAAATTCTTTGTCATCATCTTTGCGAAATCATAGCCGTACATACGCACCAGAGAAGGAGAAGCTTCGGCTTTGATCCTTGCCAGCTTTTTCTTGCGGCTTCTGAACATCTTCTTCATAAACCATTCGGCAAAGCGCGCATTTGAACTGAGAGCAACCCCGTCAAACCATGCATGATGAACCGTAAAATCCGGATCCAGGAAAAGTCTGTATCCAACTGCCACACCGAGAGATGCGCCATAAACCAGTTCGATCTCTGTGAGTCCTTCGGCAAGCAGGTAGTTTTTCAGTTCTCTGTATTCCTCATCCGCACTGATATACGCTGCGGCTTTGCCATGGCCGCCCTGATCCGGGGCAATGAAGTGGTAATTGTCTTTGAAATACGGATGCATCAGCTGATAAAGATCCGTTCCTGATACCATCATCGGAGCCAGAAGCAGCACCGCAGGACTGTTTCGGTCGCCATATTCATTGATCACCATAGAATCACCTTCTTTGTTAGTTATTTCTAACCGACGGTCGGAAACCGTTCCGCCGGCTTATTGCGTTCAGGCAGATGAATTCTCTGCTTTCGCCTGCCGGAAGTTCCGGTATGGATTGATTCAATCTTCATATCTTTACGATATGAAGCCTGTGTATATGTTTTTAACGCTTGTGTTAGTTAGTATTAACTATCTTTAAATTTTATTACCCGTATATCGGAAAATCAATAGTAAAAGCTCCCTGCTGTCGCAGCGGGGAGCCTGACTGTTACTTTCAATTATTTCCAGTGCTTCAATTGCGAGAGATATCCATCGTACTGCTTTCGTCTTTCATCTTCCGGCAGATTTTCCGGGTTCGGCATATGAGCGAGCAGGAAGTCGAGCAGTGCATCTTTGGACTTGTATGCAAATTCACCTTCTGTGTAGCACCATTTGCAATAATCCTCATTGAAGCTTCCATCCGGTTCTTTGCTGAGAATGCCGTCATCATTCAGCGGCATTCCGCAGCATTGACATACAAGCTGTCTCGGACTTCCGAGAAGTGTGTTAATAGATACGTTGAATTCTTTGGACAGCAGCCTGAGTGTATCCGTATTGGGCTGTGTCTCGCCGGTCTCCCAGCGGCTGACGGCCTGTCTTGTCACCCTGACATGTTCTGCCAGTTCGTCCTGTGTGTGAGATTTCTCTCTTCTCTCAGCTTTTTCAGTATATCCCTTGTTTCCATAGAGCAATTCCTCCTCCTTTGTCTGATACATTTTCATCATCAGCCTTCAGGTACAGAAAGGCAAGCAGCAGGCTGTTGCTCTGTCTCTGTTTTCATTCATATAAGGTCAATCGCTCCCGGCATGTATTCTGGTCTTTCAATATAGTTCATGGCACCACTTCCGAAATTGTCTTTTTTTTAAGTTTCGAACCTGTGTTCTCAGTTTGCTCATACCTGTTTTGTCTGTCAATGTGAGTTTTCTTTCTCGGCAGTTCAGCTTTTGATGACGAATATGAGGATTGTGTGACCGAGTATTTGGCATTGTTTTAACCGAGTATTTGGCTCAGGTTAACAATATGAAAGGACGCTTACTCTCCGCGAATGCAGTAAATAAACGTCCATCATCAGCGTGATATTCTATTGTCTATAAATCCTCAAGTTTTATGCCGGCTGTTATGAATTCGACTTCTTCAGCAACACCACCGTCTCCACATGCCTGGAGACGTTGCTATGAATGTCAATGGTAAAGTTGAATTAATTAGGATAAATTTCGTTATACCGAACAAATCTATAAACTGAAATATATCTTGATTTCAGTTTTGATATCGTATCTGCTGTTCTTTGATCATCGGATACCGAATCAATGCTTCTCCGTCTGTTGCCTCTTTGTGCATATCTACGGCTGTAATCTGAGAATTCTCATATGTTCTGTAATAGTAAATTCCCCGATCCATGTTACAGCAGGAAGAATATACGGTTATCTCATATTTTCCTTCGCCTAGACAAACACAGCCTCTTTGTTGCTCTACGGACCCCAGAATGTGGAAAAACTGGCTTACACTTTCCTCCTCCGAATTGCCGGAAACTGAATTCATGCAGGTAAACGCCGCCTTCACAAACCTTGATGCAGAGGAAAGATCACCGGGCATTCCCATCGCGCCCATTCCACGGCTGTATTCCGTAATCTCCAGACCCTTGGCGAAAGTATTTGTCACAGGTTTATTTGACAAATACATATAATTGCTGAGATGAAACATCTGCTGATCAAAGGTTGGATTGTTGGTCATGACCCCCACCGGATCATCGTATACTCTGATGCCATCTTTTAGAGGTTCAACTACAATCGTTCTTTTTTTATCCGCAATTATCCAATGCAACGGCGTTAACGGAAGCTCCGGGCTAAAACTTATATTTACCGGATTCATCCGGGAAATAAGTGTCTTTGCCTCATCGACATCGGCACAGCGACTGAGGATCCATGGTATGAATTCAAATGGTGCTACATTGTCCGCATCCGGAACTTCTGCCTTATAAGCAGCGTTCCCGGGAAAATTTAATCCAGCAATTCCAAGGCCTTTCTCATTTACGGCATCATAGAAGAGCGGATACCCGTCCACAACAAACGCTGTTCCGATCATTGCATAATGATGATTGATGCCCTCGCATTTGCGAAAGATAAAGGGATAGTTTCTTGGCACAATAGTGATCTCTTCGTGATAAGAAAATTCCAGATCCAGATTGCGTCCGAAATAATGATCCTTTGCATAATAAGTTGCTGCTGTACACATCTTCCTCTTCTCCTGTTTCTATAAATGCCGACACCATCTTCCAGTTCAAACACTCTTGTCGGCTTTATGTATTTTTCCTTAACATCAATACTACGCACTCCACATGTGAACGTTCGTCTTTGTCCAAGCATATCAAAGTGCTTATTTCCAACGTAAGTATTATGACACGTCTCGCAATGATATGTAGTCTTTTACTTCAGTAAATTGGGATTTGCGGAACAAGTCGACAAAGAAGAATTATTGTTGATGTGTTTCAGATGTTCTTGTAAAGCTCATAACAGTTGTGTCCTTTGGGAACATCTTTGAGTTCGCCTCTGAGCAAATAGCCATTCTTTTTGAAGAAATCAACATTCCAGTCGCCCGCGTTTGTCAAAATCATGGAAGCGCCGTTTTCCTTTGCCTGTTTTTCCACTTCCTTCAAAAGATATGTGCCCAAACCCTGATTTTTGAGCAGCTCTTCAACAAACAGTGCCTCAACGAAGCCATATGCATCTTTGTTCACGTCCGCAATCACGCCTGCCGCAAACCTGCCGTCTTTATCCACAAGTTTCTTATAAAAACCAACATTTTCGTATTTCGGCTCGTAGGCTTCGTCGTATTTGTCAAGGCCGTCTTGTATAGCATCCGCGTCGTCCTCATTGCCGAGGGAAACCTTGAACCACGTACCGCTATTGTTTGTCGGCACATAGTTTGACGTGTCCTTGTCAAGGTACTTGACCAATGAATAATCGATATAGCCGTTAGCCTTTTTCAGAGTTGTAAAAACCGTGTAGCCGTGTTTTTCATAGAACGGTCTTGCCATATAACTGGCGGTGCCAAGCGTCACGACCCGACAGTCCTTCTCTCTTGCAATACGTTCGACCTCGCGGATGATCATAGAGCCAATCCCCTGATGACGATAGCGTTCATCCACCCAAAGCTCTTCAAGCAAAACTCTCGACCAGTGGTATTCGTATGCTTCGGCAACACATCCGCCTATGATCTCCCCATTTTCATTTTCGACTTTGAGAACAAATTCTTCTTCATCTGCGTCCACTTCATGCGGCACGATTTCATTGATCTTTTTGCCGATATATTCGGCATCTTCTTTTGTCAGATTCTCGATTCTATAATCCATTTATTCTTCTCCGCAAAACTCGATTTGTTCATCACTTTCATCTTTTTTTCAGATAGTCCGCATTCTTCGGCTCATAAGGCACTGAAATGGAGTCTTTCTTTTGGTGGTACAAGCAGCATACCGTTTCGACGTGGCACGAGGAAATGAAACAACTGATTCATACGTGCGCTAGTACGCGGGAACTTGTCTACCGACTGCTGTCTGTTCGCAAAATCACGCCAGAGACCATATCAACGATTTGCCTGTTCGTCAGGAACATATCAACCGGTTTGGGGAGCTTGCCCGTTATTGGGAACATGTCGATAAGTTGGATCTTACCTTTTTCCCGTCCTGATATAAGTGATGAGTTCCTCTAAATCATCGAATTCATCATAGTCTCCCATAATTCCTTCACGATGATAAACGATACCTGCCTGCTCGTTTCGCTCAAGGCAATCCAAAAGTTCTTTCACACCATATCTCCGGGCAAATTCTGCAAAGGCACGAGCCTTGATCTTTTCTGCATACAGCCCCTTTCGACATTCCGCAGGCTTACACTCATAACAGCCATTCAGATTCTTATCTATCCCACATCTGCGAACCTCACACCATTCTGCATCCTTACACCAGGATAATTCCATAAATCCATCCCGCTTACATCCCTTGCAGGTTACGTTCTCAGAACACAAGCAGCACGCAAGTCCACAGCGAGCTATTCCTAATTCTCTTTTCATTTCAGCCTCCATGAATTCCGATTCTTTTCTACACTCTATCGATAATCATTTTCGTCGAGCCTGAATCGATTAACTGAAACAATTCTTTCGCTTCCCTTTGTAAATCCGGAAAAAACTGAGCATTGGACATCTGTTTTGTGTTCTGTATAGCGATCGCCAAACAGAACGGCTCCATTCGCAAGAATTCCTTCCTCATTAAAAAAACCAAGTGAAGCAAGTGCTTTGTCTGTTAAGACCTTTCCTTCTGTGTGCTGTCTATGGAATTCTCTGAGAGTCTGATAGTCATCCGGTTTATATATTTTGTCTGACAGTATGGTGTCAAATGATGCAGACTGACTATGAATACACATATTAATAATTTCTTCATAGGTCGCTCCGCCTGTAAAACCCTCACGTCTCATAAAGATGGAAGGAATACCATCAAACTTAACAATAACAGGTTTTATGGGCGAGCTGTCCACCCTGATCTGCAGAACAAATCGTTCCTGTTCTCTAATATGGTACCGGATAAAGCTGATCTTATATGGAGGTCTTGGGGTTATATGCTCATTGACCTGGTTGTTAAAATAATTTCTCTCGGAGTCTGCAGCACTCCGGTCAAAACCGATCAGTTTATTCGTTTTATCTTCCACCCCTACATAAATCGTTCCGCCGTCAGCATTTGCAAAGCCTGCAAATGTTTTAAGCCAACCGATCACATTGTTTCGATCCAGTTTGCTCTTGCATTCAATCTCACTGTTTTCTGTCAGCGGATTACTTACTATTTCTTCAAGGAACATATAATCACCTGCTTCTTTTTTCTTCGATTATACTTCTTGTTAACTTCTTATTCAGCTTCTAATACACTTCTTTTTAAACCGGAAGTACTTCGCATATATATCCAATTTGGGGAATAATCATTTATGAAAATTCTGCAGCATCCTGTTTCAGTTTTAAACTGCTTTGTATAAAGCGCAAAAAAGGACGTCTGCCCGCCGTGAAATGCAGTTCATAACGTCCTTTTCAGGTCAATATTCTATTGTCTATAAGTCCTCGAGTTTTGTTCCTACAGTGACGAGTTCTATTGCTATAGCCACCCGGACATACTTTTCGAGGCGTTTTCCGCGCTTCGACCAGTCGGTCGATCCGTCGGTGAAATGCTCGTAAAAGTGCTTAAAATAAAGGATTTCTACGAGTTCAACTTTTGTAGCAACACTATAGTCTCGACGTGTGCTGTGAATATACGGGTCAGCTTACAACATGAATGGAAGGCTGGGTGATTCCGGCCTCATGATAAGCCTGTGCAGTTTCCTTAATCAGATTTTCTTTGCATGTAAGGAAATTGTCCTTTTTCACCCAGACCCTTGCCTGCACCGTCATACCGGTATCTGTTGTTCAGGAAATAGTCGCAAGCGGGGACGGATCCTTCAGAACCATTTCATTCTTTTCAAAAACACTGTTCATGACACGGATTGCCGCTTCAGGGTCCGTGTTTTTTGAAACTGTGAAAGTATAATCAATCCTTCGGATCTGATTGGCTGTGTAATTGATAATCGTTGTATTCATCAGATTCCCGTTCGGAACGGAAATCTGTGTATTCTGCGGTGTTGTCAGAACTGTATAAAAATTCCGATTTCTTTGACTGTACCTTCATTTCCGTCAAGGCATGTGTAATCTCCGACATTGAACGGTCTGAACAGCAGCATAAATCCTGCCGCCACATTTCCGAGTGATCCCTGCAATGCCAGACTGACTGCCATTGCTCCGGATGCCAGCACCGTGATCGTGGAAGCCATCGGAACACCGAGAATACTGACCACCGAAATAATAAGAACAATATACAGAACCGTAACAATCACATTGCGCGCAAAAGAACCGGCAATCTGATCCAGTTTTGTGAACAGATTTGTCTTCTTCATGGCTTTTCCAGCAGTTTTGATCAAAGCCTTTCCGATCAGCATACAGCCAATGCCAGAAGCAGATGGAAAGCCGCATCTGTGCAGTAATCTGTCACTGTTTTCATTACATTTTCCATAGGAGTCCTCCCGGTTATCTGGAGAAAATCATAGCAAACATTAAAAAAAACTGATGGAAAGCGCAGATATACCGGATCTGAAACAAAGAATAACGTAGAGCGGCAATATGTCTGAAGACATGTCGCATGAAATAAAGGAGGATTTATGGATTCCATTCTTTCAAAAGATGATTATCAGAAACATGTGGAAAAACGCGAAAAGGAAAAACTGAGGAAGCAGGCCAAAAGAATTGTTTTAAAGGAATTGAAGAACTTACGCAGAAGCGGAAAAAAGGCTTTCCTGAATTCCAAAGAAGGAGAAAAACAAATCATAAGTGTTCTGAAGACTTTTCCGGAATACCAAAATATCATCAGCGGTGCCTGGCTGGATAATCCGGAAAACAGAAAACAGTTTGAAGAAGAATACAGGGATTATGTTCAGGATGCACAGGAACGGATTCATTACACAGAAATACTGAATCTGAAAAATCAGCTTATCAGCGGACTGGATATGGAAGAAGAATACAGACTCATTCTTCCCGCCTTTGAAAATATGCTTTTCAGGAAAGCAGATAAAGCAGTCTCCTTACGGATCCTCCGCTGCAGGCAGCATGATGATCCGTTTTATGATCTGCGCGGACTCGGAAAGGATATTCTGATTCAACATGCCAGAACATCATTGATGAGACTTGCAGATGCATACGAAAACAATACGCAGTCAAAACTGTTCCGCTCTGCATTCTGTTTATCCCTTCTGCAATCTGCCAAAACATGCAGCACCGATATCTATGCAGAGTTTGCGGACTACATGATGAAACACAGCAGAAATATCAAAGCCGCAATCAAAACCGCCGAAGATATTCAGGGCACCTTCGCAAAAGGATCTGTTCACATCCCATCCTTCAGGAAAATGATTGAAGGAAAGCTGAAAAGCATCACAGATTTTAAAACACTCTATTCCGATCTGAGCTCCCATTTCACATGGGAGTATCTTGAATCCCTTCTTCGTGCAAACAGCCGCTACACCGAAGCATTCGCAGAGCTGGAAAGACGTCAGGCTGTCAGCAGTTCCATCCGCTCATTGGCTTCAGAAGCGACATCGGAAGACATCGCCGGTTCCTATCCGTATGCACGATCAGTCAGAAGACATTTTATCCTGCACATCGGTCCGACCAATTCCGGAAAAACGCACGCTGCCATTCAGAGGCTTTCTGAATGTGAAAACGGAATTTATCTTGCGCCGCTGAGACTGCTTGCCTTCGAACAGTACGAAAGGCTGAAACCGTTTGGCTGCAGTCTGATCACCGGCGAAGAACAGATTCTTTGTGAACATGCGAAATTCCAGAGTTCCACCATTGAGATGCTAAACATGCAAAATGAATACAGGTGCTGCGTGATTGATGAAGCGCAGATGCTTGCGGATGAAAAAAGAGGCTGTCAATGGTCAAAAGCCATACTCGGCGCATTCAGTCCGGAAATCCACGTGTGTATGGCACCGGAAGCGGAAAACATTGTCATCCGATTGATTGAAATGTGCCGGGATACGTATGAGATTGAACGTCACGAAAGAAAAACACCTCTGATCTGTGAGAAAAGACGCTTTCGGTTCCCGGACGATGTTCAGCCAGGAGATGCCCTGATTGTCTTTTCCCGCAAAAAAGTTCACGCTGCCGCATCGGAACTGAAACAGAAAGGCATCAGCTGCAGTTTAATTTACGGAGCACTGCCTTATGATGTCCGTCATCGTGAAGCAGAAAAATTTGCAAACGGAGAAACAGACGTATTGATTGCGACAGACGCAATCGGCATGGGGATGAATCTTCCGATCCGGCGGGTTGTGTTTCTGGAAACATCGAAATATGACGGTTCTGCCGTGCGGTCTTTAATGTTCCGGGAAATCCAGCAGATCGCGGGCAGAGCGGGAAGATTCGGCAAATATGACAAAGGCTATGTGAACAGTGAACGATCTGTCTTTAAAATCAGCAGCGTTCATTTAACAGCCCAGATACCTTCAATTAAGACAGTAACACTGCCGTTCCCTGAATCGCTGCTCGAAATTGAAGAAGATGCCCCGCTGTCCGAAATCATGGAAAGCTGGACCAGGCTGAAAGTACCTGACGGCTTCCGCAAAACAAATATGCGCTCAAGAATCATACTGTGTCAGTATGCGGAACAGTATACAGATGACAGGCATCTGGTTTATGACCTGTCCGGTATCACTGTGGATGTCGATGACATCACCCGGTACATGATATGGAAAGATCTGAGTAAGAAAGTCATCGCGCACAGTCCTCTTGATCTGCAGACAGAAATCAGCAGTCTGGCATCTGAAACCGAAAACAAAAGCATGGATGAACTGGAATCCGATTACCGGACACTTGATCTGATTTATGGCTTTGCGCTCCGGTATGACCCTGGAAGAGTCTCAGAATGCATTCAGGCAAAAAACCGTATTTCCGCACAGATCATTCATCTTTTATCAAGGCAGAAGTATTTGCAGAGAAAATGCAGATACTGCGGCAAGTTGCTGCCATGGTCATTCGGGTATCCCATGTGTGAGAAGTGCTACAGGGAGTATTATTCCGGATACAATGACGGCTGGTACTGACAGCAACAGAAAATAAACGTCCATAATCAGTTCAATATTCTATTGTCTATAAGTCCTCAAGTTTTGTGCCTACAGTGACGAGTTCTATTGCTATAGCCACCCGGACATACTTTTCGAGGCGCTTTCCGCGCTTCGACCAGTCGGTCGATCCGTCGGTGAAATGCTCGTAAAAGTGCTTAAAATAAAGGATTTCTACGAGTTCAACTTTTGTAGCAATACTATAGTCTCGACGTGGGTGGTATGCGGAAACATGTCAACCGGCTGCACGGAACATAACTGATATCCTTCTTCGGAAAGAATCTTCACATCTCTTGCCAGGGTTGCGGGATCGCATGAGACATAGACGAGTCTTTGCGGGGCGATTTTCACAATCGCATCGATCGTATCCCTGGAACAGCCTTTGCGGGGCGGGTCGATGATCATCGCATCCGCTTTTATTTTTGAGCGGATGATGGCCTGGGCGCCTTTGGAAGCGTCCATGCAGAAGAAATCAATGTTATTGACACCGTTGATCTCAGCGTTGATCTTCGCATCTTTCACCGCGTCGGGAACGATCTCAATACCATAGACCTTCTTCGCTTTTGAAGCACCGATAATCCCCATCGTTCCGGTGCCGCAATAAAGATCGATCAGTGTTTCCCTTCCGGTGAGACCTGCCGCCTCGATCGCCTTGCTGTAAAGGATTTCGGTGGCGTACGGGTTGATCTGATAGAAGGATCTGGCACTGATGCGGAAGCGGCATCCAAGCAGGGTTTCCTCGATATAGGGTCTTCCCGAAATCAGAACCTCCTTGCCGTCGAGAATCACATTGTCCTCACGGCGGTTGATGATAGCGGAAAGGCTTTTGATCTGCGGATATTTCTCACAAAGCTGCTTTGTGAGTTTCTCACTGTTTTCAAACGGATAATTGCGCACGATGAGCACAACCATGACCTCGCCGGTGCGGTGGGCATGCTTGATCAGCACGTGGCGGATCTGCTTCGCGCATGAGAATCTTGCGAACTGCTGTTTCAGATACGCCGAGATTTCGTTGGAAAGCTTCGACTGCACATGGCATGTGTCAAACTCCACGATCCGGTTGGTATGGTTCTGGTAGAATCCCATTTCCACTTTGCCCTTGTTGAACTGGACCGGGATCTGTACCTTGTTGCGGTAATTCTCATACGGCTCAGCTTTGAGAATGGGAAGGATTTCAGGTTCCATGTCCGCGTTGGCACGGAAGCACATCCGCACCTTCTCCATCTTGAAGCGTCTTTGTTCCGCATCATCCATGTGCTGAAGCTGGCATCCTCCGCAGGGTTTTGCAACAGGACACACCGGTGTCACGCGGTGCTCGGAAGGAGTGATCAGGCGCACAATCCGGCCATAACCGTAATTCTTCTTCAGTTTTGTGATGCCGATTTCGGCGGTTTCATGTTCAATCAGACCGTTCACGAAAATGACAAAGCCGTCGATTTTCACGACGCCTGCCCCATCTTCGTTATAGCCTTCGCACGTGGCGGTATATGTCTCATTCTTTTCCATAAGCATTCATTAAAAGGGGCTTTGATGCCCCTTTGTTTCTGTTATCCTTCTGAACCTTCCTCTGAGGTTTCCTCACCGGATTCCTCCGCGGGCTCTTCCGATCCTTCTTCTGAAGCTTCACCTTCCGCGGCTTCACCTTCCGCAGCTGCTTCTTCTGCAGCCTTGCGTTCTTCTTCCTCACGGGCAGCCGCTTCATCGCGTAAACGCTGTGCCAGTTCCGCATCAAGCGGTTCGCTGACAACGGATGCGATCGGCTCGCTCATGGAGGATGTCTTGTTTTCAATCACATAGACGAAACTCTCATCCTCTCTGTTTTCAGCCAGGTTGTAGACATGGATTTCCAGATCATACATCTTGCGGCCGTCCGCCTGGGTGAAATACACAGCAGGATCAAGCACGGAAGCGACTGTATTGTACACTTCGGATGCCTTTTCCTTTGTCGCATCAATGCCCCAGTCATCCGGTACATCGACATAAACTCTCATGGTTGCGGTCACCATCCGGACCGATGCCTTCTCAACGCTCTCAAGCGCACCGACCGCGGTTTCAATCTCAGTCATCTGATCCTGCGTGATCGCCGGATCCAGATCACCTTCATAGCGGTTGCCGAGAACCGGTGAGCCTGTGTCCATCATCGATGACAGAAGAATCCAGCCAAGCACACAGATCGGCGCCGCGATCAGGATCAGACAGATCCAGAACACCAGACCGGTTGTATGCAGATTTCTTTTTTTACCGGCTGCCTTTTTCTTCGCAGCCTGTTTTACCTTGTTGGTTGTCATATTGATTTCTTTCTCCGCCATTTATTCTACATTCTTTTATGCGCAATGACCAGTCCCGGCGGGCCGTTTGAGGGATGTCGACCGGTCTACCGGACAATTTTAATCGTAAAAGGATGTCTTTTCAACACTCTGAATCTTATGATTCCGGGCCGAAACGGCGCAGGAATTCATCTTCGGAGATGATTTCAATGCCTAATGCCTTCGCCTTCGTGTTTTTGGAGGATGCGGATTCCAGATCATTGTTGATCAGGAAGCTTGTGGATTTGGAAACCGAACCGGTCACCTTGCCGCCTTCGGATTCGATGTATGCCTTGAGCGCATTGCGGTTGGCATAATGATGCACATCGCCGGTCACGACAAAGGTGAGGTTTGCGCATCGGCTTCCCGAAGCTGCGGTTTCGGTCTTTCTGACCTCGATCTCAGTGAGCAGATCACTGTAATTCGCCAGGTTTTCCGGATCCCTGAACCATGTGACAAAGGCGGCGGACTTTTCCGGTCCGATGCCGTCGATCACGCTGAACATTTCCGGATCCTCATCGCTCAATGCCTTCTGCACAAGCTCTTCCAGTGAATAAGCTCCCAGCAGACGCTTTGCGACATCCGGTCCGACCAGCGGAATATTGAGCGCGAACAGCAGTTTTGTGTCATCGGCTGTCTTGGATTTTTCCAGCGAAGCCGAGAGGTTTGCGGCGCTTTTTTCACCGAAGCCTTCCAGCTGTGCGATCTCATCAAGATGATTTCTCAGACGATAGATATCGCCATAGTTGTGAATCCAGCCCTCATTGATGAAACGGGAGAGGGTCTGCTCGGAAATGCCGTCGATATCCATGCCCGGCTTTGAGACAAAGCGGGTATACTTTTTCAATTGCTTGGCAGGACATGACTGATTGGTGCATCTCAATGTCTTTGTGCCGCTGTTTTCGGAAATGCGGATAACCGTTTCCGCGCCGCATACCGGACAGTGCTTCGGAATCTCGAATGCTCCTTCGGTTTTTGTGACATGAATGACCTTGGGAATGATCTTGTTTGCCTTGATGACATCGATCACCGTTCCCGCCCCGCCCATATGCAGGCGCTCACATTCACTGATATTGCATAAGGACGCTCTTTTGACGGTTGTACCTTCAATCTCAACCGGCCTGAACACGGCTACCGGTGTGATGGTTGAGGCTGCGCAGGACCATTCGATATGATCCAGTTCGGATTCAACCGCCTCATCCTGCCATTTGAAGGCATAGCCTGCTCTTGTGGCGTGATGTCCTGTGACGGAGCCGCCGGAAGCGTATTCGGTATCATCGTAGACGATGACAAGGCCGTCCACCGGATAGGGATTCTCCCCGTCCGTGACTTTCTTTGTGAAGCGCTCAATCACCTCATTGACGGCGGAAAGCTCAGGATCAATGATTTCCTCATGGGCGACCGTCTCAAAGCCGAGACTTTCCAGGAAATTCATTCTTTCGCCCCATGAGACGATGTTCTGTTCCGTATGGACAAGGGTGAAGGGAATCCAGTGGATGTTTCTTCTTCTGACCTCATCGATATCTTTCAGCGTCAGTGATCCGGAAGCGAGATTTCTCGGATTGGCATAATCCTCGCCGGATTCAATCCGGAACTTTTCAAAGTCCTCATAGCTGATCACCGCTTCTCCGCGGATGACCAGATGCCCCTTTTCCTTGATTGTTTTGCGGATGCCGAAAATGGCATCGGCCAGATGGGTGATATTGGTGCCGATGTGGCCGTCGCCTCTGGTGACGACTTTGCTCAGCCTGCCGTTGTCATATGTGACGACAAGGGTCAGACCGTCAAGCTTCCAGCTGATCCAGATCTTTCTGTGATCCGCCCATTTCACCAGGTCCTCCAGTTTTTTTGTCTTGGCCAGGGAAAGAGCCGCAAATTCATGGGGCTCCTTGTTTCCGGCAATCCGGTCGGCGGAGACGTTGATCGTCGGGGAATCCTCAAGGACTGTGCCGGTCTCCTCCTCCATTTTTTTCAGACGGTCGAACATGGCATCCCATTCATAGTCGGTCATCAGTTCACCGCGGCCGCTGTAATAGGAATCAGCTGCCGTGTTCAGGGTGTCAACCAGTTCTCTCATCAATGTCAGTCTGTCTTCACTCATATCATCCTCTAGCTGCGCATCTGTGACTTGCGTTTGATGCTCGGGTGGCCGGCGGCGATCTTCTTGACTCCGTAAGGATACGGGAAGGCGATTTCCGCAATGCCGTTTTTACAGGAAATGACCACACCCTCGCCGAATTTGGAATGCGTGACAAGCTCTCCCTTTTTCAGCTGGGCGGTGTTTGTTTCATGAATGCGCTGGGCAAATGTGCCGGGATTGCTGTCAAACAGGGCGGAGGAAAGCTGAACCTCCTTATGGCCTGTGCGGCTGTCAGCGCCGATGTGTTCAATATATTCCGGATCAATCTCACGGATGAAACGCGAGCTTGTGCGGGCTCTTTGCAGAATGTAGCTGAAGCCTCCCGCCTCGGTCAGATACAGCTTGTTGCGGGCCCTGGTGAAGGCGACATAGGCAAGACGTCTTTCCTCCTCCACGCCACGGCTGCCGCTGTCATTCATCGCTCTTTCGTTGGGGAAGATGCCCTCGTTCATGTCCGAGACAAAGACGGTGTCAAACTCCAGTCCCTTGGCCGCGTGCACGG
Source organism: Erysipelotrichaceae bacterium NK3D112 (assembly GCA_000701725.1). Lineage (GTDB taxonomy): Bacteria > Bacillota_I > Bacilli_A > Erysipelotrichales > Erysipelotrichaceae > Bulleidia. Next base: position 57,550 of record JNJQ01000015.1, read on the forward strand.
TCATCAGACGGACATATTCCGAACTCATGGTTTCATCCCTGTCCCCGTAAAGAGAAACCAGCTGCATATATTCATCCAGAGTGCTTTCCGGATAGGTTTCGGAGAATTCACGGACGTCATCGATCAGTTCCTTGATATTTTCAATGCGGTCGGTTTCCTTGTTTTCCTCCAGCATTGCCCGGTATCCGGAATCATCGATGATCTTTTCAAACAGGCGGAAGATCTCCATTCCGTTTGCGGCGGCTTCACGCCAGCTTTCCACCATCGCCACGAAGGATTCAATCGTCTTCTTGTTTTTGCCCGAGAAGATCTCGTTGCGTTTGAGCACTTCGTACATGCTCACGCGGGATTTGCGGGCTTCTTCGGCGATCGCGTCCATGGTCTTGTTTCCGATGCCGCGCTTGGGACGGTTGAGAATTCTGCCCAGGGCAAGATCATCGGCTGTTGTGACCATGCGCAGATAGCACAGGGCATCCTTGACCTCCTGTCTTTCATAGAAGCGGATGCCGCCGTAGATAATATAAGGAATGCGCATGTCGAGCATCGCTTTTTCAAGATTTCTGGAAAGATAGTTGGAGCGGTAAAGAATGGCGATATCGGTATATGACTTTCCCTTGCGGTGAAGTTCCGCAATTTTTTCCGCGATCCAGGCGGCCTGATATTCATCGCTCGCGCTGGCATAATGAGTGATCTTCTCATCTGATTTCCGGTTGGTGAACAGATCCTTTTTCACTCTGTGACGGTTGTTTTTGATCACCGAGTTGGCGCCGTTGAGAATCGCTTCGGTCGAACGGTAATTCTCATTGAGGATGACCGTCTTTGTGTCAGGATAATCCTTCGTGAAATTCATGATGATATCCACGTTGGCTCCGCGCCACGTATAAATGGTCTGGTCGGGATCACCCACCACATAAAGAGAATTCTGTGAACCGGCCAGGTATCTGATCAGCTTATACTGCACATTGTCAATGTCCTGGAACTCATCAACCAGGATGTATTCAAAGCGTCTTTGCCATTTGGTCAGAACCTCATCAAACTTTGCGAACATCCTGACCGTCCATGTGATCAGATCGTCAAAGTCGAGCGCATAGAGGGCCTGCAGTCTGTTGATATAGTATTCATAAACATCCGCTTTGACCTTCTCCTCCAGATAGGAGCCGGCAAGCGTCTTTGCATGTTCAACGCTGATGCCTTCCGTCTTGTTGTTGGAAATATAGCTGAGCATAGCGCTGTATGGATAATTCGAGACTTCCAGGTTCATCTGCTTGTAAGCCTCTTTGAGAATCGCCTTCTGATCCTCGGCATCCATGATCGTGAAATTGCGCGGATATCCGAGTACGGTGATATCCTCTCTCAATATACGCACGCAAAGGGAATGGATGGTCGAGATCCACGGCTCGCGCACGCGTTCCCCGAGCATTTTCCGGATTCTCTCCTTCATCTCATTGGCTGCCTTGTTGGTGAACGTGATGGCCAGGATGCGGTTTTCCCGCACATCCTCATCCTCAATCAGATGGGCAATGCGCATGGTCAGCACCCGGGTTTTTCCGCTTCCCGCGCCGGCAATCACCCGCATATGGGGATCATCGGAAAGCACTGCCTCCTTCTGATCCTTGTTCAGACTTTCTGTATCAATCATTCTTCATCTCCGGATGTATTTTTCATTTTCAGGCATCCATTATATCATAGAGCCGCACTGCCCTGCCTGATTTCAGATGGCAGGATGATGAAAACGAACTGTGCATGATATAATACGACCGAGGTTTGTCTATGTTACGTAAAGCAGATGAATGGAAAGATTATTCCTGTATCGATGCCGGCAGCGGCGAAAAACTCGAACAGTGGAAAGGCATTGTATTAAGACGTCCCGATCCCCAGGCGATCTGGCCGGCGGATTATACCGGGGGACTGTGGAAAAAAGCGGATGCGGTATACCACCGCTCAAACAGAGGCGGCGGCAGCTGGGAGTATAAAAAGCAGCTGCCCGAATCATGGACCGTGGATTATAAAAACCTGACATTCAAAGTGTCCCCGACCGGGTTCAAGCACACCGGTCTGTTCCCCGAACAGGCGGCCAACTGGGACTGGATGAGCGGACTGATTCAGAAATATCCCGATGAGGAATTCAGAATCCTCAACCTGTTTGCCTACACAGGCGGCGCCACTATGGCATGCTCGGCTGCGGGAGCTGCCGAAGTCGTGCATGTGGACGCGTCAAAGGGAATGGTGCAATGGGCCAAAGAAAACCGCGACCTCTGCGGACTCAGCGAGCGCAGAATCCGCTTCATCGTGGATGACTGTCTGAAATTCGTGGAACGCGAAAAGAGAAGAGGCCGCACATACCACGGCATTCTCATGGATCCGCCCTCCTATGGCAGAGGACCGGACGGGGAAATGTGGAAGTTTGAAAAAGAGATCACCGTCCTGATTCAGGCATGCATGGAGATTCTGGATGAAAAGGCTTTGTTCTTCCTGATCAACAGCTACACAACCGGCTTCTCCTCCATCGTGCTGGAAAATATGATGAAGACCATGATCATGCCGGACCATCCGGACGGAAAGATTGAAACCGGCGAGCTGGCACTGCCGCTGGAAAGAAGAGATCTTTTGCTGCCCTGCGGTATTTACGGACGCTGGGAGCGTTTATGATCAATGTGCTCTATGAGGACAATCATGTCCTTTGCGTGGAAAAGCCCGTCAATGTGCCGAGCGCTCCCGACTCCTCCGAGGATGAGAGCCTTCTGGACATGTGCCGGGAGTATATCCGCGTGACATATCAGAAACCGGGAAATGTGTATACCGGACTGGTGCACCGGCTTGATCGGCCGGTGGGCGGGGTGATGGTTTATGCCAAAACCTCCAAGGCGGCTTCCAGGCTGTCCGACGCGGTGCGCACACACGCTTTGAAAAAAGAATATCTGGCCGTGATTGACGGAACAGCCGCGGATGATTCGGGTGTATTGAAAGACTATCTGCGCAAGGATCCGAAAACAAACACCACCCGTGTCAGCGATGAGGCCCATGGCAAATACTGTGAGCTGGAATATCATGTGCTGGAGCGCAGAAACGGCATGAGCCTGGTCAGGATTTTCCTGAAAACGGGCAGGTCCCATCAGATCCGGGTGCAGTTTGCCTCACGCGGTCTTCCCCTGGTATGCGATCAGCGTTATAACCCGCATGCGAAAAAAGGCCAGATCGCACTGTATGCGGCGCGTCTGGAATTTCCCCATCCGGTGAAAAAGACACCGGTAACCGTGGAACACACTCCCCCGGACACTTATCCATGGAATCTTTTTGAGGTGCTGAAATGAGTGAAGCAGACAAAAGCGTAAAACAAAAGAATACGCCGAAAAAGCGGAAGCCGAGACGGAGAGTCCGCTGGTGGCTGCTGATTCTGCCGGCAGTCGTCGTGGCCGCGGTGATCGTTGCGCTCAGGATTCCGAAATCGCTCAGCGATTCCAAGGTGCGTCAGCTCGGCTATACCCAGCAGGAGGCGGATGCCATCCGGGAGCTTGGCCTGACCGATCTGATCCTTGAAAACGGATATTATTCAAGACATCTTGCGGATGAGATTCTCGCCGGAACAGTGAAAAGGAATTACATTCCTCTTTATCTTGCGACGGATCCCGGCACCGAACTGACCGACAGCGATTTCCTGCTGTACAGCCGTCTGTTTGATGCGGGCTATGAGGAGGATCAGCTGGCGAACCTGTTCAGTTCACTGAAATTCCGCGAGATTGTGCCTCTGCTTGTTCTGGATTATCAGTGGAACGAGCAGATCTACATCGATGATGTCATTGCCTGCCGCCAGGACAATGCCGGCGGAACATTCGTTCTCGAAAACAGCTATCATCAGTTTTACAAGATGAAATACGCCGCCGAGAATATCTCTGACATCAATGTGCTGGTAAACAAGAATTATTATCTGCCCGGAAATTACAGTCCGTCTGATCTGACTGAAGTCACAACCGAATACGCGGTGGACGGAATGCGTCTGAGGAAAGAGGCTGCCAATGCGGCTTTGAAAATGTGCCGGGAAGCGCTGGATGAAGGCTATGCCTTCTTCATCAGCGGCTCCTATCAGGACTATGTTTCGATCAAAAAGCTCTATGAGTATTACCTCGATAACAGAGGCGAGCTGTTTGCGGATCTGGAAGTCGGCAAAGAAGGATTCAGCGAATTCCAGACCGGCCTGTCCGCGAGCTTTGCGGCAACCTATGAAAAATACGAGGATTTCCGCGAGACGGAATGTTATCAATGGCTTTCAGAAAATGCGCAGAGATACGGATTCATCGAACGCTATCCCGAGGGCATGGAGGATATCACCCTCTGTGCGGCAGATCCATCCTATTTCCGCTATGTCGGAAAGGAGCTTGCCCCGAAGGTGAAAGCTTCCTCTCTGACTTATGATGAATACTGGTGTCTGTTATTGAAGAGCTGGGAAAATGAGTCGAACAAACCTGCAGATTCAATGATCGAAAACGCCGAAAAGGAAATCACGGAATGATAAGAGAAGCGCCTGTGCGTTTCTCTTTTTCGATTGTTCCCAAAAGAAAAGCTCCGCACCGGAGCTTTCATCATTCATTCGGTTTTTCTTCATATGAGCGGATCACGTCTTTCAGCTTTGTCAAATAGAAGTCTTTGGCTTCCTGATATCTCTGATTGAACAGATCGCTGCCGCCGGTATGAAGACGGTAGATATAGTCATGGGTCTGCTCGGAAAGCTCGGGATAAACACGGGCAAGGGTTGCCAGCCCCACATTGGAACAGATATCCGAAATACGTTCGATGTCATGCAGGGCGTCCATAAAGTCCGTGCCCGCACTCACGGAACATAATCCTCTGGAGAGTCTCTGCAGATGATTCTGGCGCATCAGATCGACCATATCATCAACCACTTCCTCAAACGGCTCGATCTCTTCAGCCGCGTTGATGTCTCTTTTTCTGAATGCCAGCTCAGCCAGATCCAGAATACGCGCAAGAAGCTCCTCGAGGACATCGAGTTCCGCCGATGCCATCCGGGACAGATTGATATCCTTTCTGTGCAGATCATAAGCGGATTCACAGATATTGGTCGCATAGTCGCCGAGTCTTTCAAACTCGACAACCAGTTTGTAATATTCATTGAGAATCGCGGTATGGTACTGGGAGGTCAGCTTCGGATTGAGCTCGCCGATATAGGCGGAAACGCGGTCAGCCAGAAGATCGATATTCTCCTCTTCGGCTCTGATCGCCTCCGCTTTCTTTTCATCATAGGTTCTTAACAGACGGCAGGCTTCCTCGCAATTGGATCTTGCCGCATAGAACATGGCAAGCAATGCGTCATAGCAGCTTTTCAGCGCAATCGCAGGGGTGGAGAAGAAAGCCGGGTTGAGGGCTTCCAGTTTTTCCTTGTATCTGTTTGGCTCCACGTGATCATCTTTGACGATCTGATAGGACGCCTTTTCAAAAAATGACACCGCAGGCAGAAGAATCAGCGCGCTTGCCAGGTTGAATACGGTATTGGCATTGGCGATCCGGCCGGAATTTACCGGCTCAAACCAGATTGAATCAAGCAGTCCTGTCTTTCTGAAGATGTAAATGCCTAGAAACACCAGAACGGTTTTGGCGAGATTGTACATGATATTGAAGGCACCGACCCGTTTCGAATCCGCTCTGGCGCCGATCGAACAGACGATTCCTGTAGTCACGCAATCGCCGAGGAAGACACCCGCAATGACCGCATAGACCGCATTGAATGTCAGGCCCCCTGCCGAGGAAAGCGCCTGGAGAATACCGATGGTCGCGCTGGAGCTCTGCAGAATGAAAGCCACCAGGGCGCCGGTCAGATAGCCGAGCAGGGGATTGTTTCCAAGCGAGGAAAACATCGATTCAAAGATGCCGGTTTCAGAAAGCGAATCCACTGCCGCGGTCATATTCAAAAGACCGCTGAACAGAATTCCGAAGCCGATCGCGATATTGCCGATGACCCGTGCGTTTTTGAAGCGGTCGCTCATGATCAGAATGATGCCGATGATCAGGGCGATCGGAGCCAGCGAGGAAGGCTTGAACAGTTCCAGCCAGCCCGCTGAGGAAGAAAGGTCCAGCAGACGGATGATCTGTCCGGTAACGGTTGTGCCGACATTGGCGCCGATGACAATGCCGAGCGACTGTTTGAATGTGATAATTCCCGCCGCGACAAGACCGGCTGTGATGACGATGGTCGCCGTGGATGACTGAATGATTGCCGTCACCCCGAGTCCGAGCAGAAATGCTTTGACGGGATTGTTGGTAACCATCTCCATCGCTTTTTTGAGAGTGCCTGAGGAGCTTTCCTTGAGACCGTCTCCCATCAGTCTCATCCCATATAAGAACATTGCCAGTCCGCCGAAGAGGGTCAGGACATTGAAAAAACTCATAACAAATATTTCTCCTGTGAATCATATCCGCTGTTCACGGTTATACCTATTTTAATGAATCTGAAAAGGAATGCACCGCCTTCCGCACATGAAAACGCTCTCATTTCCGTTTTTGGAAAGAAAACACTTAAATCGGTGCCCGGGCCATGACATTTTACTTCAGATTTTTTATAATTCACACATTGTGAGGTGAATCATGACACAAAGAGAAAACAAACTCGGCACGATGCCTGTCGGAAAACTGCTGGTCAGTATGGCGGTTCCGATGATGGTATCCTTCTTCATACAGGCACTCTACAATATCGTCGATTCCATGTTTGTGGCACGGATCTCCGAAAATGCGCTGACCGCGGTTTCACTGGCCATGCCCATGCAGCAGATCATGAACGCGATCGGCATCGGCACCGGCGTCGGCCTTTCCGCCGCCCTGCCAAGAACGATTGCCCAGAAGAAACATGACCATGCTGAAGCGCTGGCCAACACGGGCATCTTTCTGTGTCTGTGCTATATCGTCTTATTCGCCGTACTCGGCTTCACCTTTACCCATGCATTCTATGCCTTCCAGACGGATGTCACCGAAATCGTTGAGGGCGGAACCATCTATCTTTCCATTGTCTGGATCATCTCTGCCGGCGCCTTCTTCGGCAGCTACTTTGAAAAGATGCTTACAAGCACAGGCAACGCATCCACGGCAATGATTTCCCAGGCAAGCGGCGCGGTGTTCAATATCATCTTTGATCCCCTGCTGATCTTCGGCATCGGTCCGTTTCCCCGCCTTGGCATCGCCGGAGCGGCGCTGGCCACCGTGCTGGGACAGATTCTGGCCGCGGGTCTTGCTTTCTGGTTCAATATGAACCGCAATGAATGGGTCAGTATCACCATGCACAGGATCTTCCATCCCGACTGGAAAGCGGCGAAGGAAATCTATACCATCGGCATCCCCTCAATGATCACCATGGGTCTGACATCCATGAGCTCCTTCTTTATCAATCAGATCTTCCTGCAGTACAGCACGACCGCCACTGCCGTCTACGGCATCTGGATGAAACTGCAGAACTTCTGCTATATGCCCGCCTTCGGCATGAACAACGGCATGGTTCCGATTCTTTCATACAACCGCGGAAGCGGACACTATGACCGGGTCTGGAAAACGGTGAAATATGCGCTGACGGTCATTGTCTCACTGATGTTTGTTCTGACAATTGTGCTGGAAATGATTCCGTCGACCATTCTCACCATGTTCAGCGCCTCTGACAATCTGATGAGCATCGGCCTGACCGCCCTGCGGATTGCGGTCATCTCTCTGATTTTCGGCGGAACATGCGTGATCCTTGGTTCCTCAATGCAGGCGCTTGGCTTTGTGCGCTATACACTGCTTGTGAACATCCTGCGCGGTTTTGTGCTGCCGGTGTCGAGCTTCTGGCTCTTAAGCGCCTTCTTCGGAGAACTTTCAAAGCTCTGGATCGCGATCCCGCTGGCGGACATGATTGCATGCGCCATATCCGTATTCCTGTTTATCAGAATGTTCCGTTCAATGAATCAGGAAACAGGCAGACAGATCCTTTGAACAAAAGACGCATCTGAAATATAAGCAGCGTGAACCACATAACAGGCAAGCCTCCCGGCTTTCATGACACCGGGAGGCTTTTCTGAGTGTTTCTTTGTGATTATTTTGCTTTTCCCTGACTGGCGACCGCTTCCATTTTCGCCTTCAGTTCATCCGCATCGCCAAGATAATAATGACCGGTCACATTCATGTCATCGTCAAACTCATAGACCAGCGGAACACCGGTCGGAATATTGACATTGACAATCTCCTCATCGCTGATATTTTCAAAATACTTGATCAGCGAACGCAGGGAATTGCCGTGTGCCGCAATGATGACACGCTTTCCCGCCTTCATCTGCGGTTCGATCACTTCCCTGAAATACGGAACGGTTCTGGCAATGGTTGTTTCCAGCGATTCACAGGCCGGCAGACTTAACGGGTCAACATCTCTGTACATCGGCTGTCTGCCTGCGTTTCTTTCATCATCAGCGCTCAGTGCAGGAGGTTTGACATCGAATGAGCGGCGCCATATTTTAACCTGGTCCTCACCGTATTTCGCAGCGGTTTCCGCTTTGTTGAGTCCCTGCAGCGCACCGTAATGTCTTTCATTGAGCTTCCATGATTTGACAACCGGCAGCCAGGCTCTGTCCATTTCATCCAGAATATGATTCAGGGTATGGATCGCCCGTTTCAGATAGGATGTGTAGCAGATGTCGAAATCATAGCCGGCATCCCTGAGCAGCTTTCCCGCACGGATAGCTTCGGCATGTCCCGTTTCTGAAAGATCGACATCTGTCCAGCCGGTAAACAGGTTCAGCCTGTTCCATTCACTTTCGCCATGGCGGACAAGCACAAGCTTCATAAGAGATCTCCTGATCAGGCAGCCAGTTTTGCGCCGAGATCCTCACACTCGGCTTCCGCTGCCGCGTCCGGTTCATTCAGGCAGATGACACCGTCTGCCACAAGCTGCGCACCGGCATCTCTGACACGCTGTTCCCAGTCTCTCATCCATGTTCCGTCACCCCATCCATAGGAGCCGAACAGACCGATCTTCTTATCGGCGAGAAGACTTTCAAAGGATGTGAATGCAGGATCGAATTCGGATTCCTCCAGAACTTCCGCTCCCATTGCCGGACATCCGAAAGCAATCGCATCATATGCGGTGATCATGTCCGCGCTGACTTCGGAGATGGTAAAGAGATCGGCTTCAGCACCGGCTTTCTTCATTCCCTCCAATACGCTCTGCGCCATCTTTTCCGTGTTTCCTGTTCCTGACCAATAAATAACTGCTGTTTTCATGTTTCATTTTTTCCTTTCTTTTTTTATGCAGCCAGCATTTCCAGCGGCACCCCGCGGCAATAGCTGTTTTCAAGTTCTTCCGTGCATTTTCTGAATGCGCTGAATGTTTTTCTTGCCTGTTTCTCGTTGCTGTATACCCTCCATGCGCCGGTGAATATGCATGGCCGGTTTTCAATAAAGCCCCTGACATCCTCCGGCGGATAGCCCAGAAACAGACCTAATTCATGGGGAAACTCCTCTTCTGTTTTCATTCTGTGAAACAGTCTGCTGATGCATTCCGCCGTCTTTTCGGGATTGTATCCGCGCTCGCACAGAAGGCTTTCCGCCTCGTTGGCCCGTATATCTTTTGCCAGCATGTTCAGCCGCACAAGATACAGCACCGCCCTGTTGCGGATAAAGCGGATCAGGAAAATCCTGAGACTGCTCTTTGTGAATCTTCTGTTCACATCACGGATATCCTCAAGCAGTGAGGCTTCCGATTCATAGGGAACATTGAAGATACTGCCTGTTTTGATGCCCGCAAGCGTCGGCGCACCGTATTGAACAATCAGATGATCCAGCATACCGCCTCCGTGAGTTAGCTTAAGCTAACTGTGTTATCAAATAAATGCAGAGGTTATCTCTGCGACGCAAAGTTAGTTTATACTAACTTATGTTGGTTTGTCAATCAATTCATTGAACGACGCATATAAAAAGAGCTGTTTCCCTCCGGCCGCAGCCGGAAGTCATACAGCTCTGTTCACATTCTTATTCGGATAACGCCTCTCCGTTGGTTTCGATGATGTGCTTCATCCAGTCATAGGATTTCTTTTTGGAACGGTTCAGGGTTCCGTTTCCCTTGTCATCCATATCGACATAGATAAAACCGTATCTCTTTTTCATTTCACCGGTGGAAAGAGAAACCAGATCGATGGGTCCCCACATCGTGTAGCCGATGCACGGCACGCCATCGATATTGACTGCATTGGCCATTTCCGTCAGATGATCTTTCAGATATTCAATTCTGTAATCATCCTCGACATAACCGTTCTCATCCGGCACATCCACCGCGCCAAGACCGTTTTCAACAATGAAGATCGGCTTCTGGATGCGGTCATAGATCTCGTTCATGCAATAGCGCAGACCGAGCGGATCAATCGGCCAGCCCCAGTCGGTGCTCTTCAGATACGGATTCGGACTGCCGCCCACGGTGAAGGAAGGATCGTTCGCCTTGACGGTGGCGGAGCGGTAATAGCTGAATGAGACAAAGTCCAGCTGACCCTCTTTCATGATCTGTGTATCGCCTTCTTCAATCTCGATGCCCTCAAAGCCTCTTCTTTCATAGAGATCCTTCGCATAGGCGGGATAATATCCTCTGGCCATGGAATCGATGAAATACCAGTTTTCCCTTCTGACCTGCATATGGCGGAACATGTCTTCGGGACGGCATGTGGCGGGATAGAGCTCGCTCATCGCATACATTGCGCCGAACATGGAGCCCGGCATCATTTCATGACCCATGATGACCGCCTTCGCGCTGGCCACAAACATATGATGGACGGCCTGGTAGTGGACTTTGCCTGTGCTCTGTCTTGTGCCGCAGGGGCCGAAGCCTCTGACCGCGTTGATCTCATTGAAGGTCAGCCAGTAGCGGCATCTGCCGCCATATCTTTCAAACAGTGTGCGGCAGTATCTGAGATAGCAGTCAATCACATGGCGGCTGCTCCAGCCGTCATATTTCAATGCGAGTTCCATGGGCAGCTCGTCATGGCAGATGGTGATCAGCGGCTCCATATTGTACTTTGCCATTTCATTGATCACATCATCATAGAATTTCAGACCTTCCTCATTGGGGGTTTCATCATCGCCGGTCGGATAGATTCTGCTCCAGCAGATTGAGAAGCGGAACACATTGAAGCCCATGCCCGCCATCAGGGCGATATCCTCTTTGTAGCGGTGATAGAAATCAACCGCCTTGTGGCTGGGATAGTATTCGTCATCCAGGAATACGGGTACCGCTTCGGCGGGAACCGGATCCGCAAGGAAGAAGCTGCTTGCGGGTTTGATGATTGTGCCGTCCGGCATGCGCAGTGTGTGGTGTCTCGGATTGTTCAGACTTCCGTCTGTTTCATAATCATGGGAGAGAATTCCTCTTCCCCCTTCGCCGAATCCGCCTTCATACTGGAAGTCAGCAGTCGCTCCTCCCCATAAAAAGCCGTCAGGCAAACGTGTGCTCATATGATTATCCTCCATGTTCTGTTCGGTTTTTCTTCTATCATGATAGCATGCAGTTTCATCAGAACAGGAAGTATATTAGAATTCAGTTAGAAAAAGGAGAAACCAGATGAAACAGATCATTTCCGAAAAGGCTCCGGCTGCGATCGGTCCTTACTCCCACGCTTACACATCCGCCGGCGGTCTCGTCTTTACTTCCGGTCAGATTCCGGCAAACCCGGACGGCAGTCCGATGGCATCCACCATTGAGGAACAGGCGGAACAGAGCTGCCGCAATGTCGGCGCGGTTCTTGAGGTGGCAGGTACAGATTATGCCCATGTCATCAAGACAACCTGCTTCCTGGCGGATATGGCGGACTTTGCGGCTTTCAACAAGGTCTATGAAAAATACTTCACCTCCAAGCCTGCCAGAAGCTGCGTGGCGGTGAAAACACTGCCGGCCGGCGCGCTTTGTGAAATCGAGGCAGTCGCCGAACTCTGAAAAACAAAAGGTGGTAATTTGCACTGCGTTGGTGAATAACCGCTTATTTACTGGATTTTTTAGACATCACATCGCGATATTTCACCACTCGTGTCGAATTTAGTGCCATATTGATGAATAAATCGATCTTCTCATATCGGCCTCTTGGGGCTGATAGAAGGAATGCAATCAAGTTCATCCAGTCCTGAAGATTCTCCCTGTTGTACCCGCCATGTGCTCTCATAAAGCGTTTGGCAAGAGAGTGAATCTCATTGATTGGATCGAGTGGATTCTCTTCATCCGGAAGCTCATTCAACTTTTTGGAATCA